>JAFYXJ010000003.1 GCA_017546205.1 Clostridia bacterium | reverse complement strand
TTAGTTTGCAAATTTTAAACATTTATGATATAATATAATAGTGAGAAAATATAGTAATCTCGCAGGTTCCGAAGAATTTTGTTTAGAAAAAATCCAGTGAAAAAATCAGGAAAAAATAGTAGGTCCTATTATTCACTGTTCTCCTGACTTGACACGAGTAAGATTATGTATGTATTAAAAAACTATTGTTTTAAAATGCATAAAATGTTATAATATGGATATGTTATTTTGTTAGCATTTATAGGAAGAAAGGATTTTTTAAATGAAAAGACTAATTAGTGTAATTTTAACTTTAACGATGCTCTTGTCACTATTTTCGGTTGTTCCAGTACAAGCAGCAAGCAGTTCTTATCGTGACTGGAAACAGTATTCCGGTTATTGGAAAAGTTATAAATTGGGCGGTTCATCTTACACAATGAAATCCATTGGATGTACTACAACAGCATTAGCTATGGCGGCGGTTAAATTAGGATGCGAAAGCGAAAATAGCTTTGACCCTGGTATCTTTTTAACACGAATGAATAATGCCAGCGGCTATAATGGATATGGTGCTATTTATTGGAGCAAAATCAATAAAGCTGTTCCTAATATGTCAATAGTTGGTAGTGAAATTAAATTTAGCACAGAAAGCAATAGCACTCGTATCGCAAAAATAAGCGAAAACCTTAACAAAGGGTATGCAGTTCTCATTACTATACTTCGGTATACCGATACAGATGGAGACAAACATTGGCATTATGTTTTGGCAGATTCTGTAAATAACGGAGTATTAAACATTTTGGACCCAGGCGGAGCTAACGGAAATATTACAAACAAATATGGTTCTGCTGAAATTATGATTCGTTCTATCCGAATGTTTAAAAATAATGGCAAAACGAAGCATGAGACAGAGGTTGTTATCCCACCTCAAACTCATACCTGTTCATATTCTGTTTCGACAGAGAGTGCTCATCCTCATAATAAATACAATGTTTGTAGTTGTGGAAAAAAAGTTTATTTGGGGAAAAATACGGTTTCTTCTTGTTCATCCTGCTATCCGGTAGGTAATGTAAATCTCACTCGTTCATTTGAAAAAACAAAAGGAACAGCAACGTTTTATCGCAATAATGTAAATAATGCCACAAGTTATACATTAAAACTATATCATAACGATAATCTGTATAACACATACAATATGTCCTCTGACGAATATTATGTAAGCGGACTTCCAAGCGGAGAATACTATGCTGTTTTGTATGCAAAAAATACGGCTACAGGAGAAGAGAGAAGTGATAGTTGTCCCGGATTTAAAATATCCGATTCCTATACCGTTTCATACAATGCAAAGGGCGGAAGTAATGCACCGTCTTCACAAACAAAAATCGAAGATACAAATTTAACATTGACTTCATCTGTACCGACAAAACCCCATTATGTATTCAAAGGTTGGGCAAGGAGTAAAAATGCAACCGTAGCAGAATATCAGCCGGGCGATACATATAACAGAAATGCAAAAGTAACGCTCTATGCAGTTTGGGAGCCTGAAACATATACTGTCAAATTTGATGCAAACGGGGGTAAAGGGGAAATATTAGAAAAAACCATTACCTATGGTGATGCAATTCGTATTCCCAATAATATAGTTAAAGATGGATATTATTTGAAAGGCTGGTCAACAAGTGAAACTGCGACAACTGCAACACATAGAATCGGTATGGACTATAAATTTGATGCTAATACAACCCTTTATGCAGTTTGGGGAGAAAGCACATGGTCAGGCGATGTAGCATCTTCGTTTGCCGGTGGTGATGGGACAGCAGAAAATCCTTACCAAATATCTAATGCTAGTGAACTAGCACTACTGGCTAAAAAAGTAAATTCCCAGACTCAATCTCCAAATAAAGAATACTATGTTTTAACTAACAATATCGATTTAAATTATGAAAATTGGGTGCCTATCGGAGTATACGAAAATCAATATCAAGTATTTTACGGTTGTCTGGACGGAAAAGGATACACAATAAGCGGTCTTTATATTTCAGGCGGTGATTATAATTATTATGGTTTGTTTGGAATGCTTTCCGGCGATCTTGGAAAAGGGATATATATAAAAAACCTCACTATAAAAGGAGATATTGAAAGTATTAATAATTCTGAAAGTATTTATATTGGTGGTTTGGCTGGAGCTTATAAACTATATAATGTAAATATAGAAAATGTTAATGCAACTTATATAGATATCTCTAATGTGCGTGTTTCCGGAAATAGTATTTTGTGCATAGGAGGCATAATAGGTGGCGCTCCTGGTTTTCAATTATCAGCAAACTTAGTGAATTGTAGTGTTAATAATACGACGATATCCTTTGAATTAGTAAATTCGACAGGCTGTGCCGGAGGAATTGTCGGCTATGGACAATATTGTAGACTGAAAAATTGTGTATTAAACGATGAAAATGGGGTTTTTGGCAATATTGAAGTTGATATTAATTCACAATTATTTATAGGTGGAATTAGCGGGCAAAGTAACGAAATATCTAATTGCTATGTTAAAAGCGGTCGATTTATGGACAAAATTGATGTAGAAGGCTATGTTTGTGCCGGAGGAATAACTGGTAAGGGCAATGTAGAAAATAGTTCGGTCAATTTTACGAATAAAGAAACGATATTATACGCAGGCGAACAAATTCCTTATAGTATATATATTTGTGCAAAAGGTGGTCGAGTTGGCGGATTTACCACTAGTGGAAATGTTAAAAACTCAAGGTTCAATGGGTGTTCTTTATTGTTAACATCGAAGGGTGATAACTCTGTTCCTATGCATAGTATGATTGCTGGGATTACTCCAAGTGGTCTTGAAATAGAAAATGTTGTATGTAACATCGATGGAATCATACATGTAAAAGCTCAGGACAGTTATGTTTACGCTGGTGGTTTTATGGCTGTGCCAGAAATTAATTATGTAGATAGAGATAAGTCGGTAAAAAGTTCAATGGTTATAGCTGACAAAATATATGTAGAAAATCATTCAAATTCATATGGAACAGAAACAATTGCTGGAGATGTAACGGCAATGATTGATGTTTCTACATTTGACATAGACAAAGCATATGTTAATGATGACTTAATTTTAGAGGTTTCGGCTTTAAAAACGCAAAATTCAATTTGTCAAACAAGTGAAAATGCCATATTAAAATCAATAACTAAGTTGAAAACAAAATCGTTTCAAAAAAATCTACTTAAATTAAATGAATACAGGAGCATGGAGGCGCTATCTCTAGATAACTCTGCTGTATGGATTTTAAAGGAAGGCGAAATACCTGAATACTATTATAACTGCTTAAATGACATTACAATATCTAATGATATTGTAAACGGAAGTGTTTCCATTGACAAAAAACAGGCGGTTGATGGTGAAATTGTAACTGTTACCGCAACACCCAATACCGGATATGTGCTGAACAAAGTATATGTCGATGGAGCAGAACAGGATGGCACAACATTTGTTGTTGATGGCAATGATGAGGTTTATGTTACATTTGCAGAAGAAATAGCCGAGTATAATGTAACAATATCTGCAAATGATAATGCAACAGGTTCACTCGTTAATATGGATTCTGCTGAACCTATGCTTATGAGCGTAAGATTAATGTCAAACGAAGCAGATTCTTCTATTACAGCAAATGATGGTGAAGAAATTCTGGTCAATGCAGTAGCGGATAGTGACTATACTGTAGATAGCATTTATGTAAATGGTGAGGAAGTTGCCGGAAATAGTTTTATATTGACAGAAGATTCTGTTGTAACAATGGATGTTACAAATATAAGCACAGATATTGTTGCTACAACAAATGATGCAGAAGATGTAGGCAGTTATTTTGCAGTAGTCAGTGGCTCTGTTTTGGGCGAAGATGAAAATGCAGTAAAATACATTCGCTATTGGAGTGCAGATGATACAGAAATTGTATATACAACCGAAGTTGAAACAGGTACAGGAGATTATTCGGTTGAACTTATGGATTTAGAGCCTGAAACAACATATTATTATCAAATGACAGAGTTCGGCGAGGTTAAATCGTTTACTACAGAAGAAGAAATAATACCTATTTTAGATGAGAGCGAAATTGATGAAGATGATGGAGATAGCGCATCATCACCCTCTCCAATAACAACTACAACATACAAAACATTAACATCAACTTACAAATTTAGCATCGAATGTTCACAAGCATTAACAACAGAATTTTTGGCAATTGCTTGCTATGACAACATGGGTAAACTTTTGGCGTTTAAACAAATAGAATGTGATGGCGACACTTCGTATGTAGATAGTGTGCCGCTTGATACAAACATTGATTATGCAAAAATCTTTGTTTGGAGTAGTGTAAATAGTTTAAAGCCACTTGCAGGTGTTGAAGTTGTAGATATATCAGAATGATCTTTTAGAAACCGCTGGATGTTTCAGCGGTCTCTTAGCAACATAAGGACTGATTACACTGAGTTTTCACTCGTATCAAGTCCATACAATTTAAAAGATTAGTTTGCCGATTTTGATATTTACATATACTATTGGATGCGAGAAAATCCAGTATTCTCGCGGGTTATAAAAGAAATTGTTCTAAGAAAAACAGGTTAAAATAAGAATTAAAATTTTGAAAAGGAAAATGTTGAAATGAACAAACGAGAAAAAGCAATAGAAAATCACAAAAAAGGATGCAATTGTGCACAGGCGGTGGCATGTGTGTTTGCAGACAGATTGGGATATAGTGAGGACGAGATATTCCGACTTACCGAAGCCTTTGGCGGAGGCATGGGGGGAACGCAAGGCGTTTGTGGTGCCGTAAGTGCCATGGTTTTTGTGGCAGGGGGAATTCAAAGTTATGGCATGGACAAACTCCCTGAGACAAATAAAAAGGAAAGTTATGATTCTGCCCGTGAACTGATGGAGAAATTTGAGTCCGGGATAGGAACCATTATGTGTGGAGAGATAAAAAACAAGGGTCTTCGCTCGTGTGACGGATGTATTGAGGATGCCGTTGCATTACTGGAAGAGTTTATTGGTGAATAAGAAACCTGCGAGAGTGTGTGAAAGGAATTTGCAACCATGAAAAAAATATTGATTGCAATTTTAGTTTTATGTCTGGTTTTTGCAGTTATACGAATCACAACTTCCACCTATGAAAATATAAAGCGCAGAAGTGTGATGCATGTAATCCAAATAGATAAATGGGGTGATACCTATTGATAAACAAGAGTATACTTTTTGTTGTTTGCCTGATTTTTATACTTTTGGCTATTCTATGGATTGCATATAACAACAAAGCGTTGGAAATCAATACCATTGTTGTTACATCCAACCGCTTGCCAAAGAAATTTGATGGATTTCGAATTGCACAGATATCTGATTTGCATAATGCGGAGTTTGGAAATAACAATAGCCAACTTATCTCCGCGTTGGAAAACGCCGACGCAGATATTATTGTGATTACGGGGGATATGGTTGATTCCAGAAGAACAAAGATAGACAGAGCGGTTCATTTTGCGGATAGAGCGGTCAAAATTGCACCTACCTACTATGTTAATGGAAATCATGAATCCAGAATCCATGATGCAGAGTACAAGCATCTGATAACCAGGCTGGAATATGCGGGTGTTACAGTTCTTGAAAATGAAGTGGCGGAGATATCCATGGAGGATGCATCAATAACACTGGTTGGGCTAAATGATCCGAGATTTCAAATGGAACTTATTGATGATACGATGGAACGAAATATTGTCCGTAAGCAGATGGGTGTTGTCCCGAAAAATGATGCCTATAAAGTTCTCTTAATACACAGACCGGAATACTTTGACGAATATGCTGGAAATGTGGATTTGGTCTTTTCCGGGCATGCTCATGGAGGACAGTTTATCCTCCCGTTTGTGGGTGGGGTGCTTGCTCCCGGGCAAGGGTTATTTCCTCAATACTGTGACGGACTTTATACTCAAGGTACAACCAATATGATTGTAAGCCGTGGGCTTGGAAATAGTTTGTTTCCATTCAGAATCAATAACAGACCTGAAGTGATTGTGGCAGAATTAAACGCAGAATCTTAAAAAATGGAGGATTAGATGATATGGATAAGAGAATTGAACGGATTAACCAACTGGCGAAAAAATCCAGAGAGGTCGGCCTTACCGAGGAAGAGAAAGCAGAACAACAGAAACTTCGCGCCGAATATGTTGCGGCATTTCGGGGGAACTTGAAAAAACAACTGGATAACATTGATTTGGTTCGGCCTGACGGAACGGTTGTTCCCTTGAAAGGAAAACAATCATGAATACGGTTTTGACCGCACTCAATGCCAGATTTGCACATTCTTCTCTGGCGTTACGATATTTGAAACGCTATAACAGCGACCACACCATTATACTGCGGGAATTCAGCATCAATGACAGTTTGTCTCATATTTACCACGGTCTTCTTCAAGAAAATGCAGATATTTACGGATTTTCCTGCTACCTGTGGAATGTAGAACTTACCTTAAAAACGGCAGAGATGCTGAAACTTGCAAAACCTGACTGTTTGATTTTTCTTGGCGGACCGGAGGCAGGCTACCGTGCAGAGGAAATCCTGAACCGATATGCCTTTGTTGACGGTGTGATTGTTGGAGAAGGAGAGGAACCTTTGGAAAAGGTGCTCTCGTTGCTGAAAAGCGGTATGGCTTTTGATGACCTTCCGTCCATTTCCGGTTTTGCCCAGAGAAACCGACCGATAACTGCCGGAAAGACACTGAATCTTGAGACAATGCCACAACCCTACACAGCGGAGGATATTCAGGAGAACAAGGGTAAAATTCTGTACTTTGAAACTTCCCGTGGCTGTCCGTTTCATTGTGCGTACTGTCTTTCATCGGCTGAGGATAAGGTAAGACCTTTTCCCATGGAATATGTCAAAACCGGATTAAAACAGTTTTTTGATGCAGAGGTTCCTTTGGTAAAACTCATTGACCGTACTTTTAATTATGACAGCAAACGGTGCGGGGAAATTATTCGTTTTATACTGGAAAACAATCGTAATACTTGTGTACATATGGAGTTGGAACCCAGAATTCTTACGGATGAATTGATTGCTCTTTTAGGTTCTGCACCCAAAGGTATGTTTCAAGTGGAAATGGGGATTCAGTCTGCGAATGCAAAAACCCTTGAGGCGGTTGGACGTATTTTTGAACCGGAGGAGACGGCAAAGAATATCCGTTCTCTTTCCCAATACGGTAATATGCACATCCATCTGGATTTGATTGCCGGACTTCCCTATGAAGATTATGAAAGTTTTGGAAAATCCTTTGATTTTGTGTACGGTCTCAGACCGGACATGCTCCAACTGGGATTTTTAAAAGTTCTCCACGGAACTGTATTACAAGAGGAAGAAACGATTCAATCTGTTTCCTTTCCTCCTTATGAGGTGGTCGCAACCAAGTGGATTTCCGCAGAAGAACTTTGTCGGTTGAAAGAGGTGGAGGAGGCTGTAGAACTCTTTTACAACAGCGGTGTATTCGTGAAGACGATGCAAAGACTGACTGAACATCACCCCCATCCTTTTGCGGTCTTTGAAACCCTTGCTGATCTTCTTGTCAGGGAAGAGAAAACCGGCAAGAAAAAAAGAAAGGATTGGTACGAAATTCTGTATCAATTTCTGGGCGAGGATTTTCGGGATGTATTGTCGGATGATTTTATCCGGCACAATAAGAGTATTCCGCTACCCGCATTTACCCGCCCTCAGCGGGAGCGGGGATTCAAGGATTCGGTATACCATCTGATGCAAGATGCAGAGTTTTGCCGACGGTATGAGATAGAACCGGATTTATCCCGTTTGCGTTTTGAACGGATGGACGGGATTGCGTGGATGATGGATTACCGTACGGGCAGGCTGTTTGATATTACTGATGAAATTGAAAAAGGTATTGTCGATTAGACAATACCTTTTTTATGTATTTCTTCTAATTGAATCCGATTGGCACGGGCACCGTCACGGATGAAATCAAAGTCAGCACCGGCAGAAAGCATATCCGGATGAAATTGACTCCAGTGTTTCAGTACCTCTTTGGAATATCCGCCGGATGCAATGCCAACATATTTGCCGTTGTTATGAAGTTTTTGGATGGCGTCTTGCATCAGTTCTGTCACAGCATCATCAAAGGGATGCCCTAAGATTCCAATGGAACCGGATAAATCGTTGGGACCAAAAATATAGCCGTCAATGTACGGATTTTTCATAATTTCGTCCAGATTATCAATGGCGTCTTTGTGCTCAATCTGAATAAATCGGCACAGGGTATCGTTTGCGGTTGCTGTGTAATGGACAACATCCTTAAATCCGAAATCTATGGCATTCATAGGCCCAAATCCCCGTTCGCCTTGTGGAGGATACAAAGCGGTTGCAATCAGGCGGTTAGCCTCCTCAGCATCATGAATCATAGGAAAGATAATGCCATCAACCCCTGCATCCAGAATCTTTTTGGTGAAGGTCAGGTCATCCTGCGGAACCCTTACAATCACCGGAGTTCCGGTCCCCTTAATGGCAATGATATGAGAAAGAACATCCTGAAAGGATAACATGGTATGCTCGGTATCAACCCATACAAAATCATAGCCGGCAAGTCCGGCAATCTTTCCAATGCTGATGTCGGTAAGTTGCACATACATGCCAATCAGTTTTTCTTTGTTCTTGATCTTTTCTTTTAACACAGTGATCACCTCCTGTTTAGTTTATCAGGAAAACAATCTCTTTGTCAATGAAGGATGTGGACATTTTATTATCTTATTTGGACATTGGATTGACAGAAAGTGTGGAATTCTGCTATACTGGATTTGTTATTTTTTGAAAAAGGTGAGTAATTATGGAAACAGCATATACTCCCAAACGGGCAGAACAACTGAAGAAAATGAATTTTCCGGAAACAGAACTATCGGTTCCAACCAAAATTCTGTGGCTTGAGATGCTGAATGCAGAAGAAATTACCCAGTATCATTATTCCGGTGTTCATTCCCATTCTTTTTGGGAAGTACATTTTGTCTTTGCGGGAACACTGACCTACGAATGCGATGGAGAAGAATGGGAAATCACCGCAGGGAATGGACTCTTTTTGCCTGCCGGATTTCAGCATCAGTTTGTCAAATGTACGCCGGATGTAGTTAAAGCGTCGTTGGCAGTTGCATCCGGTGTGTTTGCAGGCGTTGGTGCCCGAATTGTTCCGCTTCCTCAAAAGATTTTTGCGTTGATGGGATTTATCCTGAACGAGTGCGAAAATAGCGATGTGTTGACTCCGGGGATTATTAGCGGACGGATTCTTGAAATGATTTCGGTGTTGGCACAAAGTCTGGATGCAGAACTCCCCCGTGAACAGGAAAAGATGGATCCTCGCTTTTTGGTTGCCGTGGAGTATATTGAAAAGAAACGGGGGCAGACAGTCAACTGTGAAGATGTTGCCAAGGAATGCTGTTTATCATCCAAACAAATCAGCCGTATTTTCAAAAATTGCACCGGGCATTCGCTGTTTGACTATATTGTGAATAAACGGATTCGATATGCAAAAGAACTGCTGACGGAAACAGACCGCAGTATCAAAGAAGTCAGTTTTGCCATGGGATTTGACAATGAATCAGGATTTATTTCCTTTTTCAAACGACATACCGGTATGTCCCCTGGTGCTTATAGAAAAGAAAAAAGGAATTGAGAGACTTCTCTCAATTCCTTTTTATACACCTTTTTTGGGACACAAATGATTCAGCGGACAGTTGTCACAATCCGGTTTTCGTGCCATACAGTAGGCTCTGCCATGGTTCACCAGTTGATGGCAGAATTCTGCCCAACGGGGCTGAGGTACAACTTTCTGCAAATCCAGTTCAATTTTATAGGGGTCTTTGTGGGTGGTAAATCCCATACGGTTGGAGAGCCGTGTGGCATGAGTGTCCACCACAATGCCGGGGGTATCAAAGCAGTCGCCCAGAACTAAATTGGCAGTTTTTCTGCCAACACCGGGGAGACGAAGAAGTTCCTCCATGCTGCGGGGGACTTCGCCTTCAAATTCATCAATCAGCATTCTGCAACAACCGATAATATTTCTTGCCTTATTGCGAAAGAATCCAGTGGAGCGGATATCTTCCTGAAGTTCCAATTCATCAGCGTAGGCAAAGGCATATACATCTGGATATTTTTGAAAAAGGCGGGGCGTTACCTGATTGACACGGGCATCGGTGCATTGTGCCGCCAGTTGGGTGGCAATTAAAAGTTCCAGAGGGTTTTTAAAATCAAGGGTACAGTCTGCATCAGGGTACACCTCTTCAAAAACAGAAAGAATCTGTAAGATTCGTGCTCTTTTTTGCGATAAAGTTTCTTTCAAGATAAATTCCCCCTTGCAAAATGAGAATAAAACGATTATAATATAAAAGATATGCAAATGCAACAAATTTTTATAAGAACATTATGGAGAACATAGGAGGAAAAATATGTTTGAGTTAAACCAGATTAAGAATTTCGATCCCGAACTTGCGTCTGCAATTCAAGCGGAGATTAACCGTCAGCGCAGTAAGATTGAATTGATTGCGTCGGAGAACTTTGTCAGCCCTGCAGTGATGGAAGCAATGGGCACTCCCCTGACCAATAAATACGCAGAGGGTTATCCCGGAAAGCGTTACTACGGCGGCTGTGAACATGTAGACGTTGTAGAGACCCTTGCGATTGAGCGCGCAAAAGAAGTGTTCGGTGCTGAGTTTGCCAACGTACAGCCTCACTCCGGTGCATCTGCCAACTTGGCTGTTTTCTTTGCTACCATGGAGCCCGGTGATACCTTCTTGGGTATGAATCTGGCACACGGCGGACATCTGAGCCATGGTTCTCCGGTTAATATTTCCGGTAAGTTCTTCAACGTTGTTCCCTACGGCGTGGATGAAGAAACCAATCTTATCAATTATGATGAAGTTCGTGCTTTGGCGCTTGAGCATAAACCCAAACTGATTCTTGCCGGTGCAAGTGCCTATGCCCGTGAAATTGATTTTGCAAAGTTCCGTGAGATTGCGGACGAGGTTGGTGCTTATCTGATGGTAGATATGGCACACATTGCAGGTCTTGTTGCGGCAGGGCTTCATCCCAGTCCGGTTCCCTATGCAGATTTTGTTACCACCACAACCCACAAAACGCTGCGTGGCCCCAGAGGTGGTATGATTCTCTGTAAAGAGAAATATGGTGCCATGATTAACAAGGCAGTATTCCCCGGAACCCAGGGCGGACCTTTGATGCACGTGATTGCCGGCAAGGCAGTATGTTTGAAAGAAGCACTTTCTCCTGCATTCAAGGATTATCAACTGCAGGTGAAGAAAAATGCGGCAGCATTAGCCAAAGGCTTGATGGATCGCGGTATTGAGATTATTTCCGGCGGTACCGACAACCACCTGATGCTTGTCAGCCTGATCAAACAGGATAAGACCGGTAAAGAGGTAGAGCATAACCTGGATGAGGTTGGCATTACCTGTAATAAAAATGCAATCCCCAATGATCCCAAGAGTCCCTTTGTTACCAGTGGTATCCGTTTGGGTACCCCTGCAGTTACTTCCCGTGGATTCAAGGAAGAAGATATGGATGAAATTGCAGAACTGATTTGTATGGTCATTAACGACTTTGAAGGAAACAAAGAAGAAGTAAGCAAGCGTGTCGATGCGCTTTGCGAGAAATATCCTCTTTATGAATAAGCCATTAGCAGACAGAATCCGTCCCACAACCCTTGACGAGGTTGTGGGACAGAAACATATATTGGGGAAAGGACAGATTCTCCGTAACATCATTGAAAGCGGGAAAATTCCCAATATGATATTTTACGGATTGTCCGGTACGGGAAAAACCACCGTTGCCAACATTGCGGCACAAGTGGCGGGCAAGACGCTGTACCGCTTGAATGCAACCCATGCATCGGTCTCAGATATTAAAAATATTGTTAAAGAGAGCGAAGGCTTGATGGGACAAAATGGAGTGCTGTTATATCTGGATGAGATTCAGAACTTTAATAAAAAACAACAGCAGTCTTTACTTGAGTATACCGAAAACGGGAAAATCACTCTGATTGCCAGTACGACGGAAAACCCATATTTCTATGTTTACAACGCCATTTTAAGCAGAAGCACCGTATTTGAGTTCAAAGCACTCTCGCCCAAGGATATTGAGGAGGCACTTGCCCGTGCACTTTCTATTTTGCAGAAAGAAGATTTTCCTCACAATCCTATTGAGGTTGCAGAAGGTGTTCTCTTGCATCTTGCGGAGAAATCCGGCGGAGATGTTAGAAAATCCTTGAACGCTTTGGAACTTGCGGTCAATTATACCATGCCGGATGAAGACGGTGTCATCCGTCTTACCTTGGATTCTGCGGAACAGTGTACCCAGAAAAAGGTGATTCAGTATGATCAGAAAGGCGACAGCCATTATGATATTTTAAGTGCCTTTCAAAAATCCATACGGGGAAGTGACCCCGATGCGGCGGTTCATTATCTGGCACGTTTGATTGCGGCAGACGATATCCAATCCGTTTGCAGAAGGTTGATGGTGATTGCTTGCGAAGATATCGGGCTTGCTCATCCTACGGCAATCACAGTTGTGAAAGCCTGCGTAGACAGTGCGTTGATGCTGGGTTTGCCGGAAGCCAGAATCCCCCTTGCCCATGCAACGGTGTTCCTTGCCACATCTCCCAAATCCAATGCCGGATATCTGGCACTTGATGCGGCGCTTTATGATTTGGAGCACATGGATACGGGAACCATCCCCCGCCAGTTGCAGAACAAGCATTATGACGGCGAGGGAAAAGGCGTGAAAGGGCAACATTATCTTTATCCCCATGATTACCCCAACCATTATGTCCCCCAACAGTATTTACCGGATAAAATCAAAGACAAGGTATACTATGTCCCGGGAAATAACAAGCAGGAACAAGCGGCAAAGGAATACTGGGATAAAATAAAAGGAATGAAGAGCAATGAAGATGATTAAACGGTTTGTATCTTATTACAAACCCCATACACGCTTATTTTGTCTTGATATGGGTGCAGCCTTACTGGTTGCACTCATTGCCATTGTTTACCCAATTGTTACCCGTTTGATGCTGAACGAACTGATTCCACAGCGTCAATATGGTATGATACTGCTGTTTGGTAGTGCTCTGCTATTTTTGTATCTGGTCAGAATGTTGCTGAATTACTTTATTCAGTATCAAGGGCATATGATGGGAGTCCGGATGCAGGCACAGATGCGGAGGGAATTATTTCAGCATTTGGAAAAACTTCCTTACGGATTTTATGACAAAAACGAAACCGGAAAAATTATGTCCAGAATGACCACGGATCTCTTTGATGTGAGTGAACTTGCCCATCACGGACCGGAAACAGTAATTATTTCAGCCATTTCTGTGATTATTTCCTTTCTGTATCTGGGAAGTATTGATTGGATGCTCACCTTGATTATCTTTGCCTGTGTTCCTTTTCTGATTGTGATTACTACCGTGATGCGAGGGAAAATACAATCTGCATTTCGCCGGAGCAAAGCGGCGGTTGCGGAAATCAACGCCTCAGTGCAAAGCAGTATTTCCGGTATACGAGTCACCAAAGCATTTACCAATGCGGAAAAAGAAACCGAAAAATTTGAAATAGGGAACGAGGCGTTTCAGGATGCCAGCCGTGACGGCTACCGTGCCATGGGAAAATTCCATTCCGGCACCACCTTTATAACCGATATAGTCAATGTTGTTATTCTGATTGCCGGCGGTATCTTTGTTTATAACGGACGAATTGGATTCGGGGATTATTCCGCCTTTGTGGTTTCGGTCAATCTGTTTTTGAATCCCATCAACACTTTGCTTAGATTTACCGAACAATTCCAGAACGGGTTTGCCGGATTTGAACGTTTCTTGGGTATTTTGGAGGAGGAGCCGGAAAAGGATGCTCCTGATGCGTACCCGATTGAGGCTGTAAAAGGTGAAATCCGGTTTGAGCAAGTTTCTTACGGCTATGACGGAGAGAATGATGTACTGAAACAGGTGAATCTGCATATCGGTGTTGGGAAAAAATTTGCATTGGTTGGTCCCAGCGGTGGAGGAAAGACCACCATCTGTCATTTGATTCCTCATTTTTATGATGTGAAAGAGGGGGAAATTTTCATTGACGATCGGGAGATTCATACCATTACATTGGAATCCCTGAGAAAAAATATCGGTATTGTTCAGCAGGATATTTATCTTTTTAATGCCAGCGTCCGTGATAACATTCTTTACGGAAGACCGGATGCCACCGAAGAAGAGGTGGTGGAGGCGGCAAAGAAAGCCAATATTCACGAATCCATTATGGCGATGGAATACGGATATGATACGGTAATTGGTGAGCGGGGCGTTCGCTTATCCGGAGGGCAAAAACAAAGGATCAGTATTGCACGGGTATTCTTGAAAAATCCGGCCATTTTGATTCTGGATGAAGCCACAAGTGCTTTGGATAATACTACGGAAATTCTGATTCAGAAAGAACTGGATGAACTGTGTAAGGGAAGAACTACGCTGATTGTGGCCCATCGCCTTTCCACCATTAAAAATGCTGATGAAATTGCCGTGGTGGACGGCGGCAACATTGTGGAGCAGGGAAGCCACGCGGAACTTCTGGCTAGAGGCGGCATTTATAAAAATTTGTATCAGTTGCAATTTCATAGCGAAGATTGTTGACATTTTGCGAAAAATAGTATATATTTTTCTCATTACCAAAAAATAAGGGGGTATTTGTATTGGAGAATATTGTCAGCCTTAAGGATATCGTTGTTACCTTTGATGATGAGCAGATTTTGAATCATATCAATCTTGACATCAGAGATAAAGAGTTTGTAACTCTGCTCGGTCCGTCCGGATGCGGTAAAACTACCACATTGAGGATTATCGGCGGTTTTCTTGAACCTGACAGCGGCTTGGTTACGTTTGAAGGGAAAAAGATAAACGGACTTCCGCCTTATAAGCGGAATGTAAACACGGTGTTTCAGCGGTACGCGTTGTTTCCGCACCTGAATGTGTATGAAAATATTGCATTTGGTCTTCGGGTGAAAAAACTGCCAGAACAGGAAATCCGCAAGCGTGTGGGTGAGATGCTGGAACTTGTGAATCTGCGCGGTTTTGAGAAGAGAAATATCACACGCCTGTCCGGTGGGCAGCAACAGCGTGTTGCCATTGCCCGTGCATTGGTCAACCGACCTAAGGTTCTCCTTCTGGATGAACCTCTTGGGGCGCTTGACCTGAAACTGCGTAAGGAAATGCAGATCGAACTGAAACGGATTCAGCAAAGTCTGGAGATTACCTTTATTTATGTAACCCATGATCAGGAAGAGGCTTTGACCATGAGCGATACGGTTGTGGTCATGAATCATGGCAATATTCAGCAAATCGGTTCTCCTGTAGATATTTATAACGAACCTGAAAATGCATTTGTTGCAGACTTTATTGGGGAAAGTAATATTCTGCCCGGTATCATGCTGAAAGATTACTTAGTGGGCATCAGCGGATGTGAGTTTGAATGTGTGGATAAGGGATTTGGCAATGACACACCGGTTGATGTTGTCATTCGTCCTGAGGATATTACATTGACCAATCCGGAGGATGCTAAACTGACCGGTGTTGTGAACTCTGTTACCTTCAAAGGTGTTCACTATGAAATGGTGGTGGAGACCTATGATTTCCAATGGTTGATTCAATCCACCCGTGCTGCAGAGGAAGGGGCTGTGGTTGGTATTACCTTTGGCCCTGATGATATTCACATCATGCACAAGATGAAAGGGTAGGTGGGAAGAATGAAACAGAAACTTCTTTCTGCCCCGTACCTTGTCTGGATGGCTGTGTTTGTCATTGTACCCTTGGTAATGGTGGCATATTTTGCATTTTTTGACAGCGACGGCAACTTTACTTTACAGTATGTTGCTGATGTTGCTCAATATTCCAATATTTTTGTTCGTTCCGTATGGCTTGCTGCAATTGCAACTGTCATCTGCCTTGTGCTGGCGTATCCGCTTGCGTATTTTCTTTCTAAGATGGATACCAAGATTCAGGGAACTATGGTGATGATTGTGATTCTTCCCATGTGGATGAACTTTCTGCTCCGTACTTATGCATGGATGACCCTGCTTGGCAATGAGGGGATTATCAATACCCTGCTTGGGTATATTGGACTTGGTCCTTTTAAGATGCTGAACACCCAAGGGGCGGTTGTGCTGGGTATGGTTTATGACTATATCCCGTACATGATTCTGCCAATCTATACTGTTATGGCAAAGATTGACAAGAGTGTACTGGAAGCTGCAAATGACCTTGGATGTAACGGCGTCAAAACGCTGTTTAAGGTTGTTCTTCCCCTAAGCCTTCCTGGTGTTATGTCCGGTATTACTATGGTTTTTGTTCCTGCAATCAGCACCTTTATTATTTCCAGAATGCTGGGTGGCGGCTCCAATCTTTTGATTGGCGACTTGATTGAAATGCAGTTTTTAGGGAACTCCTATAACCCCAATCTGGGTGCTAGTATATCTTTGGTACTGATGGTAATCATCCTGTTGATTATGACGCTGATGAATCAGTTTGATGTGGATGATGACCGGGTACTGATGTAGGAGGGAGACAGATGAAAAAATTATCTAAACTTTATCTTGGTCTCATGCTTTTGTTTTTGTATCTCCCCATTCTGGTATTGATTGTCTTTTCTTTTAATGATTCCAAAAGCCGTTCTGTGTTTACCGGTTTTACCTTTGAATGGTATGAAAAACTGTTCCGCAATGAATTGATTATGACATCATTGGCAAACACTTTGATTGTTGCCGTGGTTGCATCGTTGATTGCGACAGTTCTGGGAACGCTTGCAGTCATCGGTATCAGCAAAATGCGGAAAGGCCCCAAGGCGGCTGTGATGCAGGTAACCAACATTCCGATTATCAATCCGGAAATTGTTACCGGTGTTTCCATGATGCTGTTGTTTGTGTTCTTTGCAGCAAGAATGAATCTGGAATTTGGGTTTGTAACATTGATTATTGCCCATATTACTTTTGATGTACCCTATGTGGTTTTGAATGTTATGCCCAAGTACCGGCAGATAGATGCCAATATGTATGAGGCGGCACAGGATTTGGGCTGTGGACCCGTTCGTGCTTTTTTCAAGGTGATTCTGCCTGAAATCATGCCGGGTATTATTTCCGGTTTCCTGATGGCGTTTACATTCTCACTGGATGACTTTGTTGTCAGTTACTTTACCAGCGGGTCTACGGCGCAGACACTTCCTATCACCATCTACGCCATGACCAGAAGAAAAGTCAGCCCGGAAATCAATGCGCTTTCTACCATTATCTTTGTGTGCGTGCTTGTGGTTTTGGTGCTGAAGAACGTGATTGAACGCAGAGCCGACAAGAAAAGAGGTGTTGTACGATGAAACGAACGTTCATGCTGCTTTTTCTTGTTGTGATGTTGGTAACCGGATGTGCGCAGGAAGAAATTGAACTGGTGGAAGAGGTTACGCTTACCATAGAAGATGAGACGTATTACCAGCGGTTTCAGAATGCAGGGATTTCGATTAATGTGTATAACTGGGGTGAATATATTCCCGATGGCAGTGACGATGGTGTACTGGATTTGAACGCTGCGTTTACTGAACTGACCGGAATCAAGGTTAACTACACCACCTTTGCTACCAATGAGGAACTGTATGCAAAACTGAAAGGCGGAGGTGCCAGTTACGATATTATCATTCCGTCTGATTACATGATTTCCCGTATGATTTATGAAGGAATGCTGGAAGAACTGAATTTTGACAACATTCCCAACTATTCCTACATCATGGAAAAGTTCAAAAACCAGGAGCATGACCCTGATAACCGGTATTCGGTTCCGTATACATGGGGGACGGTGGGCATTATTTATGATAATACCGCCATTGATCCGGAAGAGACTCCCATGGATTGGGATATTCTCTGGAATGATGAGTATAAGGATTCTATCCTGATGTTTGACAATCCCAGAGATGCTTTTGCTATTGCGGAACTGAAACTGGGATATTCTTTAAACACAGAATCTCCGGAAGAACTGAAACACGCGGCAAAGGTTTTGATTGACCAAAAACCGGTTGTTCAGGCGTATGTCATGGATGAAATCTTTGATAAAATGGGAGCGGGAGAGGCAATTTTGGCACCTTATTATGCCGGTGATGCCAAAACCCTGATGGATGAGTATGACCATTTGAGTTTTGTGATTCCTCAAAGTGGAACCAACCTGTTCTTTGATTCAGTTTGTATCCCCAAGGGTGCCAAGCAAAAGGAAGCGGCGGAAATGTATATCAATTTCCTTTGCGAACCGGATGTTGCTTATGCAGTTACAGACTATATCGGATATTCCACCCCCAATCAGGGTGCTTTTGATATGCTGGATGAGGAAACGCAAAACGATCCCATTGCTTATCCGGATGATGCATATCTGACCGAGAAAACTACTGTGTATAAGAATTTGTCTGAGGATACCAATCAATTGATGCAGACCTTGTGGACAGAAATGAAAAGCGCAGAGGTGGAACACACAAACCCGTGGATTGTGCCTATTTTCATGCTCTTGTGTATCTTGCTTTCTATCGCAATTGTGATACGTAGGCATATCCGTAATAAGAAAGATATTTTTTAATCGAAAGCCCATCATAGTGATGGGCTTTTTTGCATAAAATTTTTTGAAAAAATTCCCCAAAATTGCTTGTAATCATGGAAAAAATATGATAGAATAACATCAAATGACCAAAGAACACGAAGTTAGATGGAGGTTTTGTACATGCAAGAACAACTGACTGCAATTCGCGAAGCGGCAACCGGTGCCTTGAATCAGGCAGAAACACTGGCGGCTTTGGAAGAATTGCGGATTCAATATCTTGGGAAAAAGGGCGAATTGACCGCTGTTATGAAAGGCATGGGTCAACTTTCTCCGGAGGAAAGACCTTTGGTTGGACAACTTGCCAATCAGGTCCGCTCTGAGATTGAAACTGCTCTGGATGAGAAAAAGAATGCGTTGGAGGCAGAGGCTGCCAATGCAAAAATCTTAAATGAGACCATTGATGTCACCATGCCCGGAAAACGGAGCGGAAAAGGTAAGAAACATCCGTTGACCACCGTGCTGGATGATTTGAAAGATATCTTTACCGGTATGGGATTTACTATCGCAGAAGGCCCTGAGGTGGAACTGGATTACTATAACTTTGAAGCGTTGAACATTCCCAAAGACCATCCGGCGAGAGATACACAGGACACCTTTTATATTGACGAGAATGTGGTGCTTCGGTCTCAGACTTCACCGGTACAGGTGCGGACTATGGAACAGCAGAAACCGCCTATCCGTGTGATTGCACCCGGGCGTGTGTACCGCAGTGACGCGGTAGATGCTACCCATTCTCCGGTATTCCATCAGGTTGAGGGTCTTGTGGTAGACAAAGGTATTACCATGGCTGACCTGAAAGGTACCCTTGAGGTGTTTGTAAAGAAACTTTACGGTGAGGAGACACGGCTTCGGTTCCGTCCTCACCACTTCCCCTTTACCGAACCCAGTGCAGAGGTTGATATTTCCTGCTTCAATTGCGGAGGAGAAGGATGCCGTATCTGTAAGGGAGAGGGCTGGATTGAAATTTTAGGTTGCGGTATGGTACATCCCCGCGTTTTGTCGGGTTGCGGAATTGATCCGGAGGAATATTCCGGATTTGCCTTTGGTATTGGTTTGGAGCGTATTACCATGTTCCGTTACGGCATCGATGACCTGCGTTTGTATTTTGAAAACGACATCAGGTTCCTCGAACAATTCTAAGGAAAGGAAGAAACAAGCATGAATTTACCATTATCGTGGCTGAAAGATTATATGAATACCGACGGGATTGATGATGCGACCTTTACCCATATGCTGACCATGTCAGGTTCTATGGTAGAGGGTATTGAAAATCCGTCCAAAGAAATTAACAATGTTGTTGTAGGTAAGATATTGAGCGTGGAACCCCATCCTGATGCTGATAAACTGGTTGTATGTCAGGTGGAAGTGGGGGAAGATGCGCCAATTCAAATTGTAACCGGTGCGCCCAACGTGTTTGAAGGTGCGGTTGTTCCCGTGGCAAAACATAAGAGCACTCTGCCTGGCGGAATCAAGATTACCAAGGGAAAACTTCGTGGTGTTACCAGTATGGGTATGATGTGTTCTACCGATGAACTGGGAATTTCTGACGAGCGTGCGACCGGTATTTTGATTCTGCCGGAAGATACTCCGGTAGGCGCAAATATTGTAGATGTGCTGGGACTCAATGAAAGTGTTGCTGAATTTGAGATTACATCCAACCGTCCGGATTGTATGAGCATTATCGGTCTTGCCAGAGAAACTGCGGCAACATTTGACCGGCCGTTCTCTATACCGGAAATCATTGTACATGAAAATGCAGAATCTATTCATGATTATGCAAGTGTGGAAATTCAAAATCCTGAACTTTGTTCTCGTTTTGTGGGCAGAGTGGTGAAAAATGTTACCATTGCTCCGTCCCCGGAGTGGATGCAACGTAGATTGAAGGCTTGTGGCATCCGTGCCATCAACAATGTTGTGGATATTACCAACTACATTATGCTGGAATACGGACAGCCCATGCATGCGTATGATTTGGATCATGTTGCAGGCAGAAAAATTATTGTCCGCAATGCCAAAGAGGGAGAAAAACTGGAGACATTGGATGACCAGCCCAGAGAACTTCAGGCATCTATGATTGCCATCAGCGATACCGAGAAAGCAATCGGTGTTGCAGGCGTTATGGGCGGTGCCAATTCTGAGGTATCAGAGGATACCACGCTCGTTATGTTTGAGGCTGCAAATTTTCATCCGGTTGCTGTTCGCCGTGGAGCAAAAGCGTTGGGCATGCGGACGGAGGCGTCTGCACTCTTTGAAAAGGGGCTGGACGCGGAAAATTGTATGGATGCTATCAACCGTGCATGTCAGTTGATGGAAGAACTGGGCGCAGGTGAGGTTGTAGGCGGAATCATTGATTTGTATCCCGGCAAGAAAGAACAGAGGGTTCTGCCTTTTGAACCTGAAAAAATGAACCGTTTCCTTGGTCTTTCCGTTTCAGAAGAAGAGATGATTCAAATTCTGAACCGTCTGGATTTCAAGGTAGAGGACGGTAAAATATTTGTGCCTACCTTCCGGAATGATATCGAAGGAATGGCAGACGTAGCAGAAGAAGTTGCCCGTATCTACGGCTATGAGAAGATTCCTACAACCATGATGCAGGGCGGTGTTACGGTTGGCGGAAAGAATAAGAAACAAAAACTGGAAGATGCAATCCGCGATTCTCTTTGTGATGCAGGATTGTATGAGACGGTAACCTATTCCTTTATTGATCCCAAAGAAAATGACATGGTACTGATTCCTGAATCTGATGTCCGCCGTAAGATGGTAGTGATTTCCAATCCTCTTGGTGAAGAAAACAGTGTCATGCGTACGGATATGCTTTCATCCATGATGAAAGTGCTCAGGACCAACTATAACCGCCGGAATCTGGAAGCAGGTATTTTTGAAATCGGAACCGTGTATCTCCCTCAGGGAGAGACCTTGCCCAGAGAAACCCAGGTGGTTGCTATGGGTATGTATGGTATGGGGGATTTCTATGACCTGAAAGGAAAAGTGGAACAATTGCTGGAAGAAATCGGTATCTTTGCTTATGGTTTTGAACCCTGTACCGACAATCCGTCTTTCCATCCCGGTCGTTGTGCATCTCTCATCCTCAATGGCAAAGCGGTAGGCGTTCTGGGGCAGGTACATCCCAAGGTTGCCGGAACATTCAAAGTGGGTGCGGATGTATATTGTGCATTGCTTGACTTTGAGGCACTTCTTTCGGGATATACTACCGATAGACAATTTAAGCAACTCCCCAAATTCCCGGCAACCAGCCGTGATATTGCAGTTCTTCTGGATGCTTCCGTTAATGTTGGAGAAATCGAGAAGATTATCAAGAAACAGAATAGTCCGATTCTGGAAGGGTTCAAACTCTTTGATGTATATCAAGGTGAACAGGTGGATGCGGGAAAGAAGAGCGTGGCGTATTCTCTGTCCTTCCGTGCAGACGACAGAACCTTGACTGATGATGAGGTAAACGCTGTGATGGAAAAGATTCTGGCTGATCTGGAAAAAGAACTTTCTGCTCAACTGCGTTAGTAAATTTTTAAGAAAGGGTGATTATTATGGAAGATAACAACATGATGCACACTATGAAATTTGATGTAAAGGCAGAACGCCCCATGCAACCGAGAGAAATTCTTCTTAAGGTGCATAATGCGCTTACCGAAAAAGGGTATGACCCCATCAATCAAATCGTTGGCTATATTTTGTCAGGCGATCCATCATATATCACCTCTCATGATGGCGCAAGAAGTCTGATTCGCAGACTGCAGCGTGATGAAATTTTAGAAGAACTGGTCACATTTTATGTGACCCATAAATAGGAGGAATAAACATATGCCGATGGTTGATATGCCCTTAGCGGAACTGAAACAGTACCAGGGCAGAAACCCGAAACCCGCTGATTTTGATGCATATTGGGAGCGTGCACTGAAAGAAATGGATGCGGTTGACCCACAGATTTCCATCACGGAAAGTGATGTGAAGATTCCCGGTGTCAAATGCTGTGATTTGTATTTTAACGGAACTCGTGGCGGACGTGTATACGCAAAACTTTTGATTCCCGAAAAACGGGAGGGAAAATGTCCTGCGATTCTAAATTTCCACGGATATACTGGAAATTCAGGTGACTGGATGGGATATGTAGGATATGTCCAGATGGGATTTGTGGTTGCCGCTATGGATTGTCGCGGTCAGGGAGGTAAGTCTTCTGACAGAACACCGGTAGACGGGAATACCCATCATGGGCATATCATCCGCGGGCTGGATGATAAAGATCCTGATAATTTATATTATCGTCAGGTATATCTGGATACGGCTTTGCTTGCAAAAATCGTTGCAGGACTTGAGGAAGTTGACGAAACCCGTATAGGAGCACGGGGCGGATCTCAGGGCGGTGCCCTGACAGTTGCCTGTGCGGCACTTTCTCCTTACATCAAGATGGCGGCACCGGTTTATCCGTTCTTGTCTGACTATAAGAGGATTTGGGAAATGGATATGGCAGAGCGTGCCTATGTGGAATTGAAAGAGTATTTCCGCAGATTCGACCCCCGCCACGAACGGGAGGAGGAGGTCTTTAACAAATTGGGCTATATTGACCTTCAGCATCTTGCGGACAGGATTACAGCAAAAACTCTGTTCTTTACCGGACTGATGGATAATGTTTGTCCGCCGTCCACACAGTTTGCAATTTATAATAAAATTACAGCCGAGAAAGATATGAAAATTTATCCTGATTTTGGACATGAGGGATTGCCCGGTCAGGAAGATATTTCTGCATCTTATTTTGCAGAATTGATTGGCTAATATATAACGGAGGTGTTTTTCATGAATTATAATGACGAAAAAGCAGCATTGGTATTGGAACTTTTGCATCAGGATTGCAGAAAATCGTTGGAACAAATTGCCACCATGTTAAATCTTTCGGTGAATGAAGTCGCCGAAATGATTGATGACATGGAAAAAAGAAACGTGATTTTGGGCTATGGCGCCCGTATCAACTGGGATGAAGCCAACGGAGCCGATGCGGTGACTGCGTACATTGAACTTCGTGTTACACCCCAGAGAGACTTGGGATATGACCGTATTGCGGAGAGAATTTACCAGTATCCCGAGGTAAAGGCAATTAGCCTGATGAGCGGAAGTTATGACTTCGGCATTACGGTTGAGGGCAAAAATATCCGTGAGGTATCGCAGTTTGTATCGGAGCATCTTGCAACCATGGAATCAGTCATTGGGACTGCCACACACTTTGTGCTTAAACGGTATAAATATGACGGCGTGATTTGTGCAAGTCCGTCGAAAGATGAGCGGGAGGTTATCTCTCTATGATAGATATGAAAGAAATGCTCAACCCTGTGGTTCGCAATATTCCGCCTTCGGGCATCCGCCGTTTTTTTGACATTGCGGCAGAAATGAAAGATGCGATTTCCCTGGGGGTGGGAGAACCGGACTTTGTCACGCCGTGGCATATTCGGGACGAGGGGATTTATTCTCTGGAAAAAGGGAAAACCCACTATACTTCCAATTCCGGCTTAAAGGAATTGCGCATGGAGATTTCCAAGTACTTAAACCGCAGATTTTCTTTGAACTATGACCCTTTGTCTCAGGTGATTGTCACAGTTGGCGGAAGTGAGGCAATTGATTTATTCTTGCGTTCGGTGTTACAACCCGGTGATGAAGTTCTGATTCCGGAACCTTGTTTTGTTTGTTATAAGCCCATTACTGCGCTGGCAGGGGGCGTTCCGGTTACCATTGAGACTAAGGCAGAAAATCAGTTCCGGCTGACACCAGATGAATTAAAGGCAGCCATCACTCCCAAAACAAAGGTTCTGGTATTGCCGTTCCCCAATAACCCCACAGGCGGCGTTATGCGGAAACAGCATCTTGAGGAAATTGCTGAGGTTCTTAAAGGCACAGATATTCTGGTAATGGCGGATGAAATTTATGCGGAACTTACCTATGGAGCTGAGAGCCATGTTTCTATTGCGTCCATTCCGGAAATGTATGAACGGACCGTTCTGGTCAGCGGTTTTTCCAAAGCCTATGCAATGACCGGATGGAGACTTGGTTACGCATGCGGTCATCCTGATTTGATTGCGGCAATGACCAAAGTTCATCAGTTTGCTATTATGTCTGCACCTACCCTTGCTCAGCATGCGGCGATAGAGGCTTTGAAAAACGGCGATCCCGATATTGCTATGATGAGAGAGGAATATGACCGTCGGCGGCATGTGATTGTAAACGGATTCAATGATATTGGACTGACATGTTTTGAGCCGGAAGGTGCCTTTTATGCATTTCCGTGTATCAAGAGTACGGGCCTTGATTCCAATGCGTTTTGCGAAACACTTTTGTATGACAAAAAGGTTGCCGTCGTCCCCGGAAATGCGTTTGGAGAAAGCGGAGAAGGATTTATCCGTTGTTCCTATGCTTATTCGGTGCGGGATATTGAAGAGGCACTGAATCGTATTGAGGCATTTGTCAAAAATAAGAAATAGATTGACAAATTTTAGGATTTGTAATAAAATGAAAAAAATATATTTCTTTCAAGGAGGAAGTTAGAAATGAATATGAAAAAAGTTTTTTTACTCACATTGGCAGTTGTAATGATTGTTTCTCTGTTTGCAGGATGCGGACAGCAGACCAACACGGGTGATGTGGAGACATTGACCATGGCAACCAATGCGGCATTCCCGCCGTATGAGTTCTATGAGAATGAAACCATCGTTGGTATTGATGCAGAAATCGCAGGTAAGATTGCTGAAAAACTTGGCATGAAGTTGGAAATCATTGATACAGAATTTGGTTCCATCGTTGCAGGCGTACAAACCGGAAAATACGATATGGGTATGGCTGGCATGACTGTAACTGAGGAAAGAAAAGCAAGTGTTGATTTCACATCCTCTTATGCAACCGGAATTCAGTCCATTATTGTAACCGAGGATTCTGTCATTGCAACTTTGGATGATCTGGCTGGTAAGAAAATCGGTGTTCAGCAGGATACCACAGGTCATATCTATGCAGCAGATGAGTTTGGCGACGAGATGGTAATCCCCTTTAACAAGGGCGCAGATGCCGTTGCAGCTCTGAAAACCGGCAAGGTTGATTGTGTGATTATTGACAATGAGCCTGCAAAATCGTTTGTTCAAGCAAACCAGGGATTGAAGATTCTTGATTCTGATTATGCAGTTGAGGATTATGCAATTTGTATTGCAAAAGAAAACACTGAACTGCTTGAGAAAGTAAACAAAGCATTGGAAGAATTGATTGCTGATGGTTCTGTAAAGGCAATCGTTGATAAGTATATCAGCGCTGAATAATGTGTTACATATAAACGGCGGTGTTTTTCACCGCCGTTTTTATGATGTTTAAGAGCGTTTAGGAGTGGATTATATTGAGCCTGAAAGAACAATTTATATTAAACTTCGTAGAGGATGACCGTTGGAAATATTTGACTAATGGTTTGCTTAACACTCTCACAATTACTGTATTTGCATTACTTCTGGGGGTTGTCATAGGCATCGTGGTTGCAATGATTCGCACAACCTATGACAAAACTAAAGATAGTTTGAAAAAAAGAAATAAAATTGGATATAGTTTCTTTTTTATTGTTAATTCCATATGCAAAATCTATCTGACCGTAATTCGGGGAACTCCGGTTGTTGTTCAATTACTGATTGCTTATTTTATTATTTTTGCCTTTTCTAACGACGGCATTATGGTGGCATCCATTGCTTTTGGTATCAATTCCGGTGCATATGTGGCTGAAATCCTCCGTGGCGGAATTATGTCAATCGATGTAGGTCAGTTTGAAGCAAGTAATTCTCTGGGATTTAATTATGTACAAACTATGATTTATGTGATTATTCCCCAGGTTATCAAAACAGTACTCCCTACCTTGCTGAATGAAATGATTGCTTTGATTAAGGAAACTTCTATTGCAGGTTATGTCGGCATTGTAGACTTAACCAAAGGCGGAGATATCATCCGCGGAAGAACATTTTCTGCGTTTATGCCACTTTTGGCGGTTGCGGCAATTTATCTGGTGATTGTTTCTTTCCTGACCTTTGTATTGGGTAGAGTGGAGAGGAGGTTGAGAAAAAGTGAGCGATAATGTTATCATTAAAACAGAAAATCTTTGCAAATTTTACGGAGAAAAAATTCATGCTCTTGAAAATGTCAATGTAGAGATTAAAAAGGGAGAGGTTGTAGTTGTAATAGGCCCTTCCGGATCAGGCAAGTCCACTTTTCTCCGGTCGCTTAATATGATTGAGCCTGCGACCTCCGGAAAGGTTATTTTTGACGGTGTCGATATTATGAGTGCCAAGGTTAACATCAATCTCCACCGGCAAAGAATGGGAATGGTTTTCCAGCATTTCAACCTGTTTCCACACATGACTATTTTGAGAAATATGACCATTGCACCTATGAAACTCCTTAAACAATCTAAGGCAGAAGCGGAAACGAAAGCAATGGAATTACTTAAGAGGGTTGGATTGGATGACAGAGCGGGTGCATATCCGTCCCAACTTTCCGGCGGACAGAAACAGCGTGTGGCAATTGTACGCGCCCTTTGTATGAATCCGGATGTGATGCTGTTTGATGAACCTACTTCTGCACTGGACCCTGAAATGGTTGGAGAAGTTTTGTCGGTTATGAAACAGCTTGCAGAAGAAGGAATGACCATGGTGGTTGTCACCCACGAGATGGGATTTGCCAAAGAGGTTTCCAACCGCATCCTCTTTATGGATGAGGGTAAGATTCTGGAAGATGGAAGTCCGGAGCAAATTTTCAACAATCCTCAAAACGAAAGAACCAAAGACTTTTTGCGTAAAGTTCTGTGATCATATGCACGATGTCAAAATGCCTGTTCGTCTATGAACAGGCATTTATTTTTTACAGATTGAAATAGCATGGCATTTTGTGTGCAATTTTCTTCATTTTTCTTACTGTTCTTTTGTCAATCAGCATGACGCCAATACCAAGCATTGCCCCCGCGAGAACGCCGGTTGAAAATTTTCCCATAACAAATCCTCCTTTTTTGTTTTTTTCAATTCTAGTATTTGTAAATACCAAAGAAACATACTGCCAAATTTCTAGTAAATTTTGCTGATTTCATGGCAAAAACGCCTTGACTTAGCAAGAGTTTTAGTGTATTATGGTAAGGAATATACTGGAGAAAGTGTTTCCTTGTATATTTATGATATTAGAAATTATCAAACAGGAAAGGAATATGGATATGGCAAAAGTAATTCCGTTTCGCGGTCTTCGTTATAATACTGAGAAATTTCCTAATTTGGATGCTGTGACAGCACCTCCCTATGATATTATCTCTCCGGAGCAACAGCAGGCACTTTACGAGAAGGATGACTCCAATGTGGTTCGTCTGGATTTTGGTATGGAGTTTTCTGAGGATACTGTGAACGAAAACCGATATACCAGAAGTGCTGAATTGTTAACGCAATGGATTCAGGAACAGAAACTTGTATTTGAAGAAAAGCCTGCTATCTATATTTATGAACAGATTTTCACATTGGAAAAAGAAAAATCTCCCCATTCTTTAAAAGGTATTATCAGCCTTGTCGGGTTGGAGGAGTTTTCTAAAAAAGTGGTTCTTCCGCATGAAGAAACCATCTCCAAAGCAAAGGAAGACCGTTTGCATTTGATGAAGACAACCGCATCCAATATGAGCCAGATTTATTCACTCTATATGGATGACGAGAAGACCATCGCACATTGGGTGGATGCACAAAGTGCAAAAGAGCCGGATCTTTCCTTTATGGCTGATGGAATCTTGCAGAATATCTGGATTGTGAAAGATGAAGCGGTGAATGCACAGATTACTGCTTTATTTGAAGAAAAGCAGGTGTTTATTGCTGATGGACATCATCGGTATGAGACCGCATTGAATTATCGTAAGTTCCGGCATCAGGAAGATGGTACTGAAGAGGGGACTATGAATTATGATTATGTGATGATGATGTTGGTTCCTATGGATGACAATGGATTGTTTGTATTCCCCACCCATCGGATGCTCCGCGGACTTGAGAATTTTGACGAACAGCTTTTAGTCGGGTTTCTGACCGAAGAATTTACTGTTTCCAAGATCTACTTTACCGAGGGTGATTACGCAGAAATTATTACGGACCGTCTGTCTAACACTGTGGACGAAACCTTGTTTGGCCTCTATACCGGACAGAATTATTATTATCTTTTGAATTTGAAACATACCCGTACTTTGGATGAGAAATTTGCAGACCGTTCTGAGGCGTATCGTCATCTGGATGTCACCGTTCTTCACAGTCTGATTTTGGAACAGTATCTTGGCATTGATGAAGAAAATATGAAAAACCAGAAGAATCTGGTGTATACACGGGATGCCCATGAGGCAATCAGTGCGGTACAGAATGGTGAATTCAACTGTGCGTTTTTAATCAATCCCACCAAGGTGTCGGAGATAAAAGAGGTTGCACAGGCAAATGAGAAAATGCCCCAGAAATCCACATATTTCTGGCCGAAACTGGTTACGGGAATTGTCATCAATAAGTTTGATGTGACGAAAGGATGAAAGACGAATGAAAATAGCAATCATGGGATTTGGTGTTGTTGGCGGAGGCGTCGGTGAGATTATCCGTAAATCTCCTGACGGACTTTTAAGCCGCAGCGGTGAAAAAATCGAGATCAAGCGTATTCTTGATCTCCGTGATTTTCCTGACAGCCCTTTTACATGCTTTACTAAGGATTTCAATGATATTCTTCAGGATGAAGAAATTGAAATTGTGGCAGAAGTTATGGGTGGCACCAAACCTGCGTATGAATTTACAAAACAGTTGCTCCTTGCAGGCAAGCATGTTGTTTCTTCTAATAAGGAACTGGTTGCCAAGCATGGAACAGAACTTCTGGAAATTGCCAAAGAAAAGAATGTAAGTTACCTTTTTGAAGCCAGTGTTGGGGGCGGCATTCCTATTATCCGTCCTTTGTATTCCAGCCTTTCTGCCAATGAATTGACGGCGGTTCTGGGAATCCTGAATGGAACTACAAACTATATCTTGACACAGATGATTAAAGAAAATGCCTCCTTTGATGATGCACTTAAGGGTGCTCAGGAAAAAGGTTATGCAGAAAAAGATCCCACCGCCGATGTGGAAGGACATGATACCTGCCGGAAAATTGCAATTCTTGCATCTTTAGCATTTGGCAAATATGTCAATAGCGAGGAGATTAAAACTGAGGGTATCACCAAGATTACCTTACAGGATGTAGCGTACGCAGAACAAATCGGGTGCGTGATTAAACTTCTTGGTATGGCATCCAAGGAAAAAGATGGCGTGTATGCCCGCGTGTGTCCCGCACTTTTGAAAAAGGACCATCCTCTTGCCGGCATTGACGATGTATTTAACGGTATTATGGTTCAGGGAGACGCCATTGGTGATGTGATGTTCTACGGAAGAGGTGCAGGTTCCCTGCCTACTGCAAGTGCAGTTGTTTCCGATATTATAGAAATTACAAAACAGAAAGACAGCCATATCCGCCTTGGATGGACAGAAGGCTGTGAAGGCTATCTTCTCGATAGCAATCAACAGAAATTCCGGTATTATCTTCGCGTCAGCGGAAATCCGGAAACTGCTAAGTTTAGCGGATGTCAGGTGATTACCGTGGACAAGCCTGAGTTTTCGGGTGAATTTGCGATTTTGACACCGGTTCTTTCCGGTGATGAATTTGAAGTGTTGAAAAACACCGTGGCAGCTTCTTTTGACATTCTTGGTTTTATAAGGATGGTGGCAGAGTGATGCTGAAAGTTCGCGTCCCTGCAACCAGTGCAAATATGGGCCCCGGTTTTGACAGTATGGGGGTGGCACTCAATCTTTATAACTATGTGACCGTTGAAGAAATTGACAGCGGACTGGTTATTGATATTACAGATGAAACCGGAAAGTATATCAGAAAAGATGAAAAAAATCTGGTCTATCAGTCCATGAAAGCGGTATTTGATAAAGTAGGATATACGCCGAAAGGATTGCATCTTATTTTAGAAAATAATATCATGGTTACCCGCGGTCTTGGCAGCAGCAGTGCCGGTATTGTGTCCGGTTTGCTTCTGGGTAATGCTCTGGCAGGGAATCCCCTGTCTAAAGATACGCTACTTGCTATGGCTGTAGACATTGAAGGCCATGGTGATAATGTGACACCTGCTCTGATGGGCGGATTTTGCATCAATGTAAATCAAAATGGTAAAATTCGGTATGTGAGCACGCCGGTCAAGGAGGACCTTATGTTTGCGGCGTTGGTCCCCGATTTTTACCTGCAGACCAAAAAAGCCAGAAGTGTGCTTCCCCGTTCTGTAACCATGTGGGATGCGGTGTATAATACGGGAAGAAGCGCTTTGCTTGCTGCAAGTATTATGAGTGGCAAATATGAAAACATCCGTGCAGCCGTTGGTGATAAACTGCACCAACGGTACCGGAAAAGGCTGATTCCCAATATGGATGCACTGTTTCAGGCATGCTATGATAAGGGTGCCTTAGGCGTGTATCTAAGCGGTGCGGGACCTACTATTGTTGCCATTGTCCATCGGGAGAAGGCGGCAACATTCTCAGGGGAAATGCATACAGTGTTATCAAAACGAATGAAAAATTGGACGCTTCATATGCTTGAGGCGGACAATCAGGGCGCACAGATTTTGGATGAACATCAGTAAGAGATTCGGATTTCCGAATTCAAATAGAGAATAGGAGGGGTAAGAATGGCTCTTATCGTACAAAAATTCGGCGGCAGTTCTGTCGCTGATGCAGAGAAAGTAAAAAATGTGGCGAGCCGCGTTGTAGAAACTGCAAACGAAGGAAATCAAGTCGTTGTAGTTGTTTCTGCACAGGGCGATACCACCGATGACCTGATTGAAAAGGCGCAGGAAATCAATCCCAACGCATCCAAGCGTGAGATGGATATGCTCCTTTCCAGCGGTGAGCAGATTTCAATTGCACTGCTTGCAATGGCAATCGAGGCACAAAAGTATCCGGTTATTTCCCTGACCGGATGGCAGGCAGGATTTAAGACGAATTCTGCGGCAGGAAATGCAAGAATCAGCAAAATTGATGTAGAACGGATTCAGTCTGAACTGGATAAGCACAAGATTGTGATTGTTGCAGGCTTCCAGGGGCTTGATAAATATGACAACATTACCACTTTGGGAAGAGGCGGCAGTGATACTTCTGCAGTTGCTCTTGCAGCGGCACTCCGTGCCAACAAATGTGAAATTTATACCGATGTTGACGGGGTATACACCACCGATCCGAGAATTGTTCCGGATGCTGTGAAGTTGGAAGAAATTACCTATGATGAGATGCTTGAACTTGCAAGTCTGGGTGCCAATGTTCTGCATAATCGTTCGGTAGAGATGGCGAAGAAATATAATGTTCAACTTGAAGTAAAATCCAGTTTTAAGAAAGTGCCCGGCACTGTTGTTAAGGAGGTAACTAACGTGGAAAAAATGTTAATCAGAGGCGTAGCCAGAGATAATGATGTGGCTCGTATTGCAATTATTGGTCTGGAGGATACTCCGGGCATCGCATTCAAAGTATTTTCTGCTCTTGCAAAAGAGAATATCAATGTAGATATGATTCTGCAGTCTATTGGTCACGGCGGCAAAAAGGATATCGTATTTACTGTAACCAAGAGCAATCTGGAAAAGGCACTTTCCGTCATTGCTGCACTCAAAGAGACTGTTCCTTATGAGGAAGTTAACCACAAAGATGACTTGAGTAAGATTTCTATCGTTGGTGCAGGTATGGTCAATAACCCTGGTGTTGCAGCATCTATGTTTGAAGCATTGTTTGATGCAAGCATCAATATTCACATGATTGCAACTTCTGAACTGAAAGTTTCTGTTTTGATTAATATCAACAATGCAGAGCGGGCTGTTCAGGTTATTCATGATAAATTTACAAAATAAATAAAAAAGTCACGGTATTATAAAATACCGTGACTTTTTTTAGTCTATAGATAACGTAACCGTTTGTTTTTCTTCGTCCCAACCAACGGTGTAACCGATTGCCTGAGCAAGAAAACGAATAGGGATGTACATCCGCCCTTCTGTTTCTTCGATATAGGGAACGGTGTCCATGGTGATTGCATAGGGTTCTGTGACTTGCATTCCTTCTGCGTTCGGATAAGGAATCACGAAAAGTCTGTTGTTTCCGTCCTGAATTAAATAAGCGCATGTATCCGATGCGACGGTCGCTGATCGGTTGGTTTCGTCGTAATCCACATGGCAGTCAAGATATTCCATTACAAACCGGATGGGGACAAAAGTTCTTTCGTCTTTTTCCCGAATGATTCCCATGTCAGCAGGAATTTGTGCAACATTGCCATTGATGATAATGGATTCCGCTACTGCAAAGGCAGAAAAAGAAGTGCAAAGAACAGCCAGGATCATAAAAAGAGCGAGAAAAAATTGTTTTTTCATCAACACAACTCCTTATTGCGCTTGTTTATCCAGAGATACGGTACGAGTTTCCTCATCCCATGTGACGGAGCAGTTCAGCGCTTGCGCAAGAAAACGTACCGGTGCATAAAACCGGTTTTCTGTCTCGTCAATAAATGCCGGAGTATCCATTGTGATGGGACCGCCTTTGGTTTCGTTGGGACCGGGTAAAACATACATTTGCAAGCTGTTGTGCATGACAAGACAGGTGGTGCCGGTCGGAGCGGTGAGGGTGGCACTTTCTACCTCAGTGCCGTTTACCATGTTGCTGTCACTGTAATCCACTTTGTATCCCATGTGTTCTGCCAGAAAACGTACTGGAATAAGAATGCGTTCATCCGCTTCACGGACAGAACCTAAGTTTTCTGGGATGGTGATGGCGTTTCCATCAATGACAAGTTGAATGTCGGTTGCGAAAATTGGTGCGGTATGGAGCAGAACACTGCATACAAGCAGAAAAGAAAATAATCTCTTTTTCATAAAATCCTCCTAAAACTTAACTTTTTCACATAGTATATCATAGTTTTGGTTACAAAGCAAGGTATCACTTGACAGAAATTTGTGTTTGTGGTATTTTTGTAAAGATTGTGACTTTGATAGAGGTGGTCGATTTATGAGTATATGGGAATTGTTTGTGATTGCAGTAGGCCTTTCTATGGATGCGTTTGCAGTTTCTGTTTGTAAAGGTCTTTCTGTCAAAAAGGTGAAAACCAGTCACCGGTTGACGGTTGGATTATATTTTGGGGGATTTCAGGCGTTGATGCCTTTTCTTGGATTTTTACTTGGGGTAAGGTTCCAATCTTTGATTGTCAATCTGGATCATTGGATCGCCTTTGTATTGCTTGCTTTGATTGGAGGCAATATGATAAGAGAAGCTTTTGGTGAGGGAGAGGATGTTGATGACTCCTTTATGCCCAAAACCATGTTTCCTCTTGCTGTTGCGACCAGTATTGACGCCTTAGTGGTTGGTGTAACATTTGCCTTTTTGCAGGTGAAGATTTTGCCGGCAGTTCTCTATATCGGCACCACCACATTTTTGCTTTCCGTTTTGGGACTTTCCGTTGGCAATTACTTTGGTGCCAAATACGAACAAAAAGCAGAAATCCTTGGCGGAATTGTGCTGATAGGAATGGGAATCAAAATTTTGCTGGAGCATCTTGGCGTTTTTTAACGCCTTGCAATTTTGATAAAATTGTGGTATGATTACAGATATGTTATGAATTTTAGGAGGTGAACCGAATGCTGTGTTGTAAGTGTCAAAAAAATTTGGCAGTTGTCTATGTCAGCAGAATGGATGAGACCGGAAAAACCGTCAACGAAGGGTATTGCCTCACCTGTGCAAAAGAATTAAATCTCGGACCTATAGATGAAATGATTCAGAAAATGGGAATCAATCCGGAAGAAATGGATAGCCTGCATCAGGAAATGAATTCCATGATGGAGGAAATGGGATTGGACGAATCCGTAGAAGATGAGGGTGCTGATGACGGGGAAGAAATGAGCCGCAGTATGCAGAAAAACCCCTTTGAAATGATGAACCGTCTGTTTGGCGGCGGTTCCAATCTGTCCAAAGACCAAGGTGAGAAAAAAGAAAAACCAAAAAAGAATAAGAAAAGAAAAAATCTTGATATCTATGCCGTGAATTTAACAGAAAAAGCAAAAAACGGCGAGGTCGATCGTGTCGTCGGCAGAGATGCCGAAATGGAACGGACGGCACAGATTCTCAATCGCAGAACCAAAAACAATCCTTGTTTAATTGGTGAACCCGGCGTGGGTAAAACTGCCATTGCCGAAGGACTTGCACTGAAAATTATTCAGGGACAGGTTCCGGCAAAATTATTGGGGAAAGAAATCTATCTGCTTGATATGAGTGCTGTGGTTGCAGGAACTCAGTTTCGTGGACAGTTTGAGTCACGGCTCAGAAATATCATTACCGAAGTAAAAGAGGCAGGAAATATTATTCTGGTAATTGATGAGATCCATACCATCGCTTCAGCAGGGGATGCAGAAGGCGGTATGAATGCGGGTAATATCCTAAAACCTGCGCTTTCTCGTGGTGAGATACAGGTTATCGGTGCAACGACTGTCGAGGAATACCGCAAGCATATTGAAAAAGATGCCGCGTTGGAAAGAAGATTCCAGACAGTATTGGTGGATGAACCCTCCATAGAAGAAACGATAGAAATACTGAAAGGCATCAAAGAGTATTATGAAGAATATCATAAAGTTTCCATCTCTGATGCCTTGATACGCACTGCAACTGTTCTTGCAAAACGGTATATCACCGATAGATTTCTGCCTGACAAAGCAATCGATGTTATTGATGAGGCGGCATCCAAAGCCAATCTTGAAAATGAAGACTTGATTGCATTGGAACAAAGAAAACGGGAACTTGACCAACTGGAAAAGGAAGAAGAATCCCTCCAGAACGGGGAGGAACCCATTGACTTTGAAAAGGCGGCAGAATTGAAGAGTAAAATTCTTCAACTGAAAGATTGGATCGCCAATAAAGAAACAACGGTAGTCAAAGAACTGACAGTGGACGATCTTGCCGGCGTGATTGAACTCTGGACCAAAATTCCGGTGAAACATATCAGCGAATATGAGATGAATAAACTGGTTAATCTGGAAGAAAGACTACATCGACGGTTAATCGGACAAGACGAGGCAGTTTCTGCCGTTGCAAGAGCCATCCGCAGAAAGCGGGCAGGTATCAGTTTAAAAAAGCGTCCCGTTTCCTTTATCTTTGTGGGACCGACAGGTGTTGGTAAGACAGAGTTGGTGAAGCGGATTGCCGAAGAAGTATTTGAGGGAGAACAGTCCTTGATTCGGCTGGATATGTCAGAATACATGGAAAAACATTCGGCGTCTAAATTGATTGGTTCCCCTCCCGGGTATGTAGGCTATGATGATGCCGGTCAATTGACCGAAAAAATCCGTCGGCATCCTTATTCGGTGGTTCTTCTGGATGAAATTGAGAAAGCCCATGAGGATATTTTCAATATTTTACTCCAGATTATGGACGACGGGCGGATTACCGACAGCCACGGAAAGACGGTATCTTTTGAAAATACCATTTTGATCATGACATCCAACGCCGGCAGTGATCAGCGTTCCAATGTGGTAGGCTTCAATGAAGAGGAAGAGGCGATCCAACTTAAAGTTGAGCGTGCTTTAAAATCTATGTTTCGTCCTGAATTTTTGAACCGTGTAGATGAAACGGTGATTTTCAAGGAACTGAAACGGGAAGAATTGCTTAAAATTATTGACCTGATGTTAGAGGATTTACAGGCAGGATTGATGGAAAAGAAGATTACCCTTTCTGTCAGCGATGAGGTGAAAACCTTTATCCTGGACAAGGCGTACAAAAAGGAATACGGCGCCCGTCCTCTTCGCAGATTCATAGAACGGCATCTGGAAGACGCCCTTGCTTGCAAACTGATTGCAGGGGAACTTTCTGAGGGTATGCACGCTGAGGCAGTTTTGGAACATGATACAATTGTCATTCGATAATAAAACCGTCCGCTTACTGCGGACGGTTTTTTCGTAAACGAAAGCCCTTGTATAACTCATACCCACCAATAAAAAGCAAAAAGATGCCAAAGAGTCTCCCCAGTAAGTCGCCGGAGAGACGCACCGCAAGCAGGGAACCGCCCACCGCGCCGAAGATGCCGCTGATGCCCAGAACCAGAGCGGTTTTTGTTTCCACCCGTTTGTTTTTAATGTGTACAATCAAAGAAACAATAGCGGTGGGTAAAAAATACACGAGGTTGATTCCCTGTGCCGTTTGTTGGTCCACGGATTCTAAAAGTGTCAGGGTAGGTATCAGGATGGCACCGCCACCGATGCCCATTCCACTGATGATTCCGCTGAAAAAACCGATAATAATTTGCACAGATACACCTCTTTTCTAAAAAATTAGTTTTAATGCCGTAATGATGATGACACTGCCAAATATCATTTTGAGCATGGATTTCGGGATTTTAGACAGAAGTTTTGCCCCTACAAACCCTCCTGCCATTCCTCCTATAGTAACGGGAATCCATAAAGAAAGATTAAAGAAACCCTGACGAAGATAAAAAAAGGAACTGACCAGAGATAAAAGAAAAATAACGGCAATTGCAGTTGCATGAGACTTCTTTTCGTCAATATCCAGAAAAAGCTCCATGGCGGGAACCAGTACACTTCCGCCCCCTGCACCAAAGAGCCCATTCAGCACTCCTGCCGTAAGACCGATAATCATTTGCTTTGGTAACTGTTTCATATATGCACCCTTTCTTTCCGGTACATATCTTTGGCAGAAATCGGTAAATTTATTCACATTGGGATATTGAAATTTTGATTCTGATATGTTAAAATAATAAGAAGCAAAAAAATTTGGAGGAAGCAGAATGAGCAACCGTCAGGATAACATACGCAACTTTTCGATTATTGCCCATATTGACCATGGAAAAAGTACCCTTGCCGATCGTTTGCTGGAGCACACTGGTGCTTTGACGCAACGGGAGATGCAGGCGCAGATTCTGGATAATATGGATCTGGAACGGGAGCGGGGAATTACCATCAAAGCCCGTGCCGTAAAGTTGCTTTATAAGGCAAAGGATGGGGAAGAATATGTCCTCAACCTGATTGATACACCCGGGCATGTAGACTTTAACTATGAGGTTTCAAGAAGTCTTGCTGCCTGTGAGGGCGCTATTCTTGTTGTAGATGCCGCTCAGGGAATAGAGGCACAGACCCTTGCAAATACCTATCTTGCATTGGAACATGATTTGGAACTGGTTCCGGTTATCAACAAAATTGATTTGCCCTCTGCAAGACCTGAGGAAGTGAAAAAAGAAATTGAAGATGTCATTGGTATTGATGGCGAAGACGCACCTTTGATTTCTGCCAAAAATGGTATCAATATTGAGGCGGTTCTGGAAAAGATTGTGGAACTGGTACCTCCTCCAAAGGGTGATGAAAACGCACCCCTTAAGGCTTTGATTTTTGACTCCTACTATGACCCTTATAAAGGTGTTATTGTGTATGTCCGTGTGATTGACGGAAAACTGACTCCCGGTACCCAAATCAAAATGATGGCAACCGATGCAGTTTTTGATGTGGTGGAGACGGGATATCTACATCCCAACGGCATGCTCCCTGCTAAGGAAATCCGTGCCGGTGAGGTTGGATTTATTGCGGCAAGTATCAAAAATGTACAGGAAGTTCATGTGGGCGATACGGTGACCACTGCCGAAAATGGCGCATTGGAGCCTCTTCCCGGATACAAGGAAGTCAAACCCATGGTATACTGCGGTATTTATCCGGCAGATGGTGCGCGGTATGACGACTTGCGTGAAGCTTTGGAAAAACTGCAACTCAACGATGCGGCACTTCGGTTTGATGCGGAGACATCCATTGCGTTGGGATTTGGTTTCCGTTGTGGATTTTTGGGACTTTTACACATGGAAATTATTCAGGAACGGTTGGAGCGGGAATATAACCTTGATTTGGTTACCACCGCACCATCGGTTGAATATCAGGTTATCAAAACCGATGGTACCGTTTTGATGATTGACAACCCCACGAATTTGCCCGAACCGTCAGAAATTGATTATATGATGGAGCCTATTGTTCATGCATCCATTATGACGCCCAAGGAATATGTGGGAAGCATCATGGAACTTTGTCAGGAGCGGCGGGGAACCTATCTGGATATGACCTATCTGGATGATACCCGTGTTTCTTTGAACTACGAACTGCCGTTGAATGAAATTATTTATGATTTCTTCGATGCATTAAAATCCAGAACACGGGGTTATGCGTCTTTTGATTATGAGTTTAAGAAATTTGAAAAGGCGGACCTTGTGAAGTTGGATATGCTGCTGAATGGAGAAATGGTGGATGCTCTGTCCTTTATTGTTCATAAAGAACGTGCATATACACGAGGCAGACGGATGGCGGAAAAATTGAAAGAGGTTATCCCCAGACAACTGTTTGAAGTTCCTATTCAGGCTGCAATTGGAGGAAAAATTATTGCAAGAGAGACGGTAAAGGCGATGCGTAAAGACGTCCTTGCCAAATGTTACGGCGGTGACATCAGCCGTAAACGGAAACTGCTGGAAAAGCAGAAAGAAGGAAAGAAGAGAATGCGTCAGGTTGGTTCAGTAGAAGTTCCGCAGGAAGCATTTATGTCTGTATTGAAATTAGATTAGAAAGGATTCGGCTGTCGTTAACGGGAGCCGGATTTTTCATCGAAAGGAGAAGCGTGTATGGCTTTGGGAATTTATATCCATATCCCCTTTTGTAAATCCAAATGTCTGTATTGCGATTTTAACTCGTACGCAAATCAAGATGGGCTGAAAGACCGGTATGTACAGGCACTTTGCAAAGAAATACAAAACTTTCCCGATGACTGTGAAGCGGATACGCTTTACATAGGAGGAGGTACGCCCACCATCCTTTCAAAGGAACAACTTGAGAAAATATTGATACAGGTTAAGCAAAAGTTTACATTAACTCCGGATTGCGAGATTACAGTGGAATGCAATCCTGCAACTATGGGGGAGGATGGATTCAGACATTTACGGCAGTTAGGTGTAAACAGGCTCAGTATTGGGCTTCAATCTGCCAACGAAAAAGAACTTAAGGCATTAGGAAGAATCCACACCCTTTCAGATTTTGCTCGTTGTTTTCAGGAGGCAAAGACAGTAGGTTTTGACAATCTTTCTCTGGATTTGATGCATGGTCTTCCCAATCAGACCATGGAAGATTGGATGCACACATTGGAAACAGCGGTTGCTTTTCAACCGGCACACATTTCATGTTATGGTTTGAAATTGGAAGAAGGAACGCCGCTTTTTCAGCAGAATCCGCCTATGCCGGACGAGGATTTGGCAGGGGATTTTTATGAAGCGTGTGTTTCTTTTCTGAAACAGCATGGATATGACCAATATGAAATTTCCAATTTTGCAAAACCGGGTATGGAAAGCCGACATAATATAAAATATTGGCGGTGTCATGAGTTTGCAGGATTTGGAGCAGGTGCTTATTCCTGCTTAAATCATCAGCGGTACAGTAATGGAAGAGACCTTAGTTCATACTGCCAGAGCATAGAACAAGACGGAAGTGCGGTAGAAGAACGAATTCCTTTAACCATAGATGCAGAAATGAGTGAGTTTTGTTTTCTGGGCCTTCGTATGGTGGAAGGAATATCCTATACTGAATTTGAGGAACGGTTTGGTGTTTCTCTTGAGAATGTGTATGGGGAAACAATCAAAAAAAATCTCAGGAGAGAAACTCTCCTGAGATTGAATGACAGACTTGTAATTCCATCCAAGTATCTGTATGTCAGTAACAGTATACTGGTAGATTTTGTTTAATCCAATTATTTACTGGGAAGACCGTCATAATATCCGGCATCCATCATATCTTTCAAAGCCTCACGAACAGCGGGGAGGTCCTCGGAGTAGGTCATGCCGTACCACTTATCCCGACAGTTGTAAACTTTCACCTTTGCCTTTTCTTCGCGAATCAGCTGGTCCACGGTCAAAGGAATAAAGAATTCATCTTTCAAGGGAGTGGGTGTAGTCTTTAAGAATGTTTCAAACTGCTCTTCCAGAACATCGAAGATTGCAGGAGTGAATCCCCAGAGGTTCATGGAAACCACAGTATCATCCGGCAGAGCGGTCCATATTTCGCCATCTTCGGTGTATTCCATCTTGCTGTTAATCTGGGTGCGCTCGGTGATGGTGTCCAGATAGCCGTCTTTTACCTCACAAACACCTCTGGCAACGGTTCCGTTATCAGTAAGAGTGTTCTTTAGGTCAAAAGCAACCATTGCAAAATCAAAATCTTTTGCCTGAACCAGATGGTCGTGAATCTCACGGTATGCATTTCTGCCGTAGTAGTCATCTGCATTGATAACCGCAAAGGGGGTATCTACCTTATCTTTGCAACAGAGTAATGCGTGAGAAGTTCCCCAAGGTTTTACTCTGCCCTCAGGCAGAGATGCGGTTTCCTGAAATACATAGTCCACCTCTGCATTTTTGATATGGTCGCCAATCAACGCCTTAAAATCCTGATACATCTCTTCTTTGATAATGAAAACAATCTTATCAAAGCCGGATGCTACAGCGTCAAATACGGAAAAATCAAGCAATACGGCCCCGTTGTCAGCAACCGGGGTCATTTGTTTTAATCCGCCGAAACGGCTCCCCATACCTGCAGCAAGTGCAACCAATGTTGTTTTACTCATAAAAAACACTCCTTGTATGTAGATTATTTATTATATCCTTTAGGATTTTTTTGTTGCCAGTTCCAAGTATCTGCACACATATCTTCCAATGTGTGCATTGCCTGAAATCCCAGTTCCAGGGCTGCCTTGGCAGGATCGGCATAACATGCGGCAACATCGCCGGGACGGCGGTCGCAAAGTTGATAGGGAAGAGGTTTCCCTGTTGCCTTTTCAAATGCTTTTACCATATCCAGTACGCTGTAACCGTGCCCGGTTCCCAGATTGTATGTTACAACGCCCACATGGTCACTCAGTTTTTCCAACGCTTTCAAGTGACCGTCAGCAAGGTCCACTACATGAATATAGTCACGCACCCCAGTGCCGTCAGGGGTTTCATAGTCACAACCGAATACGTGGAGATAATCCAGTTTTCCAATTGCAACCTGAGAGATATATGGCATCAAGTTGTTGGGGATACCCTTGGGATCTTCGCCGATCATACCGCTTTTGTGGGCACCAACGGGATTGAAATACCGAAGCAGAGCAATATCCCATTCGTTATCGGAAACATACAAATCCCGAAGAATTTCTTCAATCATCAGTTTGGTGCGTCCGTAAGGATTGGTACAGGAAAGAGGGAAATCTTCCCGGATGGGAACGGTTTCCGGTTTTCCGTATACGGTTGCAGAAGAACTGAATACCAATTTTTTTACTTGATGCTTTGCCATGATTTTGCAAAGGCTTAAGGTACTTCCAATATTATTTTCGTAATAAGTAAGAGGAATCGCAACGGATTCACCAACGGCTTTCAATCCTGCAAAATGAATGGCAGCATCAATGTTATGTTCGGTAAAAATGCGGTCAAGTGCATCCTCATCGCACACATCTGCCTCATAAAAAACCGGTGTTTTTCCGGTCAGGTCCGCAACACGGCGCACCGCCTCCTCGGAACTGTTGCAAAGATTGTCAACGATAACGACCTCATACCCTGCATCTAAAAGCTGTACGCAAGTATGGCTTCCGATGTATCCGGCTCCGCCGGTAACTAAAATTTTCATGGATATAACCTCCAAAAGTTAATTCTTTGAGCCTTTATTATAGCATAAATTTTTTTATTATGCAACATAAAATCGTGTATAAATTTAATGAAAGAGGAGATTCTATTTTATATAGATTTTCATGAAAGGATTTTGTGTATGAAAAAGAAACTATCTTTGATTTTTGCAACAGTGTTGACCGTTTTGACGCTCTCTGCATGTGGAGAGACGACCATGGATGGCGGAAATGATACCAATGGTATGGCGGGTGAACCCAGAAGCACGGGTACACAAACTGCAACGCCGCGAGGAACCGGTTCTATGGCAGAGGATGCAGGCAATGCTGTCAAGGATGCAGTTGACGGGGTGGGAAACGCCGGAAAAGCATTGATAGACGGAGCGGAACGGACGGTCAATGATGTTACCAATGGAATGACCGGAAAATAAAGACGGGAATCACCGTCTTTATTTTTTTGCAAAAATTTATTGTAATTATGCACCGACAATGATATACTTAGTAAGAAAGTGTGGTGGTTGGTTTGAAACTTTTGGGAATTACCGGAGGAATCGGTGCCGGAAAGAGTTCGGTTACCCGTCTGTTTGCATCTATGGGGGCGACCGTTGTGGATGCGGATGCAATTTCCCGTCAGGTGATGATGCCCGGTGGAACTGCGTATGATGACGTGGTTTTTGCATTTGGTCAGGAGATATTGGACCAAGATGGTAAGATTAATCGTAAAAAACTGGCGTCTCTGGTATTTACAGACTCCAAACAAAGAAAGAAACTCAACACCATTACCCATACCGCTGTTTTTCATGAAATGAAAAAGCAAATTCAAGAGGCGGAAACGGAACTTGTGTGTCTGGATGTGCCCCTTTTGTTTGACTCTGATTTCCCCTTTGTGTGCGATTATACCCTTGCGGTGATTGCCCCGCGGGAACTCCGTATCAAACGAGTGATGGAGCGGGATGGTATGACACGAGAACAGGTGCTTGCACGGATGAACGCACAACTTACTGATGGGGATCTGATGAAAAAGGCGGATTTGTGTGTTCATAACGTTGGCACGGAACAAGAATTAAAAGAAAAAGTGACAGAACTTTATCATCGTATTATGGAGTAGAAGAATGAGAATAGGAACCCCTTCCCCAAAACGGAAGAAAGAACAAGGATGCCTGGGAAGATTGTTTTCTTTTTTTCTGGTGCTTGTATTACTGCTCGGGCTCGGTCTGTGGATGACCGACCGATTTGGCATCAAAACCTATGTTTTAAGAACCCAATATCCCATCAAATATCAAACCCTTGTAGATACTTATGCACAAAAGACTGGATTGGAACCGGAAATGGTTTATGCCATTATCCGGACGGAAAGTAAGTTTGATCCTTATGCGGTATCCCGAACCGGCGCACGGGGACTGATGCAGATACAGGAAGAAACGGCAAAAGACTGTATCCGGGAACTGAAAATGGATGGTATCACGCCGGATGCATTATTTGATCCGGAAGTCAATATCCGGCTGGGATGTTATTATTTCAGCAAACTCCTGAAGCGGTTTAACGGAAATTTTGTCCATGCCGCTGCCGCTTATAACGGCGGGTTGGGTAACGTAAGCCAATGGATAAAGAATTCTGAAAATCTGGATGAAAACGGAACCCTTGCGGTCATCCCGTTTCCAGAAACAAAAAATTATGTGAAACGAATCACCGAGGCTTACGAAAAGTATCATCAACTGTACCCTTAAAGGGGAATGAAAATAGATTATGGTGATATCAAGGAGGAGAAGTATGTATCAACCGGAAATCTTATTTTGGGCATGGAATCTTGCGGTACTCCTTGTTTACGGGGCGGATAAGTTGTTTGCAACCAGAGGAGGACGTCGCATACGAGAATCCACTTTGCTGTCCCTTGCGTATCTACTTGGCGGCGTGGGTGCAATCTTTGGAATGGTTCTGTTTCATCATAAAACCGGAAAACAAAAGTTTCGTCTTCTGGTTCCGTTGGCAGTGATTTTTAATCTGCTTTTACTACGATATGGAATAAATTTTATATAAAGGGGAATGATTATGATTAAACATGTAATTTTGTGGAAACTGAAAGAAGAACACAACACAGATGCGGTAAAGCAGGGCATCAAAGAGGGATTGGAAGCGCTGTACGGCGTGATTCCCGGTTTGCTGGAAATCAAAGTGCAGATTGACGCGTTGGCAAGTTCCAATGTGGATGTGATGCTGGATTCCTCATTTGAAAGTGTAGAGGCGTTAAACGGCTATGCGGTTCATCCGGAACATGTCAAGGTTGCAGATACCAAAGTGCGTCCCTTTACCGAGTCCAGAGCGTGTTTGGATTTTGAAGTATAATGGAAAAACCCTCGGAACAATTGCTCCGAGGGTTTTGTTATCTGCTGAATGTTTCGGTCAGAGACCGGAGTGTTTCTGAAAGAGTATCGGTCAACGGTTCCGTAGAGGAAAGTCGCCAACCCCAGTTCCCGCCCAGAACGGCAGGGGTATTCATCCTTGTCTCAGAACCTAACTGAAGTAAATCCTGCATGGTGACAATCACCACATCGGCAGGCGATGCCATTAAGGTTTCGATAAAACCCTGAACATAGTTTTCCCGATTGGTCCGCATATAAGCGAGAGAAAATTTCTGTACATGTTCCGGCTCTTTTTCAAACCAACCGCAAAGAGTATCGTTGTCATGGGTGCCAATGTATGCTACCGAATTCTTGGTAAAATTATGAGGAAGATACTCGCTGTTTTCTCCCGGTGTCATACCAAACTGGATGACTTTCATGCCGGGAAAATCGGTATCTTTTAGTAAGGTTCTCACATCATCGTCCAGAAGACCCAAGTCTTCTGCAATAATGGGGAGAGATTCCCCAAATCTTTCCTTCAGTGCGTGGAAAAAGTTCATGCCCGGTCCTTTACGCCATTCGCCGATGACGGCGTCTTCTCTGCCGTAAGGAATGGCATAAAAGGCGGAAAAAGCACGGAAGTGATCAATGCGCACAATATCATAAAGGGTGAATGCATTTTGAATCCGGTTCATCCACCACTCGTAATTTTGCTCTTTTAAGACATCCCAGTTGTAAAGAGGATTGCCCCAGAGTTGACCTTTTTCGGCAAAGTAGTCGGGAGGACATCCAGCAACATGGGTAGGAATTTTATTTTCGTCCAGAAGAAGAATATCCGGATTTGCCCACGCATCAGCGCTGTCCTCTGCAACATAAATGGGAATATCACCGATGATTTTGATGCCATTTTGATTGGCATAGGTTTTTAAGGCTTGCCATTGTTCAAAAAATCGGTACTGGACGTAAACCCAGAAGTCAATTTCCTCACCAAGACGAGCGTATGTAGCAGTGATGGCGTCAAGAGTTTTTAACCGCAGCGCCGGTTCCCAATCCTGCAAGGGTGCATGCTCCAAATCAAACTTCAAAGCCATGTACATGGCGTAGGATTCAATCCAGAAACCTTGACGGACACGAAATTCGGAAATTGCGGGTTTCAACCGCTCTTTGTCGGCTTGAAACGCCTTTTTCAAAATGGAAAACCGCGTTTGGAACAATTCCGGATAGTCAACGAATGATTTTTCCGGCAGTTGAGCCTCTATCAGGTCTGCTTGGGTCAAAGCCCCATCTTCGGCAAGCAATGGAAGGTCAATAAGGTAAGGATTTCCTGCAAATGTAGAAAAAGACTGGTAGGGGGAGTCTCCATATCCGGTAGGCCCCAAGGGAAGAATCTGCCAGTATTTCTGACCGGATTTTTTCAGAAAATCCACAAATGTATAGGCCTCCCGTCCCATGGAGCCGATGCCATAGGCTCCAGGAAGAGAAGTAAGATGAAGCAAAATACCGCTTCCCCGTTGCATAGAATCAACTTCTTTCTGCACAAAATAACATTGGTAAAACTTTGTAGATTATATCACAGAAATCCATGGATTTCAAGGGGTTTGTCTTGACAATCCAAAAGGAAAAAGTTATAATGAAAAAATAGGATTTTTATGCAAATTTTCTCTGCTTTGGCAAAGGGCAGATAAGGAGGATATCAAGATGGGAGAATCCATGATCGGAAGTGACTACATTACCATTCTTGCTGAGGAGGATGGGGTCACCATTATCGGTTTGACACGAGGTAAGGACACCCGTTTTCATCACACGGAAAAACTGGATAAAGGGGAAGCGTATGTAGCGCAATTTACCGAGATCACATCTGCTATTAAGGTAAGAGGTAAGGCGAAAATTTATACCAAGACAGGTATCATTCAAACTGGCGATTAAGGAGTTATGACATGAAAAGAAAGACCAAAATTATTTGTACACTTGGCCCTGCAACGGACGATCCTGAAATTCTTCGGGAACTGATGCAAAGCGGTATGAATACCGCCCGTGTCAATTTTTCACACGGAACCCATGAGGTTCAGCTTGCTCGAATCCAGGAAGTAAAAAAACTTCGTGATGAACTGGGATTGCCCATTCCGTTATTACTGGATACGAAAGGTCCTGAAATTCGAACCGGCGATTTTGAAGACGGAAAAGTGGAACTGGTACAAAAGCAGAAGTTTACCCTGACACCTCGGGATATTATGGGAAACAGTCAGGAAACTCACATCACTTACGCCGGACTTTATAAGGATGTAAAAAAAGGGGACCGCGTTTTAATCGACGATGGACTGATTGAAATGGTTGTTACCGCTATCCGTGGAGAAGATGTAATTTGTGAGGTACTCAACGGCGGGCCGGTCAGCAATCACAAAAGCATCAATGTTCCAGATGTAAATCTGACCATGGATTACATGAGCCAGAAAGACATTGATGATATTCTTTTTGGTATTGAAAATGAGTTTGATTATATTGCTGCATCTTTTGTCAGAAATGCATTTGATGTTCTGGAAATCAAGAGGATTCTGGAGCAGAACGGCGGAAGTGATATTCAGGTCATTGCAAAAATTGAAAACCGTCAGGGTGTAGATAATATTGATCAGATACTCAAAGTTTCCGATGGTATTATGGTTGCCAGAGGAGATATGGGAGTAGAGATTCCTTTTGAGGAACTTCCGGCAATTCAGAAAACCTTGATTGAAAAATGCTATAAGGCACGCAAACGCGTGATTACGGCGACCCAGATGTTAGAGTCCATGACGCACAATCCCAGACCTACCCGTGCGGAAACCTCTGATGTTGCCAATGCGGTGTATGACGGAACTTCCGCAGTGATGCTTTCTGGCGAGACCGCAGTAGGAAAATATCCTGTCCGTGCCCTTAAAACCATGTCACAGATTTGTATTAAGGCAGAGGAAGATATCAACTACGTTAAGCGGTTTGAATCCCGCCATCTGGATACGGTGATGGATGTAACCAATGCGATTAGCCATTCGGCGTGTACCACCGCTCATGATTTGGGTGCGGCGGCAATTGTAACAGTCAGCAAATCCGGATTTACTCCCAGAGTCATTTCCGGCTATCGTCCCAAGGCGCCGATTATTGCCGGATGCCTCAGCGATAAGGTTTACCGTCAGCTGGCACTTTCTTGGGGTGTTACACCGATTCTGACAGAACAGAAAGACAGCACCGATGTTTTATTTGAACATGTGGTGGAAGAAGCATTAAAGCAAACCGACATTATCCAGAAAGGTGATGTTGTAGTGATTACCGGTGGTGCTCCCGTAGGGGTAAAGGGTACCACCAATGTTTTGAAAGTACAGCTGGTGGGTGATATCTTAATCAGCGGAGTGGGTACGTCTTCCAAATCTGTTTGCGGCACGGTTTGCATTGCTAATAATCCGGCGGAGGCGTTGAAGAATTTCTCGGATGGGGACATTCTGGTCATTCCGGAAACAAGCAATGATATTGTCCCTATTCTTCGAAAAGCATCAGCCATCATTACGGAACAGCCTGGACTTTCTTCTCATGCGGCTGTGGTTGGATTGACCTTGGACATTCCGGTTATTTGCGGGGCAGTCGGTGCAACCAAAATCCTGAAAAACGGTACCACCATTACCATTGACGGTGCCAGAGGTCAGGTTTATGCAGGGGTTGCTAAAATATTGTAGAAAACAGGAGACAGGCTATGTTTCAGACAAAGATTGCAGTCCGGTACTGTGAGACAGACCGGATGGGCGTGGTACACCATTCCAGATACTTTCCTTGGTTTGAGGTTGGCAGGACCGAGTTCTTTCGGCAAACCGGCATGACCTATGATCAGATGGAACAGATGGGCATCTGGCTTCCGTTGGTGGATTGTTACAGCAAATTTTATCAGGGTGCAAGGTACGGGGATACGGTATGCATTGAAGTATCTCTGGAGGAATTGAGTGTTGCAAAATGCAAATTCTCCTACCGTATTGTACGGGAAGAGGATGGCATTTTGCTCGCAACTGGTTATACCACCCATGGGTTTACCACACCGGAATTAAAACCGTTGAATGTGAAAAAACAGTTCCCTGAAGTATATCAAATGTTGATGAACTTGCGAGGTGAGGAAAGATGATTCCCAATATATTGACCACGGTGCGGATGCTTTTGACGCCGATATTTGCTTATCTGGTTTTGGAAGCCAAAAATTTGCCCTGGGCGGCTGTGATTTTGATTTTGTCAGGGTTGACCGATGTTGCAGATGGGTTTATCGCACGGCACTACAACATGACATCCAATTTTGGAAAGATTTATGACCCCTTTGCTGACAAACTGATGCAGATTACCACGGTACTTTCTCTCACCATTGCACAGGTGATACCTCTTTGGGTGGTTGCAGTGGTTTTTGTGAAAGAGATGACCATGATACTGATTGGCGGGATGCTGTATTTAAAACATATTGCGGTGCATTCCAACTGGTATGGAAAAGCGGCAACGGTTCTCTTTTACACCATTATATTTGTGCTGATTGTCTGGCAGGGTATTCCCTCTCTTTGGATGTGGACGTTGCTTGCAATTTTGTTATTCAGTATGTTGTTTGCTGCCGGGGGATATCTGGTCAGCACCATTGAGAAAATTAAGAAAGAAAGAGTATAAAAAACACCCTTGTTTCTTACGAAACAAGGGTGTTTTTATCATACAAAGAATACCCAACTGTCAAACCACCGAAGGAATGTATCTACATACTCCCTGGATGCAGGTACACCGGAAATAACCGGATAGAACATTACAAACAGGGCGATACAGATGACCGTAAAGGCAACGGTGACATATTTGAATCTCGGGAACCGTTGTTCTAAGTCCTGAATAGCGTACATGATGAACAGAATCAGGAACAGCATACTTGCAAAAAAGTGATACTGGAATGCAGTTCTGCTGATCAAAATCCATGGCAGATACTGTGCCATAAGACCAATGAACAGGAAGAGAACACGAAAATCCTTTTTCTTCCAACCAATATAGAGGGAATAGAAGAATGCCGCAACGCCTGCCCAACTGAGCACAGGATTCTGGAAAATGGAGATACAACCGATGGTTCCATCGGGAATGCTTGCTTTCGGTGCCATATATGCCCACATGGGTTTTTTCACAAAGGGCCAGGTGTACCATGGTGAAGAGTATGGGTGGTCTGCTTGCAACGTGGAATGGTAGTTGAACATATAATCCTGATTCTTCCACATTGCCTCAAAAACGTTGCCGTATCCATCTACCATGGAAATGGGTAGATAGGAGAAGGTGTAAATGCATGCGGGAATTGCCACAAAAAAGAGAAGACACCACATGCAGATATTCTGGGTGAAATCCCAGTATTGATTGAGAGATTTGCCGGAATATGCAGAATGCATAATAGCAAGAATTACAAAGAACTCAACCGCGAGACCTGCGGCAGCATATACGGCTGTCCATTTGGATGCACAACCAAGTCCCATGAAGATTCCGGATAAAAGCAGAGGAATCATCAGTTGTTTGGTGGAAACTGATTCTCCTTTTGCGTAGGCAAAACCACGAACTGCAAAAAGATACATGAAATAGTACATACCGATAATAAAGAGTACCGGATAAGAGTCAATGGTAGCAAGCCGTGTCAGGGAGAAATGCATAAAGTCATAAGCAAAAAGCAAGGTTCCCACAGTTGCATATCTGGTGCGCCCAAATAACTGTTTTAACAACAGATAGAGCAAAGGGAGCATCAGGATACCCACCAAGGTTCCCATAAACCGCCATCCAAAGGGTGTCATGCCAAAGATTGCGATACCCACCGACATAATCAATTTACCCAAGGGGGGATGCGTTGTCTCGTAGTAGGGAAGCAGATGCAGATGCTCAAAAGCTGTTCTGGGGTGATAAATTTCGTCAAAGTAGGTGCCGTTTTCGTAGGATGGCTTGTTGGTAACGGTATTTGATTCATCAAAGGCGTGAAACCCGTTTTGTGTTACCGATGCAATGGATAACAATTCTCCGTTAGCATTACGGAATCCTGCTTCAAAGAGCATGTAGTCCGTGGTAGTTGCATAAAGTCGGAGCATTTTTGCCCGAATCGGTGTATCCAATGTGGTTTTGTGCCAACAGAACACGCTGTTTAAAGTGCATACCAATGAGGGGTACTCAGTCCAGTTGATTCCGTCCTCGGAATACTGCAGTTTCATACCGGTACTTGTGCCTACAGAACCAATACCACAGTAGTAGTTGATTTCTGAAACAGTTTCTGTGTTGGCAAGAGTAATGGTGACACAATCATTATTGGTTGCAGGCTTATAATAAGTCTGGGGTGCTACGGTATCGCCCAGATTTACATAGGCAATAACAGAATAAACAAGAACAATTCCGGCAAGAATCAGATAGTCAAGGCGAACCATCTTTCTGTTGGCAAGGTTGTCTTCAGTTTGGGGCATCCAGGACTTACGGCGAACAGACGCCGAAAACTTTTTCGTTTTTTTCTTTTGGAACAAAGGAACAGCCTCCTTTTCGGGTTCTGCGTCCTTCGGTTGATCTTTGAGGAAAAAACGATAGATAACCCAGACGCTGTAGCCAAAGAGCAACACAACCAGAAATGCAATGGGAAGTACCAGCGCGTAGTCAGGAAAGGTATTGTCTTGGCGCATCAGAATCAGGATACAGAACAGATTAAGAAACCCTGCACAACTGAATCCTGCAAACAGACGAAGCAAATGCTTGTTTTTGGAAGTGAGATACGCAAGCAGTAAGAAAATGATGGAAAGAACGATGTAGCGTTCATGCATTTGCACGGCAAAGGTAAAGAGAAATCCAAACAGAAAATAACAACTGATCCAGAGATTGGAAGATTTGTCCTTAATTTTAAAGTAAAGGAAGAAACTTCCCAGAACACCAAGAGCAAGGATAATATAATTCATGCTGGACGCGAGAAATTCACTGCCCAGATTGCTAAGTGGAGCCCAGTTTAGATTCAGGAATGCATAGAAGTTAAAGGCATTGACGCTAAAATAGGGGTAAGAACCCAATGTGGTCAGGTATTTGTCAATCATCCAGAACGGATTAAGAAGTTCTAAGAAGAGTTTGAAACCGGTTTCATTCTGCCATGCGGGGGAGAATGGAATAATCACAATCAGAAATGCTGCATAGGCAAGCAGGAACGAAACAAGAATCTTTTTGATGTCTTTGCTTTCCAAAAGCAACAACAGAATCACCGGCGCAAGAAGAATGCCTTGCGGTTTGATTAAAATGGAGAGTGCATACAAAACAGTTGCGGGGGCATACTTTTTCTCTTGAAAAAGTAAGAGGGATAGTAGTAAAAAGACCAGCAGAACGGATTCAATCTGTCCCCATACTGCAGAATCGTAGAAGAATACCGGTGACAACATATAAAGAACTGCAAACAATCCTGCACCTTTTTTGCTCATGCGGGGACTTGCATAGCGGTAAAGGAGCAAGGCAATCACAATATCCGCAAGGATGGGGGGAAGTTTCAGCATAAAGTAATAGCCATCTCCGGTGATGTTAAGCAAACTGGATAACTTGGAAACTGCACCCAGAATATACAGATAACCGGGGGGGTAGTCGCAAAAATAATCCGGAGCATAAAAGGCTGATAAAGGAACCTCATTCATCCGGTTACCCCATGCTGCCCAGCATACCATATCTGTAGAGTGCCCGTCCGTTTTGGCAGCAACAATCAGCCGTACCAAGACCAGAATAATCATCAAAAAGGGAAAGAAATCCGCATTACTCTTTTGCGGGACAAGAAGAAACTTTCCATTTTTGGTACGCAGATAGTAATCCAAACTGTAGTAGGCACCCAAAAAGAGAAGGGAGATAAAATATCCAAAAGCCAAAGAAAACACCTCGTTTTTATCATGATTTTTTTATTATAGCACAACACCTGGAAAAAGACAACCAAATTATATTGAAGAAACAGGAAAATTTTTTGAAAATATTTGAAAAAATGCTTGACAAAGGAAAAAGGCTGTGATAATATATTCCGGTAAAGCAGAAGTCATCCGCTTCTCCCCTTAGCCTCAGGCAAAAGGGCAACCTGATTACAGGACTTATTTCCATATTATACTTGGAATATGTGCGGAGTGCTTTTGTACTCCGCTTTTTTTGTGGATGCAAGGCAGATGCTTTCGTAAGTTTTTTTTGGAGGTGTTTGGCAATAGCTAAGCAAGATTTGATGATCAATGAGGAAATCAGAGACAAGGAAGTTCGTTTGATTGGTCCTGACGGCGAACAGTTGGGTATCGTGTCCAACAGTCAGGCGCAGGCAATGGCTGACGAAAAGAATTTGGATCTGGTAAAAATTGCACCTCAGGCGAAACCCCCGGTTTGTAAGATTATGGACTATGGCAAACATAAGTTTGAACTTGCAAAAAGGGAAAAAGAAAATCGCAAAAATCAGAAGGTGATTGATGTAAAGGAAGTCCGCTTGACTCCCAATATTGATAATCACGATTTCCAGACCAAACTGAATCAGGCAATCAAGTTCCTGAATTCCGGTGCCAAGGTTAAGGTTTCGGTTCGTTTTCGGGGCCGTGAGATTACGCACAGTACCTTGGGACGCGAACTTCTGGAGCGATTCCGTAATGAAGTCGGTGAGGCAGGAGGTTCTGACAAGGACATCAAGATGGAAGGTCGCAGCATGGCTATGATCTTATCACCCAAAAAGGCTTAAAACTTTGAATCTATTTAGATGGAAGGAGAGAATACGATGCCGAAAATCAAGACTCACAGAGGTGCGGCAAAGCGCTTTGGTATCACCAAGAGCGGTAAGGTAAAAAGAGGTAAGGCTTTTAGAAGTCACATCCTGAACAAGAAGTCCACCAAGAGAAAGAGACAGTTGAGAAAGGGCGGCTATTTGGCTGCTGCAAATGAGGCTACAATCAAGAGCATGATGCCTTACAAATAAGGCGGACAAGGCTTAGCCTTACAGTTTTTGAAACTTATGTATTGAGAGAGGAGTTTTAACATGGCAAGAGTAAAAGGCGCAATGAGAACCCGTGCCAGACATAAAAAGATTTTGAAACTTGCAAAGGGTTACAGAGGTGCGAAGAGCAAACTGTACAGAACTGCAAATCAGGCAGTAATGAAATCTCTGGTCTATGCATACAGAGACAGAAAAGCGAAGAAGAGAGAGTTCAGACAACTCTGGATTGCTCGTATCAACGCTGCAACACGTGCAAACGGCATGAGCTACAGCAAGTTCATGAATGGTTTGAAACAAAAAGGAATCGAAATCAACAGAAAGATGCTTTCTGAGATTGCTATCTCTGATCCGGAAGCATTCAAAAAATTGGTTGATCAGGTTCGCTAATTAAGGTTGACAGAAGGATTCTTCAGCGACAAGGATTGCGGCATTTGCCGCAATTTACCTTGGCGTTGGGGAATTTCTTTGTTATATTACATCAAAATATTACATCAAATTACAGAGTAGGCATCCACGCGTTGGGCAGAGTAAAATTTCTGCCGCAGTGCTGACTATACAGGGAGTTGATAGTCGGACGAAGAACGTTTTGTCGCGGTGTGGATGCCGCATCCCGCTGTTACACAGAGTACCTCTTTTGCTGTGTTGGCTGGATTCAAAGGAGGTTTTTTTATGAGCCGAGCATTGGATCTTTGGCTTGAAGAAGGAAAAATATTTCTTCAGGCGGTACTGAGCCCTATAGCCCAGTATTCTGCCTTTTTTTCAAACTTTTTAAGCGGCTTGACCGTGATTGGCAGTATATTTTTGCTGTTTTTGATTTATAGTAGTATCCGATACTCAAAGGAGACTGCCCGTCTCCTGAAAAAACCACAAACCCTCGCTATCTCTGCGTTGATGATGGCGGTGAACATTGTTTTGGGGTATTATATGCTTAGGCTTACTCCAACGCTTCGAATTGGGTTTGGATTTTTGACACAATCCATTGTCGGTTTTTTATTTGGTCCGTTGGTTGCCTGCATGACAGGAATGATTCAGGATGTTTTGTGCTATTTACTTAATCCTGAGGGAGGGCTGCTCCCGGCTTATACGTTGTCTGTCGGGATTGCAGGTATGATTTACGGGTTACTTTTGTATCGGAAGTCTATCACATGGATTCGAGTGTTTTATTTAGCATTTTTGATTATCTTTGTGGTGAACATTGTTTTGAATTCAATCGCCCTTGCACCTGTTGCAGGAAGTGGATTCGTCGGCATTCTGCCAGGCAGAATTGTCAAGAATATTGTTATGCTTCCCATTCAGGGCGTACTAACATATTTTGTTTTGAAACTAGTTAAGAAAATCCGTAGCTGAAAGGGGAGTGTGTTCCCATGATTGCCATTACCGGAAAAGATAATAAGGTACTGAAAACAGTTCGTTCTTTGCAACGAAAGAAAGGCCGGGAAGAAACCGGTTTGTATTTCGTGGAAGGCGTGCGGATGGTTCAGGAGGCAATGGAATGGGCAAAGGATTCTCTTCAGTATTTCCTTGTATCGGAAACCTATGCCGAAAAGAACCCATCGGTTGTACAAACCCTTGAAACACGGGAAAAACCTGCATATCTTTTGCGGGACAATCTTTTTCGGGAATTGTGTAATACCGAAGCACCCCAGGGATTGGGTGCGGTACTTACCGCCAAATCTTTAACGGAAACCGTTTCTCTTGAGGATTCTTTCGTATTAATCCTTGACGGGGTATCAGAGCCGGGAAACATGGGGACTATCATCCGTACCGCCGAGGCTGCGGGAGTTGATCGTGTCCTCCTTATGAAAGGCTGCGTGGACTTGTATAACCCCAAAGTGGTACGCTCCACCATGGGTTCACTGTTTCGTGTGCCCTGTGTATCGGGCGTATCTGATACAGATATCAGAGATATCAAGCATAATGGGTTTACTGTGATTGCAACGGCTCTTCATGATGCTGTATCCATTGAAAACGCCAAGGTTGATGGAAAACGTGCCTTGGTTATCGGTAGCGAGGCGTTTGGTGTTTCCAAAGAGATCCTTGACCTTTCGGATATACGGGTATATATTCCCATGTCCGGGCAGGTGGAATCTTTAAATGCCGGTGTTGCTGCGGGGATTTCTATGTATATGCTTAAGGGGGATATTCATGGGCGATGAGAAGCAATTGCTCTACACTGTCTGGTTGAATTTAACCTGCGGTCATGACCCTGATACCATACATCGGGTGCTGCGGAAATATAAAACGGCAGAAAACGCCTTTTCAGCCAATCATTTTGATCCTAAATTTTTGAGTGTTTTGAATCTGAAACGAGTTTTGCAGATGGAAAACAATCTGGATTCAGCCAAGCGATTTTTGGAGGATTGCAGAAAACAAGATATTTTTGTATTGGATATGGAAGATTCCCGGTATCCTGAACGGTTAAAACATATTCATCAACCGCCCGCCTTGCTGTATGCAAAAGGGAAACTTCCGGACCTTAACCGGATTCTTGGCATATCGGTTGTGGGTACACGCCGTCCTACCAAAGAGGGAGAAACCATGGCAAGACTTTTAGGAAAAGGACTTTCAGAAAACGGCGTATGTATCATCAGCGGCATGGCAATGGGAATTGATGGGGCTGCACATTGTGGTTCTTTGGAGGCGGGCGGTCCTACGTTGGCGGTGCTTGCCGGAGGTGTGGATGTGATTTACCCTACCGAGCATACGGAGATGTATCATCATATCTTAAGTCATGGTGCGATGTTGTCAGAACAACCGCCTGGGACTGTTGGAAAACCCAACTTTTATAAGCAAAGGAACAGAATTATCATTGGATTGTCAGCAGGTACGGTTGTAGTGGAGGGCGAACTGAAAAGCGGAACATCCATGTCTGCCCGTCTTGCAACCGAAAATAACAGGGACTTATTTGCAGTTCCGGGCAATCCAATACATCCGTCCTCGGCACTTCCAAATTCTTTGATTCGGGACGGCGCCAAACAAACGGTGAACGCACTTGATATTCTGGAAGAGTATCTGGAATTATATCCGGAGCATCTGGCATACGGGCTTTCTCTCAGGGAAAAACCGGTGATTGGAGCGGTGGAGAACTTAAATCATCCGCCACATACGCCAAAGGCGATACCTGAAAAGAAGGAAAAACCCACGCCGGAGGAATTGAAACATAGAATTCAGCATAGGTTAAGTAGCGGTGAATTCCGTGTGGAAGAGATAATCATTCTTAATATTTTGTGTGAGGGTGATGAAACAGTCACCTTTGATGAGTTGGCAGAACACAGTCAACTCAGCCCCGCGACATTGAGCAGTATGCTTGTTATCCTGCAAATGAAAGGACTGGTACTGCAACAAGCGGGTGGACAGTTTAGCTTACATCCGGATTCGGCAAACAATCTGTAAACTATATGGAACATGGAGGAAAATAGTATGGCAGAGAAAAAGGCAGGGAAATCTTCTGCAAAAAAACTTGTAATTGTGGAGTCTCCCACCAAGGTAGATTCTGTAAAAAAATATTTGGGAAGCGGATACACGGTTGAAGCCACCATGGGACATGTCCGTGATTTACCTAAGAGCCAAATTGGTGTGGATCTTGATCATGATTTTGAGCCCCGATATATTACCATACGGGGAAAGGGTGACTTAATTGCAAAACTGAAAAAGAAAGCAAAATCGGCAGATAAAGTCTTTCTGGCAACCGACCCTGACCGTGAGGGCGAGGCGATTTCATGGCACCTTGCCAATGTGCTTGAGATTAATCCGGAAAGTAACTGTCGGATTACCTTTAATGAAGTTACCAAGGATGTTGTCAGAGATGCTGTCAAAGAAGCACGCCCCATTGATATGAATCTGGTGGATGCCCAGCAGACCCGCCGTGTGCTTGATCGTATTGTGGGTTATGAAATCAGCCCTCTTTTGTGGAAGAAGATTAAAAAGGGGTTAAGTGCAGGCCGTGTTCAATCTGTGGTTGTAAGGATGATTGTAGACCGTGAGCGGGAAATCGATGGATTTCTGCCTGAGGAATACTGGAGCATTGATTTGAAACTCACCAATGATAAAGGCAAACTTCCCTTTGTTGCAAAATTCTATGGAACTGCTGCAGGGAAGAAGATAACCCTTTCGGATGAGGCATCAGTGAATAAAATTGTTGCTGCTTTGAAAGATGCGGACTATGTTGTCAAATCTGTGGTTAAAAAAGAGGTCAAGCGTCGTAGCGCTCCGCCTTTTACAACCAGCACCTTGCAACAGGAGGCTGCAAGAAAACTGAACTTTACCTCCAAACGAACAATGGTTGCTGCACAGCAACTTTACGAAATGGGTTATATTACCTATATGAGAACTGACTCTCTCCGTATTTCTACTGTTGCCCAGAATGAGGCACGGGCGTTTATCGGGGATAAATATGGTGCATCGTTTGTTCCCAAATCTCCCAAGATTTATCGGGCAAAAAAGACGGCGCAGGACGCGCATGAAGCAATTCGTCCTACGGTATCCGGCAACACACCTGAAATGAATAAAGAAAAATTGAAGCCTGATCTCTACAAACTTTATCGGTTAATCTGGATGCGTTTTATTGCAAGCCAGATGTCCGATGCTGTTCTGGATTCTGTAACGGTGGATGTCAAGTGCGGTGATTATCTGGCACGGGCAACCGGAACCGAAACCAAGTTTGCAGGGTTTATGACCTTATATGTAGAGGGCAAGGATGAAGAGGAAGAAAAAGAGAAGAAGATTCCCAACCTGTCCGAAGGACAAAATCTTCTTCTGAAAGAAATTACGCCGGAACAGCATTTCACCCAACCTCCTGCAAGATATACAGAGGCGTCATTGGTTAAGGCTATGGAAGAAGAGGGGATTGGAAGACCCAGTACCTATGCCCCGACCATTGCCACTATTTCTGCCAGAGGGTATGTGGCAAAAGAGGCAAAGGCGTTTTATCCCACAGAACTTGGATTTATCATTACTGACTTACTGAAAGAACATTTTGAAGATATTGTTGACGTAGAATTTACGGCCAACATGGAAGATAAAATTGAGACCGTTGCAGACGGCGACGTAGAATGGAAGAAGGTTATCCGTGATTTCTACGGACCGTTTGCAGAAACCTTGAAAAATGCAGAAGAGAAGATTGGAACCATTGAAATTCAGGATGAGGTTTCGGATGTTCCTTGCGAAAAATGTGGCAGAATGATGGTGTACAAACAAGGAAAATTTGGTAAATTTCTGGCATGTCCCGGATTCCCCAATTGTCGGAATACCAAGGCAATTACCGAGGAACTGGATGTTCCTTGCCCCAAATGCGGTGGCAAAGTTTCCATCCGGAAATCCAGAAAGGGAAGCGTTTTCTACACCTGTGACAATACCGGAAACTGCGACTTTATTTCCTGGGATGAACCCACACGGGAAACCTGTCCGGAATGCGGAAGCGTGATAATGAAAGTGAAACCTTACCGGAGAAGAGGTCCTGTTACCTATAAGTGTTTCAATCCGGATTGTAAGTACACCAAAAAACCGACAGCAAAAAAGAAATGAGGAAACAGTATGGAACTTAAGGTAATCGGTGCCGGACTTGCGGGTTGTGAGGCGGCATGGCAGGCGGCAGAACATGGAGTTAAGGTGCGTCTTTACGAGATGAAACCAGTTCGGTTCTCCCCTGCCCACCATAGCCGGAACTTCGCCGAACTGGTCTGCAGTAATTCTCTGCGCGCCGACGGCATCTATAATGCTGTAGGTCTTTTAAAAGAAGAAATGCGGCAGTTACATTCCTTGATTATGGAAGCGGCAGATGCGACCAAAGTTCCTGCAGGCGGTGCTCTTGCGGTTGACCGTGAGGGATTTTCTGCCTATATTACTGAAAAAATTAAAAATCATCCCAATATTACGGTGGAAGAAAAAGAAATCACCAGTCTTGAGACCGATGCATGGACGGTGGTGGCAGCAGGTCCGTTGGTATCCGATGCGCTTGCGGAGGAAATTCAGCGACTGATTGGGGATTGTTATCTCCACTTTTTCGATGCGGCAGCCCCCATTGTCAGTTTTGAAAGTATTGATATGTCCAAGGCCTTTCGGGCGGCACGGTATGGAAAAGGTGGAGACGACTATATCAACTGCCCCATGAACAAAGAGGAATATTTGGCATTTTATCAGGCATTGATCTCAGCAGAGGGTGCACCGATTCATGACGGAGTGGAAGATCCCAAAGTCTTTGAGGGGTGCATGCCCATTGAAATTATGGCAAAACGAGGGGAAGATACCATGCGGTTCGGTCCCCTGAAGCCGGTGGGACTTACCAATCCTCATGACGAAAGCCGTCCCTATGCTGTGGTGCAACTCCGTCAGGATAATGCGGCAGGGAGTATGTATAATCTGGTTGGATTTCAGACCCACCTGAAATTTCCGGAACAAAAACGTGTGTTTTCTATGATCCCTGGTCTTGAGAATGCAGAATTTGTCCGCTACGGGGTGATGCACCGCAACACCTATCTCAATGCACCGCAATTGTTGAATGCGGATTACAGCATGAAACAGCATCCTCAAATCACCTTTGCCGGACAGATTACCGGCGTTGAGGGATATGTGGAATCGGCGGCATCGGGATTGATTGCAGGTCTTTCGGTTGCAGCAAAGATGCAGGGAAAAGAACCCCGTGTATTTTCTGCAAAAACCGCCATTGGTGCATTAGGCGCCTATATTTCCAATGGTGCAATTACCAATTTCCAGCCTATGAATGTCAATTATGGCATTATGACATCGCCGGAGAAACGGATACGGGATAAAAGAGAAAAAGCAGAACATATTGCAAATATCAGTATGGAAGAAATCCAAAAATATAAGGAGGAGATCGTATGATAGCAAAAGCATATTACGGACATGCAAGAGGAGAGGATGTTTACCTCTATACTATGGATAACGGATGTGGTCTGTCGGCTGAAATCATCAGTTATGGCGGTATTATTAAGCGTCTGGTATACAATGGGGTGGATGTTGCCCTTGGCAGAGATACCATGGAACAATATCTGAACAATGATGGCTGTATCGGAGTTTTGGTTGGAAGAAATTCCAATCGTATCGAGGGCGCACAATTTTCCCTGAACGGCAAAACTTATAACCTTGACCAGAATGATGGGAAAAACAATCTCCACGGCGGTGCTACCGACAGTTTCATGATGAGAGTCTGGAACTGTGAGATGGTGGATCAGGAAGAACCAGCGTTGATTCTTACCTTACATAGCCCTGATGGAGAAGAAGGGTTTCCGGGGAATGCAGACGTCAAAGTTACTTATACTTTGACCAAGGATAACCAGTTCAAGATTGACTATCACGGCGTTTGCGATCAGGATACCCTGATGAATATGACCCAACATTGCTATTTCAATATGAACGGTCACGATTCCGGTTCAACAGACGGACATACTGTTCAGTTAGATGCAGATTTTTATACTCCCAATACCGAGGAGTGTATGCCCTATGGCGCAATTCTTCCGGTTGATGGCACTGTTTTTGACTTGCGTCAGTCCAGAAAGATGAGGGAAGTTTATACATCCAACGAGGAACAGGTTGTTATGTTCCGTGGATTTGACCACAACTTCTGTCTCCGTGGAAGAGGATACCGCAAGGTAGGAAGTTTCACCGGAGACAAGTCGGGGATTTGTATGGAAATCTATACCGATCTTCCTGGTGTACAGATTTACTGCGGAAATTATCTGGATGAAACTGACACCTACAAAGACGGAACATCCTATTGTTCCCATCAGGGTGTATGTTTTGAAACGCAGGCATTTCCCAATGCTATGGCGATTTCCCATTATCCGTCCATTGTCTTGAAAAAGGGCGATGTATACCAGACTACAACTTCATATAAGTTTATCTAAGAATGGCTTGAAGAGCAAGGAATTGTATTCCCTGCTCTTTTTTTATGTTCTAAAACCGGACAAAGTATCATAGAATCCTAGAGAACGAGGTGATAACCATGAATCTGCAAAGGATATCGGGAGTTTTGCCCTATATGCCGGAACGAATTCAAAAGAAACTCAATCATGCAGTTTTTCTTGAGGAACTTCAGGTGGAGGAAATCCGTCTGCGTGCCGATGCACCTTTGTCGGTGGGAATTCTGGGAGAAAACTGTTTTGTAACAGAGATGGGAGGGATAACCAATCATGAAAAGGACGCGTGCCGTGTTTCAAAAGATGAGGTGCAGACAGCCTTTCTGGCAATCTGCGAAAATTCGATATATGCCCATCTGGAAGAGATTCGTCAGGGATTTCTCACCCTTAAAGGGGGTCATCGTGTGGGGATATGCGGAAAAGCCGTGGTGGAAAACGGGAAAATCAAAACATTCCGTGAAATAAGTTCCCTGAATTTCAGGATTGCCCAACAAATGTTTGGAGTAGCCGACACGTTGACTGAGTCATTGGTATCAGGTTTGGCGGTGCAAAGTGCGTTGATTGTGTCTCCGCCCCAAACGGGAAAAACTACCTTGCTTCGGGATACCATCCGCCAGATTTCCAATCGCGGATTTAAAGTGGGGGTTGCGGATGACAGAGGAGAATTGGGCGCAATGTATCAGGGAAGGCTCCAGAATGATTTGGGGGCCCAAACCGATGTGATTGACAACGCACCTAAAGGGGAGGCGATTTCTCTCCTTTTGAGAACCATGTCTCCTGCAGTTATTGCAACCGATGAGATTGCAACCAAAAGCGATGCCAATGCAATTTTATTAGCGCATGGAACGGGTGTTTCGGTGCTTGCCACAACCCATGGAGAATCTCTGGATGAGGTAAGAAAACGCAAAGTTCTGCGTCCGCTCTTTGAATACGGGGTGTTTTCCAAAGCAATCCTTTTGTCCAGAGATTTCTCCAATCTGGATTCGGTGGCGGAGATGCAGGTGATTTCACTTTGATACTGCGTTGTATAGCGGATTTCACCATAATTTTGGGGTGTGGATATCTTGGGCTTTTCTACGGGAACAGAATGGGACGTCGGATACGGGAATTGGAGAATCTGGAACAGATGCTGATGCAACTGATGTTTAATGTTACCTTTTTGTCCTTGCCGATGGCAGAAGCCATTCGACGGACGGCCTCTTCCCAATCAGGAGAAATCCGTATCTTTATGGAACATATCACGGGCCTGATGGATATGTTCCCTCATATTACTGCAGAGGAAGCGTGGCAGGAATCGGTGCGATACTGCGGGTATAGTTCAGTGCTTTGTGCGGAGGATATCTCTGTTCTGAATGCATTTGCACAAAATCTGGGGCAGGGTGATGCCAACCATGTAAAGAATGCTATTCAGCTTACCCTGGCGAGAATAAAAATTAATATAGAACAGGCAAGGGAAAAGAAACAAAAAGACGGAAGGCTTTGTAAAAGCATGGGGTTTTTATGCGGAATTTTGGTTGTTCTTGTTTTGGCATAAGGGGAGGTTGCGATGGACGGCGTTGATTTGATTTTTAAGGTTGCAGCAATCGGAATTCTGGTTGCTGTATTGAATCTGCTTCTGGTAAGGGCAGGAAGAGATGATCAGGCAATGATGACGACCATTGCAGGATTGGTGGTAGTGCTTTTGGTGGTGGTACAGGAAATCAGCAAACTGTTTGAAGCAATCAAAAGTATTTTTGGGTTATAACCATGCCTCTATTTCGAATCATTGGGGTCATTTTGATTTCTGCTGTGCTTTCACTCCTGATCAAGCAACATAGACCGGAACTTGCATTTGCCATTCCGGTATTGGCAACTTCGGTACTTCTTTTTTGTATTTTTCCTTATGTCAAGGAGATATTGGATACCTTTTTTTTAATGGCAGAGCAAGGGGGCTTAGAGAGTAGATATCTTGTAATTGTCATCAAAATTATCGGGGTTGCGTATTTGTGTCAGTTTGCCGCTGAACTTTGCCGAGATGTGGGAGAAAGTTCTATGGCAAGCAAAATTGAACTCGCCGGCAAGGTGGGGATTCTTACCCTTTCCATGCCGATTCTGGGGCATTTGCTGGATGTGGTCAGTTCCATTGTTAATTTTTAAGAGAAACGAGTGCCAAGGATGAAAAGAATGATTTTTGTGTTGATTTTTCTATTGTCTGCGGTTCCGGTTTATGCGGAACCTACGGCGACGGAAGAATTTCTTTCCAACAATATTGACAGTTATGGGGAGTTGCTGGAAAAATCGTTTTTCGATGATGAGGGGTTTTCCTCTTTGTTTCCGGGAACATCACGAAAGGAACTATTGTCGCAACTGGTAAAAGGAAAATTGGAACTTTCCGTTTCCGGTATGTTTTCGGTATTTTCCCGTTTTTTTTTCCATGAAGTATATCTGGGAGCAAAGGCGATGCTGATGATTTTTCTTCTGGCGGTGCTTTGTTCCTACCTGATGGGGTTAAAGGATAATTTTGGGGAACAAGGAGCTACTTCGGCGGGATTTTATGCCTGCTATTTGGTTATTGCTGGAATTGCTGCCGCATCTTTTTACAATATTGCAGGATGCGTAGGAGAGACAGTGGAGCAGATCGCTCTGTTTATGAAGATGATTGTGCCGGTTGTAATTACAGCGTTAATTAGTTGCGGTGCGGTGGTGTCTGCATCGGTATTTGAACCCATCCTCCTTACGGTTGTAGAGGCGTCGGTTGGTTTGATACAAACAGTTTTGATTCCCCTTGTCATGGTTGCAACGGCATTGCAGATTGTGAACCATCTTTCCGATAAATTGAAAATTCATAAACTGGTGAAGTTTATGAATCAATGCATCAAATGGTCCCTTAGTATCATGCTGACAGTCTTTGTCAGCGTAGCGGGTATGCAAAGCATAGCATCCGGCGGTGCCGATGCCCTTGCGGTAAAATTAAGCAAATTTGCAACAGCAAACCTGATTCCGGTAGTGGGGGGAATCCTTGCAGAATCAGTTGAAACCATTATGAACTGCAGCGTGCTAATTAAAAATGCAGTCGGAATTTTTGGTATTCTGGCTCTTGGTATTCTGGCTGTTTTTCCTCTTTTAAAGGTAGGAGCAACGGTACTTTTGTTCAGGCTGACTGCCGCTGTTTGTGAACCGGTTTCTGATCCGAAAATTGTACATTGCTTATCGGAAATTTCCAATGGGGTTGCCATTTTATTTTCAATCCTGACAGCAGTAACTGCTATGTTTATTATGGCACTTACCATCGTGATTCATGCCGGAAACACTGTAGTGATGCTGGGGAGGTAACAAGTGAATTTTATCAAAGACTGGGCCATGACTATGGCAACCATTTTAATTCTCAGTTCCATGTGCGAGGTGCTTCTTCCGGATGGTGGTTTCAGGAAATATGTCCGCCTTTCTCTGGGAATTATGATGGTTATTAGTTTGGTATCTCCCTTGCTGGGTCATGGAAATAGCGAATGGGAACCGAGGATTCAAGTGCCGGATGTTGGGCAGGTCAGGCAGAAAAATGAATCCGTCCGGCAACGGGATATCGTGACGGTTTATCAAAAAAATCTGGAAGATGCCATTGGGGGACAGTTAAGGCAAGTGTATGGTGAAGATGCAAGAACTGTGACCTGTGAGGTAGAGGAAATGGATCCGGAACGATTCGGAACAATTCTTTCTGTTTGTGTGGAATTAAATCTGCCCGAATCCCAGGCGGAACAACAAAGGATAGCAAGGATGCTGAAAGAAAATTTTGGCGTGGAGGAAAGAAAAATCATCATTACCTTTTTGAAGGAGCAGAACTGATGTTAAAACTCATTCTGAATTCTCTTACAAAGCAGGACTTGGAACATGAGGGAAAGAAGGTTCCAGTCTGGTTGATAGGCGGAATTCTGGTTGCCATTCTGTTTCTGGCAGGAAGCAGTTTATGGGAGGGAACACCAAAGGAAAAACAAGCAAGCCAAAAGGCGGTGACCTATGATGATGCGTATGTAAAAAATCTGGAAATGCGTCTTACCAATACTCTGAAAAGTATGGATGGGGTGGGCGAGGTTAAGGTTTTTATCACCATGGAAAGTGGAGGTGAAAAGGTGGTTGCCACAGATACACAGATTCGGACAGAAAGCAGTGAAGGGGAAAACAAGGAAGAAAGGGATACAACCGTGGTATTCGGGAAAGGGACCGGAGGCCAAAATCCGTATATCGTAGAAGAAAAGATGCCGCAGCCGGCAGGAGTACTTGTTATTGCAAAGGGGGCAGCATCAGGACGGGTGAAGAATGAAATTTATGAGGCGGTCAAAGCTTTATTTGGACTTTCTCCGCACAGAATAAAAGTTTCCTATTAACATCTAAAAGGAGGAATCACAATGAGTAAAAGTCAAAAATTCAGGATTCAGGGAAAACAGGTGCTATTGCTGGGATTGGTAGCTTTGGTGATTACAGCAGGGTATTATCGTTGGACGATAGAGACAGATCGGTTTGACAGTGTTTCTGTTGCCGGCGATGCGGTGCCTCAAAATGCTGAAAATTCCGGAAAGACAAAAGGTATGGCAGAACTTCGGCAGGAGCGGGACCAATCCAGAAGTGCATCCATAGAAGAGTGGGAAAAAACCGCTGAAAGCAAAGATGCATCTCAGGCGATGAAAGCGGAGGCTGAAAAAAAGAAAAAAACGGCAACAGAATGGATGGAAAAGGAGAAGAACATAGAAACATTGATTAAAGCAAAAGGGTATGAGGACTGTTTTGCACACCTGTCAGAAAATGGAATCTCGGTTATGGTATCCGGAGGAGAGATTAACGGCAGTAAAGTTGCCCAGATGAAAGACATTATTGTGGCAGAAACCAATCTTCCGGTACGGGATATTAAAATAAGTGCAGAATCTTTCTAAAAATTTGTGGAAAAAGATTGTAAATTAAAAACGGATGTGATATAATAACCGTAAGAAACTGAAACCTATAGGAGGACTTTCTTATGGAAAATATCGTGAATCCTGAAATTGAAGAAAACGGGAATGTGAACATTTCCGATGAAGTTGTTTCTATTATTGCATCATTAGCGGCAACCGAGGTTAAGGGTGTTGCCGGTATGAACAATTCTTTGCCCGGTGGCATTGCGGAATTTTTAGGGAAAAAGAGCCTTTCCAAAGGAGTTAAAGTTACCTTCTCTGAAAAGACAGTTGTACTTGATCTTTCTATTATCGCGGAGTACGGAACCAAGATTCCGGATGTTGCGTGGAAGGTTCAGGAAAAGGTAAAGAGTGAAGTTGAAGCTATGACCGGTTTGACCGTAACTGCTGTCAATATTTCGGTAGACGGGGTGAATGTGCCCAAACCGGAGGCTGCACCGGTTGCTGAAGAAGGTGCAGAGAGCGAAACCATAACAACGGAGGAGTAAATTCCGATGATAAACAGAAGAAAAGCCAGAGAATATGCATTTATTCTGCTTTTCGAATATCGGTTTCAGCCGGAGGACATTCAGGAAATTCTGGATGATTTTCTTGCAGAGCACGATATGGGGGAGCAGGCAAACTATATTCGGGAAGTAGTAGAAGGAACAGTTTCCCATATAGAGGAAATTGACGGATGGATTGCAACCTATGCCAAAGGTTGGGCTGTTGACCGGATTTCTGTTGTTTGTATGGCGGCAATGCGCCTTGCAACTTATGAAATGAAGTTTATGGAGAGCATCCCTCTCAATGTTTCGGTGAATGAGGCAATTACCATCTGCAAGCAGTATGACGGGGAGGAATCGGTCTCTTTTGTCAATGGTGTGCTTGGCAATCTGAAAGAAAACTGCTAGATGTTATTCGTTGCAGGGCGGTCACGTATGTGCCGCTCTGTTTCGGTATGTTGATATAGAAAGGGGGAGGACGGATGCAAGAAAGACAAGCGATTTTTGTTACCGAGCTGAACCGTTACATCAAGGAATTGATGGAACGTAACGATGTTCTGTGCGATGTGCTGGTCAAAGGTGAACTTTCCAATTTTAAGGCCCATTCATCAGGCCATATGTATATGTCTTTGAAGGATGAGGGCGGAGTGTTGCGCGCGGTAATGTTTCGGGGAAACGCTGCCAAACTGAAGTTCAAACCCCAGAACGGTATGAAAGTGATTGCTCACGGCAGAGTTGCCGTTTTTGAACGCGATGGACAGTACCAACTTTATATTGATGATATGCAGCAAGAGGGAATCGGCGATCTTTATGTTGCCTTTGAGGAATTGAAAAACAAACTGAACAGCGAGGGTCTTTTTGATGCATCTCATAAGATGCCTCTGCCTCGATATCCCAAAAAGGTAGGTGTCATTACAGCACCTACAGGAGCTGCCATTCGTGACATTATCAATGTATTAACCAGACGGTTTTCCTATTCGGATGTGGTTTTATATCCAGTGCTGGTGCAGGGAGAAAACTCCGCCGCCAGTATTGTTGAGGCAATCCGTTATTTTAATATGAAAAAAGCTGCAGATGTGCTGATTGTGGGGCGAGGCGGCGGTTCCATTGAGGATTTATGGTCTTTCAATGAAGAATCGGTGGCAAGAGCCATTTATCATAGCGAGATACCGATTATTTCAGCGGTGGGTCATGAAATTGATTTTACCATCTCCGACTTTGTTGCGGACCTTCGTGCACCGACTCCGTCGGCGGCAGCAGAACTTGTGGTTCCATCCCAGGTGGAACTGAAAGAAAAATTCAACAATGTTTATAACAGACTTTACAGTCAGGCAAACCGTATTATTGAACGTGCGTCTCTTCGTCTAAAACAGCAGGCGGAGCATCCGCTGATGCGAAATCCTTTAAGCAAATTGGATGAACATCGGATGTATCTGGATCGTATCTCTCAGGAATTTGCAGACGGCTGTACGGAAATACTGGAACAGAGGAAGCAGGCACTTAAGATGACTGCGGCAAAACTGGACGGGCTAAGTCCCTTGGGAACATTGACCCGAGGGTTCTCGGTTGCAAAAGGTGAAACGGGTAGTGTTGTCAAATCAATTGCTGATGTTCAGGTTGGCGAGAATATGGAAATTACCGTCTCTGACGGTACCATTCAAACCGTTGTACAAGGATTGAATGGCAGAAAGGCGGATATAAATGGATAAGAAACAGAATTTTGAAACCAATTTAAAACAGTTGGAAGAAATTGTCCGTGCTTTGGAGGGCAGTGATATTTCCCTGGAAGAAATGCTTTCTCTCTTCGAAAAAGGCATTCATCTGACCAAGGAATGTACCACCGCTCTGGATGAGGCGGAACAAAAGATTTCCATTCTGATGAAAAATCGGGAAACCGGAGAAATGGTAGAAGAACCCTTTGGAGGACTTGGTGAGTAGCATGGAATTTTCTTTGCAGTATCGGAAGTACTTAGATGATATCAACCATGAAATTACAAAGCTGTCCGCTGTTCCCGATGTGTTGCAGAAAAGTGTGTTTTCTGCCATGGAATACGGACTTCAGGGCGGGGGAAAGCGAATCCGCCCAGTCCTGACGCTAGCAGTTTGCGAGATGTTGGGTGGTTGTTATCAGGATGCCTTGCGTGTTGCATGTGCCATTGAATGTATTCATAATTATTCCTTGATTCATGATGATTTACCTTGCATGGATGATGATGCTATGCGTCGGGGGCGTCCCACGTGCCACATGGTTTTTCCTGAAAACATAGCCTTGCTTGCCGGTGATGGTCTGCTGAATCTTGCTTTTGAACTCTTGTCCGACAAAAGCGGATACACAACCCTTTCAGCAGAATCGATTCTCACCCTGATTTGCTGTATTTCCCGTGCATCCGGTGCATGGGGAATGATTGGAGGACAAGTGATTGATCTGGAAAGCGAAGGAAGAAGTGATGTCACCAAAGAACGGCTGCTCGCCCTTCACGGAAGAAAGACCGGAGATCTGATTCGGGTTTCGGCAGAATGCGGATGCATTTGTGCCGGCATATCTGATCCAAATAGTGAAGAATATGCAAAAATTGTTACATTTTCTTCCAAATTGGGGTTGGCATTTCAAATAAAAGATGATATACTGGATGTAATCGGTGAGGAATCCCGTCTTGGAAAGCCGGTAGGCAGTGACCAGAGTTGTGAGAAAAACACGTTTGTCACTTTGATGGGGTTGGAGGGTGCAAAGGAAGAACTTGCCCGTTTAACCCAAGAAGCAAAAGACGCTCTTTGCGGGTTTGAAAAGCCGAATTTTTTACTTGCGCTGGCGGATTACCTTTTACATCGTGATTACTAAAAAGCAGAAAGGTTTTAACCATGAGTTATCTGGAACAGTTTTTGAATAACACCGTCTTTTTTGTGGTGTTGTTTGCATGGATATTTTCTTGTGTTCTCAAGGGATTCCTTGTTTGGATACGGGACAAAAAATTGGATATGACACGGTTTATGGGTTCCGGCGGTATGCCGTCGTCTCATTCAACCTTAGTTACATGCCTTGCGACCTGCGTGGGGATCAAGGATGGGTTTGACAATCCAATGTTTGTTGTTTGCTGTGCTTTTGCGTTGGTGGTGATGTATGATGCTTCCGGCGTACGCCGAGCGGCAGGACAGCAGGCAAAAACTATCAATATGATTGTAGATGTGTTGTCAGAAAAAGACCCGATGGAAAAGCAAAACCGGCTGAAAGAACTTCTGGGGCACACACCTTTGGAGGTATTTGCGGGTGCTACCTTAGGTATTTTGATTGCGGTGCTTGCATCGGTTACAATTGGGTTATAAGAAAGGATGGTTTTTATGATAAAAGTTACATTGAAAGATGGAGATTGCAAGGAATTTCCAAAAGGTACAAGCCTTTATGATATGGCAAAATCCATCAGTGAAGGCCTTGCAAGAGTATGCCTTGCAGCAGAGGTTGACGGTGAACTGACAGATTTACGTACCTCTCCTCAACAGGACTGTGCAGTTAACTTCCTGACATGGGACAGCGAGGGTGGACGGTTTGCATACCGTCATACCGCATCGCATGTGCTTGCACAGGCGGTAAAGCGTCTGTTCCCAACAGCAAATCTTGCTATCGGTCCTGCCATTGAAAATGGGTTCTATTATGACTTTGATTTTGAAACCCCCATCAATGCAACTGATCTTGATAATCTGGAAGCAGAAATGAAAAAGATTATCAAAGAGGATATCCCCATTGAACGGTTTACCCTTTCCAGAGAAGATGCAATCCGTATGATGGAAGAGTTGGACGAGCCTTATAAGGTGGAGCTGATTCAGGATCTTCCAAAGGATGCAGAACTTTCGTTCTATCGCCAAGGTGATTTTACCGATTTGTGTGCAGGTCCCCATCTGGTATCTACCGGAAAACTGAAAGCCATCAAACTGCAGTATACCGCCGGAGCATACTGGCGCGGAGACGAGAAGAACAAAATGCTTACCCGTGTTTACGGAACTGCATTTCCCAAGAAGTCGGAATTGGATGAATATCTGGAACAACTGGAAGAAGCAAAAAAACGCGACCACAATAAGCTTGGACGCGAACTGGAACTTTTCACAACCGTTGACTACATTGGTCAGGGGTTGCCGATTTTGCTTCCTAAAGGTGCAAAAATGATGCAGATTCTCCAGAGATTTGTTGAGGATCACGAGGATGCACATGGATGGGTGCGTACCAAGACCCCGTATATGGCAAAGAGTGACCTTTACAAGATTTCCGGTCACTGGGATCATTATAAAGATGGAATGTTTGTCATGGGTGAGGAGGAAAAGGATAAGGAAGTTTTTGCACTTCGTCCTATGACCTGCCCGTTCCAGTATCAGGCATATCTCAATAAGATGCGCAGTTATCGTGACCTTCCTTTGCGTTACGGTGAAACATCTACTTTGTTCCGTAATGAAGCCTCCGGTGAGATGCACGGATTGATTCGTGTCAGACAGTTCACCATTTCTGAGGGACATTTGATGTGCCGTCCCGATCAGTTGGAGGAAGAATTTAAATCCTGTCTGGAAATGGCAATCTATATGCTGAAAACCCTTGGACTTTACGAGGATGTATCCTACCGCTTCTCTCAATGGGACCCCAACGATTCGGAAAAATATATCGGAACTCCCGAACAATGGGATGAGGCACAGAGTACCATGCAGAAGATTTTGGATCATCTGGAGATTCCCTATAAAGTGGGTATTGGCGAAGCCGCATTCTACGGACCGAAATTGGATATCCAGATTAAGAATGTATTTGGCAAAGAGGATACATTGATTACCATCCAGATTGACCAGATGCTGGCTGAAAAATTTGGCATGGAATATGTGGACAGCGACGGCAGCAGAAAGAATCCGTACATCATCCACAGAACTTCCATCGGTTGTTATGAAAGAACCCTTGCTCTCTTGATTGAGAAATATGCAGGTGCATTCCCCACATGGTTGGCACCCGTTCAGGCGAAGATTTTACCCATTTCTGAGCACTATATGGAATACGCAAGAAAAGTTGCTGACCAGCTTGCAAATGCAGGTATCCGTATTGAAATCGATGAAAGAAACGAGAAAATCGGTTACAAGATTCGCGAAGCACAACTTGAGAAAGTTCCTTATATGCTAATTGTCGGTGAAAAGGAACAAGCAGACAATGCTGTTTCTGTTCGTTCCAGAAAAGAGGGCGACAAGGGTGCGATGGCAGTTGATGATTTCCTTTCTGCAATTTTAACAGAGGTTGCAACCAAAGCGAGATAAGATAATAAAATAACGAAACCCCCGCTCAACGAGCGGGGGTTTTTAAAAAGAAAAAAACCGAGATTGCTCTCGGTAAAGGGGAGTTTTTCACAATAAGCCATCGGCTTATTGTGAAAGGAAATGAAAAAGATTGTTAATTGTGGTATGTCTATACTATACATCATTTCCATTAAAAATGCAATAGACAAGTTTGTGGAAGATGCACATTAAATATAAAAACTTTTGTGCATCTTCCACAAAACAAGATTATTTCAGAACCAGACGCAGGAATGTCTTCTTTCCTTTTTTGACAATCATGCCCTCATCGCCGAACATATCTGCCGTTACCATCATATCAACAGCGGAAACTTTTTCGTTATTGATGGAAAGTCCGTTTTGTTGAATCAGACGTCTGCCCTCTCCTTTGGAAGGAATCAGTTTTACTAACATCAGCAAATCCAGAATATTGATGCCATCCGCGATGTCTGTCTTGGAAATTGTTTCGGTGGGCATATTTTCGGTATTGCCGCCACCGCCAAAAATTGCGGTTGCAGCAGCATTTGCACTGTCTGCGGCTTCTTGTCCGTGAACCATTTTGGTGACTTCGTAGGCAAGAATGCATTTTACTTTGTTCAGTTCCTGACCTTCCAGTTTTTCATATTCTGCAATCTGCTCCATGGGGAGGAAAGTAACCAGTTTCAGCATACGAATAACGTCTTTATCATCCACATTTCTCCAATATTGATAGAATTCATAAGGAGAAACTTTTTCAGGGTCAAGCCAGAGAGCGCCTTTCTCGGTTTTACCCATTTTTTTGCCCTCAGAGGTGGTCAGCAGAGTAAAGGTCATGCCGTAAGCCTGTTTACCTTCTTTCCGACGAATCAACTCAATACCGCCGATGATGTTGGACCACTGGTCATCACCGCCAAATTCCATGATACAGTCGTGTTCTTTGTTTAACTTGTAAAAGTCGAAACTCTGCATCAGCATATAGTTAAATTCCAGGAAAGAAAGTCCACGTTCTAAACGGGTTTTGAAACATTCTGCTGTCAGCATACGATTCACTGAGAAATGAACGCCAACCTCGCGGAGAAATTCCACGTAGTTCTGTTTGAGCAACCAGTCAGCGTTGTTTACCATCAATGCCTTTCCGTCGCTGAAATCAATAAACTTAGACATCTGTACCTTGAAGTTATCCGCATTGTGTTGAATTTCTTCTTGGGTAATCATAGGGCGCATATCGGTTTTTCCGGTAGGGTCGCCAACCATGGTGGTACCGCCCCCCAGAAGAATGATAGGACGATGACCTGCGTTCTGCATGTGCTTCATCACAATCAACTGCATGAAATGACCGATATGCAGACTATCTGCGGTGGGGTCAAAGCCAATATAGAAAGTGATTTTCTTTTCGCCTAAGATTTTTCTGATTTCTTCTTCGTGGGTGGTCTGTGCAATCAAACCACGCTCTTTTAAGGTATCAAATACGTTTTGCATGTTATTCTGCCCCTTTCTCTTGGGTTTCTTCTTTGGTAGCGGTAACAGCGATAAATAATTCCTCCAGTTGCTTTGCATCAACCTCTGAGGGAGAACCATTCATCAATTCTGCTGCAGTCTGGACTTTGGGGAAAGGAATCACATCGCGGATGGAGTCGCATCCTGCCATAATCATCACAAGTCTGTCAAGGCCGTAGGCAAGTCCGCCATGGGGCGGTGTACCGTACTTAAATGCTTCCATCAAAAATCCAAACCGTTCCCAAGCCTCTTCCTTGGTAAAACCAAGTGCCTTGAACATCTTTTCCTGTAGGTCGGTGTGGAAGATACGCAAACTTCCGCCACCGATTTCAGTACCATTTAAGATAATATCGTATGCTTTTGCACGCACCTCACCCGGTGCGGTTTCCAGTTTGGGGATATCCTCATCCACGGGGTGGGTAAAGGGATGGTGCTTTGCAACATATCTGCCGGCATCTTCGTCATATTCCAGCAACGGGAATTCAGTTACCCAGAGGAAGTTAAATTTGTTTTTGTCAATCAAATCAAAGCGTCTTGCAACTTCCAGACGCAGATTGCCAAGTGCATCATAAACAACCGCATTGGTGTCTGCAATGATTAAGATGGCGTCGCCAACCTTTGCCTGCGTCTTATCAAGAATTGCCTGAATCTGCTCCTCAGACAGGAATTTAGTAATCTGGGAACGAAGGTTGTCCTCTTCCACAACAATCCAAGCCATTCCTTTGGCACGGTAGGTTTTTACATATTCACCCAGGCTATCCAAGGTTTTTCTGGTCATTTGCTCGCCCAGACCTTCTGCAACAATACAGCGAACACTTCCACCGTTTTCAATCGCACCGGTAAATACCTTGAAATCACAATCCTTTACACAATCGGAAATATCAACGAATTCCATACCGAAACGGGTATCAGGTTTGTCGGAACCGAACCGTTCCATTGCCTCACTGTAGGGAAGCCGGAGGAAGGGAGTTTGTACCTCAATGTTCAGCACCTCTTCAAACACCTTTTTCAAAAAGCCTTCATTGATTTCGATAATGGTATCAATATCAATAAAGGAAAGTTCCATGTCAAGCTGGGTAAATTCCGGCTGACGGTCTGCACGCAAGTCCTCGTCGCGGAAACATCTTGCCACCTGGAAATAGCGGTCATAGCCGGCAAGCATCAATAACTGTTTATAAAGCTGAGGTGACTGGGGCAGAGCATAGAAACTGCCGGGGTGCACACGGCTGGGTACCAGATAGTCACGGGCACCCTCAGGGGTACTCTTGGTCAGCATCGGTGTCTCCAGTTCCAGAAAACCGTTCTGGTCAAAGTAATCCCGTGCCAGTTTGGTTACCTTATGACGAAGCATCATGTTCCGTTGCATATCGGGACGGCGCAGGTCCAGATACCGGTATTTGAGACGCAAAGCATCATTGGTATCGATATCCTCTTCGATATAAAATGGTGTTGTTTCCGCACCGTTTAAGATTCTTAATTCAGTTACGAAAATCTCAATCTCACCAGTTTTCATCTGGGGGTTGATATTTTCAGGAGTACGGAGCAAAACGGTTCCCTGAACGGCGATGACATATTCGCTTTTCAGTTGTTCAGCTTTTTCAAATACAGCCGGATCACTGGTATCGTTAAAAGAAAGCTGTACAATTCCGGTGCGGTCACGCAAGGTAACAAAATTTACACCGCCCAATTTTCTGTTTCGGGCAACCCAACCGGTCAGGGTTACGGTTTCCCCTTGATTTTTCGCAGACAGTTCGGTACACATGTGGGTACGTTTCAGTCCTGCCATAGTTTCAAATTGCATCGTTATAACCTCCTTGGGTTTTCTACTGAATATTCTGGAAAATTTCTTCCGCCGTAAGGGAAACGGGTTTTGATGTTCCGTCCGCCATGTTTTTCAGTTCGGCTTTTTGATTTGTGATTTCATCATCACCAAGAACCATACTGTAGGCAGCATTTAATTTGTTGGCATATTTCATTTGGGCTTTAATACTGCGATTGCAGAGATCGCGCTCTGCACGACAGCCCATTTTCCGAAGCTGATAAACAAGGGTTTGTGCCGTAACATCTGCGTCATCGCCAATAGCGGCAATGAAGATATCCGGTCTGCTTTGGGGAATCTCCTGATCAAGTCCCTGACTTTTCATGATCATAATCAATCGTTCCAAACCGATTGCAAAGCCGATACCTTCGGTAGGCTTTCCGCCCAGCTCCTCCACAAGACCATTGTAACGTCCGCCGCCGCAAACGGTGGACTGGGCACCCAGCTGGTCGGAAGTAATCTCAAATACAGTTCTGGTATAGTAATCCAGACCGCGGACAATAGACGGATCGATGATATAGTCGACGCCTACACTGTCCAGATATCGGAGGGTTTTGTCAAGATGTTCTTTACAGTCAGGACAAAGATGATCAATCATTTTGGGCGCATCCTGAGCAATCGCGGAACAGATTTCGGATTTACAGTCAATAATCCGCATGGGATTTTTCTCAAGACGGGTATGACATGTCTCGCAAAGTTTTTCCTGATGCTGACGGAAATATTCTCTTAAAATTTGATTGTATTCCTGCTTGCAAACAGGACAGCCAATGCTGTTTACGTTCAGTTTAAGTCCCGTTACTCCTAATTTTTCAAAGAAAGAAAGGGCGAGGGTAATTACTTCTGCATCGGTTGCATCAGCGGTTCCGCCAAAGCATTCAATGCCAAATTGATGGAATTCCCGAAGGCGCCCTGACTGGGGTTTTTCATATCGATAGCAGGAAATCAAATAATAAAGCTTGGTAGGCTGTGGGTCAGCGTAAAGTGAGTTTTCAATAAAGCTTCTTGCCAAAGATGCTGTTCCCTCAGGACGCAAGGTAATGCTCCGTCCGCCTTTATCCTCAAAGGTGTACATTTCCTTTTGTACAACATCGGTTGTATCACCAACGCCGCGTTGAAACAGTGCGGTATCTTCAAAAACGGGCGTGCGAATTTCGCGATAGCCAAAAGTGTCACACACTTCACGGGCAGCAGCCTCGATTTTTTGCCAGAGCGGACTGTCGGATGGAAGAATATCCTCGGTTCCGCGGGGTTTATTGATCATGATGGTTACTCCTTTGTATGGTTATTTGTTCAAAATATCACCCTGATCAGGATTGAATTTACTGCAAACCAGATCGATGACCTCTGCAACATCTTCACGCCCTGCTTTGGTTTCGGCAGAGAAAGGAAGAAGAATACAATCATCATCCAAATTCAAAGTTTCATAAATCCGTGTCAGGTTGGGTTCAATTTCAGATTTTTTCAGTTTATCCAGTTTGGTTGCAACCACAACGGGGGAAAACCCGAAATGCCGCACCCATTCCATCATGGTAATATCATCCTGAGTGGGTTTGTGTCTTGCGTCCACCAGTTGAATTACCTGAACCAGATTAAAGCGGTCGGAAAGATAGGTTTCTATCATTTTGCTCCAACGCAGAAGTTCATCTTTGGATTTTTTTGCATACCCGTATCCGGGCAAATCCACCAAACGGTAAGTTCCTGCAATATCATAAAAGTTAATGGTTGCAGTTTTGCCAGGGGTGCTGCTGGTTCGTGCAAGTTTGGTGCGATTGGTCAGGCAGTTAATCAGGGAAGATTTTCCCACATTGGAACGGCCGACAAATGCAACCTCTGGCACTAAGGTATCGGGATACTGTGACGGTTTAACCGCCGTAACAAGAAATTTTGCGTCAATGTAATCCATAACAACCTCCGTAACTAGATGCTTTGAGCACTGATTTGACTGCCGGGGATTTCTTTACCGCCCAGAAGGGAATCTATGTAAGGCAGTTCCTTTTTCTGGTGTTTTCCATCCTGAACCGATGCAGGAAGAAGTGCGTGTTCCAGCACGGTGTCCATATTTTTTGCAAAAATAAAGGTAAGCGAATCCTTGATTTTTTGCGGCAGTTCCTCAAAGTCAGGACGGTTTTCCTCGGGAATAATCACTATCTTAATCCCCATTCGGAAAGCAGCAAGAGTTTTTTCTTTCAAACCGCCGATGGGAAGAACACGCCCCCGTAGGGTAACTTCGCCGGTCATAGCGACTAACCGATTCACCGGACGGTGAGTAAAGGCGGAAATCAGAGCAGTTGCCATGGTGACACCCGCAGATGGTCCGTCTTTCGGGATTGCCCCTTCCGGAATGTGAATGTGAATATCTGTGGTTTTATAAAAATCCTGAGAAATTCCAAACCGGTAGGTATTGGAACGTAGGTAAGTCAGCGCTGCTTTGGCAGATTCCTGCATTACCTCACCCAGATTTCCGGTCAGTTCCAGTTTTCCGGTTCCCGGCATAGTGTTGACTTCTACAGGAAGGGTTTCCCCTCCGGTTTCCGTCCATGCAAGACCGGTTACCAGACCGATTTGATTTTGTTCTTCGGTTTTATCATAATGATACATCTGTTTGCCCAGAAAATCGGTAAGATTTTTTGCGGTAACAGAAACAGTTTCAGTCCCGTCATCTTGTACCAGACGCATTGCGGCTTTTCTGCACAGGGCAGTGATTCTTCGCTCCAAAGTCCGGACTCCGGATTCTCTTGTATATCCGTCAATGATGGCTGAAAGCGCTGATGAAGCAATCTTTAACTGGGACGGTTTCAAACCATGGAGATTGCGCTGTTTGGGGATTAAATATTTCTTTGCAATCTCCAATTTTTCTTCTACGGTATAACCGGAAACCTCAATGATGTCCATCCGGTCAAGGAGAGGTCTTGGAACAGTTTCCAGAGAATTTGCTGTTGCAATAAACAAAACATCGGACAAATCAAAGGGAAGTTCCACATAATGATCACGGAATGTTTTGTTCTGTTCCGGGTCAAAGACTTCCAGCATAGCAGATGCCGGGTCTCCGTTGTAATCACGGGACATCTTGTCCACTTCGTCAAAGAGCATCAGCGGATTGCAAGTACCTGCCTGCTTGAGACTTTCAATAACCCGACCGGGCATAGCGCCCACATAGGTTTTTCTGTGCCCCCGAATCTCGGCTTCGTTATGAACACCGCCCAGACTAATGCGGACGTATTTGCGTCCAAGGGCTTCTGCCAGAGAACAGGCAATGGACGTTTTGCCCACCCCCGGAGGGCCAACCAGACAAAGAATGTTGCTTTTGGGATTGCCGTTCAGTTTGCGTACGGCAATATATTCTAAAATCCGTTCTTTTACCTTATCAAGTCCACTGTGGTCGCGGGCGAGAATTTTTTTGGCAAGGGCAAGGTCAAGAATATCTTCGGTTTTCTTTTCCCAAGGGAGAGAAAGCACCGTTTCGATATAGTTCTCCACCACGCCGTATTCCTGAGAAAAGGGGTGAGTTTTTCCCAGATGAGAAATTTCCTCTTCCAGTTTGTCGACAACTGTTTGCGGTAACGCCCTGGATTCCATCTCCTGACGAAATTTTTTGATGTCTTCATCAACGGCGTCGCCTTCGCCCAGTTCTTCCTGAATCACATGGATTTTTTCCCGAAGGACATAATCTTTTTGATTCTGGTCCAGATTGGTTTGAACCTTGTCCATCACATCTTTTTCAATTTCAAGAAGCTGGATTTCGTGATCCAGAATCCCAATCAGTTTCTCCAGTCTCTTATCAACTTCAAGCGCGTCAAGAATTTCCTGCTTTTGCTGGGGTTTGATTGGTAGATTGGCAACCACAGTATCCGCAGTTTCACCGGGGTCTTCTACAGCCAGAAGAGAAGACAGTGCCTCGGGAGAAAACCGGTCATAAAGTTCCAGAAACTTCTCCACCAAATGATACAACCGACGAATCAATACCTGAATGTGAATATCATCCTCACAAGGAATATCTTCAAGACGGGATACATTTACATACGCCATTTGTCCGTCATCGAAGAAACGAGTGATTTTACCACGGGAAAGACCCTCCACCAGGATGCGGATATTGCCGTCAGGTAAATTGAGAATCTGGCGTATCTCTGCAACAGTACCGACCTTTGCAAGGTCTTTACGAACGGGAGAATCCACGGTAATATCGTTTTGATAACACAAAAAGACTAATTTATTTTCCTCCATAGCCTGGCGTACCGCCGCTATGGATTTGGAACGTCCCACATCAAAATGTAAGGACATACCGGGAAAAACGGTAAGCCCGCGCAAGGGGACAAGGGGAATCGTTAATCTATGTTTCATGCATGAACCTGCTTTCTTATAATTCAATGTAGTAACACATCATAATATTATACAATGATTTTTAGAAAATAGCAAGGTTTTTCTTGAAGAAAACGCAAAAAAATTCCCGCAATTTAAGGAAATTGCGGGAATTTATTCTACTGATTCTTTTTAATACCGATATCGGTTCTGAAATGCATATCCTGAAACTTGATCATTTTCACATAACGATAGGCTTCTTTGATAGCAGAATCCAGATCCTTTCCGGTTGCGGTTACGCCCAGAACACGACCGCCGTTGGTCTTGAATACTCCGTCTTCATGGACAGTACCTGCGTGGAATACCATAGCACCAAGACTTTCTGCCTGAGTGATACCATCAATGGGATACCCCTTCTTATATGCCTGCGGATATCCGCCGGAGGCGAGAACTACGCAAACTGCGGCGTTGTCTTCCCATTCAATTTCAATTTCATCCAACCGTTCATCAATGACTGCCTCGAAAATTTCATACAAATCGGTTTTCAGCCTGGGGAGTACCACCTGTGTTTCCGGATCGCCGAATCGACAGTTGTACTCAATGACTTTAACGCCGTCTGTGGTTTTCATCAGTCCAAAGTACAGAACACCCTTAAAGGTGCGTCCCTCTGCATTCATGGCATGCATAGTGGGAAGGAAGATGTTTTTCATACATTCCTCGGCAAGTTCGGGGGTGTAAATCCGGCTGGGTGAGAATGTTCCCATACCGCCGGTGTTGAGACCCTCATCGTTGTCATAAGCACGCTTGTGATCTTGTGCGGAAACCATAGGCTTTAAGGTTTTACCGTCGGTAAATGCAAGGACGGAGATTTCCGGACCTACTAAAAATTCTTCGATAACAACCTTACCGCCGGCAGCACCGAATACTTTATCGTCCATAATCTCATGGACAGCAGTTTCGGCTTCTTCCAGAGTCTGGGCAATGATAACGCCTTTTCCCAGTGCAAGGCCGTCTGCCTTGACAACAACTGGGAACTTATTTTCCGCCTTAATGTAGTCGATGGCATCGCGGCTATTGTCAAATACTTCGTATCCTGCAGTGGGAATGTTATATTTTTTCATCAAATCTTTGGAGAAAGCTTTGCTGCCCTCGATAATGGCTGCAGCACGGTTGGGACCGAATGCACGCAGTCCTGCTGCCTCAAATGCGTCAACGGCACCTCCTGCCAGAGGGTCATCCGGTGCCACAACGGTCAGGTCAATCTGGTTCTCTTTTGCAAATTTGGTCAATGCATCAAAATCCATAACGGAAATGGGAACGCATTCAGCCAGACGGGAAATACCACCGTTTCCGGGTGCTGCATAAATTTTGTCAACAGACGGACTCTGACGGAGTTTCCAGATGATGGTGTGTTCACGACCGCCACTGCCGATTACAAGTACTTTCATTTTGATATCCTCCTTGGTATACAAAAATATTATGATTTCGCACGGGGATGTGCGTTTTGATAAACTGTTTGAAGTCTGCTCTTTGCCAGTTGTGCGTAAATCTGGGTAGATGCGATGTCAGTATGTCCCAGCATTTCCTGAATGGAACGAAGGTCTGCACCGTTTTCCAACAGATGGATGGCAAAGGAATGCCGGAGTGTATGGGGCGTAATTTCCTTTTTGATTCCGGCAAGGGTTTTATAATGTTTGATAATTTTCCAGAATCCCTGACGGGTCAGCATGGAACCGTTCAGGTTCAAAAATAATACATCTTTATCATGGATTTCCGGTAATTTGCTCCGTCCATGGTCAATGTATGCACGGATTGCATCTTTTGCAACGGTATAGATAGGAATGACCCGATTCTGTCCGTGATACCGGCAGTTGATATAACCTACCGATAAGTTTAGGTCAGAAAGGGTGATGGAAAGCAATTCGCTGACGCGCATACCGGTTGCATATAAAAGTTCCAGCATAGCTTTGTCACGAAATCCTTTAAAATCCTTGCAGATGGGTTGCTCCAAAAGAAGTTCCACTTCCTGATTGGAAAGAATCTGGGGAAGTTTTTTTTCGGCTTTAAATCCATGAATGTTCTCTGTAGGATCTTCTGTTGCATAGTGTTTCCGGATCATAAAACGATAAAAGGAGCGCAGTGATGCTAAGTTCCTTGAAATGGTAGAAGCTGATTTCCCCTTTTTCTGAATCGAAAGCAGGTAATTGAGCACCGTTGTGTTGGTGCAGTTGTACAATCCGGAATGTTCCTGATTATCCAGATATTCTTTAAACTGCTGGATATCCCGCTTGTAGGAATCCAGAGTATTGGCAGAAACACGTTTTTCATATTCCAGATATGTAAAGTATTCGGTCATGCGGGCATCCACAGTCAATCCCCCCCTTATCAGTTTACTATTTTACATAATTTTCTTAAGTTTGACAAGTGTTTTTTCCAAAAAAACAGAAAAAATGTCACAAAAAAAGTTGTACGAGTGGTTGTGTCAGAACAGGCACAAGGTAACCTTCGGTAAAAGAGGCAAAAAGGAGAAGAAAAAGAAAAATAAGTGTTGTCAGAATATGCCTTATATATACGTGGCGTTTGAAGGGCAAAGAAACCTGTCCTTTTTTTATGGTATTTCGGTCATAGGCGAACTGTATCTGGTATGTCATATAAAAACAAAAAGCAAAGAGAAGAATAAGGGTTGCCGGCAAGATGGCAAAGAAGGAGAACAGAATGCCTTTCCATCCGAAGCAACGACTCAGTAATGTCATGGTGAATCCGCATCTTATTCCCTTTAAGGCTGTTTGAATTAAGCCAATAGGAAGTAGAAAAGGATGCCAACCGGATAGCCAGAACCAGCATGCAACGGTTCCGTAGTTTAGCGCAGAAAGACAAAAAGCATTGTGCCCGGATGTACCTTGAACAGAGTATACAGAAAAGAAATGGTTGAAAAAATCCGTAATTTCCCCGACGGTATTTTTCCCAGAACACGCACCTAGAATACTACCTGTCAGTATGCCAGTTAGAAAAAGAAAAATAAAAAAAAACCAAAGTTTTTTGTTTTGCCAGACTCTTTTTTTCATCAGTATCCCTCCATAGCGTTTGATAGTATTTTATGGAGGTAGACATAAAAAAAGAACATAAAAATTCCGCCCTGCATTTTAAGGGCGGAATTTATCAGGTGATTTCATGGACGGTAAGGGTGTCGCCGTTTACCGTAAAGCGGATTTCAAACCCGCCAAAAGACAGTCCATAAATGCGATCCTGATCTGCCTGATATCCCGGTCTCGGGTCCTGAGCAAGTAAATCGCATAACCCTTTTTGAAGATGGACAGGGACCATATCGAGTAGAGCAGGAGGAATATTTACAGAGAGAGTTGTATCAGGGGTAACCGCATACCCGCCAAGAGCGTCAGGATGACTGTCGGTATAGGGAAGATATGGTTTGATGTCCAGAATGGGTGTTCCGTTTAACAAATCTGCACCACTCACATATAAGAGGGGACCGTCGGGGGAAGAAAGTTCGATGTTTTCGATTTTCACCGAGGAAAGACCAATTCTGTTTGGACGGAAAGGAGAACGACTGGCAAAAACACCGATTCTGGTGTTTCCACCAAGTTTCGGAGGACGGACTGTTGCTGACCATCCTTGTTTTTCTGCATGAGAAAACTGCCAGAGTAACCAAAGGTGGGAATATCCTGAAAGTCCCCGATACACATCAGGGTTTCGAAATTCCGGTTCCAGTACGATTGTGGAAACAAGAGAAGAAACAATGCCGCTTTGTCTGGGAATCCCGAATTTGGATGAAAAATCATTGTATATGCGTGCAACCGCTTGTACCGAAAACTGTTCTGCCATAGTCTGCCTCCAAGTTTTTTTACCAGTGTATCACAACTTCTTTAAAAATGCAAATACAGAGTACCTGAAAAGGTACCCTGTATTCCAGATGGTTTCATTTAGATGTCACGGATGGTTCCGGAACATTTTGCTCCGCATTTTGCAAGACATGCAGTAGCAATCAGCAAAAGGGAAAATAAAGCCACCAATAATCCGGTCAGGATTGCGTTCAAAATGCCTGTGGCGGTCAATGTTACTGTCAGCAAAACGACAGCAAGGAGAATTGTGCCAAGGATTCCGGTCAGCAAAGCCGGAAGCACCTTGCAGACACAATTGCGAATCTGCGTGCTGCGGATAATTGCTGCCGCAATGGGTACTGTTGCCAGATAAGCAGATGCGATTCCAAGAATCACATAAAGGAGAACGGTTCCTAAGGTAAAAATACCGGAAAAGGTCAGGAACGCAGTTACGATTCCCAGAATGATGCTGATGACAACAGCGGCAAGAACGCAACCGTTTCTGTCATTGCAACATGAATTCGTCATATTTTTTCACCTCCCGTATACTATATGCCAAATCTATTGTTGGGTGAATCTTGACAAGGGAAGGATTTTTCGTTATGATAAAAAGAACAAAAAGAAATGGATGTGACAGAGATGTATCGAAAACCTGTAAAATTGAATCCCGTTTTCAAAGATTATCTTTGGGGCGGTACCAAATTAAAAACTGAATTCAAAAAGAAAACCGACCTTGACATTGTAGCGGAAAGTTGGGAACTTTCTGCACACAAGGACGGACAGTCTACCATCATCGGGGGAGAGTTTGACGGACTTACGCTTATGGAATTTATGGACGCTTGCGGAAAAGAAACTCTTGGAAGCAAAGCTGCGGCATTTGATTATTTTCCTATTCTGATTAAGCTGATTGATGCCAAGAATGATCTGTCAGTTCAGGTACATCCTGATGATGCATACGCCCTTAAGGTTGAGGGTGAATATGGCAAAACCGAGATGTGGTATGTGCTGGACTGTGAGAAAGATGCAGCACTTTACTATGGATTCTCCAAAGAGATTACAGAAGAGGAATATCGGCAGGCCATTGCCAATAATACCCTGACAGACTGTTTGAACCGTGTTCCGGTTTCCAAAGGAGATGTGTTCTTTATTCCGGCAGGAACAGTACATGCCATTGGAGCGGGAATTCTGATTTGTGAGATTCAGCAAAATTCCAATACTACCTATCGTGTGTATGATTACAACCGGAAAGATAAGAATGGCAACACACGGGAACTCCATGTGGAAAAGGCCATTGCAGTTTCTGATTTAAAGCCGGCACCCAAACGGGAACCTATTGCCGACGGAGAACGAAGCGTTCTGGCATCATGTTCTTATTTTACGGTGGAACGGTTACGGGTAAACGGAACAATCGAACTCAATGTAGATAAAACCAGTTTCCAATCCCTGATGGTAACAGAGGGGGCTGGGGAACTGCTTTTCGACGGTGAAACCTTATCTATCTCAAAAGGAGACAGTGTTTTGATTCCGGCAATTGATGCAACGTATCAAATAAACGGAAACTGTGAAATCATTCTTTCATATCTATAAAAAAGGTGATGCCTTTGGCATCACCTTTTCTGTTATTACTGTTTGTCTTTGGTAACTTGTTTGATTACGAACAAAGTTCCGATTGTCAGGATAATTCCTATGGGGAGGAGAATGTAAGCATTCTGTACAAATGCTGCCAGCAAGTATACCACAAAGGAAATCAGTGCAACGGTAATTGCGTAAGGCAGCTGGGTAGATACGTGATTGATATGGTTACATTGTCCGCCTGCAGAGGACATAATTGTTGTATCGGAAATGGGAGAGCAGTGGTCACCGCATACAGCGCCGGCAAGACATGCAGAAACACCGATAATTAACAGCTCGCTGGTGGGATCGAAAATTGCAGTAACGATAGGAATCAGGATACCGAAGGTTCCCCAGGAAGTACCGGTAGAAAATGCCAGTACACATGCAACCAGGAAGATAATTGCCGGCAGGAAGTTTGCAAGACCTGCAGCAGCAGAATCCATCAGGTATGCCACAAAGTCAGCAGCACCCAGAAGACCGGTCATATTCTTCAATGCAGTTGCAAAGGTCAGAATCAAAATGGCAGGAACCATTGCGTTAAAGCCTTTGGGAATTGCAGCCATTGCTTCTTTGAAGGTGATAACCCGTCTTGCTATCAAATAAATGATAGTCACAATCAAGGCAACAATTGCACCCCAAGGAAGACCAACGGTTGCATCGGTATTACCGAATGCGGTAACAAAATCATCCCCTGCAAAGAATCCGCCTACATAAAGGAGACCCAGAATGGAGATCACAACCAGAACCAGAACGGGCAGAATCAAATCGATGACACGTCCCTTGGGATTAGCATCTTCAACCTCGGCAGCCTCAATATCATCCTGACCGCTGGTAAACAGATCGCCTTTGGTCATCGCATTCAGTTCATGGAGTTTCATGGGACCAAAATCAAATTTCATCAATATAAGTGTAATGATGAATACAAAAGTCAAAAGAGAATAGAAGTTATAAGGAATAGCACGGACAAACAACTCAATGCCGGAGAATCCGGTTCCCTCGGTAAATTCCGAAACAGCAGCAGCCCAGGAAGAAACCGGAGCAATCATACAAACCGGTGCAGCGGTGGCATCAATCAGGAACGCCAGTTTTGCACGGGAAATTTTGTGACTGTCGGTTACCGGACGCATAACACTACCAACGGTAAGGCAGTTAAAATAGTCATCAATGAAAATCAAAACGCCCAGAATAAAGGTGGCAAACATGGCACCGACTCTGGATTTGATATGGGTTTCTGCCCAACGGCCGAATGCGGCAGAACCGCCCGCTTTGTTAATCAGGGCAACCATAGCGCCCAGAATAACCAGGAATACAAAGATACCTGCGGTACCGGAAACTGCAGCAATCAGTCCCTCGTTCAGAACATTGTCGAGAGCACCTACCGGATTCCAGTTGGCAGAAAGAAAACCGCCCAGTACGATACCGATAAACAAAGAAGAGTACACTTCTTTGGTAATCAGTGCAAGTGCAATTGCAACCAGAGGCGGAACCATTGCCCAGAATGTTGCGTAAAATTTGGGAAGAGCCTCTTCTGCAGCGTCACCTGTAGCAAATGCAACCACCGTTGTCATGCACAGGATAATCATTGTGAAGAGAATAGAAAAAATTGTTTTTTTGTTCATGTTTCTCATGAATACCCTCCTGTTTTTTTGCAGAAATCTATCCTGCAAAGATTAGAGATAATCTTACCATAGGAGGAAATGAATGTCAAGACACTTTTCGACAAAATAGCCGTCAAAAGGACAGAATTTCCTTTGACGGCTATGTATTTTATACAATGGCTTTTTGCGGCTTCGAGGGAAGTTGCACCAGAATGATTGCAACGAACATCAAAACACATCCGATTATTTCCCGCGGGGTCAGGGCACCGCCCGTCAGACTCCATCCGAGAGCGACCAGAACTACGGTGCTCAAGGTGGCAAACACCGATTCCAGACTCATCAGGATGGATGCAGAAGTGGGATCGGTATATTTTTGCCCCACAATTTGCAGGGTGTAAGCCACACCGCAGGACATGATGCCGGAATATCCAATGGACATCCAGCAACGGAGAATGGGCATCAGTTCCGGTGATTCAAAGAGAAACATGGAACCCATATTGAGGACGCCGCAAACAAAAAATTGCAGGCAGGAAAGTTTGACACCGTCAACTTTCGGGGAAAAATAATCAATGGCAAGAATGTGCCCGGTAAATAGAACGGCACAGAATAGAACCATCACATCTCCTTTGTTGATGGTAAGGTCGGTGTCGATGCACATCAGGTAAAGGCCTACCGTTGCGATCAGTACCGATAGCAGAATCACAGGACTTGGCTTTTTCCCCAGAAACAGTTCGACAATAGGAATAAACACCATATAGAGAGCGGTGATAAAACCGGCTTTTCCGGGACTTGTGTATACCATGCCGGCTGTTTGTACGGTAGTTGCAAGACAGAGGAAGATACCGCAGATAATACCGCCCAAAAGCAAGGTCTTGTCGGCTTTTTGTACGGGGATGCCCCGTTTTCTCTTTCCGTTGTCTAAGAGCAGAATCACGGGAAATAATACGATGGCACCCAGCATACTGCGGATGCCGTTAAATGCTACCGGAGAAATGGATTCTACGCCTTTGCTTTGTGCAATAAAGGAAGTTCCCCAGATAAACGCTGCCAGAAACAGCAGCAAATTTCCTTTTAATTTTTGATTTTTCATTTTTGTCACTCCATGTCAAAATATGAAGATATTGTATCGGGTTTTCTGTCTTTCGTCAAGATATAATTCTCAAAACATAAAACAGAACTGCATTTCATACCATAAAAGGGGTGATTCTATTGTTTTTATCAGTAAAAGGATATCAGATATGGTTTTTGTTACTTACAGTTTTGGGAATTCTGTGTTTGGGATTGTTGCCGAAAGCAGAACGGACGGAAACCGCGGCAGGTCTGCCGATTGAAGGGCGGGTCATCGTGGCGGATGCAGGACACGGTGGATTTGACGGCGGCGCATCCGGAGGGGGTGTGTCAGAAAAAGATGTCAACCTTTCGGTGGCACATAAGCTGCGGGAATATATTGAACAGGGAGGCGGAATTGTTGTCATGACACGAAGGGAAGATGTTTCTACTGCAGAGAAGAAC
>JAFYXJ010000023.1 GCA_017546205.1 Clostridia bacterium | reverse complement strand
TTGCAAGCTCTGTGGGATTGCCCTCAAAGTTTACAAACAAATAGAATGTTCCACCATTTGCTACACTTGTAATTACTTCTTCTCCATCACCATCGCTAGTTGCTACATAGGAAAGCGTAATTGTCTTTCCATTGGAATCACCCGTTGCAAACGCTACTGAACTTATCATACTCACGAGCATCGCAACAGCCAACAATAGTGACAGTACTTTTTTAATACTGCCTTTCATTATTGTCCTCCTCAATTAAATTAGTTCCAAGAGTCAATCGTTCCTGCAGCAAACTGCAAAATCTTCAAAGAGTCACCTGAGTTAATGTATGCATCACCATTTACATTTGCTGCCAATCTCTCAGTTTCAGTCGGTGTGTAACTACCGGACGCAATCTGCAATACCTTCAATGCATCACTTGAGTTGATGTAAGCATCACCATTTACATTACCCAGAACATAATCAGGTTCGTCGTCACCATAAGTACCTGCTGTGGTGTAGTACAGAGGAACTTTTACCAGAGGTGCACCCTCTACACTGCTGGAGATGTACAAGGTCTGCTTGTTATTCTCTTTGGACAGAATGGGGTATACCAAAAAGTCAATGCTGTTTCCCTCTGCGGTAAGCTGGTCAATATAGAAGATTTCGCTTTCCTTGGTGGGTGCTGCATCACCATCTGCCAACAGAACGCCATAATAAGCATCCTTGGTTGCGCCGGTGTAGTTTACAGTGAATTTGTTTGCGTTGGGGTAGAATGTATCATCGGTGCTGTCGCCGTTAACATCTGCAGTAACCGCAGTAACTGCGCCGTTTGCGTCCTTCGGGGTAACAGTTACGCCAGTCGCGGTTCCAAAATTATAGAAACCGGGAGCGGTTGCCTGTTCTGCCGATGCCAGTGTAGGCAAACAAACCATTGTCGCCAGCACGAACACCAATGTTACAATACCAATTCTCTTCTTCATTTTTCTTACTCCTTTTTATTTAAAATTTTTAATATAATTTACTAATATTTTTGCAAGCTGAGCACGGGTTGCCGTTCCCTGCGGACTTAAAGTTGTTTTACTTGTGCCGGAAATCAGCGTGTTGTAAATACCCCAGTATACAGAGTCTTTCGCCCAAGAAGATATCTCCTTGCTGTCATCAAAGAAATCATCATAGATCAGGGTCAACATCTGTTCATTTCCTTTGGCACCGCCGGAATAAAAGTGAAGAATCTTCATTCCTGCTTCGCGGGTCAAGGTACCTTCCGGATCAAACTCCGTCTCAGAGATACCGTTGATATAGCCATTGGCAAAGCCCCATGCAATGGCTGACTGAAATTCCGAAATCTGGTTTTCAATATCAGCAAAGGGTGCCTTTGTCTCAACTGCCGGCGAACCTGCCATACGCCAGAGTACTGTCACAAACTGCGCACGAGTAACATCCGCGTCGGGATTAAAGTTCCCAAGGTCATCGCCTTTGAACAGACCTTTGTCTGCGGCAAGACCAATTTCCTTTTCCGCCCAGTGCCCGTTGGTATCCGGGAAGGTGGTAAGGGGAACTTCAGGTTCTGTTTCATCGGATTCCTCCGGTTCGGTCACAGTTCCGCCTATGCCCGGTTCGGTAGGTTCTTCCATAGGTTCATCATCAGGTTCATCCAACATATCATCTGCCAATGCGCCGCCCGGACGGATATCTTCTTCCGGTTCCGGCTCTGTGACAGTCGCTCCAACTACATCATAAGTAAGTGCATTCGATTGTGCATCTTCAAAAGTTATCTGTTCCATTGCAAATTGCCAAGACTCAATGTCTGTCAGAGCTTTGCATGTACATATAACAACAATACCATTCTCGGCAACTGTGTCAAGTGTTGCAGATGCAACAATAACTCCGTTTTCCGCATTGGGATTTGTTGCTGATAACATCTCTTTCAGCACTGTGCCGGTTTTAATTTTTGTACACTCCATCAGGGTTTTGTCAAAAACCAAGGTAAACTGAAGTGCGTTGAATCCGGGGTTGTTCTCAAGACTGACCACAACCTCAAATTCATCCCCTGCTTTTGGCAGTTCTTCCGGCGGGGTTACCGTAAATGTTGCCCCGTCGCTTGCTGCATATACCGGTATCAGTACCAGTATCATTGCAACCACCAAAAGACAGCCTATCATGCGTTTTTTCATTATCACGCCTCCTTTGTTCTGTCAATTTGTTTCTTAAAAATGAACCTTATAAACCTAGTATTCTCATTATACATAAGTATGGTCAATGTGTCAATAACATTTCTTAAGAAAATTTTAACTTTTTTGTAAAATTTCCCACTAATTTATCAAAAAAAAGCAGTCGCTCGCGCAACTGCCTTTTCTTCTTGTTACATTTCAACAAAATTTGTCTCATTAATTATTGCATTATCACACATCTTAAAGGTTTTAATTTCGCCCGGCGCAAAAGTTGCCGATACTTTTTTCCCAAAAAGATTTAGTTCCGCACGGGTGGATTTATTTTCAGTTTCATAGGCTCTGATAACCAAACCTTCTCCATCCTCTGACGTCTTAATGGCAGAGACCATAATATTCTCTGCACTGACCGAAAGACCGCTGAATTCCGTCTTTAATGAGCCTTTGTGGAAAGTCTCATTTAAATACCGCAAGGGCATATTTAATTCATACGCAATTCTGGATGCCTCGGTGGTATTCCGGCAAGGCGCAACGGTCAATTCAAATTCGTGGAATCCCTGCTCCATAAATTCACAAAGGTCATCTCTGACGCCGTAATGGTCGGCATAAATCGCACCCCTGAGCAAGGAAATACCCACCGTATTTTCATCAGCATCGTATCCGTACTTTCCGTCGTTGGCAATGACTGCACCGCCGTTCTCATCAAACACAGCCACCCACTTGCCGCAAGGCTGTTCTTTAGCATCTGCCTCACGCTTGATAAATCCGTAAGGAATCTCACAAACCGATTCTTTATAATTGATTCCAAACGGAACTTTAAGTTTGAGCATCTTATGCTTTTCATGGAAATCCACCACAGCACGGATACTGAGTTTCTTAGACCCTTTTTCTATGGTGTAATACAGTTTTGCCATGGATTGTTCGGTCTTGTATGTTACCTCAGTAACGCACCGGAGTTTTCCATTTTCAATGGTTTTCATCCCCACAAATCGGAATCTGTCAACTTCCTTGTCAAAGGCATCCACATTATGCGCCCATGTGTCACAATGTTCCTCATCATAGAGCCCCAGATAGGTTTCTCCTTTTAACAGTTCCTTGCCATCTTCCTTATCGAAAATACTGCAAAGTCCGCCGTTTTCCCCAAACCGAATTTTCAGCAAATCACTTTCCACTGAGGAATCCGTGCAGACAAACCCAGTCTCATTCACAATCTCGGTTTCTTCTTCGGGCACAAAAACTCTGTATGTTTTGTAACCAAACGCCGGAACTTCAACCTGAATTGCCGTCACAAAAAGGTCTTTGTCACCATTGGTACGCTCGGCGCGGATTTTCTGTATGGGAATGGCTGTGCCATTTTCATCTGTTGCTCCGATTGCAAGCACCGAAAGCGGAAGAACCTGCTTTGTTGCAAATGGTAAAGGATTGAATACCACAATTGGTGTTCCCGGACCATCTGTCTCTGTCATCCAGACTCTGCCCCCCATAAAGTTGGGTTGTTTTCTACACGGCAGTTTCCAGTCGCCCAGAGTATCAATATTCCATGAAATTTTTTGCATTGCAAAGTTAATTGCCTGTTCTGTGATGCTCATGGCTTCGCCGTGGAGATACGATGCATCTTGATATGCACGCTTGATGCTGCATCCGCCGAGAATATCATGGAACTGATTGAACAAGGTATTTTTCCACGCAGTTGTCAATCGTTCTGACGGATACTCGACATCGCAAAGTTCTCCTGCCAGCACACTGAAACTTTCTGCCGCAAGAAGATTATTCTCACATAGACGGTTGTTGTGTTTGATTTCCGAACAAGCCGTATAGCATCCTCGTGCATGGTGCTGTAAGTCTCCGGAAAGCACCGGCTTTTCTACGTCTTTAACTGCCTCAAAATATTCTTCCGGCGTCGAGAAGATATGTTCCTTATAACGGTCGGTATGTAAGGTTTCCAGCAACCGGATACTGGGTCCGCCCCCGTGATTGCCTATGCCGTAAAACGCCATGCAATCAATATCTTCCTTTTTTGCTTGCTCCTCTACTTGGTCTAAAAGGTCCAGAGTTCTTTCACAAATACCATAAGAGACAGGAATCCGAAAGGCTTCTACTGTGCTTCCGTCCACGCCTTGCCATGTAAAAAGGCTGTTTGCCATGCTTTTTTCATGTTCCATAGGACGGAGAAATACATACTTGGAAAGACCTCCATTTTGCAGTATCTGGGGAAGATTTCCGTTGTGGCCGAAAGAGTCTACATTGTAACCAACCGTTGCGGTCACGCCAAATTTTTCTTTAAAGTAACGCTGAGAAATCAATGCATGACGGGCAAAAGATTCTCCGCAAGGAATGTTGCAGTCCGGCTGAAGATACCAACCGCCCACAACCTGCCATCTTCCCTCCTGAATTCGCTGCTTGATTTCTTCAAACATAGCGGGTTCATTTTTTTCAATCCATTCATAATACGATGCGCAAGCACAGGTAAACTTGAAATCATCAAACTCTTTCATTCTGTCAAGCACACTGCGGAATGTCGCCTTAATTTCCACAAAACCCTCCTGCCAGCGCCAAAGCCATACAGGGTCGATATGGGCATTTCCTATCAAATAAATACTCATAAATTTACCTTCTTCCAATCTTTTTGAGTTCTATTATACCTGTTTTTCTTTATAAGAACATGTCGGATTCTGCCACAAATTTATAAAATTATGCAACATTTTCTGTTTTGGAGTTGTCATTTCAGTTTTCGTGTGCTACAATTAATCCACAAAAGGAGGTGCCGTATGAATATTTCGATTTTGAAGCAACTGATTCTTTTCCCGATTCTTTTTCAGGATGTTTGCCTTGAACTTGTGGATGTAGTACCCGCCGACCACGAAGCCGGATGGGAAGTTAATATGCACAAGCACCCCTGGTTTGAGTTCAATTATGTGCAAAAGGGAGCAATGATAACCAATTTGAATGGTTCAGAATATACCACCTCTGAAGGAAAAGGGCTTTTGATCCCCCCGGGGATTCCTCATTCCAACCGTGGAATCAAGGATCAATCCGATCATGGTTTCTGCATTCGTTTTACCTTGAAAAAGGCAGAAACAACTACCAACGGCATCTATGACAAACTGATACAGGTATTAAGCTCACCCAGAGCATCCTCTTTTCCCTGCGATGTTTCTCCACTGTTTGCATACCAATCCCTTTATGCAGTACAAGGTTCTGTTATTCACTGGTTGTTCGGCATTTATGACCAATGGAATACCGATTTAAGTTTCGTTCAGCAGGTATCTACCCACAACATTTCCAATCAGGTGCTCTTGTATCTGAATGAATATTATCCATCCAAAATCTACGTATATGATATCGCCAAGGCGCTGAATATGAGTTATCGAAATCTTGCGAGAATTTTTAAGAAAGAGACCGGATGCAGTATTATCGAAAAGTTGACAGAAATACGAGTAACCAAGGCAAAGCACCTCCTGCTTTCCACCAACCGTACCATGTCGGAAATTGCCATTGCCGTCGGTTTTGAAAATGAATATTATTTTTCTAACGCCTTTAATGATTATCTCATGCAACGTCCAAGCCAATTCCGGAAAACACATCGGGAACAATAAAAATTGCCGGCAGGGTAACTGCCGGCAATTTTTATTTGATTTCTAACAAGATTGCGTTGTACTTGTTGGGCAATGAAACTTTCACTCCGCCCTCTGTCTTTTCTGCATAGGAACTGTATACGGACGGATATAAAACCCGAACTTCATCCCCCTGTTCCAAAGGAATGGTAATACTCTCCTCACCAGAATCCATTCTCCAGACAGCAAGTCGAATGCTGTCTTCATTCTTCAATCCAGAACAAAGCCAACCATCTCCGTGCTGCGGAATTCCCATGGGATAATACGGAATCGCATCCGGAATCAAATTCCGAATTGCCTTATAACATGTCACACCCTCTTTGACCAATTCAAATGAACGATCATCCATTTCGTGAATGGTTCCGCTCAAATGGATTCTCTGGAGCATGGGATTGACCATATTAAAGATTACCGCATCTCTCTCTTCTCCCTTTTTGGGGTATGCCCATACCGCGCCTTGTTCAGGCAGAACTGCGGTTCCGGATGCCGATGCAACATAAGCGGTGTAACGATAATCCTCCTGGTCACTGGTGGATTGGATATGGTGTTTGGAAAGCAGGGCATATTCCATTCGCAAACCACCGCTCCCACAGTTTTCCAGAATCAACTCCGGATATTTCTCCTTGATTTCATCAATCCAGGAAAGATACGCGCGGTTATGTTCCAAAAGTCCGTCCCCAAAACTGTCGGCATCTACCTCAGTTCCTGCACCGGATTCAATATTATAGTCAATTTTAAAATAGCCAACGCCATATTCACTGACTAACCTATCTACGACCCCGGTTGCAAAATCCCGCACCTTTTGGTTTCTGAAATCCAACTGATACCTGCCGTGATCAATGACTTTTTTGCCATGACGCATAAAGAAACATGCATCGTCAAATTGATCCAGAATGGGGCAGTTAATACCCATAACCTCAATTTCCAACCAGATACCAGGCACCATCCCTTTTGCTTTGATATAATCAAACACTTCCTTGATACCGCCGGGAAATCTCCATGCACAAGGCATCCATTCTCCTACCGTCTCCCACCAAGTTCCGTCGGCGTACCATCCTGCATCCATGCAGTAATAATCTGCACCCGCCTCTGCAGCACGGTCAATAACCGGAATCATTTTCTCCGTTGTTGGGTCTGCCATAAGACAATTCATGTAATCATTGAAAATAACCGGAAGCTTTCGATTGGCATCATTATCTTCAATAATTTCACGGCGGTAAAGAGTCATCTCTTTTAACGCCGATGTAAATGTATCCCCCACCGTGATACACGCCTTGACACTTTCAAAACTTTCTCCGGGCATCAGTTCTTTATACCACTGATTTTCCTGTTCGGTCGGTCCGCTAAGTTTCAGGTACATCATATCGGCAATATCGCTGATTTCCCATTGCCAGGAACCATTGTTTTCTATCTGCCAAAGCAATGCATGATCCTTAACACAATATGCACCCATAGGCAGATATTCTTTGGTTGCCCATGTTCCGGTATTGGAAATCATAATCCTTTTATGGGAAAACCGCGGGGTACGGAACAACCCCAGTTCCTCAGGTGCATACATCCTCCAGTCGACCTCTCTGTCCCATGCGTTATGGGGAATGTATACAGTTGGATTCTCTTCTTCCAGCCCAGTGTATGCAAAAGAAGAAACATACTCAAGTCCAATGGATGCGCTGGAACAGTTGGTAACCACACTCCAACAACGGACAGCCGAAATACCGTTGTAGAACTGATAATGTACCGTCACATTCATGACACCATTTGAAAGCAGGAACTCCAACTTGTTCCCGTCTTGATTCTCGGTATATTTGTGCTCCACATACCGCAAACTGAAACTTCCGGATGTTCCCGTATGCTTTCCGCCATGGTGGTCATCAGGGTTTTCCCCGGTGCGGTGTACATCTGCAATCGCGCACCATTTATAATTTTTTTCCTTGGTTTGTTCTGCTCCGTTCTTGGAAAATTCTTTAAGGATTACCCGATTATCATCGGTAATTTCAAAAATAACCGTCATTCCGTTTTGTGAAAAATCTAGTATCATCTTTATTTCTCCTTTTGACCGTAATAGGCATTTTCTCCATGTTTTCTGAGATAGTGCTTATCTAGAAGTTCTTGTTGCATAGCAGGAAGATCCCCATTTAGGCTGAGGGAACGATAGTTCATCTTTGCAATCTCTTCCATAACTACAGCATGGTATACGGCATCCTTTGCAGATTTTCCCCACACAAAGGGGCCATGGCTTTTTACCAATACACCGGGGACACGCATTGGGTCGATATGTTGAAAGGTTTCCACGATAACCGTACCGGTTTCTTTTTCATAAGCTCCGGCAATCTCCTCCGGCGTCATGGCTCTGGTACAAGGAATCTCCCCGTAAAAATAATCTGCATGGGTAGTCCCATAAGGGGCAAGCCCTTTTCCTGCCTGCGCAAACGAAGTTGCCCAGGAACTGTGCGTATGTACAATACCTCCGATTTCTTCAAAAGCACGGTAAAGTTCCAAATGCGTCGGGGTATCGCTGGAAGGACTCCACTTACCTTCTACCACTTTTCCGGTCGCAAGGTCCACAACCACCATATCCTCAACGGTCATTTTTTCATACGCAACACCGGATGGTTTGATTACCACCATTCCCGTTTCTCTGTCAATACCGGACACATTTCCCCAAGTAAAGGTAACCAATCCATATTGGGGCAGTTGAAGATTGGCTTTCCACACTTCTTGTTTCAGTTGGTCCAACATACTAACGCCCTCTTCTTTCCGCAATGGTATCCAGCAACAAAAGTTGCTGTTCCAATGCATGCAATTCGGTTTTATCATTGATAACAACCAGTTCTGTACCGGTTACTTTCGCAAACATACGGATATCATCCACGGTCAACGCAGTAGAAACCACCGCATGGTGTGCCCCGCCTGCGTAAATCCAGGCAGCAGCTCCGGTAGCAAAATCCGGTTTCAGTTTCCACATCATCCGTGCAACCGGAAGGTTAGGCATAGGTTTGGGTTGGGGAATCAAAGAAATGTCTGCACAAATCAGGCGGAACCGGTCTCCCATATCCACCATGGACACCGCAATACCCTCTCCGGAAATGCCATCAAAGACAAGGCGCGCCGGGTCTGCTTTTCCGCCAATACCAAGAGGATGTACCTGAATCTTGGGTTTATTCGCCGCAAAAGCAGGTGGTACCTCCAACATATGTGCTGCAAGTTCCAGTTCCTCGCCTTGGGTCAAGTCATAGGTATAATCTTCCGTAAATCCGGTAGCGCCGCCTCTTCCCTTTGCCATTTCAAAAAGAACCGCAGACAATGCAGAGGTTTTGTAATCTCCCTCCGGTCCAAAGCCAATTCCTTTTGCCATAATATTCTGCACTGAAAGACCAGGGAGTTGCTTTAACCCGTGCAAATCCTGAAATGTATCGGTAAAGGCAGATATCTTCTCCTGCTGAAGAAATGCGTCCATCGCAACCTCGTACTTTGCTTGTTCCCGTACCGCATCTATCTGCTCGGTATCCATCTCATACAAGGACAAATATTCTTCCATCTTTTTATCAATTTCTTCCTCAGTAACGGCTTTAATTTTATCACACAAATCCCCGATTCCGTAGTAATTCACATTCCAGCCAAACCGGATTTCGCTTTCTACCCGGTCTCCGTCGGTCACTGCAACATCCCGCATATTATTGCCAAACATAGCAACTCGCATGCCATTGCTGAAATCTACCGCTCTTGCCACATCGGCAAAGCGGGAAATCCGCTCCAGCACATCCGGATTTTTATAAAAACCAGCAACCACCTCACGACGTATTCCTAAGCGGGTACAAATGAAACCAAACTCTCTGTCACCATGAGCAGACTGATTCAGATTCATAAAATCCATATCTATCGAATCATAGGGTAACTTTTCATTAAACTGTGTATGTAAATGGAGCATGGGTTTTCTCAACGCCTTCAATGCGCGAATCCACATTTTTGCAGGGGAGAAGGTATGCATCCACATAATGACGCCGATACAATCCTGATCGGTATTAACTTTCACGCATGCCTCCTCTGCCTCATAGCTGTTACGGATAATGGGAAGTGCTTCCACACAAACTTTATTTGCAAGAGATTGGTCCAGAAACTCTGCCATGCATCTGCCATCCTGCTCTGCCTGTCTCAATGTCTCATCGCCGTACAAATCCTGACTTCCAATCAAAAAATACAACTTCTTCATAATAACCACCTCGTTATTTTTACACTTTTTTCATTATAGTACATGCCGAAAAAACATACAAGATTTCTCTTCCTAAAAACTAGACATTTATTCATGTTTATGATAAACTATTTTTAATAATATTAGGAAAACCAGAAATTTATTATGGATAGGAGATCCTCTGATGATTGCAAAATTTGAACAAAAAAAGTTTTTGAATTCTGCCCATTGTTCTGCACACAAATATAAAAACCTGAATAATCTTCCTCATTGGCACATGGAACATGAACTGATTTGTGTCAGAAATGGTGTTTTGGAACTGACATTGAATCAACAGACTTTTACACTCTCTTCCGGAATGTTTGCCTTCATCAAAGGAGAAGAAATTCACTGTTTTAAAGGAACTCCTGACAGCATTGCAGATATTATCCAATGGGATGCTGACTATTTTAAAGCAGTCGTCGGCAAAAAAAATCTTTTGGAACCACTTCTCAGGCAAACCTCTCTTACCGAAAAAAACTATCAGGAACTTTCTGCTGAATTAAAGGGGAATGCAGAATACGGCAATTTTATTGCCGACTGTATTGCCGGTCGACTCCTTGCTGAAATTTTTCGGCAGGAAGAAACGGTTTTGACCAATACCAAAAAGAAAATCAGCCAGAAATACAAGGATTTATTTGGATGGATTAATGCCACCTATACCGACGTTACCTTTGAAGATGCAGCCGCCTACCTTTGCCTGAGTAAGCCTTATTTTTCCAAACTATTTCAGCAACTGGCCGGCATGACCTTCACTCAATACCTGAATACTTTAAAAGTGACCGCTGCCACAGAAAAACTAACCGAGGGGAAAATGAGCGTAACCGAAATTTCCTCCGCATGCGGATTTGGAACCATTCGTAATTTTAACCGTGTTTTCAAGGAACTCACCGGATACAGCCCAAAACAACTTCCCAAAGATTATATTTTCATACATTCTCTGCGACATCCCGTTTCCGTCTCCTTTGACCCCACATTGGATCCCACTGAACGATTGGAATAAAAAAAGAGCAGAAGAAACTGCATGTTTCTTCTGCTCTTTCTATGTATCTCTTACAAATTACCAAAAGTAATCATTGCCTGCTTAACATCTTCCTTGATTGCAGCAATGGCATCATTGACTGCATCATGGAACTGTCCGTATTCCTTATTGGAAATGGCAACAGCACCGGCTTTTGACATATAAGTATAATAGTTTATTTTTCGGATGCCTCGTTTGATGACTTCCTTATAATCCGCTGTGGAAACACCGCTTCCGCCATGCATAACCATAGGAACCTGAATCATAGAACGAATCTTGCTGACCCGCTCGAAATCCAGTTTCGGTTCAGACAGATAGAACCCGTGAACCGTACCGAAGGCACAGGCAAGGGCATCAATACCTGTTTCTTCAACAAACCATTTTGCAGTATCCGGATCGGTATAAATACTTTCCCCATCACCATCGCCGCCTTCTCTTGCGCCCATAGAACCAACCTCTGCCTCTACCGATGCACCGTACCGCGCAGCAGTTTCTACCGCCATGCAAGTATTCGCATAGTTTTCCTCCACAGAAAGAGCAGAACCATCATACATGACAGATGTAAAGCCCAGTTCCAGACCTCTGTGAACATAGGAAAGGTCAGTACCATGATCCAGATGTACACAAACCGGAACTTTTGCACGGTCTGCCATAAAGAGCATAATGGGTGCGATTTCGTCCATTTTACACAATCCCATTTCCTCATGTACCTGTGCGTGCATAAGAATAACCGGTTGATTCAATTCCTCTGCCGCCGCCAGAATTGCCTGCAGACTTTCCAGATTCGGAGAGTTGAATGAACCAATGGCGCAGGATTTTGCCTCTGCAATTTTCAAAATTTGTTTTAATGTTACCAGCATGATACTTCCTCCTTAAATCTTTGCTGATCCCGATAGAATCGAAAGGTAAGTTCGGTCTTGTATGTATCGTCCGGTTGCAGAATGGTCAGCGTTCCGTTTTTCCGCATCACATCTCTGCCATCCGGCGTACAATTACCCGGTTCCAAACCCAGCACATACTCTCTGTCACCCATCATTTTCCATTGAGTAAAAAATCCCAAAGTTCCTTTATTATAACAAATAGACAACCCTTTTTCAATCAACGGATTGTAGAGTCCTGTGCAGCCAATTCCATTTTTCTCTCTGATATCATGGTAATAGCACCGTTCCTCATAATCTTTCTGGGGGACTTCCATCTTCAGGCAATTCTGTATATCCTCTTGTGCATGGGCGTTTCTTGCTGTCACACTGTCTGACGGAATAACCACCTCTGTTTGTTCTGTCAGTAACGGATATCCCATGTTACAATGATACATCAAAAGGAGCGGAGACTCCTTTGCCCCGATATTCACAATGGTGTCCGAGAGTTTGACCAGATTTTCTTCCTTTGAAACGATATACGTCCGCACCATAAGAAGTTGATGAGAAAATAATGACGCGTCCCGTACCTGAATATGAATCAAAAGTTCTGTTTCCGTTTCTTCATAAGAAAACTGTTCACAAGGAATATGAGAAACCGTTCCGTGAAGAGGCAGTTCTTCCCCGTCATCCACGCAAGGACTCCCTACCGCCGTTAGCCCGCAGGTCGTAAAGAATCCTGCCGTAAAGGATTTTAAGAATTCGGTGCCCCGATTGTTATAATACGCAGGATGCACATATCCGCAGGGTGCAAGATATCCCATATTGATGCCGTCTATATTCATGGTCACAATATCTCCGCATCGGTCAAGAGAAATTTCAAAATCCAGACCTTTGCCGTTTCTCACCCGAAGCATCCGCATGCCGTCTCCCTTTCCTCCGGTCAGGCGGTATTCCGTAACACCGCTAACCTGCAGAGGATGACCAATATATGCTTTCATATCATTTTCCTTTCTTAGACCAACGGACGTACCGCGTCATAAAGTTTTTCGTATTTTTCGTACATAACCATATATGCCTGATGTCGTGCCATATCCGGATAATATGTGGCACCCTCTTTTACAAAAATCTTTGCCGCATCCCGCACCGAAGCAAACGCTCCGATTGCAACCCCGGTCAGCATAATGGTTCCCAATGCACCTACTTCCGGTGCATTCAAAGACGTCATGGGAACACCCAAAATATCGGCTTTCATCTGCAGCCATACCGGAGAGGATGCACCACCTCCGGTTGCATACAGTTGTTTTGGAACAATGTCTGCCTTTCTTAGCCGATTGACATTCAGGAGCATCTCATAGGTTACACCCTCCATAATTGCCTGATACAAATCGGATTTTGTAGTTTCCAGCGTAACACCTACCATGGCAGCTTTGGAAAAAGAATCCATATACGGCGTTGCCGCTCCCGCAAAATGGGGAAGCAGCAGAATCTGTCCGGGGGTATTCTTGATCTGTGCATCCAGTTCTTTGTAAGAAAGTTCCGGTGCAAAGGTATCCCGATACCATTTGATTGCCGCTCCGCCCGTAAAGGAAAAGGCGTAGCATACATACTTTCCTTTTTCAATATACGGCACGACCGCGTAAGACCCCTGATACAGTTCTTCCTGCTCTGGAATCCTATCAAATACAGGGGTAATACATTCTACCGTACCGGTACCGTCTACCGCCAAGCCCGCGTCAAAGACACCGGCTCCGGTTGCGGATGCTACCTGATCATGGCATCCGCTGACAATCATCGTTCCTTCCATGCCAAGCTCCGCTCCAAGTTCCGGCTTAATACATCCTGCAACAGTACCAGACGGAACCACACGGGACATCTTCTCTGGTGCAATACCTACAACTTGGAAAATTTTCTCGCTCCAGCATCCGTTCCGGATATCCAAACCCATAGTACGTGCCGCAAGAGACTGGTCAATTTGTGCAACTCCGGTCAACATGTAAACAATATAATCCTGAAACAAAAGAACCCGCTCCGTCTTTTGATACACATCAGGACGATGATTCTTCACCCACATCAGTTTGGGAAGGCTGAACATGGCGTGAGGTTTTACTCCGGCAATCTGCGTGACCTCACTTGGGTCAAACGCCTCCGCCTCCTCCGTTCCTCTCGGGTCGGTATACAGCATGGATGGGAAAAGAATATTATCCTCTTTATCTAATAAGACAAAGGTTTCGCCAAAGGTAGTAACTCCAATGGCATCCAGTTTGCCAACTTTTGCTGCCGTATCTTTGATTACATCCTTGACGCCATTAAAAATAACAGCGCCGTCAATCTCATGTTCTCCGGTGTTTCTGCTGATTTCATAAGTCACATAGGAGTTGTGCAAAAATTCTCCCTTTTCATTATAAACCGTCAGTTTACATCCGGTGGTTCCTACATCAATTCCGCCGAGTTTCATAGATTAAATCTCCATAACATCATAACCAAGATATTCAAACGCCTGACGAAGGATATCAGCCATGTGTCCGACTCCTACTGTTGTATGGTGGCGAAAACCTGCTTTTGCCATGGTAATCAGTTTGGGTTGCAAATCATCAATCTCCGCAACGCCGCCACAGCCAAAGAATTCCGGTTCAATGGGTTCGCCGGTGAATCTTCCCTCATCTACATAAAATGTCAGTTTGCCATCTTCTGTCTTACAGTTAGAGAAGGTCATATCAAATGCAGCAATTCTTCCCTCGTTACTGCCCCATCCGCAACCGGGACATCCCTTTGCAAACATCTTGTGATCGGTAACAGTTCCTTTCTTTTCCATCAGCCCTTGTGCTGTGGAACCACAATGGAACAGAATTACCTTGTTCTTGTCATCGCCGTAGTTGTTGTTCCAGTCAAGGCAAGCGGTGGGCTTTCCGGATGCCAGTTGCATGGAATACATATTGATGGCAGAACAAAGGTCAATTTCACAGGACGCAACAATGCCTCTATCATTCAATTCAGACAGCAGCACACAGGGTGCAATCCCCAAAACCGTCTGCATCTCTTCCCAGCAACGAAGAGCAATGGCATCCAACTGGTAGTCTTCTATAAAATCATCAATGACAACGGATACTTTTGCAAGGGTATTCATCTTGTCATCCGGAACCTTGGAAAAGTCGGTATACTCCTCCAGATGCTTCCGTCTTGCTTGCACTTTGCTATCATCATCTGCGTACTTTTCTACCCGGTAGAACAGTTCGGAAAGGTCATAACTGTCTACTGTAATGCCGTATTTCTGCAAGGTGATTTCGTCGTAACGAACCGTCTTAAATTTGGTGGTTCTTGCACCGATCACGCCGATGGTAAACCGTTTCATGCCATTTACTACGCGGCAGATTGCAGCAAAATCCAGAAGATTCTGTCTAAAATCCGCAGATGCCGGATGAACAACATGAGGTTCCAGAACCGTAAAGGGAAGTCCGTACTGGTGGAAGACATCGCATACAGAAAATTTACCGCAATAAGAGTCACGGCGATGTTCAAAATCCATTTTGCCGATTTCATCGGGATATGCCTGAATCAGAATGGGCACACCGCAATCTTCTAACGCTGCAATGGCACCGTTTTCATCGCCAAAGTTAGGCAAGGAAAGAATCACGCCGTCATATTCCCCTTCATGGGACTTCAGCCATTTCGCGTAAATCTGTCCCTCTCTTTTGGTCTCTACCGCGCCGTAGCGAGTCATGTCCGCATCGGGGATTATGTAGTCAAAACCGGCATCGTTTACCGCCTTTTTCATTTCTTCTCTTGCACTGCCAATCAGGCTTTCGGGAAAAAATCCACGGTTACCGAAATACAGTGCAAATGTTTGCTTCTTCATATTAACTCCGCCTTTCTAAAAATTATGTCTTGATTATATTCTTTTTTTGCGTATAATAAAAGGTATATTTGTTTGAAAAATTGTAAATTTGTACGGAAGGTCTGGATATTTTTATGGAAATACAAATCAATTTTGAAAAATTATCCGATATTGCCCGTGCGTTTTATGCACTGACAAAAATCAAGATGGTTATTTTTGACAGCGACCATCATCAACTGTTTTCCTATCCCGACGAAAATGACTGTCTGTTTTGCAGAAAGATGAAAGCCATCCCCATGACAGCAGAAAAATGTTCTCAAAATGACCGCCAGGTCTTTGAGGAATGTCGAAAAACCGGCAAACTGAAACTGTACACCTGCCACGCCGGACTGGTAGAGGGGTGTGCCCCCTTAAAACAAAACGGGAAAATCATCGGATATATGATGTTCGGGCAAATCTCTGATTTTCAAAGCCGTGAAGTCTTGAACCAAAATATTTCTTATGTTTGCCGAAGTTATGGCCTTGACGAGGAAGAATTTTTAAGGGCGGCAAAATCCATCCGTCTCAAAAGCTACGACACCATTATGCACGCTGCCAAAATTTTTGAGGCATGCATCAGTTATATTATGTTAAACGAAATGCTGACACCTACCGAAGACAAAATCATTGCTCAAAGTGAACGGTACATACAGCAGCATTTGGAAGATGTCACCGTGGAACAGTTGTGCGAACATCTGTCGGTCAGCCGTACCTGTCTGTATGACATTTTTCGAAAGAAAACCGGACAAGGGGTTTCCGGGTTCATCCGTAATCAACAATTTGAGACCGCAAAAACACTGCTGACCAATACGGATTACTCTATCGGTGAGGTGGCACAGCAATGCGGATTTTCCGATTATAACTATTTCAGCCGTGTTTTCAAAAAGAGGTTTGGAATTTCCCCAAAAATGCTCAAAAATTCCTAAGAACCTATGAAAAAATTGGTGTGTTTTTTGTTTGACTTTCCGCATATAGTGTGCTATAATCCCTGACGGATTACATATAAAGGAGATTTTTTATGAATACATTATTGTCTGTTTCTGTCGCTCTGCTGGCAGGGCTTTTGATGACCAGATTATTTAAACCTTTGAAACTCCCCTCCGTAACAGCCTACCTGATTGCCGGCGTTTTGATCGGCCCTTACGGCATTGGTGCCTTCCAGATTGACGGATTGGGTTTTTCCTCCGCTGAGTCCGTTGCCGCCCTTGGTTCGGTTTCCCAGATTGCTTTGGGATTTATTGCTTTTTCTATCGGTAATGAATTCCGTCTGGATGAATTAAGACAAACCGGTCGTCAAGCATTAGTTATCGGTATCGTTCAAGCATTGGTTGCTACCTTATTTGTAGATCTGGCATTGTGGTGTGTTCATCTTTGGATGCCTGACCGCCTGACCTTATCTCAGGTGATTACCCTTGGAGCCATTGCAACTGCAACAGCCCCTGCTGCCACCCTGATGGTTGTCCGTCAGTACAAGGCAAAAGGTCCTTTGACCAGTTTGCTTCTGCCTATCGTTGCACTTGACGACGCAGTCGGTTTGATCATTTTTGCAGTCTCTTTCGGCATTGCAAAGACCCTGAATACCGGCATTGTTGACCCAGTTGCGATTCTAGTCAATCCCCTGATTGAAATTGTTGCTTCCCTGCTTCTGGGTGCCGTGATGGGTTGGATTCTGACCCAGTTGGAAAAACTGTTCAACTCCAACACCAACCGTTTGAATCTTACCATTGGGATTGTATTCCTGACCGCATCTCTGTCCGCGTTGAAGTTTGAAATCGGAAACCTGCACATTAGTTTTTCTTCCCTTTTGACCTGTATGATGTTGGGCACCGTGTTCTGTAACATCTGTTCCCTCTCCCATGACCTGATGGCAGCATCTGACAAATGGACTTCTCCTTTGTTTGCACTCTTTTTTGTCATTAGTGGTGCAGAACTGGAGCTTGGTGTGTTCACCGATATTGCTATTGTAGGTATTGGACTGGTTTACATCATCTTCCGTTCTCTGGGTAAATATTTTGGTTCTTACGCCAGTGCAAAAGCTACCCAGTGTCAGCCTCAAATCTGTAAATATCTGGGTATTACTTTGCTCCCTCAGGCAGGCGTTGCATTGGGCATGTGCTCCCTTGCGATGCAATTGGGTGCAGAGGGAAATCTGATTCGCAATATCACCCTATTCGCTGTACTGATTTATGAATTGTTCGGTCCCTTGTTCACCAGATGGGCATTGACCAAAGCGGGAGATATTACACCCATGCCGGATCATGTAAAAAATCGCCGTCATCACAAATTGCAGGAAAGTCTTTCCGGCAAAAAATAGTTTATTGTGCTGAAAAAGCCGGCAGAGAGGAACCTCTGCCGGCTTTGAAAAAAGTTTGAATTTTTTTAAATTATGTTATGATACAATTGATGGGTGACAAATAAAAAGGAAAATGATTTCCAAATATGATATAATGTTTAATGACCAAAAAAAACAAATATCGTAAGGAGTCATTTTCCATGAACATTTTAGCATCAAATGCCCACTTTCGTCA
>JAFYXJ010000001.1 GCA_017546205.1 Clostridia bacterium | reverse complement strand
GGTGCAATTCTGGTTGTATCTTCTGCTGATGGTCCTATGCCCCAGACCCGTGAGCACATTCTGCTCTCCCGTCAGGTAGGCGTACCCTACATCGTAGTATTCATGAACAAAGTAGACCAGGTTGACGACCCCGAGTTGCTCGAACTGGTTGAAATGGAAATCAGAGACCTGCTCACCGAGTATGAGTTCCCCGGCGACGATACTCCTATCGTTAAGGGTTCCGGTCTCCAGGTTCTGGAAAGTGCATCTACCGATCCTTCTGCTCCTGAGTACGCTTGTATCCACGAGTTGATGGAAGCTGTAGACAGCTACATTCCGACCCCCGAGAGAAAGAGCGACCTGCCTTTCTTGATGCCCATCGAGGACATCTTCTCCATCACCGGTCGTGGTACTGTTGCTACCGGCCGTGTTGAGAGAGGTCAGCTGAACCTTTCCGACGAAGTTGAAATCGTTGGTCTGGCTGAAGAAACCAGAAAAGTTGTTGTTACCGGTATCGAGATGTTCAGAAAGCTTCTGGACTATGCTGAAGCTGGTGATAACATCGGTGCTCTGCTCCGTGGTGTTGCACGTGACGAGATCGAAAGAGGTCAGGTTCTGGCTAAGCCCGGCACCATTACTCCTCACACCCAGTTCAAGGGCGAAGTTTACGTTCTGACCAAGGAAGAAGGCGGACGTCACACTCCGTTCTTCACCAACTACCGTCCTCAGTTCTATTTCAGAACAACCGACGTTACCGGTGTAGTTAATCTGCCCGACGGTATCGAGATGTGTATGCCTGGTGATAACGTAACCATGTCCGTTGAACTGACCACGACCATCGCTATTGAAGAAGGTCTGCGTTTCGCTATCCGTGAGGGTGGTAGAACTGTTGGTTCCGGTGTCGTTACCGAAATCATTAAATAAGTTTAACACACAGAAAATCCTGCAGGTCTTTGACTTGCAGGATTTTTTTTGTTATAAAGAAGAAAGCCACAGACTTCCGCCTGTGGCTTTCGGCTGCTCTAAAGAGCCTGAACAAATGACGCACCAAAAGCACCCACATATGTCGTGGATGCAAAAAGTTTTCTTTTGTAAAGGGTAATTTAGAACTCTTCCGGAGTCTCTTCCAGAACTTCCTGATATTTCTTCAGGATACAATCGTGGAGAGCCTCTCTGGTCTCTGCGTTGATGGGATGTGCGATATCTTTGAACTCGCCTTCCGGTGTTTTACGGCTGGGCATAGCAATAAACAGCTTGTCCTGACCCTCGATCACCTTGATATCATGCACAACAAATGCATCATCAAAGGTAACCGAAACAACGGCTTTCATTCTTCCCTCTGCATTGATTTTTCTTACGCGGATATCTGTAATCTGCATAAGTGTACCTCCTTTGCCGAAAGCTTTTGTCGCTTTCCGGCGATTTGTGTATAAATTTGAATATTAATTCTTTGACTAATTTAAGAAGAAACCATTGAAAACCGTGTCCTTCTGTGGTAAACTAGTGGTAAGAATCAAGAAAGAAGGTAGTTCGATGCAGGAATTCAAAATGTCCCATGTACAGGCGGGTTCTCATGTTCATATGATTGGTATCGGCGGCATCAGTATGAGTGCCTTGGCGCATATGCTGATGGAGTTTGGATACCGCATTTCGGGTTCAGATGTAAAATCTTCTCATCTAACCGATGACCTTTCGGCAAAAGGCGCTGAAATTTTCATCGGGCAAAAGGCAGAAAACATCACGAATCCGGATTTGGTCTGCTATACCGCTGCGATTTCTCCGGAAAATCCTGAGCTTAAAAAGGCACATACGCTGGGCGTTCCCGTCATTGAACGGGCAGAACTCCTTGGCGCTTTGATGGAATTGTATGAATATCCCATCGCCATTGCCGGCACTCACGGAAAAACAACCACAACATCCATGATGGCGTTGGTTCTTATGGAGGCAAATACCGACCCAACCATTCTGGTTGGAGGGGAACTTGCGCAAATCGGCGGAAACTTCCGACTGGGGGGCAAAAAGTATCTGCCCTTTGAAGCCTGCGAGTATGTAGAAAGTTTCCTGCATTTTCGTCCCTTTTTGTCTATCATCACAAATGTGGAAGAAGACCATCTGGACTATTTTAGCGATATTAACCATATTATATCATCTTTTCGGAAATTTGCAAGCCTTATTCCACCCCTTGGATGCAATATTGTTTGTTATGACGATAAAAACATACGTTCTGTTGTGCAAAATGTAGAGAAAAATGTCGTATCTTACGGGTTAACAAGCCCTGATGCGGATTACACTGCAAAGGATATTACATATAGCGAGACGGGCATGCCTTCCTTTACGGTATACAAAAAAGGGGAGCCGTTGGTTTCTGTCACCATGAATGTTGCAGGGGAGCATAATATCCTCAATGCTTTGGCGGTTACCGCGGCAGCAGATGTGCTGGGACTTCCTATGGAGGCAGTCAGCAAAGGGTTAAACCGATTCAGTGGTACCAAACGGCGGTTTGAGAAAGTAGGCACGTATCGCGGCTGTGACTTGATTGACGATTATGCCCATCATCCCACAGAGATTCTTGCCACCTTGCAGGCGGCAAAAGCCATGGGTTACCGTCGGATATGGACGGTGTTCCAACCCCACACCTACAGCAGAACCAAGCATCTTCTGGAGGAGTTTGCCAGAGTATTGCCCCTTGCGGATAAGGTGATGATTGCCGATGTATATCCCGCCCGTGAAACCTATGACGGAACCATCCATTCCTGTGATTTGGCATTCCGGATTCCCGGTGCAATTTATATGAGTGATACCGGTGCCATCGTGCGATACTTGCGGGAGCATCTGCAGGAGGGCGATTTGATGATTGCCATGGGCGCAGGTGACATCAACAAGGTTGCCTATGAATTAGCAGAATAATAAAATCCCTGATGCAATGCATCAGGGATTTTTGCTGTTTATTGAATGACCGATATAATTTCTGCATCCATGGTAGGTGCCAGAGTTTTGTCCCATACCATGGCTTTGACCGTCTCGGTGTCTTCTGCAACCATTGCAGAAGCACTGCCGTTTCCCATGGTAACAAAGGTGACGGCACCGTCGTCGGCATATCCTGCCATGTACACGGTTCCGGCTCCAACGCCGGTCAGGGTTGCGGTGACAACGGAACCAATTTCGACGTATTCGCTGTCAAACTGTATTCGGGCATCCGGTGCAGTTTCCTGATTATAAAGGACTGCAAAACTGCTGAAGTGGTCGATAAAGAAGACCACATAGCAGGTGCCGGATTCCTCTATCACTTCGCCCTGCACATCAAACATCATTCCGTCATCGTCAATATAGACCACGCTGACATCGGCAGAAGAAAGTTCTTTGCTGATTTCCATTTTGATTCTGATTTTGGAGGTAGGCTGAACTTCTTCATCGCCTGCGTACATCTTAACGTCAATTGCCTGATACAAAGATTTGCCGGTTGCATTGGCAACGGCGGTGTCATCCAGTTCCGGTTCGGTGAGAACCAAATCCACATCTTCGTCAAAATCTCCGTTCATATCTACGGGAAGCTGATTGACGGTGGCAGAGACCTTAATGCTGGCACTTTCGTACAGACTGTTCAATTTCTGGACTGTAGCGGCGGAAATCTGCTCTTGTACAAAAGACGGGAACCCGTGATAAGCATTCATCAAATCATAGATTGCAACCCGTTTGGATTCTGCATCGGCAATGGTGTCTGTGGCATTCACGCCCACACACCGCAGAACCTTACCGGTAAAGGGTGTGACATACAGCCGTTGTATCTGTGTGGCAATTTTTCCGTGCTTGGCGATCAGTTGGTTGTACCAATCCTCGGATACATCCATCCGGTCTGTTTCGCTTAAGTTGGAGTATGTGTCCTCTGCCAGCAATAATTTTGCATAGGCGGCAGACAAACTGCCGGTATCGGCATTGTCCCCATCGGGAACCGCTTCAATCAGTTCATACAAATAAGAGAGAATATGCTGGCTGGCTTTGTTTAACTCTTCTGCCTTTGTACGCAGTTGCAACAGTTTGGAGACAGCACCGTAGTCCAAAAATGACTTGGACAGATAGGTCAGATTCTCGTATTCTGTGTAAACAGCATCAATGATATCTTTCCAAGCTCGGTAATTTCCGTCATACAAATCCTTGGGCTCGGGAAGTTCTGCAATACGGGTGCTGAGGTTGGATTCTTCCAACGCAAGGTAGGCGTTGGCTCTGTCAAGGCCTGCGAGCACGGTGGCGTAAGCCGAGGTGCAGACGGTCCTCTCTTGTGGAGAAAGGGCAGTATACGCATCTGCCAGAGCAGTAAATACTTCTTTTTTTGTACGGGCATTGGAGGCGTTGACCTCTGCCGCAAGCCCTGCCTTTGCAACTTCTTGTTGGAACTGGCTTACCAGGGTAAGTCCGCACCGGGCGGACACGGTGGTGTGTCGGGTGACAGCAAATCGGTAAACCAGGTTATCTCCTGCCTTGGTTGGCTTAACCGGAGCATTGTTCACATAGAGGGTGTTGAGTTTGTAACCCTCTTCCATATCAAGAACAATGGTGGCAGTGCCCTGATAGGGCACCTCTGCCCGTTTGGTACTCTCTCCGTTGTATTGGACGGAGAGTTGTACCCCTTCGGAGTCCATCGCCGAAACGGTATAAACATCCTTTGCAAATACCACCGAAATATCCGTATCCTCAGTCACCGCATCCAGAGACAGGATGTTGGATACAATCTCCACAGGAACGCCGTTTATCAGGGCATAATCGGGGTGATATCCGTATTCCGGAGTTATGGTAAAGGTTACGCCGGATCCGTGGTTTACAACGCTTTTGGCGGGATATACCCGACCGCCCTTGCTGGCGGTTGCTTTTACCGTCCGTGTCTGTATCAATTCCTCAAACACGGCGGTAATGGTGTGGTTCTCTTTGATATTGGTAAAGGTGTAGAGTTTGCATGCACCCACACTCTTTCCGTCTATCAGCACATCGGAAACAAGATGCCCTGCATCGGCAATGATTTTAGCGGTGCAGGTAGTGCCGTAGTCTACGTTGTCTGCGGTTAAAACGATGGAGCCGTTGCCGTGAACGGTCTGGCTGATGGTGTAGGTCTTCTTTTTGCTCAAAACCTCTATCACGGTGTTTTCGGTTACGGTTACGGTGAGATTGCTGTCGGCGAGGGTTACGGATTCTCCATTGACAGAAACCTGCTCAAGGGAATATCCCTCCTTGGTTCCGATGACAAATCTCATCACCGTACCATCGGTGACCTCAGAATAGCCGGCAGGAGAGATGGTTGCCCCCTCGTCTGCCAAGGATTGCACAATGTGAGTAACCGGCGGTTGAACAGGCTGGGTATCCACAACTTCAACGTCAAAAACCTGACTGTATTCTCCGTAAGAGACAATAACATGATTCATGCCGGCAACCGAACTGTCAAAACCGGACACGGTATAATCGGTGTCATAAAGCCGGATGACCGCGTCGTTGGTGTAAAGCCAGACGCTGACCTCAAAGTCTTCGCCAATGGCGTAGGTGCCTTTTTGGGAGATAAACTCAACCCAGTAGGTGCTGTCCTGTGAGGGGGATTCTCCCTCCCACTCACAGACAAAACCGATGCCTGCATAGTCGGTAACCGGAATCCATGTTCCGGTTGCGGTGTCCATGGCAAGGTAAGAATTGCCGTTTCCGTAGCCGGACCAGTTGCTGTATACAAAATTTTCATGATTGACCCAACGCCAGATCCCGTCGGCATCGGTGTTGGTGGCACCCAGATAATATTGGGTGTAAGTTCCCTTTGCACACAAAGAACGGACAAACGCATTCTCCTTTGCTGAGGTTACGGTAGCAAGGTGCCCGCCCGCGTCTTCACACGCTCTTTTGGCTTCGGCGTAAGACATCTTTCGGTCAAGTGCCATATAGATATTACTGCCATAGGTGTTGTCCTCGGTAGCCTCCGGACAGACAACGGGCGGGTAGGAAACGGTAATGTTTCCCCAACGGTAACAGAGACCAAGGGGGGTCTCTTCTTCATCATAGTTGACCGAAATGCCGTCTATATAATCTCCGTTTCTGCCCCGATAGAATCCCAGTTGCAGAGGATAAACGCCGGGCAATGCGGATTCGGAAATTTTAAAGGTAAGGGTGGCAAGCCGTCCGTTAAAGGTCACATCCGATACGCTGTCCCAACCTAGGTTATAGGGGTTTGACTGCAAGGTTTGTGCCGGTGTAAAGGTTGCACCTACTGCAGTGTTTTCCTGAACGGAAAGGAGGGTCAGCGAAGAGCGGTCATAGGTAACCTCCAACCCCAGATTGGCAAATCCGGTGTTGTTTTTAAGGTCAAGGGTGACGGAAACCGTTTTTCCTGGGTTTCCCGCAGCGGAAGAAAGGGATGCGGTGGCTGTAGTTTCGTCTATGCCGCCGCCTCCACCGCCGCCGCCTCCGGAGGGCGGGTGAACTGTACTGGAGAGGACATGAACACTGCCGTCAGCATAGGAAAGCCGGAGTGGATTGTCTTTCTCATCATAGTTGACGCTGATGCCGTCCGTGTAGTTGCCGTTTCTGCCCTTGTAGTGGTTTAACTCAATCTTGTACGTTCCCTCAGGAGCATAGGGGGCAACCTGAAAGAAAAAGGTGGCAAGCCGACCGTTAAAGTAGGTGTTGGCGATGCTGTCCCAACCAATGTTGAAAGGGTTTTTATCCAAACTTTGTGCAGTGGTGCAGGTTGCACCTACCGAGGGGTTGGGATCCACTTTCATCAAGGTCATAATGCTGGGGTCATAGGTAAGTTCCAGTCCCAGATTGACAAATCCGTTGCATCCGACCATATCCAACGTCACTTCAACCACATCGCCGGCGGTAACCGGCGAATGAGAAAGGCTGACCGTGGGGGTGTCTGCCTGTGCAATGACAGGCAGAGCTCCCAATAGCACACAAAAGGATAAAAGCAGTGCTGTGATTCGTTTCTTCATAAAGCAAACTCCTTGCGATTAGTGCACCTGAACATTCCAGTTTGCAAGATATTGCAACAATCTGGTACCATCCTTGTTGTCAATAATTCCGTTGCCGTCGGTATCCAGAGTATTGTAATCAATTTCGTCAACATCCCAGTCTGCAAGATAGCGGAGCAAGCAGGTGCCGTCTTTGTTGGTCACAGTGCCGTCTCCGTTGATGTCGCCCGGAATGTAATTGTAAACAGTAACCCTGCCGCCCTGGTAGTTGAGGAACAGCGGATCGTAATTTTCATCATAGTTGACGCTGATGCCGTCAATGTAGTTGCCGTCTCTGCCTTTGTAGAAATCCACATTTACAAAGTAGTCACCCGGCTGGAGATAGGTGGGAACCTCAAAGGTCAGGGTTACCAGATCACCATTGTAACAGGTGTTGGAAACCGAGTTGAACCCAATGTTGTAGGGGTAAACATCCAAGGATTGTGCCGGAGTAAAGACTGCGCCGACTGCGGTGTTGGGCGTGGTTTTCACCAACCTCAACGCGCTGTCATAGGTGATTTCCAGACCCAGATTGGCAAATCCGGTGTTGTCGGAAATGGAAATGACAACATCTACCAGATTCCCGGATTTGCAACGCTCGGAAGATACGGACACCGTGGGAGGGATTTCAGGTTTATCTGCCTCCCGTACACAGACGGTAAAGGTCTCCGAATAACCGCCGTAGGAGACGGTTACGCTCTGATATCCCAACTGATAGCAGTTGTATCCGGTTACTTTGTAATCGGTTGCCTGATAGTAGCATCCGTCAGCGGTATACACATGAACTTCTGCATAGAAAGGTTCTCCGTGAATATAGTCGGTTTTTACATTGTCAATGCGGATTGCGTAAAGGGGTTCCGGAGTAGGCTCCGGTGTAGGCTCCGGTGTGGGAGTGGGTGTGGGGAAACAGGTCGGCTCCGGCGCAGGCTCCGTAGTAGGTTCGGGTGTTGATTCGGGGGAAACCGGATAAACAGTATTCCATGTGATATCAAACAAAGAATCGGAGCCATCGGTTATTTTGGTCTTAACAATTCCGTTTCCGTTTGTACCGGAGGCTGAGGTGATCAGTGCGATGGCTGCCTCAATCTCTTCCGCACACAAATCGGTGTGTGCTGTTGCAGCCAGACGGAACAGACATCCGGATTCCATAATCTCTCCTGTTTCTAAATCCAGAATCCCCGTACTTGACGCCCAGCTTGCCCACAGAATCGTATCTGAGAAAATAGTGTTATAGGCGGGATCGGTTGCAAATCCTTTTCTTGCACCAAAACTCAGTTTATTGTTGTCATATTCAATCAGCAAATCGTATGCATGAATGCTGTCGTTCCATTCTTTGGGGTTTCCGGAGAAGTTGACAAAGGTGTAGAAAATATCGCCTGCTTCAATGTGTGTGACAGGAATCGTTCCGGCAGCATCCATTGTGTGCATGAAGGATATGGTAATGGTGTTGCCGTTGTAGATATCAGGCACAGGAGTGGAAACGGGTTCCGGTTCTGCAGGGACATCCGGTTCAACGGGCGGCTCCGGTGTCGGTGTGGGACCTGCAGGAGGTGCCGGTGTGTACCCGATTTCAAAAATGTCGTTCAGGACTGCAAAACTGACCGCGTCAATATAGATGGTAATGTTCTGCAGGAAGATTTCGGTTTCGCCGTTTGCTGCAAGGATATTGCAGTAGCGTTGTATCTCATTGATATAGGATGGGAACATGTTGTGGATAAACTCTCTGTCAATGACATGAGTGGAACTGTAAGTAAGGGTTTCTTCAATGCACTGCATCATGGTGTTCATCAGGGATATTTGAATTTCAGATTCCAAAACCGTCCGGTCGTGGAGCAAATCGTCAATTTCATCTCTTGCTATCGACAACCGATTTACCATATCGGCATTGATATCTTCATAGTTTATTTCCGGCGTGGGGGTAGGGCCTGCCGGTTCATCCGGCTCCGGCTCGGCATCGCCAAGGAAGTGCCAGATTGCATAATACAAACCATCGTTGTTCTCCTCGATGGAAACTTGGTTCCATTCTGCACTTGTTCCGCCATAATACATATCACACAGGGCATCGCAATCATAAAAGGTTTCGCGGCTTATGGTGGTGACAGAGACGGGGATGTAAATTTCAGCCAGAGACTGACAGGACTGGAACACGCCGACGCCCAGGTGTTGCAAAGATTCGGGCAAAACAACTTTTCTCAGGTTGGTTTTGTAGAAGTTACCGCCGCCGCTGATTTCTACCAGACCGTTTCCAAAGTTCACAGTTTCCAAAGCGTAGCAGTCAGAGAACGCATTTCCGCCAATAAAGGTGACAGAATCAGGAATGGTAATTTCAACCAAGGCTTCACAAGATTCAAAGGCAAAGGCGTCAATGCGGGTTACATTTTCACCAATGGTAACGGATTTCAGTTGGGGACAGCAGGCGAATGCACCGCAGGCAATGCTGGTGACCTCGTTGCCAATGACGATGGATTCCACTTCAGGGAGATACTTGCCCCAGGGTGCAGCAGTATAGCCTTTGTCGCCGGCAACCCACCAATAGTCATAATCACCCATGTCGCCGTATCCGGTAATGGTCAATTGATGGGTGTCAAGGTCATAGTACCAATGTAAGTCATCCCGGGGAACTACGGTAATGGTAAAGGTTTCGCAGTAGTCCAGGTAAGAGACGGTCACCTCATACTCGCCGGGTGCGGAGGTGTCAAATCCCTCGACGGTATATTCATCTTCCATCACGGGTCTTTGGAAGCCGGCATCGTCCATTTCATAAACATTCACAACAAAGTACCGATCACCGACTCTATACTCTGTTGAAAGGCAGTCAAAGATGACGTTGGAGCCACCGCCACCGCCGGAACCACCGCCGCCGACAGGGCCGCTGTGGTTGTCATATACGGTGACCCATACATCGTGGATGTAACCGTGGTATTCAATGGTTACCATCTGTTTGCCGGGCATGTAGGGGTCAAAACCGCTGATGTTGCAGTCTTCCAGCGGGATAAAGATTTTCTCGCCGTCGAGAGGAAGTTCGTAAACCTCGGCATAAAAGTCCTCGCCCATCTCATATGCGGTTTTGACATTTTCGACGATAATCTCTATGTCAGAATTCCCCGGTTCGTCTCCGTAAACATAAACCTCAAGGGTCTCTGCAAAAGGACCAAACCGGACAGTTACCATCTGGGGCCCGGGCATCTGGCTGTCAAAGCCTTCTGCGATATAACCCTTCACATAAGTATTGGTGCCATCCGGGAAACAAATCTGGACATCTGCCCAGAATTCTTCTCCCATAAAATAATCGGTCTGGAATTCTATCGTCATGTTGCCATCGGTGTAGTTCGTATACATCATGGCATTTTGAACATAGGATTCGGTGCAGGTTACATTCTGCCATTTATCCAGAGAGCCTGCGTAGAATACATTTTCCAGAATATCGCTGTGTTTGAATGCACCGGTCTGGATTGACCTAATGGTGTCCGGCAAAAACAGGTGCTGGATGCTGTAACACTCCGCAAAGGCATTGGGGCGGATGATGGTTACAGGTGCTTCAATATTCACCACAGATGCCATGTCACAACCATGAAAGGCACCCTGACCGATGGTGGTAAGATTGCCTGTTACTGTGATGGCGCGGATTTCGGATTTATAATCGTTCCATGGCGGGATGATACCCAACTTTTCAAAATCCGGCATAGTGCCGTCGCCGGATACAATCAGTTCACCGGTGTCCTCGATAAATTCCCATGTGATGTTTTCGTACATGCCGTCAGCAGAAAAAACACCGCATTGCAAAAACAAAATGGTGCATGCCAACAAAATGGGAAGTACATGTTTGAAGAATGGTTTCATAGTCAACACTCCTTAAAAATTGGTTATTCTTTCTACCTATATAATATACTCCTTTTCTTGGAAAAGTCAATACAAAAAAGTCCTGATGCAACGCATCAGGATTCAACTTAATGACAAAGTCATTAAGTTGAGCAGATGCTGAGAAACGAAGCGTATATTTTGTGAAATCGTTTTCGTCGCTGTACGATGGTACTGCAGAGAACGATTTCGCAAAAAGCAAGCAACGGCGGGGAAAACTCGATGTTTTCCTCGCCGTTTTCTCAAATTTCACATCTCACTGCGGATGGGCAAATACCCCTGTATTGTGCATATAAAATTCTTTTGCTTGCGGTAGACCGAGTTTGTCAGCGGTCTGAATCCTGATGCAGTGCATCAAGACTTCTTATTTTCATAAAGGGTTACTTTTTCCAGAATGGTGCAGTATTCTTCAAATAAATCCTGCCCGATTTCATCCAGACGGCGGGTCAATAACTCGCTGATTTCCGCCATGCGGTGAATGGCATCCTGATGCTCCTTTTGTGTCATGGTTGCTCCTCCTTTTTTGTAATAAAAAATGCGCGGCCCACGCAGAGCCACGCATGAAAAATGCATGGCCCCTTAGTTTCACCACAAAACATCACCCATGACAAATATACCAGAGGCTAGGGACATGCACTTTTGCCGAGAAAATGCACCCTCTGTATATTTATCACTTTGTTTAGATGTTTTGTGGTAGCCTTATCATAGCATATTTTTTTATAATTTGCAAGGGTTTTCTGTAAAAAAATGGAAAAAATCCCCAAAGCAGAGTGCCATGGGGATTTTGTTGTCTTATTTCAGGTTGTTTTCCAGAGTTTCCAACTGTTTTTTGATTTCAGCGGGGAGTCTGTCGCCAAACTGCGCAAAGTATTCTTTCTGGTTTTCAACATCTTCCATCCAGACGTCTTTGTCTACGCTGAGCAGTTCTTTCAATTGCTCTGCAGAGATAGACAGGTCGGTGGTGTCGATAGCACCCTCTTCCGGCAGAAGACCGATGGGGCTGTCTACTGCACCTGCGTTGCCTGCACAACGGTCGAGAATCCAGAGCAGAACTCTCATGTTGTCGCCAAAGCCGGGC
>JAFYXJ010000022.1 GCA_017546205.1 Clostridia bacterium | reverse complement strand
TTGATTCCTCCTTCGTCTTTTTGTCGTGGTTGGCAAACCCACTTCTATTTTAGACGAAGGAGGATATTTTTTCTATGCATAGCTAAAGCTTTTTGGAACTACCAGCATCGCTGGTAGTTTTCGTTATACAATAAGAAATGGCTCAAACACAGTGTTTGAGCCATTTTGTATGGCAGGGGCAGTAGGATTCGAACCCACGACTTACAGTTTTGGAGACTGTCGCTCTACCAGCTGAACTATACCCCTAAAAAGCAAATATTAAGTTTTTTTAAGTTACCATACGAACATAGGGACACGGTTTTGGAGACCGCTGCTCTACCAACTGAGCTATACCCCTATTTGTTACAAAAACAACAATGAGTATAGCATGGTTTTCCTGTTTTGTCAAGTATTTTCTTAAAATATCATATTCAAATAAGGTTTTTGTTTGGAAAATAATCCGCTTTGGGTGACATCCTCTGTCCATCCCATCACCAGCGTTGCAAGTTCCCGTATGTCCAGTTCTTGATCGTAGTCCTGACATGGAATTACCATCCGGTTTCCCACTTCCACACAGATATTGTTTTTGGGTATCTGTGCATCGGTAATCTTCAATCGAATCTGTCCGTCAAAGTCTTCTGCCAGATCGGAAAGCAATCGCATCGGATCCAGAACCCGAGCCATAGCAAATGGTTTCTTCTCTTCTCTGCAAGGAAGCGAAATATGTCCGCATTGTTCGTGGATTTCATACCCACCGCCGTTTAGCGAAGTAATCAATGCATATCCATTTTCCCGAAGCAGAATCCGCCCCTCTGACAACTGAAGCAAGTCCTCCAGAATTTTTTGCCAATCAGCCTTTGTTCTTATCGCATATCCGGCGTGGTCTTGCATGGCTTTGCGATAAATACCGTCCAGAGATTGTATCAATGTGTCCGACAGATCCTCTTTGGTCAGATATTCTTGTTCCGGCAGTATATCCGCATAACGGAACACTTTTTCATAACATTGCCGATATCCAAACTTTTCATAAAATTCATAGTTAAATGGTACCAACAGGCTGATAGGGTGCTTCCGCTGTGCCATAACCGAAAAGCCAAAAGCAAACAGTTCCCGTACCAGACCCCGATGCCGGAACTCCGGCAAAGTGGCAACGCCTGATACATAATTAACTGCATATTCCTTTCCCCGCAGTTGTATCTTGTGTGGCATCAGTTGCATATTGGATGCGGGAACGCCATCCACTTCGGCAATCAAAGTGTCAGATGGAGAAAAATTATAGGTAAAATTCCAGTCAATAAATGTGTCAGGGTCATCAAAACAAACCTTCCACGCATGTTTCAGAAACGGGATATCTTTCTCTGTTGCAAACCGAACCATACACTTCACCTAAAACTTGAATAATTTCGCTACCTGTCGTGCTACCCGATAGGGAATCCGTTCCAAGGTTTTTACCGTATTTTTCAATTCCTTGCGGATAGCAATCTCCTGAGGGCAATGCGCCTCGCATTTTCCGCAACCGACACAAAGGGATGCGTTGGTTTTGGTCTTTCTCAATGTGGTTGCCATAAAATATTCCCGCAGACCGTTAAACCAGCCATCGGATGCATAAACATTCAGGCAGCGAAAACAGGTGGGAATATCTACTCCTTGAGGACATGGCATACAGTAACTGCACCCGGTACAGGGGACTTTGATTTTTGCATTAATTTCCCCTTTTACCTTTTCAATGACATCAAATTCTTCCTGTGTCATCACATTGGGAAAGGCATCTTCCGCCACACGGACATTTTCTTCCACTTGCGCCATATCATTCATACCGGAAAGAATGCAGGTCACTTCCGGATGGTTCCAAATCCAACGCAGAGACCATTCTGCCGCAGAACGATGTCGCGCATCTTGGTCAAAAATTTTTTTTGCATTTGCCGGCAATCCATTGGTCAGCCGACCGCCCCGCAAGGGTTCCATAATAATCACCGGAATCCCCAACTCACCGGCGCGTTTCAATCCGGTCAGTCCTGCCTGACTGTGTTCATCCATATAATTGAATTGAATCTGACAGAAATCCCAATCATACGCCTCCAAAATTTTCAAAAATTCCGGCGTCCCGCCATGATAGGAAAATCCCAGTTGTTTGATTTGTCCGGATTCTTTCTTCTGTTGAATCCATTCCCTGATGCCCATTTCGCAGAGACGTTCCCATCCGCCGATATCGGTGAGCATGTGTATTAGATAATAATCAATCCGATCGGTCTGAAGACGGGTCAGGTGCTCCTCAAATATTTTATCTGCCTGTTCCAGCGTTTTCACGGTATAGTGTGGCAATTTCGTGGCAATATATACCTGATCCCGATATCCTTTCGCAAGAAACTTGCCCAATGCAACTTCACTGCCCGGATAAATGTATGCCGTATCAAAATAATTGACGCCTTGTTCCAATGCGTACAGCATCTCCCGCTCCGCTTTTTCCTGATCGATTACGCCTTTCTTTTTGGTAAAACGCATACAACCATAACCCAAAGCAGAGAGTTGGTTGCCGCTTTTTGGGTCTAACCGGTATTGCATAAAATCTCCTCCTTACAAATAAACTCGCCGTATGGCGAGTTCATTCGATTATTTTACCTGATCCAATGCCTGCTGAATATCTGCAATGATATCCTCTGCATTTTCAATACCCACAGAAAACCGAATCAAATCCGACGTAACGCCTGCCGCCTTTAATTCCTCATCGTTCAACTGCCGATGGGTATGGCTTGCAGGATGCAGAACCGAGGTTCTGGCATCTGCCACGTGGGTAACAATTGCCGCCAGTTTCAAGCTGTCCATAAAGGTAACTGCCGCTTCTCTTCCGCCTTTAACCCCAAAAGAAATAACGCCGCAGGAACCGTTGGGCAAATATTTCTGTGCAAGGTCATGGTACTTATCTCCCGGCAAACCGCAATAACTTACCCAGGAAACTTTCTCATTCTTTGCCAGATATTCTGCGACTGCCTGTGCATTGTCGCAATGTTTCTTCATACGGAGAGGCAATGTCTCCAATCCAAGATTCAGCAAAAATGCATTGTGGGGAGATGGAATGGAACCCAGATCCCGCATCACCTGTGCAGTCGCTTTGGTGATAAATGCCGCTTTGCCGAATTTTTCGGTATAGGTAATGCCGTGATAAGACGCATCCGGTGTGGTCAGCCCCGGAAATTTTCCGGATGCTTCCCAGTCAAAGTTACCGCTGTCTACAATGGCACCGCCAACGGAGGTTGCATGTCCATCCATATATTTTGTAGTGGAATGCACCACGATATCTGCGCCCCATTCAAAAGGTCTGCAGTTGACGGGGGTTGCAAAGGTGTTGTCAATGATCAGCGGAACCTGATGTGCGTGGGCAATCTTTGCCCATTTTTCAATATCCAGAACCACCAAGGCAGGATTTGCAATGGTTTCGCCAAACATGGCTTTGGTGTTCTCACGGAATGCCTGATGCAAGGTTTCTTCATCTGCGTCGGGATCCACAAAAGTAACATCAATACCCATCTTCTTCATGGTTACGCCGAACAGATTGAAGGTGCCGCCGTAAACCGAAGAAGAACAGATGAAATGATCTCCCGCCTGACAGATGTTAAACAGCGAATAAAAACAAGCCGCCTGACCGGAAGAGGTAAGCATCGCTGCAACACCGCCCTCCAGATCTGCAATCTTTGCTGCAACTGCATCGTTGGTGGGATTGGCAAGACGGGTATAAAAATATCCGCTTTCCTCCAGATCAAACAGTTTGCCCATCTGTTCAGTGGAAGCGTACTTCCACGTAGTGCTCTGATATATAGGAAGAACCCGAGGTTCTCCATTTTCCGGTGTGTAGCCGGATTGAATACATTTGGTATCAATATGCATGGTAATTCCTCCTTTACCTTTTCCCAATATTATAATACATCAGGAAAAGAATTTCAATAAAAAGTTTTGAAAACCTATGGAAATTCTCGGCAAAGTATGCTATACTAATCAGATACGGAACGGATTCTGTACAAACAGCAACCATTTTATGAGGTGTGCCATGCGACTGGATAAATATCTGGCAGACTGCGGTGCAGGAAGCCGAAGTGAAATTAAAAAAATGATTCACAAGGGTTTTGTAACCGTTGACGGAGTTCCCTGTCCAAAACCGGAAACCCAACTAAATCCGGAAACGGCGGTTGTAACCCTCCATGGAATCACCCTGCAATATAAGAAATATATCTATCTGCTTTTGAATAAACCCCAAGGGTATGTATCTGCCACCTGGGATAAAAAACTACCTACCGTACTGGATCTGGTTCCGGAAGAATACTTGCATTTTGAGCCTTTTCCTGTGGGAAGGCTGGATATTGATACCGAAGGGCTGTGCCTTTTAACCAACGACGGGGCGCTTGCCCACCGCTTGCTCAGTCCCAAAAGCCATATTCCCAAAACCTATGAAGCAACGGTGGAGGGCGTGGTTACCGAAAAAGATACTGACGCATTTCGACAGGGTGTTACTCTGGATGACGGCTATCTGACCAAACCTGCAGAGTTGGAAATTCTCAAATCGGACACCATCTCTCAAATCCGACTGACCATTTACGAAGGAAAGTTTCATCAGGTCAAACGGATGTTTGAAGCAGTTGGAAAAAAAGTGATTTTCTTAAAGCGGATCGCTATGCACCGGCTATGGCTGGATGAATCCTTGGAATCCGGTGAACTTCGTGAACTTTTGCCGGAAGAACTACATCTTTTAGAATGGGAGGATACCCCTGTATGATTTCGAAAATTAACAGCGTGGGATTGAACGGGATTGAAGGATACTTTATTCAAGCTGAAACCGACGTCAGTCCAGGTCTTCCCGCCTTTGAACTGGTAGGACTTCCCGATAGTGCAGTCAAAGAATCCAAAGAGCGTATCCGCACCGCCATGAAACACAGCGGATTCCGGATACCCGGCAAACGGATTGTGGTAAATCTGGCACCTGCCGGCATCAAAAAAGAGGGTGCATATCTGGATTTCCCCATTGCTGTAGGCATCCTGCTCAGTTCGGAGCAAATTCCGGAATATTCTCTGGATGACACCGCATTTTTCGGCGAACTTTCCCTTGACGGCAGTCTGCGTCCGGTGAAGGGCGCTCTGCCCATGGCAATTTGTGCGTATCAGCAGGGAATCAAACGATTGTTTCTTCCCAAAGAAAACGCCGTTGAGGCATCCATTGTTACCGGACTTGAGGTTTACGGCGTGGAATCCCTTTTCCAACTTCTTGCTCACCTGAGCGGAGAATCCCCCCTCACACCGGAAACTGCCGACATTGACGCGCTGTTCTCTCGTGCCCGTCTGGGCGGTCCGGATTTTGCAGAAGTCAAAGGTCAGGCAAGTGCCAAGCGTGCGCTTGAGGTTGCCGCCGCAGGCGGACATAATGTTCTGTTAATCGGCCCTCCCGGTTCCGGAAAGACCATGCTGGCGCAACGGCTCCCCTCCATTCTTCCTGATTTGAGTTTTGAAGAGGCGTTGGAGGTTACCAAAGTCCATTCTATTGCCGGAAAACTGTCTCCGGAGCAGCCTTTGGTTGTCCGCCGGCCTTTCCGCAATCCCCATCACACCGTTTCAGCGGCAGGACTTTCAGGAGGGGGTTCCAATCCCCGTCCCGGAGAAGTTAGTCTGGCTCATCACGGCGTTCTGTTCTTGGATGAGTTGCCGGAATTTCGAAAGGATGCCCTGGAAATTCTTCGTCAGCCGTTGGAGGACGGAAGTGTTTCCATTACCCGTACGGCAGACACCCATACCTACCCTTGTCAGGTGATGCTGATTGCATCTATGAACCCATGTCCCTGCGGATTTTACGGAGACAAATCCCATTCGTGCACTTGTGCATCCCATCAAATCAAAAAGTATCTGGGAAAGGTCAGCGGACCGCTCCTTGACCGGATTGATTTACATATTGAGGTTTCTGCCGTTCCTTATGAAGATCTGGAGCGGAAACCGGAAACCGCCGAATCCTCCGCTCAGATTCAAGAAAGAGTCAATCGGGCAAGAGAGGTTCAACGAAGTCGCTATCAGGGCACCGGCATCTATTGCAATGCCCGTCTGACACCCGCCCTGATGGAACAATACTGCTCCCTTGGGGAAGCAGAATCTCTATTGATGAAACAAGCCTTTGAAAGTCTTGGATTGAGTGCCCGTGCCCACAACCGGATTCTTAAGGTTGCGCGCACCATTGCCGACCTTGCCCAGAGTGCAGACATTCGCGCGGAGCATCTGGCAGAGGCTATTCAATATCGCTCATTAGACCGGAAATTCTGGGCATAATAAAAAGGAGAAACTTATGCATCTTCACATTGTATTGGTGGAGCCGGAAATCCCTGCTAACACCGGAAACATTTCAAGAACCTGCAGTGTTATCGGCGCCTCGCTTCATCTGGTGCACCCTTTGGGTTTTGATATCAGCGAAAAGCAGGTACGCCGTGCAGGTCTGGATTACTGGGACGAACTTTCCCTCTTTGAATATCAAAGTTTTGATGAGGTAAAAGCGGCATATCCGGACGGAAAGTTTTTTTATTGCACCACCAAAGGAAAAAACACCTATAGCGAAGCGGATTTTACCCGGGATGAAGAAATCTTTTTGGTTTTTGGCAAAGAAACCAAAGGACTTCCTGAAGATTTGCTCCGTGCCAATCCGGACACCTGTATCCGGATTCCTATGAAAGAAAATAAACGGTCGCTGAACTTGTCCAACTCGGTTGCAATCATTGCCTACGAGACACTTCGGCAGACCGGTTTTGAAAATCTGAAGAAAGAAGGGATATTATTATGATTCGTATTATGACCGATGCAGCGGCAGACATTCCTGCTGCTCTGGCAAAGGAACTGGAGATTGAGGTTCTTCCCTTTATGATTCATCTGGGAGACAAAAGCATCTGTGCCGATATTGATCTGGAACCGGAGACCTATTACCAGTTGTTACGGGAGAGCGATGCTTTTCCATCCACCAGTCAAATGAGCCCGGCAGATTTGGAAGACAGATTCCGCAGTCTGGGTGCTGACGGAGATTCGATTCTCTATATCAGTATTTCCTCCAAGGGAAGCGGCATTCACAACACCGCTTGCATGGTTGCAGAACAATTAAAATCCGAGGGATTTGACATTACCGTTCTGGACTCCACCATGTTCTCTTATGTCATCGGCAAAACGGCGGTAGAAGCTGCACAGATGGCAAAAGCGGGCAAATCCAAAGAAGAGATTATCGCTTACGCTACCGAAGTATATCATCGGGACACCGCATATTTTGTGGTAGACGATCTGTCCTATTTGAAAAAGGGCGGACGCATCAAGGCGACTACCATGGCAATCGGCACCATGCTGGATATCAAGCCGATTCTCAATATCAATGATGGTCTGGTGGAGGCTTACCGCAAGGTGCGAGGGTTAAAAAAAGCCATGTCCGTACTTGTAGATTATGCAGAGGAGCGGATGGACGATCCCCAGAATAACGAGGTTATAATTCTCCATTCCGATGCCCCCGATAAGGTGGAAATCTTAAAGCAAATGGTAGAAAATCGTATCAATCCGGCTAGCATTACCGTAGAAAAGGTAGGTCCGATTATTACATCCCATGCAGGATTGGGCGTAGTCGGCATCTTCTTTAAGCATAAAAAACCCTACGAGGAATATGAAACCGCAGAATGAGGTGAATCCATGTTTCTGGACAGAGAAGAAATGAAATTTGCCATCCTCTATACTATGAAACGGTATGTAGAACCCATGAGTGCCACCCGCCTCAATGAGGTACTCAGCCGTGAAATGGATGTGATGGATTATTTTGCTCTTTCGGAACTTCTGGAAGAGTTAACCGAAGACGGATACACCGAAAGCAATTTTTATAAGGATGATCTCTGCTATCATCTGAGCCAGAAAGGAAAGGAAACCAACTCCTTTTTCTTTGAGCGGGTGCCCGGCAGTATCCGGAAAAAGATTGAAAAACTGGTGCATACCATGAAGTTTGAGGAACAGATCAACCCCAACGCCATCCGTACCGAAATTTTGCCAACGGCACCCCAACAATATATGGCGTCCTTACAGATGTTGGATGCAGGGGACCCTATTCTGGAACTGAAACTGTTTGCCGGTTCCCGTGCACAAGCGGAACAGGCGGCAAAAAAATTACACGCCCAAGCCCACGAAATCTATCAGGATTTAGTAAAAAGAATTGATACAGAAAGGAACTGATATCCATGAGTGAATGTACACACGACTGTTCAAGTTGCGGAGAATCCTGCAGCGAAAGAAAGGAACAACAAAGTTTTCTGGCTCCCGCCAACAGCATGAGCCATGTAAAAAAAGTAATCGGCATTGTCAGCGGTAAAGGCGGTGTGGGAAAATCTTTAGTGACCTCCCTCCTTGCTTCCGGCATGCAGAAAGCCGGATTCCGCACCGCTATCTTAGACGCAGATGTTACCGGTCCCTCCATTCCCAAAGCTTTTGGACTGACCCAGAAAGCCACCGGCAACGAGTTTGGAATTCTGCCCGTTGCAACCGATTCCGGTATTTCGGTTATGTCGGTAAACCTGCTTTTGGAAAACGACACCGACCCGGTTGTTTGGCGGGGGCCTGTGATTGCAGGTACCGTAAAACAGTTCTGGTCCGATGTGGTCTGGGACGAAATTGACTACATGTTTGTAGACATGCCTCCCGGCACCGGTGATGTGCCTTTGACGGTCTTCCAATCTCTGCCCGTTGACGGCATTGTGGTTGTCACCTCTCCCCAGGATCTGGTTTCTATGATTGTAGGAAAAGCCGTGAAGATGGCGCAGATGATGAACATCCCCATTCTGGGTCTGGTGGAAAACATGAGTTATGTGGCATGCCCCCATTGTGGTGACAAAATTTCCGTATTTGGTGAAAGCCATATTGACGATGTAGCCAAGGAATACGGGCTCCCCGTTCTGGGACAACTTCCCATCGATCCTACCGTTGCTTCCGCCTGTGACCACGGTCAGGTAGAGACAGTGGACGGTGAAGCATGGTTAAAGGATGCTTTTGATACATTAAAAAATTTAGATTAAGAAAAAATCCCGTTCGCAGTGCGAACGGGATTTTTGTTATTCGTTGACATCGATGAGAACCTTAAAGGTTTTCTCCTTTCTCTTGTCAATCATATCAAGGACAGCAGGAATCTCTTCCAGACCAAACCGATGAGAAATCATGCCCTCTGTCCGGATTATGCCCCGGCTCATCAGGTCAATCATTTCCTCATAATCGGTGGGAACATACATGGTAGTTCCGAACAGAGACAACTCATGCTGAACAAAATCCGGCAGTTTGGGAATGTTATACTCGTTCTGGAGTACCCCGATAATGACAATGCGGGAACCCCGATGAGCGATAGAAAGAATATTGTTTAGTACAACACCCTTTTCGCCGACACAGTCATAATACACCGTGATTTTTTCTTCTCCCAGACGCTTAAGGCCTGTTGCCAGATCTTCCTTGGAAACATCAATCGTTCCGGTTGCCCCCAGACTTTCTGCCAATTTCAGGCGGTCTGCATCCATATCGGCAATGTAAACCTTCTTTGCACCAAGTGCAAAACAACTCTGCATACAGAAGACACCGATGGGGCCTGCACCTACCACCAGAACTTTATCCTCGGAGGTAAGGCTTGCACGCTTTGCACCGTGATATGCGACACAAGCAGGTTCTACCAATGCGGCATCGTCAATGCTCATAGCATCGGGAATCTTAATTGCCATCTCGGAAGAAATACAGAAATAGTCACACATTGCACCATCTGCTTCTGCGCCGGTACAGCGGAGTTCCTCACAAAAATTATAGGTGTGGGTCTCGCAGGCATCACAGTTTTTACATACCAAATGGGGAATGACCGTCACACGCTGGCCGATTCTTTCAGCAGAAATGCCGTCGCCTACCGCATCAATCACACCGGAAATTTCATGGCCGGGAACCAGCGGATAAGAAACATAGGGATGAAGCCCTCTGTAAATAGTGGGGTCAGAGCCACAGATGCCGATACGTTTTACTGCAATTCTGACCTCTCCGGCTTTGGGGGCAGGAATTTCACTTTCTGCCACTTTCATTTGATAGGGTGCTTCCAATACAATTTTTCTCATAATGGTTCTCCTTTACGCGCCTCTTACCGCTTCAATGTCCATAAATTTACAGAACATTGCAAGGGCATCTGCAACCTTGGGGTCATGAATCAGGACACCGTGGTGAATGACACCTGTTTCAATCATCTTCTGTTCCCAATCTGCAACATCGTTAACCTTAATCCATGCATACGCACCACGAGTCATAGGACCGATATCCACTGCCTCACCGGTACCATAGAAGATGCTGAACTTGCCATCATATTCTACCATACGCGCACAGGTAACGGGACCGCTCTTCATACGGAATTCCATTGCACCATGGCAGGTGGGACTCCACAAGCCCAGACGCTCATTCATCATCAGATGTTTCTCACAGTCGGGTGCACACAGCTCACAAGCCGCATTACCGCAGTGCCATGCCAGCCATACATTGGGTTCTGTCGGATGAAGGTCGGTCCAGTCAATAAAGTCTGCCGGAACCTGTCCCAGTGCACAGCCATTTAGGATATGCATGGTGATTGCACCCATGGTGTCAACTTCACAACCTACGGAATATCCCTGAGAATTCAGTCTTGAGAAAGTAGAACATGCCGCAATGTTGTATTTGTGTTGCAGGGTTTCCCAACAACTGGAGGAAATAATCCTACAATGATGTTCTTCTGCCAACTGAATCAGGGTCAACTCAAAGCGAGCCTGATTGAGAATTGCATTGGGAATTTCGTCGGACAGTTTGTCTGCACCGCTTCTGATTTCATTGGCAACACGGAGAACCTCCGGATCATCAAGTGCGATGGCATCCATGTACTCATACGCAGTTGCAAGGTCAACGGGGACAACGGTCTGTGCAAACTTGTGCATCAAATCTTCCTCGCTGTAGAATTGAGATTCAAACTTGGTGGGTCTTACACCGACCTGCAGAACTCTGGCACCTACAAAATTGGAGATGGCATTACATGCACGGGTAAAACTTTCTACCTTTTCGCTGAAGATTGCATCTTCCGGATTGCAGGTAATGATATGTTCAAACTTGAATCCTCTTCTTCTCAATGCAGAACAGGTCATAAACTGACCGCACCATGTATCGGTTGCACGGTTACCAAACTCGGAGTAAGGACCGCTCTTGGTTGCAAAGTGCAGAACCGGCATATCCTTCCGCATTTTTGCCATCAGGGCACTGACGGCGATTTCCAAACCGAAGTTCATGTTGCCGATGATGATACCCTGTACATTTTCTTTTAAGAACAATTCTGCTGTTGCGATACCTTCGTCCACGGTACCTACACAGCCATCCTCTGTCAGTTCCGGTGACGGAACTACGATTTCCAGACCGGGAATGGTTTCAAATACTTTCAGGCAACGCTCTCTCATTTTGCCTGCCAATCTTCCGGTGTACTGATTACCGTCCCAAGACTCCCATGTGGAGGGGACAAATCCAATTTTTACTTTTTGCATACTAATTCGCTCCTTTTTTATAGTAAATAAAATTTTTTTTCAAATCTTCTTTCAGGCTTTCCGCATCCAGCCCTTGCGCCTGATACAGCGCCTCCGGTGCCGACGATGCACCGTATCGGGTAACACCCTTGGTCATCAATCTGCATCCCATACCCTCACGGCAGATAACCTTTGCAACCGTACCGCCGATTCCGGTTTTTTCATTATGGTCTTCATAGGTAACCAGAAATCCGGTTTTTGCGGCTTCCAATATGGCATCTTCATCCACATCAATGGGGGTCGGGAGATTCAGTACTCCCACATGGATATCTTCCTCTTCCAGAAGTTTAGCCGCCTGAAGTGCCCGATACACCATGTTGCCGTAAGTGATAATCACTGCATCCTCGCCTTTTTTCAGCCATTGTCCTTTGCCATAAGAGAATCCCAGCGGATTCCCCTCTGCGTCAGTCAATACCGGCATGGGAGACCGTCCGCCGATAACTGCTACCGGTTCCGGTACCGACATGGCGTACCGAACCGCCCCGTCTGCCTGATTGGCATCTGCCGGAACAATCACCTTAAACCCATGCAGATTTGCCATAAGGCTGATGTAATCAATGCTCTGATGGGTTTTTCCATCCTCACCCACATCCAATCCTGCGTGGGTTGCAAACAGTTTCACTGGTGCATGGTTGATATCTGCCATTCGGTTCTGGCTGTATGTTTCTGCAATATTAAACATCGCAAAGTCCGCATGTACCGCAAGGACTCCGGTATTGGCTGCACCGGCTGCCGCCGTTGCCGCATTCTGTTCTGCAATGCCGCATTCCAGAAAACCCTCCTGCCGTACTTGCTTAAATGCAGTCAGTTTGACGGAACCTTCCAGATCACAGTCAAATGCCGCCATAGGAACCTGCGGATTTTCTTTGGCGATATCTCCAAGGGCGTTGCCCATGGCACTGCGGATATCGCAGGAAGAACCGACTTCATATTGTCTCCCTGCTTTTACCGGAATGATGGGCACTTGGTATTCTCTCTGGCATCTTTCCGACGTATTGTCTTTCAAAAATGTCAGTTCGTCCTGCGTTAAGGCAAACCGTTTCAGGCATTCTTCTTTTAATTCCTGGCTGATCAGGGTTCCGTGGAATCGGTAATCGTTTTCAATCTCTTGGATACCTTTTCCCATTACCGTCTCTGCCAGAATACAGAGAGGACCCGAAAGAGACAATGCTTTGTCCAGTTCGTTAAAGTCATGTCCGTCAACAGTTACCGTCTTCCAACCGGACATGATATATTTGTCATTTAAATTCTGGCAGGTGGTTGCATCAATGGTTCCGCAAGCCTGCAAGCCGTTTTGGTCAATCAGGGCAATCAGGTTATCCAGCCGGAATTTTACTGCAAATTCCCGTGCTTCCTGCAACTGTCCTTTTTGCTGTTCTCCGTCGCCCATGACCACAAAAACTCGGCCGGACTCCTTTTTCAGTTTTTTGGCAATGGCAAATCCACACGCCACCGAAAGTCCTTGACCCAGACTGCCGCTGCACCATTCCACGCCGTTGACCTTAATGGAGGGATGTCCCTCATAGGGCTCCTCTCTCCGAAAAGCGGTTACCGCATCTTCCACATCGAAATATCCGCTGTTTCCCAATGCGGCATAGACTGCCGCCGAAGAATGTCCGTGGCTGATTACCAACCGGTCATTTTCTGTCATGATGCTGAGCAGTTTGATGTAAATATCAATGGACGATAAGGCTCCGCCAATGTGACCTGAGCCGGCGCCGTCAATCATCCTTACAATATCCTGTCTGGATTTTTTTGCACGCAATGTAAGCAGTTGTTCCATCATCCTACCCCCTGACAGATGCCGCAAATTCGTCAATTTCTTCCTTGCCATCAAGAATCCGATAGGTCAGTTCCAAGGTTTTGCTCTCACCCGCCTGCAAGGTTTGTATGGTGCCGTTCTCCTTTGCCTTTGCATAACCCTGAGGAAGTGCCGTACAAGGTTCCAGACCAAGTACATATTCTTTTTTGCTCTGCATCTTCCATTGATTGAAACAGGGAAGTTGCTGTTTGTCATATGCAATGGCAACACCCAGTTCCAGTTCGTCATTGACCAATGCCACCGCTACTTTTCCGTTTTTATCCGGATGCAGATCGTGGGCATAACACCGCTCCTCTGCACCTTGGATGGGATTTTCACAAGAGAAAACCTTATCCATATCTGCCTCTGCCAGAGGACTTGCCGGCGTAACCCCATCGGAATTTGCAAGAATACGCGCTCCGTTATCCAGCAAGGGATATCCCATATTGATATGATACAAAAGCATAATATCCTGCTCCACCGTTCCTCGATTGGTCACCGTGTCGCGAATGGTAAATTCCTTGCTCCCCAATTTGGTTTCAATTTCCCGACGGAGAGTCAAGTGTTCCCCATGGAGAATGCCCTCATGCATGATGCCGGAAATTCTCATCACATACGCACCATTTTCCCATTCTTCATACAGAGAAACCTGCTCTGCCGCACAGTTGGTGATTCTTCCGTGAAGTCCGTATTCCCTCTTTCCGATGACGGGATGCGTTACCTGCTCCGGTCCGCCCACATTGAGAAGACCGCAAGTGGTCATGGCTCCCGCAAAAAAGTTATACAGCCAGTTCATGCCGGCACTTTCATAATAGGGTGCGCCCACAATTCCTGTTTTGGACATATAACTAAGGGGAACGCCCCGATATTCGCTCCATGCAATATCCATCCCTCTGCCCGGAAGTACCGTAAAGGTAAGACCGGATCCGGTGTGAACCTCTACTGCCTCCACGCCTTTTGCTTTGCCCTCGGTAAATTCATACCGTCTGAGTCCGGCAACCTGAGACATGTTTCCGATTTTGTCGCAATCCAGTTTGTTATAATTCCAGAATTTCATATTCCTTACTCCTCTATGGCTACCACGCGTTTTTCTTTATGGGATTTTAATGCTGCTGTCAACAGTTGATGGGAAAGACGGGTTTCTTCCGGTGTGAAACATCCAAATTCTACTTTCTCACCGCATACCTCTTTGATGAATGCACACCACATCTGCAGAATGGAATCGGTGAACCCGAATTCAAAGATTCCTCCCGTGATGGTGGAGAATAACGGTTTATACCCCACATTCAGCCGGCACCATGCCTGCTCTTTTCCCACCGCCTGCGTATAGCAGAACGCATTGGGATCGTTGCTGTTGAATTTTGCAGAACAGTTCAGCCCGTAAACCTCAATGAACCACTCGTCGGTAGACCCCGGTGCCATCCGCTTGGTTTCCAGAAACATGGGGAAGGTATCTCCGGTCTCGGTCTCGGTATCGCAAATCAGAGTTGCATTATCCCATGTTTTGCAGGGTGCCATGCCACCTTTGCCGTCAGGACGCTCTTTGCAGATATCCGAAAGCACTGCGTAGACATTTCTTGGTTTCCATCCCATTCGGAAGGGTACATGCTGGGTGTGAATGCCCAAATCCCCCATGCATCCGTATTCCCCATTGATTTCAATGGTACGTTTCCAGTTGATGGGTTTGGTCAAATCCATATCGCTGCTGTGTTTGAATCCTGCATGCACCTCAAGAATTTTCCCGAATTTATTTTCCCGAATCCACCGGATTAATTCCTGACACGCGGGAAAAAAGGGGAATTCGCTGGCACAGCGGACAATCACCTGTGGATTTTCTTTCAATGCATGAAGAATTTCTTCGTTGGCTTCTTTGTCAATACCAAAAGGTTTTTCTCCCAGCAAGTGCTTTCCTGCACGAATGATATCGCTGTACACTTTTCCGTGAAGATTGTGGGGAAGTGCACAATAAATGGCATCAATATCTTCCTTGTTCAATAATTCCTGATAGTCGGTTACCGAATACTTTACCGTATCAAAATGGTCAGTAAACCAGTTGCGGGCAGTTTCATTAAAATCACAGACGCCAACAATTTCCGGCGTTGCGACATTTTCCGTCAAATGACACCATCTTCCAACTGCTGAGCCGAATTCTCTTCCCATCAGTCCGCATCCGATAATGCCGAATCTTACTTTTTTCATATCCGCTCTCCTTTCAATCCTGACAGAGTTCTTTTTGTTCCTGATACATCTTCTGATATTTTTTGAATTGCTTTTGATAGTAGTTATGGTTTTCCTGATTGGGCAAGAACATGGATTCTGCTTTGACCAACGCCGCAGCCGCCGTCCGGCAATCGGGATACAAGCCCATAGCAACAGAACCTAAAATTGCGGTGCCCACCGTTCCGGTTTCCGTATTGGAAAGACGCATCACCGGAATTCCCAGCACGTCAGCCTTGATTTGCAATATCCGGCCGCTTTTTGCCATACCGCCCGACACATACAGACGCTGAACTGAAAATCCGGCATCTTTCAGACAATGGAGATTCACAAGCATCTCATAATTCAGTCCCTCAATGATTCCGCGGGTGAGCATCCCCCGTGTGGTACTGAGTTTCAAACCCACAATACCGCCAACCGCCGTATTATCCATATACGGAGTTGCCGCCCCCGCAAAATGAGGAAGCACCAGAAGTTCGGTAGGTTCTTCCGGCATCTCATTCAGAACCTTTTGGTAGTCGGTCTCCCCAATGATTTGGTGGTACCACCGGAGCAGACTTCCTGCGGTTCTGTTAAATGCATAAGTAACATACAAATCCGGTATGATATGGGGCACGCACACCAGATTGGACTGCTGCATAGTCTGATGAATCATCAAATCCCCAAAAGCAGGCACAATACACTCATTGGATCCCATACCGTCCAGGGCATCACCGCTTGCTACAATGCCTGCCCCCAATGCTGCACAGGGTTGGTCATGCCCCCCTGCCAGAAGCAGAATTCCCTTGGGAAGCCCTGCCTGCTCCGCAATGGCAGCGTCCATCTCTCCCACCTTGGTGCCCGATGCTACCAACTTGCCAAGCAACGCATCATGAATTTCCGCCATGGAGAGAATCTCCTTTGACCATGTTTTGGTTGTCACATCCAGCATCAGAGTTCTTGCCGCCAAGGAATAGTCGGTATGATGTTCCGCACCCATGCGGAATAGAATATAATCTGCAAACATACAAAGGTAGCGGGCGTTTGCATAAACCTCCGGCTTGTGTTTTTTTATCCACATCAGTTTTGGGAGGGCAAACATCACATCCGGATTGGCTCCGGTAATCCGGTAAAGTCTGTCCGGCTCATTCAGTGATGCCAGTTCCTCCTCTCCTCTGGTATCCTCATAGGAAATGGAAGGTGCAAGCACCTGTTTCTTTTCATTCAAAAGCACAAACATCTCACCAAACGATGTTACGCTCACGGTTTTTAATTCTTTTAAATCGTGGTTGGTTCCCAGTTCCCGCAAGGTTTCTGATACCTTTTCCCAGACAACATTGGCATCCAGTTCGCATCTGCCATCCTGATAGGTAAACGCATATTCCCTTGACGCAAAGCAAATCACCCGTCCGGTTTCGTCCATAACCGAGGTTTTGCATCCGGAACTTCCCACATCAATACCCATAAAGAGCATACTTTCACCACCTATTCTCATACCTTTATTGTACCATACTTTTTTTCAGGTTTTCATTGACTATTATGCAAAAAATATGATATAATCGTCACATCTTAACAGAAAGGACAGGTGAAAATGACCAATACCATAGTCATTGAATCGGTGAATCCTTTTTCGGTGCAAATCAACAAGTTGAATGTAACCGAATGTTCCCCGGCACGCCACAGCGCTCCCCATATTCACGACCTTTGCGAAATCTATGTGAATCTTTCGGGTAATGTATCGTTTATTGTTGAGAAAAATGTCTATTCTCTGCAAGCGGGAGATATCATTATCACCAAACCTTATGAGTATCATCATTGTATTTACCACGATTCCAGTGACCATCTTCACTATTGGATGATGTTCTCTCCTCATGAAAATCCGGAACTGTTTGATTTTTTCCTGGAACGGGAACGGGGCACCGATAACCTGATTCGTTTGCCGGAGGAGATTTTAGATAAATTCTTAAGTTTGTGTGAAAAACTGACCTCTATCAATCCTGCCTACCGGATTTCCGCCCTTTCCGCATTTTTTGAGATTATTTCTTATATTGCAAAAGGTATTGCCAAATACAATGTGCAGGAAGTCAACCAGAATCTCCCCCAGAATGTCAGCCGTATTTTAACTTATATCAACAAAAATTTTGCCTCCATCAAAAATATTAACGATTTGGCATCTACCTTTCATATCAGCATCGCCACTCTGGAGCGATATTTCAAAAAACATCTTTCCATGACGCCCAAACGGTATCTGGAAGATAAAAAACTTTCCAATGCCTGCATGTTGCTCCGGCAGAATTATTCCGTCACTGACGCCTGCTTTGAAAGCGGATTTGACGATTATTCTCATTTTATTACCATATTTAAGCGGAATTTTCACATCACCCCATTAAAATACAAAAAGAATCTATAAAAAAATTGGGACAGTTCAGCGCGAACTGTCCCAATTTTGTTTTTAACCTATTAATTGATTATATAGTTCCTCATATCGTTTTGCTGATGCGTCCCATGAAAAATCGGTTTTCATTGCCCGTTTCATCATTGGTACCCAAACCTCTTTATTTGCAAAAAGATTCAATGCCATTTTCAGGGTATGCATCATATCATGAGAGTTGTACGGAGCAAAGCTGAACCCGTTTCCCTCACCGGTAAATTCGTTATACGGCTGAACACTGTCCTTCAGTCCTCCGGTTTCCCGTACCAAGGGCAACGTTCCGTATGCCATAGCAATCATCTGACTGAGACCGCATGGTTCAAACATAGACGGCATGAGCAGAATATCTGCCGCTGCATAAATTTTGTGGGCAAGTTCATTGCTGAAGGTGATATTGGCAGAAACCTTTTCCGGATGATACCACGCGTTCTGCCGAAACAAAGATTCATATTGTTCCTCTCCGGTGCCCAGTACTACCAGTTGGATATCCATCTGCATCAGTTCGCCCATGGCGTCCGCAATGATATCAAACCCCTTTTGATCTACCAGGCGGGAGACAATGCCAATCATAGCCTTTTCCCCGTCAACGGGAAGCCCCAACTGTTCCTGCAGTTTCATTTTGTTCTGCTTTTTCTTGGAAACCAGGTTTCTCAAATCAAAGTTTTCAAAAATATAGGGGTCTGTTTTGGAATTGTATTCCTCTTTATCAATACCATTGATAATGCCGAATAAAGACTGGTCCCGTGCCGAAAGGAGACCGTTCAGCCGTTCTCCGCCAATGGGAGTTTTGATTTCCTCTGCATAGGTGGGGCTGACCGTGGTCACATAGTCGGAATACACAATACCGCCTTTGAGCAAGTTGGCACACCCGTGAAATTCCAGTTTATCATCAGTGAAGAACCCTCTGTCCAGAGAGAAGAAGTCCGCCACCGTATCCATGGAATAAATCCCCTGATACCGCAGATTGTGAATGGTAAACATGGTTTTGATGCCATGATAAAACTCATGATTCCCATAATATGCGTGGAGAAGCACCGGTATCATACCTGCCTGCCAGTCATGACAATGAATGACATCCGGCTTAAAATCTAACTCCCGCAGAATTTCCAGACTGGCTTTATCATAAAAGGCAAACCGCTCCAAATCATTCCATTTGTAGAGATAGGGATCTCCGAAATAGTATTCATTGTCAATAAAATAATAGGTAACGCCGTTTTCTTCCAGTTCAAAAACGCCGCAATATTTTCTCCGCCATCCCAGAGGAACATAAAGAAAAAACTTAAACTCCATTCTCTCCAGATATTGCTTGGGAATACAGCCGTATTTGGGAAGAATTACCCTTACATCATGACCCAGTCTTACCAATGCCTGAGGCAGAGCACCTACCACATCTCCAAGACCTCCCGATTTAGCAAAGGGGGCAACCTCAGATGAACACATCAAAATTTTACTCATACTGTCAACCTCTCTTTAGACAACCGTACCCTTTCCGATAATCATGGGATAGGTGTCTTGTCCAATCAATTTCTTTCCGGTACGCAAAATGACTTCCTTATCAAAAATGACATTTGCCATCATACAATTATCCATAATCTGAGAGTTCTGCATTACAATACAGTTTTCCAGAAAAGCACCCTTGCCTACGTGGACGCCACGGAACAGAATGCAGTTTTTCACCGTTCCCTCAATGACACAGCCGTCTGCCACAATGGAGTTGGATACCTCTGCCTTTTTGCCATACTTGGTAGGCACGGTATCCTTAACCTTGGTGTAAATGGACATTCCGTTTTTGAGTCCAAACAGTTCATCACGGGTCTCCTTCTCTAGAATGGCAAGGTTTGCATTGAAGAATGATTTGATATCATCAATTTTCAAGTGTACACCGGTATGCTCATATCCGCAGAAATTCAGACGGTCCAGATTGGGAAGGAAAATATCCTTGGCAAGAGAATGCTTGCCGTGAGCAAAGGCATCATCAATCAGTTCCATCAGTAAATCTTTTCGGATGATAAACATGTGCATATAGGACATATCGGTTTTTTGCTGTGCCGGATAGACGTGAATATCGGTTATCCGTCCGTTTTCTCCGGTATCCAGCAGAATATGGCGTTTCAGTTCTCTCTGGGCAATTTCAGGAATCCGGTGATAAATCATGGTAATATCCGCACCCTGTTCCAGATGGAACTTAAACACATCGTCAAAATCTATGTTACACAAGGTATTGCAATCTGCCACCAGCACATAGTTTTGCTGGCTTCTGGTCAGATACCGTTTCACGCCATGAATGACATCAATCCCCTCCTGTCCTTTGTCTGCAGAATCTCCGGTTTCAATGGGAGGCAGAATAAACAAACCATTGTTCTTTCTGTCCATATCCCATGCCTTGCCGGTACCCAGATGGTCGGTCAAAGACTGATAATTATAAGGGGTGGTAATCCCCACATTGATAATGGCAGAGTTCACCATATTGGACAGCATAAAATCGATAATCCGGTAACGGCCGCCAAAAGGTACTGCCGCCAGAGAACGCTTAGCAAGGAGTTCTCCCATGCTGACTTCCGGATTCTGTGCAAAAATAAGTCCCAGTAAATCGTTTTTCATTGTTCTGTCCCTCCCTTATTGCATATCTTCCGTTACCATAGAGTTTACTGCAACTTTGACGCCCTCTCCAATGGTAACATCTGCACCAATCAACGTAATATCCGCTGTACAAATGGTGGTATTGACAAAATCTTTTCTGGCAGAGTCATCAGCAGAACCGATGATGGCACCCTCTCCTACCGTAACACCCGGTCCAATGATGGCCTTATAAACCAATGCGTTGTTCCCAATAACTGCACCGGACATGACAATGGAATCTTCAATCTTGGCACCCTCACAAACGGTAACACCTTCAAAAATCACCGAATGGTCAATTTCGCCGGAAATTTCGCAACCCTCCGTAATATAACAGTTTCTCAAGGTTGCCTCCGGCGCAATGTAGTGGGGAGGTTTTACCGGTGTCTTACTGTAGATACGCCATTCCTTATCATTAATCTGGCACCCCGGATTGTCATCCAGAAGTTCCATATTGGCTTCCCACAAACTTTGTACGGTTCCAACATCTTTCCAGTATCCGTCAAACCGATGGGCAATGAGTTTTCTGCCGTCCTGCAGCATAGCAGGGATAATATTTTTACCAAAATCATTGTCAGAATTCGGATTCTTTTCGTCCTCGGTCAGATACTTCTCCAGTACTTTCCAACTAAAGCAATAAACACCCATAGACGCCAGATTGCTCTTGGGATTTTTGGGTTTTTCCTCAAATTCCACAATATTCATTTCCTCATCGGTATTCATGATACCAAACCGCGACGCTTCTTCCCAAGGAACCTCAATTACCGCAATGGTAGCATCTGCACCGGCTTTTTCGTGCTGCTTGACCATCTTGTTATAATCCATCTTATAGATATGGTCGCCGGAAAGAATTACCACATACTGAGGATTGAACTGTGCGATAAATCCCAGATTCTGATAGATGGCGTTTGCAGTACCTTTGTACCATTCTCCTTTTTCTGCTGAGGTATAAGGCGGAAGCACATACACGCCGCCGCTGCCGCGGTCCAGGTCCCAGGACTGACCGCCTGCAATATAGGTATTGAGTTCCAGTGGCTGATACTGCGTCAAAACACCTACCGTATCAATACCGGAATGGGTACAGTTACTCAGCGGGAAATCTATAATGCGGTATTTGCCGCCAAAGGGTACCGCCGGCTTTGCCACATTTTTTGTCAGGATTCCCAGACGGCTTCCCTGTCCGCCCGCAAGAATCATTGCCACACATCGTTTTGTTTTCATACTTTTACCGTTGCCTTTCCGACCCACAGAAGTTTATTCCCAGCGCCGGCTATGAGTCCGACCGGAGCGGGGTTTTAGGGCATGTTATTTCTTTTTTTCAGGAATTCCGTTATAACTCAGATAAAAGCCCGTCAGCGGAGGCAGATTTATCGTAACCGAATAAGGAAATCCGTTCACAGGCACTTTTTTTGTCTTAAGTTTCCGGCTCCCTTTTCCGTTTCCTCCGTATTGCTTACTATTGGTACTGAATACCACCTCATATTCTCCCGGCAAGGGGACCCCAAAGGTATATTTTATCCTCTCCACCGGAGTAAAATTCAAGATAACTGCAAGGGTTTCCTTTTCCATAGCATCTTTTCGCAAAAAGGCAAGAACGCTGTTTTCTCTATCTTCTGCACAGAGCCATTGAAATCCTTTCCATGCGCCTTGTTCCCGTTCAATTTCAAAAAATGAGGGGTGCTGCCGATAAAAATGGTTCAAATCCGCAGAGAACCTCCGCATTTTTGCATGGGCATCATAGCCCTCCAGCATCCAGTCCAGTTGCTCGGCATACCGCCATTCCACAAATTGGCCGAACTCTCCGCCCATAAACAGAAGTTTCTTTCCGGGATGGGCATACATAAACGCATACAAGAGCCTGAGTTGTGCAAATTTTTCTTCGTAACTTCCCCACATTTTATCAAGAAGCGACCGCTTGCCGTGAACCACCTCATCATGAGACAGAGCGAGAATATAATTTTCCGCAAAGGCATACATCATGGGGAAGGTAAGTTTGTTGTGATTGCCTTTTCGGAACAAAGGATCGCATTGCATATAATCCAGAACGTCATGCATCCATCCCATATTCCACTTATAGTTGAACCCCAATCCACCCTCATGGGCAGGCTGTGTTACACCGCCCCAAGCAGTAGATTCTTCCGCAATCATCAGCACATTGGGGAATCTTTCAAAAACAGCTGTATTAAGTTTTTGCAGAAAATCAATAGCCTCCAGATTTTCTTTTCCCCCGTATTTATTGGGCAGCCATTCTCCATCCCGCCGGTTATAGTCCAGATACAGCATACTGGAGACGGCATCCACACGCAAACCGTCCATGTGATACTCTCCCAACCAGAACAAAGCATTAGAAATCAGGAATGAAAATATCTCGGTTTTCGTCCAGTCAAAAACCAGTGTGCCCCACTCCTTATGCTCACCACGCCGGCTGTCGGGATGTTCAAAAAGAGGTTCACCGTCAAACCGTGCAAGACCGTGGGCATCTCTGGGAAAATGGGCAGGAACCCAATCCATAATCACTCCGATTCCGTTTTGGTGAAGCGCATCAATCAATGCCTTTAACTCTGTAGGTTTTCCGTACCGGCTGTTTGCCGCATAATATCCGGTCACCTGATATCCCCATGAACCGTCATAAGGATACTCGCAAATAGGCATCAATTCCACATGGGTATACCCCATTTCCAGAAGATAGGGAATCAGATAGTCAATCATTTCGGTATAGGTATAATAGCCGCCATCCTCCTTGGTTTTCCAAGAACCAAAATGCATCTCATAAATACTGATTGGCTTGTTATAAGGGGCGGTCTTCTCCCGATTCTGCATCCACACCGTATCCTTCCATTGGTAGGAAAGGTCTGTCGTAACCGATGCGGTATCGGGACGTACTTCTGCGTAAAAGGCATAGGGGTCGGCTTTTAACAGTAAGTCACCCTCACGGGTTTCGATGCTGTATTTATAATTCTGTCCCTGAGAAATGCCGGGGAGAAAAACCTCCCAGATACCGGAATTTTCATGGCGCTTCATTACACCCTTACTTCGATCCCAGCCATTACCGTCACAGACCACAGAAACAGAAACCGCATTGGGAGCCCAGACTGCAAAACGGTAACCGGTTTTGCCGTCTTTTCCTTTTGCCTGATGGGCACCCAGCATGCGGTAACTTTCATAATTCACACCTTGATTAAAGAGGTACATAGCGACTTCATCAATCGCTGCAGCGGCACATTCCGCCATATTCTGCTTCTTCATTGTTGCTTTAACCCCTCTCTTTTGTAGATACGCAAATAAGACGGAGCAAATCCCCGCTCCGCAATTTGTTTACAATTAACAACTCCATTGTACCACGGATTTGGATTTTTGTCTATTTTTTTCCAGCAAAAAGGTGCACAAATTCTGGTAATTTTCTTTGTATGTTTTGAAGGAAAATCGGGTGCTCTATTAAAAATTTATGCATATTTGACCTGATTTATTCACTTTCCCCAAAAACAAAGACATTCTTCTATTTTCGCGAAAAAAAAGGTTTGCCATTTTGACGATTTTGTGGTAGAATACATGGTGTATGCGTATTTTCATATTTGCACCAATGTTTAGGAGGGTAATTTGTGAAAAAAATCAATAAAAATTCTTCTGCGTACAAAGAGAAAAAGGCTTTTGTCCGGGATGAAATTATTGGAAAAATCAAACGATATTTCGGAAAAACCGTAGAACAGGCAACCCAGCGGGAAATTTATACCGCCGTTTCCATGACCATTCGTGATGAAATCATGGACAAATGGGTGTCTTATAAGGAAAAAACCGATTTGAAACCCCAAAAGGAACTGTATTATCTGTCCTTTGAATTTTTAATGGGCCGTGCCATGGGTAACAACCTGATGAACCTGACCGAAACCGAACTGTATCGGGACGTGTTAAAAGAAATGGGTGTTTCCCTTGCAGATGTGGAAGAGTACGAAACCGACGCAGGTCTGGGAAACGGCGGTCTGGGAAGACTGGCGGCATGTTTTCTGGATTCTTTGACCAATCTGGAGATTCCCGCATTCGGTTGCGGTATCCGTTATGAGTTCGGTCTCTTCCGTCAGAAGATTGTGGACGGATACCAGATTGAGATGCCGGACCCCTGGCTCCAGAGCGGTAATGTCTGGGACATTGCCCGTCCGGAAGATATGAAAGAAGTCCACTTTAACGGCAAAATTGAAGAATATATGGAAGACGGACAACTGAAATTCCGTCATGTCAATTACAATACCGTCATTGCCGAGCCCCATGATATGCCCATTACCGGATTTGACAGCGAAATTGTCAACACGCTTCGTCTCTGGCGGGCACGCTCTGATGAAGCAATCAATATGGGTGAGTTCAACCGGGGCGATTACATCAAAGCAACCGAGAACAAAGAACTTGCGGAGGTTATCTCCAAAATCCTCTATCCGGAAGATAATCACTACGAGGGAAAACTGCTCCGTTTAAAACAGCAATACTTCTTTGTGTCTGCCACCATTCAGTGGATTTTGAGCAAACACAAGCAAAAGGGGCTTTCCGTCTGGGATCTTCCTGAGTATGTGCAGATTCATATTAACGACACCCACCCCACCATTGCAATCCCCGAATTGATGCGGATTTTGATGGACGAAGAGGGTATGGGTTGGGACGATGCATGGAACATTGTGGGAAAAACCTTTGCCTACACCAACCACACCATCCTTTGCGAAGCATTGGAAAAGTGGCCCTTTGATATGGTGGAACAACTCTTGCCCCGTCTGGCTATGATTATCCGTGAGATTGACCGCCGGCAGAGAGAGGTTCTCTGGAATCGTTTCCCCGGAGATTCCGGCAAGGTAGAATGGATGGCTGTCATTCACCATGGGCAGGTCAGCATGGCAAACCTTTGCCTCACCGCATGTCACAGCGTTAACGGTGTTGCGGCACTTCATACCGAGATTCTGAAGCAAGAAACCTTTAAGGATTATTACAGCATCTATCCGGAAAAATTCAAGAACATGACCAACGGCGTCACCTTCCGCAGATGGCTGTACAAGGCAAATCCCGAACTTTCCGCCCTGATTACCTCCGCCATTGGCGACGGATGGGTAAAAGATTATCGGGAGCTGGAAAAACTGGTTCCCTTTGCAGAAGATGCAGATTTCCGGAACAAGTTTGCTGCTATCAAACTGGAAAATAAAAAGAAACTGGCAGCGTATATCAAAGAACACAACGGGATTGAGGTCGACCCCAACTCCCTGTTTGATGTGCAGATTAAGCGTCTTCACGAATACAAACGTCAGTTACTCAAAGCGCTCCAGATTATTTATCGGTATCAGCAGATTCTGCAACATCCGGAAACCGCAGACACGCTGCCTACGACCTATATCTTTGCAGCAAAAGCAGCCCCCGGCTACCACATGGCAAAGCTGATTATTAAGTTTATCAATGATATGGCAGAGGTTATCAACAATGACCCCAGAGTCAACGGCATTCTGAAAGTTGTGTTTATTGAAAACTACAGCGTTTCCATTGCAGAAAAGATTGTGGCTGCTGCAGATTTGAGTGAACAGATTTCCACCGCTTCCAAAGAGGCTTCGGGAACCGGTAATATGAAACTGATGCTCAATGGCGCCCTGACCATTGGTACCATGGACGGTGCCAATGTAGAAATCCGGGAACAGGTAGGCGATGACAACATCTTTATCTTTGGGCTTTCTTCTCAGGAGGTACTGAATATCTACGCAAGCGGACATTCGCCCAGTCCCCAGATTTATGCTACCAATCCGGTACTGAAACAGGTCATTGACACCATGATTGACGGCACATTCAATCAGGAAAATCTGTTCTACGACTTGTATCATTCCCTGGTACAGGGCGGCGGTTTTGCAGACAACTATCTGTTGCTTGCAGATTTTGATTCCTATATTAAGACCTGTCAGGATGTCATGAACAAATTTCGGGATACCGATGCATGGATGAAGAGTGCAGTGCTCAATACGGCAAAAGCAGGTTTCTTCTCCAGCGACCGTACCATTGAGGATTATAATCGAGAAATTTGGCATCTGAAATAGGTACGCTTATTCTACAGAAGAAAAATTAAATTATATATTTATTCTTAGGAGGAATATCCAATGAAAAAGTTTTTAGCACTGATGTTAGTAAGTATTTTGGCTCTGTCTCTGGTTGCATGCGGCACCAACAATGCAGGTACCGAAACTGTTGATTACGCAGTTTCTGTTGCCGGCGCATCCGTTGTTGCAGAAGCAGGCTCTGCAGGTGAAGAACTGGCAACCGGTGATGCATTCTTTGGCGATGCAACCTTTACTCCGGTAGATTCTATGGCAAAAGCCCTGATGGAAGTTCACGCAGGCACTGCAAAAATTGCAATTGTTGACTACGTAACCTCTATCGGTTCCATCGGCGAAGGCACCGACTATGCTGCTTTGAAAGTTGTAGAAGGCAAAGATTTCAGCCCTGAAGAATATGGTATTGCGTTCAGAAAGGGCAGCGACCTGACTCCTGCAGTAAATGCAGCAATTGCAGAACTTGCAGCTGACGGTACCATGGACAAAATCGGTGCAACCTACAAACTGGATAAACTGTTGATCAAAGACGGTAAAGCATCTGACGATGCAGTAGTTGAAGGCGACCTTGCTGCAATCAAGGAAAAGGGTGAAATGGTAATCGGTATGACTCTGTTTGCACCCATGAACTACTACAACGAAAGCAACGAACTCATCGGTTTTGAAACTGAATTTGCAAAAGCAGTTTGTGAAAAACTGGGTGTTGCTGCAAAATTTGTGGAAATCAACTGGGATGCAAAAGAAATTGAGCTCAATTCCAAGAACATTGACTGTATCTGGAACGGTATGACCATTACTCCGGAAAGACAGGAAAACATGAGCATTTCCGTACCTTATATGCAGAACAAACAGGTTATGGTTTACAAAGCTCAGTAAGGAATATTTTGTAGAAAGTTTGGTTTGAAAAATGGAGTTTCAATCGATTGTTTCTTCTTTGTTTGAAGGCTTTTATGTCAATTGCTTTATCTTTGCAATGACTTTACTGATGGCTTTGCCCTTGGGACTGATTATCTCATTTGGGTCTATGGCAAAGTTTAGGCCTATCAAATGGCTTACCAAAACCTTTGTATGGATCATCAGGGGTACGCCCCTGATGCTCCAACTTTTTGTGGTTATGTATGCACCGGGAATTCTTTTTGAAATTCCCATCAACTCCCGAATGACAGCGGTTTTGATTGCTTTTGTCATCAATTATGCCGCATATTTTTCTGAAATTTTTCGGGGCGGTATCGAATCCATTCCCAGAGGCCAATACGAAGCATGTCAGGTTCTTGGTATGACCAAGTCTCAGGCATTTTTCAAGGTGGTTCTCTTTCAGGTAATCAAACGGATTGTTGCACCTATCAGCAACGAGGTGATTACTTTGGTAAAAGATACCTCGCTGGCGCGGGTTATCAGCGTTGCTGAAATCATTATGTGTGCCGAGCGTTTCACCAAAAAGGGTTTAATCTGGCCTTTATTTTCTACCGGAATTTATTTTCTGATTTTTAACGGCATTTTAACACTTTTGTTTGGATACATAGAAAAGAAGTTGGATTATTATAAGGGGTAAGTCAATGTCAATTTTAGAAATTAAAAATCTCACCAAAAGTTTTGGGAAGACCGAAGTATTAAAGGGTGTCAGTTTTTCCATGGAAGAAGGCGAAGTGGTTTCCATCATCGGCTCTTCCGGAAGCGGAAAAACCACCTTACTTCGTTGTGCTAATTTTCTTGAGAAAGCCGACAGCGGACAGATTTTTCTTGATGGAAATTTGTTCTATGACGGACAGGATAAGAAAAAGATTTCCCCGGCAGAACTTCGTCAAAAACAGCTTAATTTTGGCTTGGTTTTTCAGGATTTTCACCTGTTTCCCCAATATAATGTCATTGACAATGTGATGTTGGCTCCTCTGCTTCTTGCAAAAGAACAAGAAGATTACAAACAGAACAAAAAGGAGATAGAACAGCAAATCCGAAAAAATGCGGAAGAAATTTTAGACCGTGTGGGACTTTCCGATAAACTGAATAATTATCCCTGTGAACTTTCCGGCGGACAGAAACAGCGTGTTTCCATTGCCCGGGCTTTGGCATTAAAGCCGAGGATTCTTTTCTTTGATGAGCCGACCTCTGCTCTTGACCCTGAGTTGACCGGAGAAATTTTAAAGGTTATCCGCAAACTTGCATCGGAACATGTCACTATGGTGATTGTGACTCATGAAATCAACTTTGCACAAGGTGTCAGCGACAAAATTATTTTTATGGCAGACGGGGTTGTGATTGAAGAGGGTACACCCGAGGAAGTAATTCAAAACCCCAAAAATGAAAGAACTCGTCATTTTCTCCATAAAATGAACGAAAAATAATGGATTTTGTTGATATAAAGTTAAAGTTTTAACAAAATTCAAAAAAGGACTTGTATAAATTCCAATTTTAGGTTACAATAGAACTATAAAATGGAAAATAATTAAAAATTAATATATTTTTAGGAGGTACTTTCACTATGGCAGTAAAAGTAGCGATTAATGGATTTGGCCGTATTGGCCGTTTGGCATTCAGACAGATGTTCGGCGCAGAGGGTTACGAGGTAGTTGCAATCAACGACCTGACCGATCCCAAAATGCTGGCTCACCTTCTCAAGTATGACTCTTCTCAGGGTAGATATGACGGTCACACTGTAGAAGCAGCAGAGGGCGCTATCATTGTTGACGGTAAGAAAATTACCATTTACAGCGAACCCAAGGCAGCAGACCTTCCCTGGGGTGAACTGGGCGTAGATGTAGTTCTGGAATGTACCGGTTTCTACTGCTCCAAAGAAAAATCTCAGGCTCACATTGATGCAGGTGCAAAGAAAGTTGTTATTTCTGCTCCCGCAGGCAATGACCTGAAGACTGTTGTTTTCAGCGTAAATGAAAACACCCTGACCAAGGAAGACACCATCATTTCTGCAGCTTCCTGTACCACCAACTGTCTGGCTCCCATGGCTAAGGCATTGAACGATTACGCTCCCATCCAGAGCGGTATCATGGCTACCATCCACGCTTACACCGGCGACCAGATGATTCTGGACGGTCCCCACAGAAAAGGTGACCTGCGTCGTGCAAGAGCTGGTGCTGTTAACATCGTTCCCAACTCCACCGGTGCTGCAAAAGCTATCGGTCTGGTTATCCCCGAACTGAACGGCAAACTGATCGGTGCTGCACAGCGTGTTCCGGTTCCCACCGGTTCCACAACCATCCTGACCGCAGTTGTTAAGGGTAACGACGTAACCAAAGAAGGCATCAATGCTGCAATGAAAGCTGCATCTTCTGCTTCCTTCGGCTACAATGAAGACGAAATCGTTTCTTCTGATATCGTTGGTATCACCTACGGTTCTCTCTTCGATGCAACTCAGACTATGGTTGCTAAAATTGCTGATGATCTGTATGAAGTTCAGGTTGTTTCCTGGTACGACAACGAAAACAGCTACACCAGCCAGATGGTTAGAACCATTAAATACTTCGCTGAACTGTAAGAATAAGCGTAAACTACACAAGCCTCCCAAATGGGAGGCTTGTTTTCTATGAGGTGTTTTTATGATTATAAGAAAGGCTGAATCCAAGGATAAAAATCTTTTTATAAAATTAGCAAATGAATTTTATCATCTTCCTGCTGTTCTGCACACAATCGATATTTCAAACTTCGAAAAAACATTTGATGCAGTAATGCAACCATCTCCCTTTACCTCTTTATTTTTTGCAGAGGAAAACGGGACTACGGCAGGATATGTTTTACTTTCCTTTACCTGGAGTAATGAAGCAGGCGGACTTACCGTATGGATTGAGGAAATCTATATTTGCCCGGAATTTCAGGGAAATGGTCTGGGAAGTGAACTTCTTACCTTTGTTAAAAATTCCTATCCTGATGCAAAAAGATTTCGCCTGGAAGTTTCTCCGGAAAATGAGAAAGTCAAAAAACTTTATCTAAAATACGGATTTGAGTTTCTTTCTTATCAGCAAATGGTTTGTGAGGTGTAATATATGAATTTTTCTTTCAAAAAAGCCTATTTTCATTTCATAACCATTACCCGCCATCGACATATGGTCATCCGGCACTGTAAAAAAGCCGGGATTTTTTGGCAGGGCCTTTTTCACGACCTTTCGAAATACACTCCTGCAGAATTTATGGCAGGAGCAAAATACTACACCGATGGAACAAAAAGCCCCAATGAAACTGAGAGGGAGGTTTTTGGATATTCTCCTGCATGGTTACACCACAAAGGAAGAAACCGACACCATTTTGAATATTGGACCGATTACAGTAAAAAAGAAGGCAAGGTTGTTCCTGTGGAAATGCCGAAAAACTGGATCAAAGAATTGCTTTGTGATCGTATTGCCGCAAGTAAAATTTATCAGGGTGATGCTTACACCAACAACCATCCTCTCACATATTATACAAGAGGAAATACTGGGCGTTTGATTGCAAAAGAGACCTCTGATACCATCTTATATTTTCTTACCTTACTCTCTGAGCAAGGAGAAAATGCATTTTTTGAAGCATTGAAAAAGTTTTGATTTTCCACACAATTATTCTTATTCCATGTGGACAGGATGTGGATAAATTTTTATTTTTAGTTTAGTTGTGAAAAGTGTGGATTGAAAAAATTGTTTTCCATATTCTTTTTCTTTTCTCAATCTTTCTTACTATCAACGGTTGGTGAGTTTTCCACAATATCAACGCACCAACAACATCAACATCAATACAATATATA
>JAFYXJ010000021.1 GCA_017546205.1 Clostridia bacterium | reverse complement strand
TTCTTTGACCAGAAAAAGGGGCTATATTTTGATGGAAGAAATCTCCCCAATGAAATTAACCGAGCTACACCGGAGAATCCATTAAAAAGATATTATACAATGTACCCCAATGTTATGGCCGTTTTTTGTGGCTTATGTGATGAAGAGACGGGGAAGAAAATTATGAAAACCATCTTGGAAGATGAAACTATGCAAGAGGTTCAGCCCTATTTTATGCACTTCGTTTTTGAAGCGTTGACAAAAGTAGCGTTATTTCATGAATATGGGGTGAAGTTCATCCAAAAGTGGGAACATCTTGTGGAAGAATGTGAAAAAGGATTAGGAGAAGTGTGGAGTGCCTTTGAGGGATACGCGACAGATTATTCTCATGGTTGGGGAGCTACTCCTACATACCAATTGCCAATAAAACTAGCTGGTATTAAAATTTTGGAGCCGGGATTTAAGAAAATCAATTTATCACCCAATTTATATGGATTAGACTGGGCTGATATAACAGTGCCTACACCATACGGTAATATCATTGTTAATCTGAAAAAAATGGCAAAAACGAAATTATTATTCCAGAGGAAATAGAAACCGTATAATGTAATTTTATATGGAATTTTCCGTAAGAAACATAATAGTTTTATATTATCGATTTACGAGTGTATATAATTGACATTTTCATTTTTGCATGTTGGATTGATATGACGGGAATGGAAATAATGAAACGGATATAAAATTATTGCATATACAGATATGAAAAGTGGTAAAGCCTCATTTGATAAGGCTATGCCACTTTTCCTTAAATTACCCATTTCGGTGAAGCTTTACGCAGTGTTCAGGATATGTCAGACAAGAAATATTATTAAAAATATTTAAAAATAAAAGCAATCTATTTAGTCGAAAGATTAAACAGATTGCTTTTTGCTATCTAGGAAATTCCGCAAAATTATGTTCGCATATGCTAAGAGTTTCACCCTCTCCCTTAATTTGTTACGCTGTTTTATCAAGACAACAGAACCGTCCCTGTGTCTTCATTAAGGTAGTTTTCATCTCTTTTTTTGATATCCTTTATATTCATTGCAAGGCATAATAGGCTTTACACTATCGTTTTCCCAAACAAACACCTTCCATATAGGGCTCCACACTTGACACTCTATACGTGTAGTGTAGGTTTTTAAGGGAATCTTTTCAAGTTGAACATTATTCATTTGTCCATTGTTTAAATAACCTGCAACTATAAGCAATGCCGATTTTTCTATGTCATCAAAACTACAAGTCGCTATTTGTTTTTTTCCGTCATCATAGAAAAAACAATGATTGCCACAAGGATATATTCGATATCCATTCCAAGATATTATCTGGGGGTTTACCTCATCATTCGCAACCCAACCATTAGTTCCTCTTAGATAATAAATGTTAGCTGATATATTAAGAGACCTATAGTCAATAGTTGGCGCATCCCCTAAAAAGTATATTTCATCCAAATATAAACATGAATCAAAAACATCATTTTCAATCATCTTTATTGACGGAGGTAAGATAATCTTAGTTAAATTTTTACATTTATAAAAAGCACTTTCTTTAATTGTGGTAGTGCCTTCTGGAATATAATAGTTATTTTGAACATTTCCGTTAGGGTACGAAATTAAAGTTGAACAGTCTTTTGAATACAAAACTCCATTTAAATCAGTATATACAGTATTGTTTGCATCTACACAAAAAGATTTTATTGATTGACAATTAAAGAAAGCACCCGAAGCAATAAAATTTGTTTTTTCTGGTATTGAAATACTTTCTAATGAAGTACAATGAGCAAAGGCCTCACTGCCAATATTTCTCAATGTAGTTGGTAAATTTATTCTTTTCAGGGAGGGACAATCACGAAAAACAGATTCTGGCAAACCTGTTATACTATTTGGAAGAATCACATCCGACAAAGATGTACACCCTTCAAAAGCTGAATTCCCTATAAAAGAAACGTAATCCGGTATAGTTATTTTAGATAGCCCGCTACAAGAAATGAATGACGCTTGACCAATATGCGTTAGATTAGAAGGTAAGTTTAAATTTACTAAAGATATACAACTATGAAATGCTCTATCGTCTATTAGTGTTACTGTCTCTGGGAGTACTACTTTCGATAATGATGAGCACCCTGCAAATGTTTCAATACCTATTTTCATTATTCCATCTGGCAAGTAGACCTCATTAAGTGAGTTACAGTATTGAAAAGCACCGTCTTCAATTATATGTAATCCTTGCGGAAATATAACAAATTCAAGTTTATTACAAAAAGAAAAGGCGTTTTCTTTTATAATCTCAACTGTATTAGGAATAACATATGTTTTTTCGTTTTTTCCAGCTGGATACATCACCAGAACATTCTTTGATTTGTTAAAAAGAACACCACCTTCAGACAAATAATAGAGATTACTTGGAGCTACCTCAAATGCAGTTAATTTGTTGTTCGAACTAAATGCGCCACCACCAATACTTACTACAGTTGAAGGTATTATAACTGTTTCAAGTTCACAATCTTCAAAAGCTCTATTACCAATTGAGACAACACCATCGGGTAAATCAAACGAATGTAGTGCACTACAATATAAAAAAGCATTGTTTTCTATTATTTGAAGCTTATTTGGTGTTGCAACAGATGATAGCCTTGCGCAAAACATAAAAGCTCCATCGCCAATGCTTTGTACACTGTCCGACATTTCTACATTAATTAGTTGTGTAAAAGAATTAAAAGAATTACTTCCTATACGTGAAATTCCATCTCCAATTACTATTTTTTTTATGGAATTCTTATAGTTATCCCATGGAGCGTTGCTCGGCCATTTGGAGTAATCGGGAATTTTACCATTTCCCATAATTGTAAGGGTGTTATCTACATCCAAACCCCAAACAATAGTATCTGTAACATATCCTGATGGTCCATCTTTCTCTGAACACTGCAGCAGTTCATCTACATCAGTACTATTATAGATATTGTGCCATTCTACGAAGCTTCCATCGTATTGTATTTTTTTCAAACTATAACAATTAGAAAACGCGTCATAGATTTTCTTAATACTATGAGGAATAGAAATTGTTTCAAGGCTATAACAATTTTTAAAAGCGTAATGTCCAATTCCTGTTGCACCGCTAGGTATTATAATATTAGAAAGTGACGTACATCCATTGAACAAGCGGTCACTTACAGTGAATGAAGTGTTTTCGGGCAATACAACACTTTTAAGATTAGTACAACTTTCGAAAGCCGCACTAACAAACTTAATTCCTTCTGGAACCTTAAATGATGCGTCCTGTTTTCCTGCGGGAAAGCAAACAAGATAATTCCCGTTGTTACTCGCCTCATCATCTGTTATTTTTTTATATAAAATTCCGTCACATGAATAATATAGAATGTTTTCTGTGGACACCTCAATTGTAGTGAGATTTGAACATCCAGTAAAAGGAGCAACACCTAGTGTTTTTAGAGAGGCTGGAAGCATAATTTTCTCTATTGATATGCATTTTGCAAATGCTTCAGGACCAATTTCAATAAGGCCATTAGGAATAGTAATTTCCTTGAGCTTATCGTGATTAGAAAATGCAGACCAACCAATGCTCGTTACTCCCTCTTCGATAATTACATATTCAATCATATTTTTATATTTTGACCAAGGGCTTGGAGAAGATGTATATATTGGGCTTTCACCATTGACAAGGTAATTTGTCATTTCCCCTTTACCCGATATGGTAAGTGTGCTTTCACCATCAAAATCCCATGTAAGGCGTTCACCACATGTTCCGCTATCTATTATATTGTTTTCCGCATATACGTGTGATACTGGGAATATCATCACAACAAGTGTTAGCATTGTCAAGATAAGTTTTTTCACTCCCAAAACCTCCAATATAAAAAATGCATAACCCATATTTCAGAGTTATGCACTAAAAACGCACAGTTCTGACGATAAGGTTGCTACACTCTTATTAAGAGTGTAGTACAGTAAAGTATATCATATATAACCCGATTTGTAAATGAATTTGGAATAAAAAAGCAAAAACGTTTATCTGAACAAAACCCACATACATATCCTTATACAAATTGAATTTCATCTGATTCTGCCAAATACTAAAAAGTTCCGTCTATATTGTATTGTCAGATGTAATGTAAGACTACTCAATTTCTTTAGTATTGAGTGCTGAAGTGAGACTCTTGACCAACTACAGAACACCCATGCAATCAGTGTTTGTATTGTCTTTTTAGGATTTGTGTGTTATACTATACATATCATATTGAGAAAGAACGTGTATGTTGGGGAAAAAATCAATTTGTATGGCGGTGATAAAATGTCTGTTATAGAAAAAGGTAAAAAATTTTATATGTCGGATTTTGTAACCATAATGCATCATAAGAGAAAAGGCCCTGATGATGGGAATTATAAGCATTATCACGACTTTGTAGAACTTGTATACACCATAGGCGGTAAATGTGTGCATCGCATTAATGATGTGGACTATTCGGTAAAAGGAGGGGATATGATCCTCATCAATTACAATCAGTCACATACTATATTAGGTGGTGCGGATACGGAGTATTTCAATGTGCTTCTGAAACCGGAATACATCAGTATGGGTCTTATCAATCAGGAAAATGCATTTGCCCTTCTTGATCTTTCGGATTTTGAGGATTTCACCAAGATACTTGATGAAAGCAGGACCAAGGTTACATTTTCCAGTGATGAAAGAGATAGTATCGAGAGAATCATATCTGTCATTCAAAGAGAAATTGAAGAAAAGAATCCGGGTTATGATCTTGCAATACGCTCGGAATTAAATCTTTTGCTGATTATGGTCTTCCGCAAAATGTCGCTTGCCATAGACGAAGGTTTCGAAGGTATCAATGAAAAGCTTCTTCTATACATTAGGCAACATTCCGGACAAAAAATTACCCTTGAAGAGATTGCGAAAAAATGCTCCTACAATTCATCGTATTTCAGCAGGATTTTTAAAGAATATACTGGAACAACCTTTCGGCAATATATCACTGACATCCGTATGGAAAATGCTGCATTGCTTCTCGAAAATACAAATCGAAGTATAACCACTATTTGTAGTGAGGTCGGTTACAGCGATCAAACAAAGTTTTTTACCCATTTCAAACGAACCTTTGGGATAACACCTCTGCAATATCGCAAAAGTAAAAAATAAATAATTTTTTATGTCAAAAATGCCACTTTTTTATAGGTGGCATTTTTTTTATACTAAGAAAGAGAAATAAGAAGTAATTGTGAAGGTTATTTTTTAGAAAAAAGTTTGCATAAATAAGTGAGGATTGTTATGCTGATTACAGATAAAGAACAACTGAAACAGTATGATGCTGACCATCGAATCTGGCAGGGAATTCCAGGAATTGAGGTCACCCCAAAAGGCAGAATTTTTTCCGCATTTTATTCCGGCGATGTGACAGAAGCTATCGGGAATTATGTGGTATTGCTGAAATCCGACGATGGGGTGAATTTTGGCGAACCCATCGCGGCGGTATATAAAGAGAATGCCAGATGCTTTGACGAGTGTATCTGGATTGACCCGTTGGGCAGACTGTGGCTCTTCTGGGCGGTCTATCCGGATTTTGATAGCAAGACCGGAGACAACTACGGAACCTATGCGGTTTACTGTGAGGACCCAGACGCTGATGCGCTTATCTGGAGTGAGGAAATTTTTGTCGGGTACGACATTATGCTGAACAAGCCGACGGTGCTTTCCACCGGAGAATGGCTTTTGCCGATTTCGGTCTGGGGAGAGAGAGTTTGGACTTGGATGCCGGAGAGAAGAACCACCCAAAAAGAGTTGGGGGCCTTTGTATATAGAACCTCAAACCAAGGGAAAACCTTTGAAAAGCTTGGCGGGATGGTACATCCTGACCACGCCTATGACGAGCATATGATTGTGGAAAAAGAAGATGGTACCCTTGTGATGTATACCCGAATTATGCAGGGCGTGGGACTTTCCTATTCCTATGATAGGGGAAAAACCTGGACCGAGGGGGTAGATGCTGGATTAGGCGGACCTAATTCCAGGTTCTTTGTCCGCAAGCTTAAGAGCGGAAGATGGCTATTGGTGAACCATTATGAATACACCGGTAGAGACCACCTGACCGCAATGCTATCAGAGGATGAGGGCAAGACCTGGCCTTATAAATTGCTCTTAGATGAGCGGGACAATGTTTCTTATCCGGATGCCGTAGAGGTAGAGGACGGATTTCTTTATATTACCTATGACCGTGAGCGTGGTTGTGGAAGAAAGAGTCTGGAAGAAATGTATTCTGATGCAAGAGAGGTTCTCTATGCCAAAATTTGCGAAGAGGATATTATTGCCGGCGAAGTGGTAAATCCGGAGAGCAAAATGAGACAGGTGATTTCAGCCTTGGGTGAGTATAAGGGGACCGATACGCCCTTTACACATCCAATCCGCCAGAATGAACTGGTAGATTACTTTATTCAGTTTCCCACCGAGGAACTTCCCCAAAGAATTCTTCCTTGGGATCGCGGTTGGGCGCGGGTGATTGATGGTGAGGTAGGTAAGCGGTTAGACGCGTATTTTGATATCATTGATATCGCTGATGATAAATATGAAACCTTGCATCAGCTTTTGACCCTGATTGATTATGAGACACGGCATGAGGAGTATTCGGTTACAGAATCGGTGAGGAATGTGCTTTTAGCAAATCTCGATACGGATATGACCGCCTTTACTGTGGCAGATAAGCTGGGGGTCAGCCGGTATTGGCTGAAATACCGATTTGAAAATGCAACTAAGATTTCAGTTGAGGAATATCAAAAGACCCTGCGGAGTCTTGTTAAATAGAGACAAAAAGGAGAAATGAAAATGAAAATAAAGTTAAATAAAAAAAATATTGCAGATAAAATTTATGGATGCTGGATAGGAAAGAATATCGGCGGAACTATGGGAGGACCCTATGAGGGTAAAAAGGAGATCAATGATATTTCTGGGTTTACTTCTCCAAAGGGTGAACCTCTTCCTAATGATGACCTTGATCTTCAGCTTGTATGGCTTAAGGCGATGGAGACAGTAGGCCCTAAGGATGTGACTGCAAATGTTCTTGCGGAGTACTGGCTCTGCTATGTATCTCCCCATTGGAGTGAATATGGTATAGGAAAATCCAATATCAATATGGGTCTGCTTCCTCCTTTATGCGGGGAATTCAACAATATCTGGAAGAATTCCAATGGTGCATGGATTCGTTCTGAAATATGGGCGTGTCTTGCTCCCGGCATCCCCAATATTGCGGTTAAATATGCCGTTATGGATGCATCTGTTGACCATGGACTTGCAGAGGGGACCTATGCAGAAATGTTTACCGCTTCCCTGGAAAGTATGGCGTTCTTTGAGAGTGATATCAGAGTGCTGGTTGAAAAAGCTCTTACATTTATTCCGGAAACTTGTCGTGTGGCAAGAGCTGTCAGACTCGTCCTTGCGTCTTTTGACAAGGGTCTGCCTTGGCAGGAAACCAGAGAACTTATCGTGGAGGATAGCAAGGATTTAGGCTGGTTCCAGGCTCCCGGTAATATTGCGTTTGTAGTGCTTGGACTTTTGTACGGTGGAGGTGACTTCAAGCAGACGCTTATACATACCATTAACTGTGGTGACGATACCGACTGTACTGGTGCAACCGTAGGTTCAATTCTTGGAATCATAAACGGAGCTTCACAGATTCCTGAGGACTGGAAGGAGTATATAGGAGATAGAATTATCACAGTGTGTATCAACAAGGGTTCTCACCATACTGTGCCGGATACCTGTGCCGAGTTGACGCAAAGAGTGGTAGATGCATTGCCTAAGGTTATGAATGCATATAACATTGACCTTGAATTTGTTGACGGTGAAAGTGAGATAAACAGTGAGGAAGCATCTGAGATTCTTAAGGGATATGTAGAAGAAATATTCGCAAGAAGTCCCTATTCTTTTGAAGTCCCCGATCTTCTTCATACCAGTACCGTTGTTGAATATGAAAAAGAACCTCAGGTAAAACCCGGTGATACCTTTAAGGTTAAAGTTACGCTGAAAAATATAGGACATGACCCCCGTCACTTTGAGGTCAATGTATACCTGCCGGAAGGCTGGACAGCAGAGTACAACCGTACTTGTTATCTTCACCACGAAAACAGAGGGGATGAACCACCTGCTGTGGATAGTTGGGAAATGACAATCACTGTGGGTGAAATTACTGCGCCCATAAACAGAATTCCGGTAATGTTTTCTTCTCCTGCCCACGCACTTCCGATTATGATACCTATTGTTCTTCTGGGATAATGGTTGGAACCATGTTTCCTGAAAGTGTCAAATCTGAAAATGTATGGTAGTTTCCCCAAACTACTTTATCAGAATTTTGAAATTTGTTATGATACATACAGGTAGAGGAGTAAAGGAGGTAATCTTTTATGAAAAGAATCGTTGCGACACTTCTGCTTAGCGTAATGTTGACCGGTATGGCTCCGGTTTTTGGAAGTGAGCCGTTGACGCCGGAACAGGAAGTTTACAATGCGATAAGCACCGTGCCTATTTACAAAGCAAAAAAGGAGGTTACCGTTGACGGCGATGACAGCGAGTGGGAGAATATAGTTGCATATCCCATGCTGCACAAAAGCGTATTTGGAAAAGATACCGGCATGGAGGCAACCACCCAACTGATGTATGACGAGGACAATCTATATATTCTGGTAAAAACCGAGGATGAAGCCCATTATACCCATCCTGAGGATTCTAGATATTGGGATGCTGATGCCATGCAGTTTGTTCTTATGGATGCAGTCGGGGCCGGCTACGGAACGGAGTCGGGTGTTGTGTACCGCCAGGATCAAAATGAAATTTTTATCACAACCAGGAATAATCTGACAGAAGCAACGAAGTGTGTGAACGCCAAGGTTAAACGGGTAGGAACGGAAACCATTTATGAGATCGCGGTTGGATGGGGATACCATTTTGGAGAAGTACCCAAGGAAATGATGTTTAATACTACGCTGGCAGACGGTGACAGCGGTGCTGTCCGGGAAACCTCAATTGAGATGCGGCCGGGGACGATTTCCGGAAAAGACGGCACAGCCTTTCAACGGTTTATTCTGCTTGAGGAAAAGCAAAGCTTTTTTGCATGGATTGATGGGGAAAGACGAGTACAGGCAGCAGCAGAATATCCCTATGATATCTGTATCTATAACACATCCAGTGCGACCCAGACCTACACCATACAATCCGGTGAGGAAACCCTTTCTCTGACTGTCAGTGGCGGCGCGGTTGGACGCTTGCCGAAAGCTACTGCGTTTGACGGAAGTGAGAAGCTTGAGGAGGTCAAGGCGACCGTTTCTTGCGGAGCAGAGACACAGGAAATCGATCGAACTGTGACGGTGGATGCCAATGAAGCCTTTTATCTGAAGCTTGTTGACAAGCTGAAAACCTATGTGGCAGAGCTCAGTGACCTGGTCAATCAATGCAATCTAAAAAATATTCCAACAGATTATGAAAATCAGGCGGTCAATGTACTGAAGTTTTATATTGATGAGCTTGCCGTTGACTACGGGAACAACGATTACACCCGTATGGTTGATTACTTCAGTATATTTGACGAAATTTATGCATACACAAAGGCAGACCTTCTGACGTATTTAAACGGTGAAAAAACGGCAGTTTCCGTTCCCTTAATGGCAGATTCTGCTCACGCAAGTGAGGGATATCACTTTACAGCGAAAACAACCCAGGGAGAACGGCCGGTCTTTTATCTGGGAGCTATGACAGACCATAACTGGGGAGTAGAGACCATCCCCCAGCTTTCGGGACTTGGTTTTAATATGACCAACCCGACCCTTGGAGGGACCTATACCTTGGGGATCAAGGGTATTATTTCCCCCACTTCTTACACATGGGGTATAGGAGTCAATACGGGTTGGCCGGAGGAACTGAGAAAGCAACATTCTGCGAAGATTATCAATGACAACGGCAACAACTATGCCGTTCTGTCTGCCGAGTTTGATATGAACGATTATCCCACGACTTCTTTGCACTTCGGATTCACCCAATGGATCACTCTGGAAAAAGGTGAGGTTTATGAATATGGTGCAAGAGTCAAAGGGGAAGATGTTCAATTTGCACATGTGTCCTTAAGCGGACAAAAGTCCGGAGCGGGAACCATCGAAAATATGAGCGGAACTTACGATTGGAGAGAGGTCAAGGGCGAGTTTTCCGTCAGTAGTACCGGTCTGGTTCCGGTTTGCATTCGCTCCTGGGGCGGCGGAACCTTTATGGCAGACGATGTGTATGTAAGAAACAAACGCACCGGAGAAAATCTGGTTTTCAACGGAGATTTTCAGCATGATCTGGTAATACAGGGCAAAAGAAGCGAGCAATGGTATGGGTTAGACTTCGATTCTCTGGATGACCTTGAAAAAATACTGAAGGATTGCGAAGAACAAAATCTTGCGGCAAATATTATGATGGGAACATATTCTTTCTATGAATTATGGCCCATAGATGAGACAATCAATGAGGGTGGGGCAGCAAGTCCATTTTCACTTTTTATCAAGTACAATCCCCATCATCCCAAAGTTTTGGATGCTATGGAAATTTGGCTAGAGGAATGTATGTCCAGACTTAAGAATTACAAGAGTATTCATTCTTTCTGCCTTGCCAATGAGCCGGAGTTTGCGGCCCACAGAAGTGAATTCTATCATCCGTACTGGTGGGAATTTTTGAAAGAAAAATATACAACTGTTGAGGCTCTGAACCAAAGACTAAATACGAACTATACAAGTTTTGAAGAGATCCGGATGCCAACCGAGGTTAGTGCAGATTTGTTATTTGTAGAATATACAGATTTCAATAACAGAATTCTGCTTGATTATTGGAAACGAATGGTTGCCATCATAAGAAAACATATTCCGGACGCCAAAATTACCATTAAAACTCTGCATTTTGCTTTGGATGAGATGGTGCGTGGTGCCGATACCAGTAATGATTATGAAGCATGGGCAGAGTTGCTGGATTACAACGGTAACGACGGTCTTGCCTACAGGCTTGAAAATGTCAATGAACTGATTCGTACCGAGTTCTGGTTTGACTATCAGGCATCGGTAAAGGAAGCACCGGTTATGGATATGGAGGATCATATTCTCTATGACGGTGCTGCCATTGAATACGACCCCAAAATTCCGGCATGGGTGGAAACCAATATCTGGCAGAATCCTATGCATTATGTGGGGGCATCCATTCCTTGGGTTTGGGACAGAGAACACTACTCTCGCTATATCCATACAGAAATGCCCTATCGACCGGATTGTGTCTGGAGAATGGGGCAAACCATCATGGATGCCAACCGACTTGCCTATGAAATCGTGGCATTACAAGAGAAAAAACCTAAGATTGCGCTGCTTTACAATCAATATTCTATGAACCATAATCAATATGAGATGAATGGACTGTTCCATGCGTACAAAGCAGCTATCTACCGCGGAGAAAAAGTGGGATTTATCGTAAACAGCCAACCGGAACGTCTGAAGAATTATAATTATCTTGTTTTAGGTGTGGGAAGTTTCATGCCTGATGAGACCTTTGACGCAGTTTATGAATTTGTAAAGGACGGCGGAAAACTGTTGATTCTGGACCCCCAGAATGACGAAGGACATGATCCGTTGATGGGAAATCCGTATCATGAACCCTTTGACAAAGAGAAGGTGGACTTTATCCTTTCAAAAGCAGATATTCTCCCTGTGAAAAAAGCAAGTAAAACTCTTTTAGAGAATGAATCCCATCTTGTGATTAAGGAAAAGGTGCAGGCAGATATTCATGAACTTGGATATGATAAGGTCAGACTCATTGATGAAGAAACCAATCAACCGGTAGAGGATCTGGAATTTAGTTATACCATCTATCAGGATAACTACATTATTAACATGGTGAATATGGCGTGGGATGAGCCAAAACAAATAAGAGTCGAAATTGATGGCAAGCCGGTTGAGAATATGACTGAACTGAGACGCAATGTTTATGAAGGGAATCGCATTAAACTGGAACCCTATGAACCCAAATTAATACAAATTCCCCTCAGTGGAGGATTTGGAGATATTAACGGCCATTGGGCAGAAGAAGAGATTGTCCGTGCTGCCAATGAGGGAATTGCGAAAGGGAAAACCGAATCTATTTTTGAACCGGAAACCACAATTAATAAGGCAGAATATCTTGCTATGCTGATGCGTGGAGCAGGGATTGAGATTGAGACAAAAGAGGATGTGGAGCATTGGTATGATTCCATTGTTGATTATCTCAAAGGCAAAGGCTTGATTGATGGCACATTTGATGCGGAAAGCCCCATTTTAAGAGAAGAGATGGCGTATTTTGCGGCAGAACTTCTTCCTCTTAGCGTAAGAGGAAAGCAAATCACAGAGTTTGCAGACATTAGTGAGGCGGAAGGAAGATTCCAAAATGACATTCGACTTGCTGGCGCCAATGGAATTGTAAGCGGGTACGAGAATGGAACCTTCAGACCAAAAGAAACAACCACAAGAGCAGAAGCGGTTATTATGGCACTTCGGGCTTTGCAAATTAAGGAGGGGAACTTATGAGAAAGACAGTATTACTGTTGTTGGTGATTGCACTTCTGTCAAGCACCTGCTTTGCAGCAACCATCCATGAAATCACATTTGAAGATGGCAATATCCATGTCGGCGGTACAGCGACACAAGGTAGCCTGCTTTCGGTGATGGCAGTAAAAAAGGATGCCACCTCTATTGGTAATACCGATGTGGGACTGGTCTATGAGACCAAGGCAAAGGAAGATGGAACCTATTCTGTGGACTTTATAATCAATGACCTGCCTGACGGTACCGATATGAGCGGTTGGTATACTCTATCGGTTACCGATACGGCAACGGTGCAAAGAGATTTCTATTTTGCAACCGAACAAGGGACAGCAGCGTTGATTCTTGCTTTGCAAACAGCAAAGGCGGCGGTCAATGAGACAGACTTTAAGAATGCCCTTGTTACCACCGATGAAAACATCTTGAAAAGTCTGGGCATAGACTTTACGACCCATGCATCAGTTAAGGATGCCGTCATCGCGACAATGTATCAAAATTGCACGGTACCGCCCTTTGCGAGAGAAACTGTCTCAAAAGATTACGGAAAAGCCTTGGGATATATCTTGTTGAACCAAGGGAATGGCGAGGGTGTTACCAGTTACAACCCTTCATATCAAGGGAAAACCTTTGCGGAGATTACCGATGCGTCGAGTATTGCATTTATCAAACAGGTAATGAAAAGCACCACCTATGCAAATTATGCCGCAGTAGAGGAACAGTATAAAAAAGCCTATGCACTTAATGAGGTCAACACGGCAAACAGTTCCAAACTTGCAGCAGTTCTGGAAGGCTATGAAACCTTGCTGGGACTAACCGCAAACACCGACTATCAGTCTTACAAATCTGCAGCTCCGGCAACCAAGGTGGTAATGACCGAGGATATGGTTGAGGTACTTTATATTGACAAAGCATATTCGCTGTCTGAACTTGCGGCGGTTATCAAAACAGTAGTAGATGCTAACAAGCCCCAGACTCCCATCCCCGGCCCCATCGGCGGTGGTGGAGGCGGAGGCGGTGGCTTCGCTGTGTCAAGCACGCCGGCACCGAGCACCCAACCCAACACCCAGCCTAATAAAAACACAAGCGTTTTCAGCGACCTTTCCGGTGTTTCCTGGGCAGAAAAAGCAATTGTTTCATTGTTTGAAAAGGGAATCGTCAACGGAACCGGATACGGCACCTTTGAACCCGGACGGAGTGTAAACCGTGAGGAGTTTGTAAAGATGCTGATACTGGCAATCGGGGCATATGATGAGACTGCTGTTTGTGAGTTCGCGGATGCAGACACAAAGGCGTGGTATTATCCCTATGTTGCATCGGCATATCAAAAAGGAATCGTCACCGGCTATGCGGATAACACTTTTGGTATCGGAGGAAGCCTTTCCCGTGAAGAGGCGGCAACCATGCTTGCACGGTGTGCAGGCGGTCTGGCATCTGTCAGAGAATATCAGGGTTTTGCTGACGATGCTGAAATTTCCGACTGGTCAAAAGAGCATGTGACCACTTTGTACAGGGCGGGAATTATCAACGGTGCAGAGGGACGATTTAATCCCAAAAACACCATTACCAGAGCAGAAACTGCCCAGATGCTTTATGGATACTTAGAAGGAGGTGTGTGATATGCGTCGAATTCTTGCAGTTCTTTTAACTGTCTGTATGCTGATAACCCCTGCTGTGTTTGCGACAGAAGAAACAGCAGAGGACAACACAAAATATTATGATGTGCTAACCGGACTGAATATTATTTGCGGCTATGAAGAATTTGATTTAGGATCTACCATGCAACGGTTTGAGTTTATCAACATGGTTGCCAATCTCTATGGCGAGACCGGATATTCCAAAGTCGAAAGTGCCGATGCGACAGAGATTGCACACGCTCACGGCCTGATTCATTCCGTTGAGGAGTTTAATCCTTATGCGTTTATTCTTTATGAAGAAGCGGTCAAAATTGCTGTCTGCGCTCTTGGCTACAGCAAGCTGGCAGAGTATCAGGGAGGATGGCCCCAGGGCTATCTCCGGGTTGCAAACCGGATCGACCTCCTGACCGGCGTTGAGGGAACCTTGGGTATGCCTATGACAAAAGGCGATCTGGCGCGTCTCTTGTATAACACCATGCGGACACCGGCGATGGAGCAGACAGTCTTTGGCGACACCTTTGAAGATTATGTAGTCACCGAAGGGGTTACGCTGCTTTCTATCTACCGTGATATCTATGAGGTAAGGGATAGATTTGAGGGAACTGAGTATACCATGCTTTACAGCCGTTCTTCTCTGGATAAGGGCGAGGTTTCCATCGGCGGAAAGACTTACAGCTACGGGAAATCGGTGCCGGATAGCTACTTTGGCTCCACTGTGGAGGCATACATTCGCAACACCGATTTCAAGGATGAACTTATTTGCATGACCAAATTCTATCCGGATGATACCGTGGTGATTCCGGTAGGAAATTATGTGGGAGTGAACGATGCACTCACCCAACTGGAGTATTTTGATGAAAGAGACCGGAAGATCATTGCCGATCTTTCTAAATCGATGCATGTGATTTACAACGGCGAATTTTACGCCGATTACACCAAGGCAGACTTTACTCTTACCGATGGTAGTATTATGCTGACCGATAGTGATGATGATAATAAGTATGATGTTGTTCAAATTACTGCTTATGACAATATGTATGTGGCAACGGTGTCTGCCACAGGTAGGGCTGTCACCGGAGAATTTGAATATACCGGGGCCCTTAACCTTTTGGAACTGAATGAGGATGAAACCGACGCCAAAATCCGTTATCTGGCACCGGATGGCACGCCGTTGACCTTTGATTCCATTGCCCCCAAACAGGTTTTATCGGTAGCACAGTCAAAGGCAACCTCTGAACCGGTATGGACGATCTACATTTCAGACACAACCGTAGAGGGAACTGTGTCTACCAGAAAAGATACCAACAAATTATTGGTAGATGGTGTGGAATATACCCTTGCAGATTCTTATTTGGAGGCAAATGCCAACGGAGAAGAACTGGCAAGGCTGAACATTATGGGACAGAAGGTTCTGCTCTATTTGGATACATTCGGAAAAGTTGCAGCAGCAGAAATCATAGGTGAAAATCGATTGCATTATGCCTACGCAACCCGAATGGGTAAAGACGGACGCTGGACCCCGGATGTAAAAATCAGAGTATTTGAAAGTGATGGGGTTTGGCGTGAATATTCCTTTGCAGACAAAGTGACGTGGAATGGCTATATCGAAAAGGCGGAGGATGTGTATACTGCCCTTTGCGGCGGCGGAAGGCTGACTCCACAGTTGATTGGATTTGAACTGAACAGCAAGTCCCAGATCAGCAGACTGGAAACCGGCGTTTTTTCTGGTGATACCGATCGTCTGATTCAGGGGACAGATGTAACTGGAATGTATACCACCACCAACCGCTCCTTTAACTGGAGAGTGTTTCTTGATAGTGAAGAAACTCTGGTCTGGATTATTCCGGATGACATCGACAATGAAGCGGCGTTTAGCATTGGTACCCATGCATATTTTGCCCATGTGGAAACCTATACGATAACGCCCTACAATCTGGATGAGTATAAATTTGCTCCCATGGTAGTAGTAGAAGAGGGGGAAGCATATTTTAATACCATTAAGGATACCGCTACCTTGTATATCTATCTGGATACCTATACCACCATGGATACAGAAGGAAATGAGGTTCAGACAATTGCATGTTCGGGCGGTGCAACCGGAGAAGTAGAATTTGCCGTCAGCGAAAGCTGCACCATTCCTACCCTGAACCGGGGTGATGGTATCAAGATAAGCGTCAATAAAAACAATATGATTACCCATATAGAACGGTGCTATTCCATGGCAGATCTGGGAAAGGAAATCATACCCAGTAACGGGTTTTATACCACAGAACTGATGGCGGGGTATGTCAAGAGAGTGGATTACACAAAGCAACGTTTCACAGTAGAGTGCGGCGGAGAGCAAACCTTGCGAAATGATGTATATGGCTCCGGAACAACCTTTATCGTCAATCGCAATGATACAAGAAACACCATTGAAACCTGCGGCTTTAACCAAATTGAAATCGGGGATTATGTGGTTATCCGTACGCAGCATTCCAGATTGTACGATGTTTATATTATAAAAAATAATTAAAATTAAAATATATAAGAAAGAGGGATTAGAATGAAAAAAAGATTCCAAATTTCCAAAAGGTTTATCAGTATTCTGACCGTATTTGCAATGCTTTGTACCATGTTTGCAGGCATTTCGGCTTTTGCTGAAACAGTTACGGTAAATAGCATTCTTATTGATGATGATTTTGAAGGCTATGAAACCATTGATGACTTGACAGCAATATACGGCGCAGCAGTAACGCCGAACCAGTCGGACTATACAGGAGTCTCGCTGATAGACAGCGGAGACGCTGCGCGTGGTCAGGTGGTTCATTTAGAAAAAGACAAAACGGGAGCAGGCTACACGGGTATCAACAGAGCAATCCCTGCATCGGAAAAGCTTGATGTTTCTATGTGGATGAAGGTTCCGGCAGGCTCAGTTTCCTTAGGTTTGGATGTGTATGGAACGCTGGCAACAGATGCCACGGCGACAGATAAAAGAATGCGGATTTTTGCTCTTGCAGGATCTGGGGCAACAGTATCGGTTGGTTATGGAGATAAGGAGGGTTATGGTGCATGGCCCGGTACAACAGTAGACGGAAGAGACGGATGGGTTAAGCTTGAAGTATCATTTGATCTTGATGCCGATGTTATGAACATAAAAATTTCTAAAGCAGATGGAACTGTGGTTTATACCAGAAACTCCGCAACAGCCACCTATCTTTCTTCCATCAACAAGATCGAAATTGTCAATGAAGGATGGAAGGAAACTATTAAAGATAACTGCTTTGATGATTTATTGGTAACAACTCCTGTTGAGACTGAACCGGAGTATTTTACGGACGACTTTGAAAGCTATCATACATTTGATGCGTTAACCAAAGTATACGGCGCGGCAGTAACGCCGAACCAGTCGGATTACACAGGAGTTACGCTGGTAGATAGCGGAGACGCTGCGCGTGGGCAGGTGGTTCATTTAGGAAAAGACAAAACGGGAGCAGGCTACACGGGCATCAACAGAACAATCCCGGAATCGGAAAAATTAAATATTTCCGTTTGGATGAAAGTCCCTGTAAATTCAGTTACCGTGCAGCTCTACGCTTATGGAACATCAGCAGATGGTTCAGCAACGGATCAAAAGATGGCAATTGGCGGAATCTGGGGTTCTGCCAATCAAATCGGATCCAACAATGGTGAAAATGCAACTCTTGACAACTATGGCGGTCCTTCAACTGATGTAAGAGGACAGTGGGTCAAAATGGAGGCTGCCATTGATTTGACAGCCGATACCATCAACCTGGAGGTTTTTAAAGCTGACGGAACCTCTGTATGTACCAGAACCTCTACGACAGCCACCTATCTTTCTTCCATTAACAAAATTGAGATTGTCAATGAAGGATGGAAGGAAACCATTAAAGATAACTACTTTGATGATTTGTCTGTAGTCGCTTTGCCGGATGCAACATCTGCACCGACACCGACGCCGGTACCCACTCCTGAGCCGGTTATTCCCTTTAGTGATAACTTTGAAAGTTATGAAACTGTGGCTGACATGACCGCATATGGGTCTGTGCTTGCTGATTTCACCGGAGTTACTCTGGTAGACAGCGGTGATGCTGACCGCGGTCAGGTTGTTCAGTTAACAAGTGGCGGAGGCGTCAGCAGAACCATTCCGGCAAGCGAAAAGCTGAATATTTCCGTGTGGATGAAGGTTAGTGAATGTTGGACTACCCTAGACCTCAATGCTTATGGAACTTTGGCAGACGGTTCTGCTACAGACCAGAAAATGGTTATTGGGGGACTCTGGGGAAACAAGAATACAGTTGGTTCCAACAAAGGTGAGGATGCTACTTACGACAACTGGGGAGGCGCGTTAGAGGATATCAGAGGACAGTGGGTACGAATGGATGCTGCCATTGACCTGACAGCAGACACCATCAACATGGAGGTATTCAAAGCTGACGGAACCGTTGTTTGTGATAGAGCATCCATAACTGCCACCTATCTTTCCAATATTACCAGAATTGAAATTGCAAACGGAAACGATAATACAGATCCATTACATTCCTTTGATGATTTATCCGTAACAGCACCGCCGGAACCAACAGCAACTCCGGAACCGACGGCAACACCTGTGCCTGAAAGATCTGATATGGAGCCTACTCACGTGATTGCAACATCTCGTCTTGACAGTAAGGGTGTCGAGGTTGCATGGAAGAATCCTACGACAACTTCTCTGGTAAAAACAGAGGTATACAGAGTGGAGAATATAGATACACTTCCCACTTATGTTTTGATTGAGGAAAACACTGCACCGGTAGCAGGTGCCTATACCTATGCAAGAGATCTGTTTGCCAATGCATATACAGCATCCACCAATGTGTTCTATAAACTGGTTTGCACCTTCCAGAATGGAACCAGTAACGAGGTTTTGGTTTACACCGATGCTCATGTAGCTACCGACCGTGCGGACTATACCTTTATCGAAGATGGTGTCTGGACCATATCCAACGGCCAGGTTAACGGCTCTGCTCAGTATTGGCAAGGTGTAAAAACCAGTCTGGATTTTGAAACCTATGCAGGAGAGGCAGGTCCGTCCCTCCATATTGACGCAAGCTCAACTGAGGGTTATGCAAGATACCTTTTCAGATATAAACTGAAAAATGGTCTGGCTATTGAAACCGGATCTTATGCAAAGATTGAATATACTATCAAAAGCTGTCCGCAATCAGGAAGCGCACTTCAAGCAAGATTTGGTGATGCGACCTTCCAGTGGTATGATATAAGCTATACCGGAAATGGAGAATGGACAACAAAGTCAGTTGTTGTTCAAAACAAGTCCGGTGCTGCAGCAGGTAAACACTTTGAACTTATGCTTAACGGCGCAGGCGAATTCTGGCTTGACGATGTGGCATTGTATGCCTGTGATGCAGATGGCAATGTAACGAGTGAAAACTTACTGACCAGACCCGATGAGTATTTTACCGATGTCTATTATACCGAAAATCCGGTTCCGGCAGCTCCGTCCATTTCCAACACCGCAGTGCGTGACGGCGGCGTAGATATCACATGGCGTACAGTTGCAAAAGCAACCGGCTATGAGGTTTATGAAAAGGATGCAGAGGGAAATCTTCACCTACGTGCTATTGTTCCTGCAAATATTACCACCGTACGGATTGACAATCTTGTCAATAACAAAGCGTATGATTTTGTTGTAAAGACCATGGACGTAACCACCAAGGGTTCTGCACTCAGTGCAGTTACCACCCTGATCCCGGTTCCCGGTCCCTTTAAGGTTTCTGCATTCTCTGCAGTAAAGAACGGTAACACGCTGACCGTATCTGCGGATATGACCAACGGAACCTTTGCAAGCGGACTTTCTGCACAGATGATTGTGGGTGTTTATAAGAACGGTACGATTGTATCTATGTCCACCGTTGGCTTGGGCGAGACGGAAACCATTGCCCTTGGTGAGAAAAAATCCCTTAGTGCAACAGTTACCCTCCCCAATGATTATGCTCGGGAAACCTATACCGTAAGAGCATTCCTGTGGGACGGTGTAACAACCATGAAACCTTATATCGAGGCAACACCCATCCAGTTTTAAAAATTTTTAGGAGAGATAAATCATGGCAGATAAAAAAATACTTACAGCATGGATACTTTGTATTACATTGATTCTTACCGTAGTGCCCCCTGTCGCTTATGCGGCAGGGGAATCTGCCATGGCTGAACCGATTGTATTTACCAAGGCGGCAATAGAATTGCGGGAAGATACTTACTTGGCCACCATTGAGGGGCAGCTTGATTCTTATGCCGCCTATAAAAATGTCGCTTGTGAAATAAAGAACAGTAGCGGAAGTCCCGTCTTTTTCCATCAGGGGACTACCGGTATGGGAGGAGTGTTTTCCTTCCAGGTGACGTGGCAGGATTTAAATCCGGAGCAGGACTACACGGTTTTTGTTACTGTTGAAGATGGTACATCTGCAAATTGCAAGATTGACAATTCCTTTTATAAAGATATTTATTACGTGCTTTTGCAGAACATAGACCGAGTGAATCAACTAATCGAGGAATGTAAAAATGCCGGACTTTCAGATTGTGGGTATGAGGAACTGGCGGTAGGCGTTGCGGAATATACCCTCCCCTTTATCAATCAGACATATCTTGACGGGGATAGTGCTCTTTACAACCATCAGGCAGAGGAAGTGTTCCGGATTCTGGATGAGGCAGATGCCAATGCGCAGGGATATCTGAACCAAACCCGAACCCAGAGAACCGTAACGCCCTATGAAATCGGGGATATTGTTGCAGAGAATGGCGTCTTATATACCCAAACCCAAGACGGGAAAAAACCTACCTTTTTAACGGGGTATCAGTTATTCGAGAAGGAAGATATTGATTTTGATGCACTGAAAAAGCTGGGAATTAATCATCTTTCTTTAGAGATTTCCCTGGGACCCAATAGAGAAAATCCGGGAACGGTCTTCATTGTGCCTTATGGTTTCCGCGGACTTAGTGATGATGAAGCACAGTCGTTGGTTTGCAGCGAGGATACTGTTGTAGCCGAGGGCAAAGGAGCGGTAAAAATTGCCACAGAGGGAGCCGTAACCGGTATTGCTGCGGATGTGCAACTCAAGACCAACCATACCTATGAGTACGGAGCAAGCATTCTTGCAGATGGAGCAGGCTTCATCCAGTTGGGAACGCAAACCGTAAGCTTTTCAGCTTCTAACACCTGGCAGACTATCAGAGGAACCTATACTGCCAATGCAGATCAAGAAATGGCAGTTTCTATTTTTACGACAGGTGCAGCCAATGGTATCTATGTAGATAATCTTTTTGTCAAAGAGGTAGGAACTGATGAAAACCTTGTTGTCAACGGTGATTTTGAACGAGGGGAAATTATCCGGAGCCAATATGGAGATTTTTGTTTTACGGTTGATACCGGCTGGATTGAAACGGTCAGGGGCTGGTTGAAGGAAGCAGAGGAGCACAATATTGGATTCTGCGTTTCCTTGATACCGCATTATGCACCGGCACTTATCAAAACGGTTTCACCGGGCATTTTGGATACAGGGTATAATCATAATGCATTTGTACCCTACAATCCCACCGATGAGATTTATAATGAATTGCTTCGGGCGATGTATGATGCTGCCGTAGAAAACTTAAGTGATTGCAAGGCGCTATCTATGTTCATGCTTGCCAATGAGCCGTCTTTCACGGCATCGGAAAGCCCCTACTATTTGCCAAGGTGGCAAGCGTTTTTGAAGCAGCGGTATGGAACCATTGCATCCCTTAACACGGCCTATGGCACAAGCTATACAGGATTTGAACAAATCCAAATGCCGGAAACGGCTTCTCTGACACGGATATATCAGGATTATCGAGAGTTTAATGATAGCTTGCTGACACAGACCTTTGAGTGGCAGACGGCATACTTAAAAGAAAAAGCACCGCATATCGAGACGGTGGTAAAAACCCTGCAAAGCAACAATTATATCTCTGCCAATCAAAAGAATGCCAATGATTATGAGAACTGGGCAGAATTTTTTGAAATCAACGGTTGTGACACGCTGACATATTGGGATGATGAAAAATATTCTCTTATGCTCCGAGGAATGTGGCTGGATTATCTAACCTCCATAAAAAATGCACCTATTGCAGATTTGGAGACCCATATTCTGCGGGATGGAAATCTGAGAGAGTTGGATCCAATACTTCCTGACTGGGTGGAGACGGTACTTTGGCATGGTGCCATGCATAATGTTTACCAGACGATTCCGTGGTTGCTAAAGGATGGAGTCTGGAGAGATTTTTCAAACACCTTGTTAGTAAATCGTCCGGAGTGCATGACGGTAATCGGTGAAATGAATTATGATTTGAATCGTCTTGCTGCAGAGATTGGTGCATTACAGAGTAAAAAATCTAAGATTGCTATGTATTATTCCAGAGAGAATCGGGATGCTTTGACAAATTATCCTATCAATTTGGGAAAAGTTTATGAAACTGTAGTAAAACATGGTGAAACGGTTGATTTCATTGCAGAATCCAATCCGCAAAAATTGAATGACGGACAATACCAACTGCTTGTTATGACTGATGCCAGAGTTATTTCCAATGAGATGTTGGAGGAAATCAGTAAATTTGTTACCCAAGGCGGCAGACTGGTAATGATTTATTCCGGCGAGATTGCAAAGGAAGACTTGCTTGTCTTTGATACTGATGGAAGTAAGCATGACATACAGACAGTAAAAAAGATTAAGGGCACATCAACCATATTGGGAATAAAGGAACACGCAGATACCTTAAAAGCAGAAGTGATTGAGGCAACTGAAAAAAATGTCCGGTTGGTAGACGCACACGGCAATGATATCAATGACTGTGAATGGAGCTATACAACTTACGGTCTGGAGTATCTTGTGAACATTACCAACTATAATCCGGAGGACGGTATTACAGCCTATCTGGAAATTGATGGAGAAAGAGTTCCCGCCTTTACGGATTTGCGTACCTTGACGGAATATGAGGGTAGTATTACCTTAAGCCCGTACCAACCTGTATTGCTGAGAACGGATTGCGTAAAGGATGCTCTGGAGATTGCTTTGAGCGGCAATGCTCTGACTGCAACAGCTTCTGTCATTCCAACGGAAAAACTGGATAAGGCCATGCTGATTCTTGCTCTTTACAAGGATAATGCTTTGATTGATGTAAAAATAGAGTATGTAGATGTATCTGAATCTGAATGTAAAACAACCATAGAAAGAGCACTTACAGAGAGCGGCAGCTATCAGGTAAGCAGATTCATATTTGATGAAGAGCTAAATCCTCTTACCGAAAAAGAAGAAAAGACATTTGTCATTCAATAAATATAAATTGTGGAGATACGCTGTAAAGGCTATAGAAAGGAAGAATAGATATGAAATTTGCGGCAGATATTAACTGTTTTTACGGTGTGTATTCGATAGAAGAGACCATTGATATTTATGCAGCTGCCGGATTTGAGACCATTAACTTTGAGTTTATGGATAAGTGTACTTACAATGGAGAAATGAGTGTGTCTAAACGAAAGAACTATTTTACCTCCTTGAAAAAGTATGCTCAGGATAGAGGAGTTTCTTTTCCTGTAACCCATGCTCCTTTCCCGGCGGGAAGCAAAGATGAGGCGGAGAACGAGCAGTTTTTTCAGAATATTGTGCGTGGAATAGAAAATTCCTCCTATCTGGGCGCAGAAATCATTGTGGTTCATGGTATGGACCATATCCGCTATGAATCCGAGAATGGACCGGAACAGTTGTATGAGATGAATATGGAGTTTTATAACCGCTTAGAGCACTACGCGGAGGAATACGGCTTACAAATCGGAATTGAAAATCTGCCGCAGATTCAGGATTTTTCTGATGTGCATAGCTTCTTTGGTTGTTATAGAGCGGTCGGATCTATTTGTTCAACACCGGAAGAGATGCTAAGGTATTTGAATGACTTAAACAGTGACAGCTTTGTTGGTTGCTTGGATATTGGTCATGCCATGATTACGGGACAAAATCCGGAGCGGTTTATTCGGATGATTGGTGGAGAAAAATTAAAGGCACTGCATATACACGATAACAATGGTGTACGTGATATGCATACCCTGCCCTATTTTGGCGGGATGGCAGATTGGGATAAGATTATGGAAGCATTGGCGGAAATTCAGTTTGATGGTGTTGCTGCCTATGAAACGGGTAATTTCCTGAAGATGCTGCCAAAAGAACTTTATCCGGCAGGTGTTGACATGATGGCAGCAGTTGCAAAGAACCTTTCCGGAAAATTTGAAAAGTATTTACAAATAAAATAGCATGTCCACACATTGACGAAATACCGGCATAAAAGGAAAAACAAGCAAGCGTAGATTCTAATGAATCTACAGGAAAGATGTTGCTAAGAATTTATTGCAAAAATTTGCATCTTATGCTACAATGGATGCACAATAGCAAATATCTTTTGGATAGAAGAGGGAATGAAAAATGAAACTTTCTGCAACAACGTATGAGTTAAGAAAAGTTTTTGGCGAGGAAAAAGGTCTTGCCATGATGAAAGAAGCCGGATTCGATGGGGTAGATTATACCTTTTGTGAGAAAGAGGATTGGCTGAAAGGCGATTACATAGCAAAGGCACATCAATCCAAAGCACTTTTGGATAAGTACGGATTGAAATGTCTGCAGGCACACGCCCCCTTTGATTGGACAATTGAAAAAGAAGAAGAATTTTTCCCGTACATTATCCGTGCCATTGAATATGCAGGGATTTTAGAGTCCCCGTATATTGTGGTACACAGTCCCCTTGTGTTTTGGGAGAATTTTACCGTAGATGATGCGTATCTGGAAATGAGTAGAAAATACTATAAATCCTTGGAACCTCATGCCAGAAAAGCCGGTATCAAAATTGCGGTCGAAACATTGATTCATTGGGATTATAAATCCAGAACTACAGCCGGTGTTTTATCCGACCCCCAGATGATGAAAGATTTTATCAAGAGTTTGGATTCTGATGTTTTTGTTGTTTGTGCCGATTTGGGACATCTGGCACTTGCCCATGTGGAACCTCAGGATTTTATCCGCCAGATGGATAACAAATTATTGCAGACTTTGCACGTTCAGGATGTGGACTATATCTGCGATTTGCATACCCTTCCCGGACAGGGAAATCTGAACTGGAATGAAATTTGTAATGCTCTTAGAGAGATTGATTATCAAGGTGCCTTTAACTATGAGGCAGGCCGGTTCTGGAACGGTTTTGACGAAGATTTGAAACAAGACGCGCTGAATCTTGCAGTCAAAGTTGGAAGAAAGTTGATTGATAAAATTGAATCTTCAAAATAAAAAAGGATCCCTGCGGGGAGCCTTTTTACTTGCGGTTATCCGAACAGTTCTTGTTCCAGTTTAGCACAAAGATAATGGTAAATGGGAAGATGATATTCCTGAATCCGGTAGGTGTCTATATGGGGTGCCTGTATGGTGATATCGCAGACACGGGACATGGCACTTTCTTTCTCCCCTGTTAACCCCAGGGTTTTCAATCCTAGTGCAGATGCAATTTTTACGGCATTTACCACGTTTTTGGAGTTGCCGGAGGTAGAGATACCCCAGACCAAATCGTTTTCTTTTCCAAGGGCGTAAACCAGTTGTCCGTAGACCATATCAGCAGTCACATCGTTTACATAGGCGGTCATAACCCCTGCGTGAGCCGCGAGAGAAACAGCGGGAATTCCGCGTTGCAGATGTTCGGCGAAATACTGACTGTCTTCAGGAAATTTTTCTTCAAATAATGCCTTGGTGTCATCATTCGGTTTTCTAAGAGAGAGAAACCCCTTCATCAATTCCCCTACGATATGTTCGCAGTCGGAGCAACTGCCTCCGTTTCCGCAAAGGAGAATTTTACCCCCAGACAGATAGGTCTCCTTCAACATTTGGTATGCTTTTTCGATACTCTCCTCACAAACTTTCAGTTCAGGAAAGTGTCCGTACAAATCAATCATTGTAATCCTCCTTTTTGTTCAGCCAACATGGCTACCGAGATTGCGGCTACGTCGCCGATAGAATCACCTAGTTCTGCAGGAACGACCTGACAAACCTGATTGGAAAAAGAAAGGGTTTCCCGGTCAATGACTTCCTGCATTTTTTTGCGAAGTAAATGCTCGCTTCGTTGAAAAATACTTCCCAGTACAATCCGTTCCGGATTGAGAATATCAATCAGCACCGAAAGTCCGGCACCTAATTTTTCTGCACAGATATCGTAAACCCGAATGGCGGCGGGATCACCTTTCAGAGCAGATTCCGCTACATCCTTTGCAGAAATAGAGGGGAGTTCGTCAAAAGCGTTGCAAAAATCAACGGTCTTTCCCATTTGAAGATATTCGGTGGCGATGGTTTGAGCAATTTTTGCAATTCCGCCTCCGGAACAATATCCTTCAAAGGAACCTGCTTTGCCGTATCCTACCGGACCAAATTCGGTTAAGCGGATGTGACCCGCTTCACCTGCCATATCATTGGTACCGCTGTAGAGCTGTCCGTTCAGGATCAGTCCTGCACCCAGACCGGTGCCAAAGGTGAGGAATACCATGTTTTCACAACCTCTGCCGGCACCGAACTTCCATTCAGCAAGGGCGCACGCATTGGCGTCGTTCTGGATGGCAACGGGAACCTGAAACTCATCCTCCAATATTTGAACAATGGGAATCTCATCCCAACCGGGAAGATTGGGCGGGGAAAGAATGATTCCTTTTTTGGAATCCAAAGGTCCTCCGCAACTGATCCCGATGGCGTCAGAACATCCAAGTTTTCTTACGCCGTCTATGATATTTGCAATGGTCTCGTTTACAGTTGTGGTGGGGAATTTGATTTTCTCAAGGATGGTACCGTTCTGGTCAGCCGTAAGAACTGCACACTTGGTTCCGCCAATATCAATACCTGTATACATATCGCACACTCGCTTTCTTTTTTCTTATCTTACATTATAAAAGAATTTCAACAGAAAAAAATATAATTCTGTGCCAAACTAAAGTTTAGTTTTATAAAATCATGCCAATTCTGCAGAAAAATCCGGCATTTACATTTTTGATGGACTGTGGTAGAATAAAACAGCAAAAGAAATGAGGGATGAAGGATGAGACGAAACAAAAAGTTAACCTTATCGGCAATGTTCCTTGCCCTTGGTATGGTATTGCCGTTTTTTACTGCACAAGTCAAGGAAATTGGGGATAGTTTATTGCCCATGCATCTTCCGGTCATGCTCTGTGGATTGCTATGTGGCCCATGGTATGGTATGGGGGTGGGGTTAATCCTTCCGATTTTGCGGGGAGCAGTTTTTTCTATGCCGCCTCTGTATCCCAGCGGAATCTGGATGGCATGTGAACTTGCAACTTACGGATTGGTGATTGGGGGTACATATGGAAGGCTCAAGGAACCCAATACGGGAAAACTGTATCTCTGTTTGGTGACAGCGATGCTTTCCGGACGGATTGTTTGGGGGATTGTAAAAACACTGGTTCTGGGACTGGGCGGAAAAGCCTTTTCCTTTCAAGCATTTCTCGTAGGAGGGTTTCTGGATGCCTTTCCGGGCATCATAATACAGTTGATTTTGATTCCTGTGATTATGGGGGTCATTAACCGCTGGAAAAACAGAAAATAAATGGAATATTTTGAAGAAAACTATGGATTTTTTAAAAGTAGTGTGGTATACTACAAGGTGAATTTTTGCAGAGAGGAGACCGGGTATGGCAGAAAAAAAGCATGTCGAAATGTTTACAGACGGTGCATGCAGCGGAAATCCCGGACCCGGCGGCTGGGGCACCATACTGCGGTACAAGCAGTTTGAACGGGAACTTTCCGGCGGTGAATCGAATACCACCAATAACCGGATGGAACTGACCGCGGTCATTGCAGGACTCAAGGCATTGACCGAGCCATGCAAGGTCACTCTTTACAGTGATTCCAAATATTTTGTGGATGCCATCCAGCAAAGGTGGGCTGAAAAATGGAAAGCCAAAGGCTGGATGCGGACAGCCAAAGAAAAGGCTCTTAACCCTGATTTGTGGGAACAGATTCTGGATCTTCTGGAACGCCATGAAGTCACCCTTGTCTGGGTGAAGGGCCATGCCGGGCACCCGGAAAATGAGCGGTGCGATAAACTCGCCGTGGCAGAATCACAAAAATATAAAGGTTAACCCAGACAAGGAAAAAGGGCTCCCAAAAATCGGAAGATTTTTGGGAAAGAGGAGCAAGCGAGTGAAAAAGCGAAGCGTTGAGAAGCAATGCGAAGCAGAAAACGATGCTTGCGACGAGGATCAAAGGCCATGCCGGGCACCCGGAAAATGAACGGTGTGATAAACTTGCGGTGGCAGAATCACAAAAATATAAATCATAATTCTTACAGAACATCTACTTTTCATAGATTGCACTCTGTAAAAGAAAGGTAGGACTACAATGAATCAACGTATTTACGTAGACAACGCAGCAACCACCAAGGTGAATCCTCAGGTGTTGGAGGCAATGCTCCCGTATCTTGGAGGTACTTACGGCAACCCGTCCAGCATTTATGCAGAGGGGCGTGAAGCAAAAACTGCGGTGGAGACAGCAAGAGCACAGGTGGCAACTGCCATCGGTGCAGAACCCAATGAAATTTATTTTACCGGCTCCGGAAGTGAGGCGGACAACTGGGCAATCCGTTCGGTTGCAAGAAGTCTGAAAGAAAAGGGTAATCATATCATTACAACCGCTGTGGAACATCATGCGGTTCTGCACACTTGTCAGAGTCTGGAAAAAGAAGGCTTTGAGGTGACGTATCTTCCGGTGGATGCTTATGGCAGGGTTTCAGCTGAGGATGTTAAGGCGGCAATCAAAGATACCACGGTGTTGATTACCGTTATGTTTGCCAACAATGAAATTGGAACATTGATGCCGATTTCTCAAATTGGTGCCGTTGCCAAGGAGGCGGGCGTTTTGTTCCATACGGATGCTGTTCAGGCAATCGGTATGGTGCCTATTGATGTAAAAACTATGAATATTGACCTGCTTTCCCTGACCGGACACAAATTTCACGGTCCTAAGGGTAGCGGTGCTCTCTATGTCCGTAAGGGCGTAAAATTGAACTCATTTATTACCGGCGGCGCCCAGGAGAGAGGTCGCCGTGCCGGCACCGAAAACGTACCCGGCATTGTAGGTCTTGGAAAAGCCATTGAACTTGCAACAGCAGATATTCCTAAAAAAGCGGCGTACCTGACCCAGTTGAGAGACCGTTATATCAGCAAAATTCTGGAACAGGTTCCCTACGCTCAGCTTAACGGACATCCGGAAGAACGTCTTCCGGGAAATGCCAATATTTCATTCTCCTTTATTGAGGGAGAAGGCTTGTTATTGTTCCTTGATATGAAAGGAATTTCCGCATCCAGCGGAAGTGCCTGCACCTCGGGTTCTCTGGACCCTTCTCACGTTTTGCTTGCTATCGGCAGAAAACATGAAGAGGCACATGGTTCTTTGCGGTGCAGTTTTGATATGGAGAACACCATAGAGGATGTAGATGCCATTGTTGCTGCAGTCAGCGAGATTGTTGCGCGGCTGAGAGCAATGTCTCCCCTCTATGAAACATTTTTGAAAGAAAATAAGTAAGGAGTGAATCGATATGTATAGTGAAAAAGTAATGGACCATTTCAGCAATCCCAGAAATGTGGGAGAAATTGAAGATGCCAACGCTGTTGGCGAGGTAGGAAATCCCCAATGCGGTGATATCATGAAAATCTACATGAAAATCAACGAAGAAACCAACATCATTGAAGATGTAAAGTTCAAAACATTTGGTTGCGGTGCTGCAATTGCAACCAGTTCTATGGCAACAGAACTGGTTAAAGGCAAAAGTGTGGATGAAGCATTACAGATGACCAATAAAGCAGTTGTGGAAGCCTTGGATGGTCTTCCCCCTGTGAAACTGCATTGCTCTGTTCTGGCAGAAGAGGCAGTTCAGTCTGCGATCTTCAATTATTATGAGCGCAAGGGGCTGACTCCGCCGGCAGGATTAAAATGCAGTGGATGTTGCAGTTCCTGCCATCATCACCACGACCACGAGGAAGAGTAACCCATGAAACGGGTAGTCATTGGATTGTCCGGCGGTGTAGACAGTAGCGTTGCGGCGGCTGTACTGAAAGAGCAGGGATATGAAGTGATTGGCATTACCATGCATCTCTGGGACGGGGAAGGAAGCCACCTTTCTTCTGCCGCAGAGGATGCAAAACGGGTTGCGGATTTCTTGGGTATTCCCCATTATGTTCTGGACTTTCGAGAGGAATTTTCCCACTATGTGGTGGATTATTTTTCGCAGGAATATGTAAATGGCAGAACCCCCAATCCGTGTATTGCATGCAACCGGCATTTGAAATTTGATGCCATGTTGCAGGCGGCAAAGGATCTGGGTGCAGATAAGATTGCCACCGGACACTATGCGAAGATATCTGAGGACTCGGAGACGGGAAGATATCTTTTGCATCGAGGTGCGGCGGCAGAAAAAGACCAGACTTATGTGCTTTATAACCTGACTCAGGAGCAGTTGGCACATGTGCTGATGCCTTTGGGTGGATTTTCAGATAAAACAGCAGTTCGCGCAAAAGCGGAGGAGCTTGGTATTCCCACGGCCAATAAGCCGGATAGTATGGAAATCTGTTTTATCCCCGATAAGGATTATGCGGCATTTTTGGCAAAGCGGTTGGGGACGCTCCCTCCCAAGGGATTGTTTGTGGATAAAAGCGGCAACGTATTGGGTGAACATCAGGGGATTGTCAATTATACCGTGGGACAGAGAAAAGGCCTGGGAATTGCCTTTGGCAAACCTATGTTTGTACTGGGAATTGAACCGGAACAGAATCAAGTGATTCTGGGCGAAAAAGGAGAAGAATTTGCAAAAAAACTGTATGCAGATGCTCTTAACTTCATTCCCTTTGAACATTTGACAGAACCTATTCGTGCTGATATCAAGGTGCGATACAGCGCCAAACCCGCAAAAGGAACGGTGATTCCGTGGGGGGACGGCGTTAAGGTGGAGTTTGATACGCCTCAGCGTGCCATTACGCCGGGACAGGCTGTGGCATTCTATCAGCCTGATGGAGACTTGGTGCTGGGCGGTGCCACCATACAGAGGAGCGATTATGAGTTTTCAGGAATTAAGAAATAAGATTCTTGCAAAAGAGTATTCAAAACTGAATCAACGGCAAAAAGAGGCTGTCCTTAAGACGGACGGCCCTCTTTTGGTACTTGCAGGAGCGGGGAGCGGAAAGACCACCGTTATTGTACATAAGATTGCGCATTTGATGCAGTTTGGCGCTTATCGGGGAGAACCAGCCGGCATTACGCCGGAAGAGACAGAGATTCTCTCTTGGTATGCAGATGGAGAAATTGATGAACTTCCCCCGCATTTGTTTGACTATCTTGTGGGGGAGACCCCATCGCCGTGGCAGATTCTTGCCATTACCTTTACCAATAAGGCGGCGGGGGAACTGAAACAAAGACTGATACAAAAACTGGGGGAATCCGGCGGAGATATTGCTGCCGGAACATTTCATTCATCTTGTGTCAAGATGTTGCGACGGGATGCGGATAAAATCGGATATGACAAGAGTTTTACCATCTATGATACGGCAGACCAGCAAACTCTGATGAAAGAATGTATCAAGGAATTGAATATTGATGATAAAAAATATCCGCCCCGGGCAGTGCTGTCTATTATCAGTCAGGCAAAAGATAAACTTCTTGACCCGACGGAATATGCGTCTCAGGTAGGGGGAGATTTTTATCTTTCAACCATAGCACGGCTGTATGAAGCGTATCAAAAGAAATTAAAAAAGAACAATGCCATGGATTTTGATGACCTGATAGGAAATACCGTTCGGCTTTTGGAAGAATGTCCGGATGTGCTCCAGTATTACCGGAATCGGTTCCGGTATATACTGGTGGATGAGTATCAGGACACCAACCATGCCCAATACCGGCTGGTAAGCCTCTTGGCAGAGGGACACCGAAACCTTTGCGTAGTGGGCGATGATGACCAGAGTATTTATAAATTTCGCGGTGCGGATATCCGGAATATTCTTGGCTTTGAAAAGGAGTTCCCTGATTGTACCGTCATTAAATTGGAGGAAAATTATCGTTCTACCCAGACCATTCTGGATGCCGCCAATGCGGTAATCCGGCATAATGCAGGTAGAAAAGGAAAGGAACTCTGGACGGCACAAGGGAAAGGTGACGCCATTGAATTGTATACTGCCCTTGATGAACATCGGGAGGCGTACCATATCGCAGACAGCATCCGAAATCTGGACGGGAATCTCAATGACAGCGTGATTTTGTATCGTATGAATGCCATGTCCCGTATCGTGGAGGATGCCCTCTTAAAATCGGCAATTCCCTATAAGGTTCTGGGCGGTCTTCGATTCTACGACAGAAAAGAAATCAAGGACTTGACCTCTTATCTGCGTTTGATTCAAAATGCAGGCGATGATGTGGCATTTCTTCGTGTGGTAAATGAACCAAAACGGGGCATCGGTGCAACCACTGTTTCCAAAGCACAGGAAGTTGCCGGTAGAGACGGGGTCACACTGTATGAAATTAGTAGAAAAGCAGACAGTTATCCGGAATTTTCCGGTGCAACGGCAGAAAAAATGAAAGGTTTTGCCGGTCTGATTCAGGGACTGCGCAGAGAACTGGATGAGGGCATGGGATTAGAACTGTTTGTGAAAACGGTTATGGAAAAAAGCGGTATGATTGCTGCATTGAATAAAGAAAAGACGGTGGAAAACCAGACACGCCTTGAGAACTTGGATGAGTTTATTTCCATGATTCAGGAGGCGGTTGCCAAAAATGCTGAGGTTACCTTGGGGGATATTCTGGAAGATATTTCCCTGATATCCGATATTGACAACTATGATGAAGCACAGGAAACGGTTACCTTGATGACATTGCATAGTGCTAAGGGACTGGAATTTCCCAATGTCTTTTTGCTGGGAATGGAAGAGGGGGTTTTCCCCGGTATGCGTTCCTTTGGCGATGAAGAGGAAATTGAAGAAGAACGCCGCCTTTGTTATGTGGGTATTACCCGTGCGAAAGAGCGGTTGTATCTGTCACGGGCGAAAAGCAGAACTTTGTTTGGTGCCACCAAATATAACCCTCCGTCACGATTTTTGGAAGAAATCCCTCAGGAACTGCTGAACATTTACGAGGAACGACCCAAGACGGTATCTTTTGGAGAGATTCCATCCGGCAAGGCGGCAGGCTTTGGCAGAAGTGCACTTTTAGAGGGACAGAATAAACCGGAGGTTTTGGTAGGTGATTTGCCGGATTATGCGTCCGGTGATAAGGTCAACCATCGGAAGTTTGGTATTGGTACGGTCATTTCTGCCCAGAGTATGGGAAAAGATGTGCTTTTGCGTATTGAGTTTCCGGAAGTCGGGGAGAAAAAATTATTGGCTGCGTATGCACCCATTGAAAAACTGTAGGAGGGGTTTTCCATGTATGACATTCTGGCAAAATGCTATGACAGATTTCAGGATGTGGATTACGAGGCGTTTGTGGATTACTATGAAGCCGTGTTCCGTCGGATTGGCTTAACCCCCCATTTGGTTTTGGATTTGGGATGCGGAACAGGAAATGTAACTATCCCTATGGCGAATCGTGGTTATGAGATGATTGGTCTGGATGCCTCGGAGGAAATGCTTGGACTTGCACGAGAAAAGGCGCTTCATGCAGGGAAAGACATTTTGTTTCTCCATCAGGATATGACGGAATTTGAACTTTATGGCACTGTGGATGCTATGGTTTGTGCCCTTGACGGCGTGAATTATCTGCTGGATGACGGCGATGTGGTTTCAATGCTGAAACTGCTTCATTATTACCTAAACCCCGGCGGAATCTTGATTTTTGATGTGAATACGCCGTACAAGTTTCAGGAAGTATTAGACGGCAATACATTTGTCTATGATGATGAGGATGCCTTCTGTGTTTGGGAAAACAGTCTGGAAGAAGATATCTGCTATTTTGATTTGACATTTTTTATGAAGAATGTTGATGGCAGTTATAGCCGTCAGGAGGAATATCAGCAGGAGCGGGTGTATACCAAAGAACAGTTGCTTTCTATGATAGAGGAAGCGGGTCTTACTTGTCTTGGTGTCTATGACGGACTTTCTTTTGAAGAACCCAGACAGGATTCTCAACGACTGTTTTTTGTAGTACAAAGATAAAATTTACATAAGGAGGAAAATAAATGAAAAAGTTTTTTGAGGAATTCAAAGCCTTTGCGATGCGCGGTAATGTGCTGGATCTGGCTGTCGGCGTTATCATCGGCGGTGCATTCCAGAAAATTGTATCTTCTCTGGTTGGTGATATGCTGACACCTCTTTTGGGATTGTTCGGCACCAAAGCATTGGGAGATTTGATGTTCAAAATCGGTGAGGCAGAAGTCAAATACGGTGCGTTTTTAACTGCAATCATTGACTTTATCGTCATGGCGTTTGTCATCTTTGTAATGGTGAAACTGATTAACACCGTGGCAAAGAAAAAGAAACAGGAAGAGGTGGTAGAAGAACCTACTACAAAAACCTGTCCCTACTGCCAGAGTGAGATTGCCATCAAAGCAAGCCGTTGTCCCCATTGTACATCGGAATTAGAATAAAAAAGTCATCCGCTCAAAAATGAGCGGATGACTTTTTTGTAGTGCTAAAATAAATTGTTGTCAGTATCGTCGAATGCCAGAGGTTCCCGGTCGTCCATCGGAGTATAAGGAAGACGCTTGGTAACCGTCTTGTATGCGGGACGGAGAATCCGGCTACTGGTCATAACCTCTTCAATACGGTGTGCACACCATCCTACAATACGGGACATAGCAAAAAGCGGAGTATACAAATCCTGCGGAAGACCCATCATCTGATACACAAAACCGGAATAGAAATCCACATTGGCACAGATGTCCTTGTCCAATCCTTTTTCTTCTTTGAATGCACGGGGGGCAAGACGTTGTACCAGATCATGAAGATTAAATTCAGCCTGATGCCCGGTTACCTCGGAAAGTTCCTTTGCCTTTTCTTTCAAAATAATGGTTCTGGGATCGGAAATGGTGTAAACGGCGTGACCCATACCATAAATCAAGCCTTTACCGTCTCCGGCTTCTTTGCGAAGAATCTTCTTTAAATATTCCAGAACTTCATTTTCGTCTTCCCAGTTTTTCACATTGGCCTTAATCTCTTCCATCTGGGCAAGCATCTTTGCGTTTGCACCGCCGTGTTTGGGTCCTTTTAAGGAACCAACGGCTGCAGCGATGGCAGAATATGTATCGGTTCCGGTAGAAGAAAGGACACGGACTGCAAATGCGGAGTTGTTACCACCGCCATGCTCTGCCTGAAGAATCAGGGAGAGGTCAAGAATCTCAGCTTCAAGCGGTGTATACTGGTTGTCGGGACGAATCATGTATAAGAAATTTTCTGCAACGGAAAGATCAGGGTTGGGATTGTGAAGCACCAGACTTTCCCCGTCGTAGTAATGGCGTTTACAACTGAACGCATCCGCCACCAGAACAGGAAACCGTGCAATCAGGTCCAGACTTTGCCGAAGCAGATTGGTTACGGTAGTGCCGTCAGGGTTATCATCATAGGAATACAGAGCCAGTACAGACCTTGCCAGTTTGTTCATAATGTTGTTACTGGGTGCTTTAAAAATCATATCCTCGGTAAAGCCTGACGGAAGATCCCGACGGGATGCCAGAGTTTTGGTAAACCGCTCCAATGTGTCACGGTCAGGCAGAAAGCCGAAGGTCAGAAGAAAAATCGTTTCCTCAAAGCCAAAACGATGTTCCTTTTGGCAGTTTGCTACAATATCCTGTACGTCGATGCCACGATACCGGAGTTTACCCTCAACAGGAGCCTTGTTACCCTCATCAAGGACATAGCCGTGTACTTCACCAATGGTGGTAAGTCCTGCAAGGACACCAGTTCCGTCTGCATTTCTCAAACCTCGTTTTACATTATAGTCGCTGTAATAATGAATGGGGATAGAATTGCAGTTCTCATTTTGCTGATGTACCAGTTTGATGTAAGAACGCAGCGTGTTATCCAAAGCAGTATGGTCGTTTTCCGGCGTTATTTTGTACAAGAGAATCACCTCGTTATAAAAATCGTGTTAGAAAATTTATTATAGCATATTTCCTGCTTAAGGTCAAGTATTTCCATTGACACCTTTCCAAAAGAATGATAAAATAACAACGAAAGGACTTGATTGTATGAAAACTGGATTGGTATTAGAAGGCGGTGCAATGCGGGGGTTGTTTACTGCCGGGATTCTGGATGTGATGATGGAAGAAGGTATCTATGTAGACGGCTTGATTGGTGTTTCTGCGGGAGCGGCATTCGGTTGCAGTTATAAATCGGGACAAAAAGGACGCACCTTGCGATACAATTTGAAATATGCCAAAGATAAGCGGTATTGCAGCCTATATTCTCTGATTACCACCGGTGATTTGTATGGCGCAGACTTTTGTTATCACCGTTTGCCGGAAGAACTGGATATTTTTGATAACCAAGCCTTTACAGAAAATCCGATGGAATTCTACTTAGTTTGCACTGATGTCAGGACCGGAAAACCGGTCTATCATCAATGTGAAACCGCGGATTATACGACCATGGAATGGTTTCGGGCATCGGCATCGCTTCCTTTGGTTTCCCGTGTGGTATCGGTAGACGGATATGAACTGATGGATGGAGGCATTGCAGATTCCATTCCCCTTACATATTTTGAAAGTATTGGATATGAAAAGAACATTGTGATTTTGACGCAACCCAAAGAGTACCGCAAAACGGCCAACAAAGCAATGCCGTTGGCCAAATGGAAAATGCGGAAGTATCCCAACATGATTGCAAGGATGGAGCGTCGGCATTTGGACTATAACAGCACCCTGGATGCCATTGCCGGTCGAGAGAACGACCCGAACCTTCTGGTTTTGCAACCGGAATGTCCGCTCCCTATCAAACGAATTGAAAAAAATCCAGAAACATTACAGCGTGTGTATGATATGGGAAGGGATCTGGCACTTCGCCGTTTGGAAGAAATCCGGGCGTTTGTGGGATAATTCTGTCCTGTCGGATACAAACTAACCCTAAAAAGGAAAGGGTGATTGGTATCTGTACAGCAGTCACATATCAAAGTGAATCTCATTATTTTGGAAGAAATTTAGACTATGAATGTTCCTATGGGGAAAGTGTCACCGTTACACCCAGAAACTTTCCCTTTATTTTTAAGAAGATGGAAAGGGTACACTCCCATTATGCCATGATTGGAATGGCACATATCAGCGGAGGATACCCACTGTATTACGATGCGACCAACGAAAAAGGATTGAGTATGGCGGGGTTGAATTTCCCAGATAACGCCGTGTATCATCCGATGGTAGAAGGAAAAAAGAACCTTGCACCTTACGAATTGATGGTGTGGTTGTTAGGTAACTGTGCCACTGTAGAAGAGGTAAAAACGGAACTTAAGGATGTTAATGTGGTTAAGATTTCTTTTTCTGAGGAATTACCATTGACGCCGCTTCATTGGATGATTGCAGATAAAAAAGAAGTGATCACCGTAGAAACCACCAAGGATGGACTTCAGGTTTACTCCAATCCGGTTGGGGTGCTGACCAACAATCCCCCTTTTCCGGAACAGATGTTCAGCCTGAACCAATATCCGTATTTGACCAATCGTGAGGCAAATGACAAATTTTGTGAGCAGATTCCCGTCAGTCAGTATTCCCGCGGCTTGGGCGGTTTGGGACTACCTGGGGATTTGTCTTCCCAATCCCGGTTTGTCCGGGGTGCATTCTGCAAATTGTATGCCGTGTCTGAAAAGGAAGAGTTGGCATCGGTGCATCAGTTTTTTCATATTCTCGGTTCGGTGGAACAACAGCGGGGATGTGTTTGTCTTGACAAAGGCGTCTATGAATTGACCATATATTCCTCTTGCTGTAATACGGATTTGGGGATTTATTATTATACCGGTTATGAAAACCGGCAGATTACTGCGGTGGATATGCATAGGGTAAATCTTGACGGGGAGCATCTGGTTTCTTATCCGTTCCGCAAACAAGGACAAATCCATTGGCAAAATTGAGGTGAAAGTATGAACCGTCTGGTTCCTGATTATTATTTGGCGTTTGCCTGCATCAAAGAGCGGTGCAGGCATAATTGCTGTATCGGTTGGGAGATTGACATTGATGAAGAAAGTTATCAAAAGTACCAAGCGGTAACCGGCGTGTTTGGTGAACGGTTGCAGGAGGGTATTGTAACGCAAGACAGTACAAAGGTGTTCCGTCTAGGAGAGGGAGAGAGATGTCCTTTTTTGAATGACCGGAATCTTTGCGATATCATTCTGCATCTGGGTGAAGACCACCTCTGTCACATCTGCAATAACCATCCCAGATTTGTGAATTATTTCTCCGACCGTGAGGAGTGGGGATTGGGTCTTTGTTGTGAAGCAGCGGCAGAACTGATTATCAAAAAGAAAGAACCCGTCACCTTTCTGGAGCGGGATGGGTTTGATGTAGAATGGCAGGAGCCGGAAGAAACCATATTCTTTGCGACACGGGAAGAAATTTATGATATGTTGCAGAACCGGGAACGCACAGTTGCAGAACGGATGCAAGCGGTCATGGAACGGTGGCAGATTCAACTGCCCTCATGGGGATTTCCCCGATGGGCGGATGAACTTGCCAAACTGGAACGGCTGGATAGTGCGTGGGAAGAAGAACTGAACCGTTTGTCGCTGGTACATACCACATTGCAAGCCTGGACAGATGACTGGGAACTTGCTTGGGAACAGTTGCTCATGTATTTTGTATACCGGCATCTGGCAGAGAGTGTATATGACGGACGATTTCGGGAACGGCTTGCTTTCTCTTTGCAAAGCGTTATGCTTCTGCAGGGACTAAGTGCTAACCGCGAGGGCATGACCCTGACAGATTTAGCGGAGCTTGCCAGACAATATTCGGCAGAAATTGAATATTCAGAAGAAAATATGGAGGAAATGCTGTCGGTGCTACAGCAGAAGTGAGCATGAAAGTTAAGATACTGAATGATTTGAATGAGGATATCATTGCCATTCGGACCGAGGCGTTTGTGGTAGGGAGAAATGTTCCCAAGGAGGTAGAACTGGATGGCTGTGACCATCTGCTTTTGCATTTTTGTCTTTATGATGGAGATATATTGCTTTCCTATCTTCGTGCTGAGCAATCAGGCGAGGGAATGCATTTGGGACGAGTAACAACACGGGCGGAAGTACGCAGGCGTGGGTACGGACGTATGTTGATGGACTATGTAGCGTGTTACGCCAAAGAAAAAGGATGCCACTTTCTGGAATTGCATGCAGTAGACACGGCAGTAGGGTTTTATGAAAAACTGGGATTTTCTACCCATGGTGAATATTTTATGGAAACAGGCGTTCCTCATATTTATATGAAAAAACCGTTGCAGTAATCACTGCAACGGTTTTTGTGTTTTTATCTGTTTAAAATCAACTTGGTCAGTTCAACCGGCTCCACAATCTTGCCGTCTTTGTAGACACGCATATTGCCGGATGCAATTTCGTCAATGAGAATAACCTCATCGTTGTTGTACCCAAATTCGAATTTGATATCCCAGAGATCAAGACCAATGGATTTCAAGTCATCTGCAACAATCTTGGTGATTTTCAGGGTTTGTTCTTTCATGCTCTCAAACATAGCGGGAGTCATAACACCCAGAGCTGCGAGACCTTCACCGGTAACCAGCGGATCGCCCTTTTCGTCGTTCTTAAAGGTGCACTCTACATATCCACCCTCAAGTACGGTTCCGTCCTCAATATACTCGCCATATCTGCGGATAAAACTTCCGGTTGCAACCAGACGGCAGATAACTTCAAGGCCGTGGCCGAATACGGTGGCAGGCAAAACTTCCATGGTAGCGTTTTCTACATCAGCGTCTACATAGTGGGTTTTGATGCCTGCATCTTTCAGCAGTTCGAAATAGTGGATAGAGGTTTTCAGGTTTTCCTTACCAATGCCTTCAATGGTCAAACCAACGGTATTTTCACCCGGGTCAAACACGCCATCTTTACCAGTACAGTCATCCTTGAATTTCAGCATAACATTGCCGTTATCCAAAGCATATACGTCTTTTGTTTTACCTTCGTAAATCTTCTTCATGCCCAAGCACTCCTTTGTATCCAAAATAATTCATATAGATATTTTAATACAAAAATTTCAATTTGTATAGTTTTTTTTGAAAAAAAATTGAAATTTAGATTATACTACAAAAAATTTTCTCACAAGGAATGGATAGAAAACAAATTGAACAAAAAGAATAGAGGGATTTACTCATCATCGGTTACAGTATCGGCGAGATGGTCATGAGGATTCAAACGTTCTTCGCCTTTTCGAATTTCAAAATGGAGATGGGACGGTTCTGCAACTTCTGCGCCGGCAGTATTGCCCACCTTGCCAATAACTTCACCCTTGTGGATTTCAGCACCCGGTTGCGGAAGGTCGGTCTCCTGTAGATTTGCATAGTAGGTCATAGTCCCGTCTGGATGGGAAAGCAATACACAAATACCCATCATACCGTCCTCTCCGGCAAGTTCAACCACGCCATCTGCGGCGGCAATGACCTCGGCACCCTCATCGGCGGGAAAATCAATACCTTCGTGCACTCTCCAATCCTGCATGGTTTCTGAAAAGACCAATTCATCAGCAGAAAAATCTTTGCTGATGCCGCTTCCGCTGACCGGACGGAGCAAGTGTGGTGCAGGCGCGATTGAAATTTGCGGGGTAGGAGCAGGTGTGGCAGGTGCGGCATTACTGTTGGCGGCCACAGCCTGTTCGGTATAAACAGAAGTTAACCCGTCATCATACTGTTTGGAATAAGTCGCAGATGAATGGGATGATTCTGTTTCCATTGCCGCTTGTTCGGCAATTTCTTCGGGAAGTACCAGATTCATAGCAACGGTGATTACCAACAAAGAGGTAATGACCATCAGTACAATAAAGATACCTTTTCCGGAAAAGATGTTTTTTTTCTTGGCTTGTTGTTTCACGAATTATCACCTCATTGGTAGTATAAACCAATGGTGTAAAAATATACAAAAAGGATGTAACCCAATGGGCTACATCCCTAAATTATTATACAATGTAAATCTGTTCAGTATAGCGTTTTGCTTCTTCAACGCCCCACATGGCATCTTCCAGCGTTTCAAACAATCCTAATACCGCAGAACCGCTTCCGCTCATAAGACTCAGTATGGAGCCTGCCTGTTCCATGGATTCTTTCAGCCAGCCAACAACGGGATATGTAGGGATGGTGACGGATTCCAAAATATTGCCGGCATTTTTACAGATGCCTGCCATATCACCGGCACGGATTGCCTCTACGACGGATGGAACATGAAGTCCGTCGGGTTTTTTGGTATAGTCAAGATTTTCATATACCCAACGGGTAGAAACCGAAGGCTCAGGTTTTGCAATGACACAGTGGTGTTTTGGAGGCATAGGAAGAGGTGTGAGAATTTCACCAATACCCTCTGCCAATGCGCAACCACCCAATACACAGAAAGGAACATCTGCACCAAGAGGGGTTGCCATTTCCTGTAAGGTCTCAGTAGAAAACGGGAATCCGTAAAGTGCATTAAGTCCTTTCAAAACACCGGCAGCATCAGCGCTTCCGCCGCCTAAACCCGCACCTACGGGAATCCTTTTTTCCAGAACTATGTCTACGCCTTCACTGCGCCCCAAGCGTTTCATAAATGTCATTGCGGCACGAATTGCAAGATTATCTTCGTTGATGGGAAGCCCTTTCATATCGGAATTTACTGCAAAAGTTCCGTTGTTATTAAGGGAAAGCGAGATGCGGTCTGCAAGAGAAATCTCCTGCAGAATGATTGCAACATCATGATAGCCGTTTTCTCGTTTCCCCGTTACATCAATGGCGAGATTGATTTTTCCGCGGGCTTCCAATGTGAGTTTATTCATAACTCTTTTGTCACCTTTCTCGGTTTATTCTGCATCGTTGGTTTGTTCGGGAGGAAGAAAAAGTGCGTCAAATTCGTCGCCTTCAATCTTTTCCTTTTCCAAAAGAAGTTCTGCAACCTTATGCAGATAATCCATTTGTTCGGTCAGTATCTCTTTACAACGATTGTAGCATGCATCAATAATATTCTTGATTTCTGCATCAATCATCGCTGCCGTTTCCTGACTGTAATCAACGGTGTGACCATAGTCCAGACCGATAAACACTTCGTTGTTCTGATCCCCGAAGGTACGGGTTCCCAGCTTTTCACTCATGCCGTAGCGTGTTACCATGGATTTTGCGATATTGGTAGCGCGCTCAATATCGTTGGACGCACCGGTACTAATGTCTTTTAACACCAGTTCTTCTGCTACGCGTCCGCCCAGCAGAGAAACGATATCTTCCAGCATTTCGGTTCTGGAATTATAGTAACTGTCCTCTTTGGGAAGAGAGAGGGTATATCCGCCGGCTCTTCCCCGGGGAATGATAGAAACCTGATGCACTCTGTCCTGCGTGGGAAGCATCTTGGAAACTACCGCATGACCGGCTTCGTGATAAGCGGTCAGCCGTTTTGCTTTTTCAGGCACCTTACGGGATTTCTTTTCCGGTCCTGCAACTACTTTCATGACCGATTCTTCCAAATCCTGCATGGTAATGCTCTCTCTGGAGTTTCTGGCTGCAGATAAGGCGGCCTCATTCATCAAATTTTCCAAATCTGCACCGGAAAAACCAACGGTGGTTTTTGCCAGTACAGAAAGGTCAACATCTTCTGCCAGAGGTTTTCCTTTGGCGTGTACTTGCAAAATTGCTTCTCTGCCTTTGACGTCGGGAGCGTCCACCACAACCTGACGGTCAAAGCGGCCGGGACGCAGAAGAGCGGGATCAAGTATATCAGGGCGGTTGGTTGCGGCAATGATGATCACACCTTCATTGGCACCAAATCCATCCATCTCCACCAAAAGTTGGTTCAGGGTTTGCTCTCGTTCATCATGTCCACCGCCCAAACCGGCACCTCTATGACGGCCAACAGCATCGATCTCGTCAATAAAGACGATGCTGGGAGCATTTTTCTTTGCAGTTTCAAACAGATCGCGGACGCGGGATGCACCCACACCGACAAACATTTCAACAAAGTCCGAACCGGAAATTGAGAAGAAAGGAACACCGGCCTCTCCGGCTACTGCCTTGGCGAGCAAGGTTTTACCGGTTCCCGGGGGACCTACCAAAAGAACTCCCTTAGGGATTCTGGCCCCGAGTTTACGGAACCGCTCCGGATCTTTCAGAAAATCTACGATTTCCTCCAATTCTTCTTTTTCCTCGTCGGCACCTGCAACATCCTCGAAGGTTTTTTGGGTTTTTCCGTCCATAGTGACTCTGGCTTTGCTCTTGCCAAAGCTCATCATGCCACGGCCCCCGCCGCCGTTTGCCTGTTGCATCATAATAAACCAGAAAATGCCAAAGACAACCAACAGACCTAAAGTGGGGAGCATACTCAACCACCAGGGGGGAGAGTAAGGAAGCGGTGTTTCCACTTTTATTGTCCCTTCTGAAATCTGTGTCTGTAAGGCATCCCCTGCATCATACATTAAATTGGTATAGCTGGGAACTTCTACAGAAATTTCGGTACCATCCTTTAATTTCGCGGATGCAACATTATCCACCACCGAAAGTTCGGCAACCTGCTCTTGCTGAATTTTTACAATTAAATCGGAATAGATTTCTCTGTTTTCTGTGCTTGGCATAGAGGTCATAGTGTAAATCATGACAATCACCAAAAACAGGATCAGATAAAACCCGATTCCTCTGAAACCTCGTCTCACGCAATCTCCTCCTAAACATTCTTCAAGCAATTCTATTCATTAATAGGCAATTATAGCATAGACATAGTAAAAATACAAGGTTATTTTCAAAGTTTTTACAGTTTTTTCATATTTCATACCCTGGTTTTTTATGGAAAAGACTTGACAAAAACAGATTTTCGGTGTAATGTAATTAAGAAATATATTTGGAGGTAAAAGAAGATGAAAAAAATTAGTTTATTGTTGGCACTTTGCGTGCTTTGTCTTTGCTTGGCAGGATGTGGAACTGATAAAAATGTTCCGACTCCCTCGGTAGTACCCACTCAAAATTTTGATTTGAGAACAGACATTCAACTGAGTGTGGATAGTAATGTAGCCCAGAAAGTAAAATTTACCATGACAGACGGTAAGGCGTTTATTATTGAGACTGCACCTCAGTTTGCTCCCAGAACTGTACAGAACTTCTTGTATCTGGTTGAAACCGGTTTCTACAATGGATTGACGTTCCATCGTGTGATTGACAACTTCGTGGCTCAGGGCGGCGACCCCAAGGGGGACGGCACCGGCGGAAGTTCCGATACCATCCCCGGTGAGTTTGCACAGAATGGTTTTGACAAGAATACCTTGTCTCATACCCGCGGTGTTGTTTCCATGGCTCGTACGGACAACATGAACTCTGCAACCAGCCAGTTCTTTATCTGTTACAGCGATATCAGTTATCTCGATGGCGGCTATGCTGGATTCGGTACTGTTGTTGAGGGTATGGATGTGATTGATTCCTTCCTGCTCTTAGAACGCGACCAGAACGGTAAGCCGGCTGTTCCTCCTGTGATTGCAACTGCAGAAATTTTGAAATAAGGTTATAACAAAAAGCAAGGGAAACATTTCGTTTTCCTTGCTTTTTTATGATTTTCACCTCTGACTATACCAGAACGGGTTGCAACTGCTTTCCATTCAAGGCAGAGACCACGGTTGGTTCAATCAGATCAAAATGTGCCACAAGGGAATTTTCCTTATCTATGCAGTCGTCTTGACCAAAAGGAACCATATAGACATGCTTTCTGGCAAGCAATGTGCCGATATTTCGTGCGTTTGCACCCAACCCGTCATTGGTGGAAATGGCAATTACCACTGGACGGTTGTTTCTAAGATGGGATTTGACTGCCAGCGTAACTGAAGTATCTGCAATTCCGTTTGCCAGTTTTGCAATGGTGTTTCCGGTACAGGGGGCAATCAATAACAGGTCAAGAAGCCGTTTTGGACCAATGGGTTCTACCTGAGGCAGAGAACAGAGGATTTCTTCTCCGGTTAATTCCCGAATTTTGTTTGTATACTCTTCTGCAGTCCCGAATCGGGTATCGCAGAATGCAGTGTGTTCCGACAGGATGGGAATGACGCGATATCCCGACTGCATCAAATGTTCCATTTGGGGAAGAACTTTGGAAAATGTGCAGTAGGAACCGGTCAATGCAAAGCCTATCGTAGCTGTAACATGCATGGTTTACACCCCCAATTCCTCCAGAATGTTGACAATGGTGTCTTTGATGATAACACCTGCCGTTTCCGGTGCTACCTTTCCGGGCAGGGAGAGGGCGTGAATTGCAGTCCTGCCAAGTTCCCGTGCGGTTTCAAAGTCCACACCGCCGGTACCGGAGGCAAGGTCAATAATCAGGCATGATTTTGGAATCTTTGCAAGAATAGGAAAGTCAAGAAGAAGATGGGGGACTGTATTAAAAATAATATTACAATCTGTTACCGCATCTGCAAGATTTTCCATAGGGACTCCGGAGATGCCATAAGCTTTCATCCAGGCAAGGTCACTGTGTTTTCTTGCAGCAACCCGCACCTTTGCCCCCAATCCTTGCAGACTGCCGGACAACAGTTTCCCGATTCTTCCGTAACCCAGAACCAGACATTGGCTTTGATGAATGGTATAGGGTGTTTTTTCCATGGCAATGGCAAGAGCACCTTCCACCGTAGGAACTGCATTGAGAACAAGAAGTTCCTCTCGCTTTGTATAATCCACCAATCGAATATGATGAAGCTCGCACAGGGCGCTAAGGTATTCGCTGCCACGGCCTGCCAGCAATAGCTGATTCGGTTTCATAGCGCATATTACATCCTGGACCGGGAGAAACTGAGAACTCAATTTTGCATGGACAGTTTTTCCGTCCAGGCTGTAAGGTAAAGGAAGTACCACAACATCCGCATCGTTCAGTGCCTCTTCCAGCGTCTTGGATGGTGTAATTGGATGGTTGGGGAACTCCGCCTGTTCAAGGCAGAATGTCTTGATTTCGTGCCCCTCTTCTGAAAGAAGACGGATAACAGGGATTTGTCGCAAGTCTCCGCCGATAAATGCAAATATAATTCCATGATTCACGCAAAACACCTCTCTGCTTTACTATATGAGAAAAGGATGATTCGGTGAAACAAAAAAAGGCTGTTACGACAGCCTTTTTTATTGTAATTTGTTTTTTAGGATGCTTTTCTCTGTTTTTCTCGGGAATCAATCATTTCCCAAAGAATGGATTTCAGGAGCGCAAGAACCGGTACGGCAAGGAAGATACCCAAGATGCCAAACATGGCACCGCCCAGAACAACGCCGACGATAACCCAAACCGGACGGATGTTCAAGGAGTTGGAAAGAAGTTTGGGCTGAATAAAGTTTGCATCAAATTGCTGAATGGCAATCAGGATTGCCACCGCAATCAAGGCAGAGGGGAAACTCTTAGTGAAGACAGTAATCAATCCGGTAAGGGTGGTTGCAACAATGGCACCGAAATAGGGAATCAGATTGAAAGATCCCACCATCAAGGCAAGGAGCGGTGCATATTCGATCTGCATAATGGTCAAGGCCAAGAAAGAAAGTACAAACACAAGGATTGCTTCCACTAACTGACAGGAGATATATTTAATGATAAATTCGTTGATTGTTGCGGCATATCCTCCAAGCCGGGAACTGTGTTTTTGAGGAACAAAGGCGTGGATAACATCTTCAAATCCTTTTTTCAGGACGGCACGGTCTGCCAAAAGGTAAGCCGAAACAATCAATGCAATAAACAGATCAAACAAAGAACTTCCAAAGTTCATCACACCTTTTGCATAACGGTTTACGTTGTCGAAATTAAAACCAACCAGAATGCGATCCAAAGAGAAAAAGTCGCTGTTTAACAAGGCTTGTATGGTCCTTTGATCAATGGTATAAAACCCCAAAGAGTTAAACCATTCCACAGCCCCTTGTATCAATGCGGGAAGTTGTTCCATAAACTGCCGGATGCTTTTTACCAGTGACGGGAGAAGTGCTACCAGTAACAGAGCGACGACCGCAAAGAAAATCAGATAGATGGCGGTAACGGCAATACCCCGCTGATGGTTCTTGAAAAAGGCTACACCGGACTTGTTGAGCCAACCCTCAATTTTCCGGCAGGGAATTGCCAGAATGTAAGCGATAAAAGCGCCAATGACAAAAGGACTTATCACCGAGGAAAACCACGCGATCCAATCCAGTATTTTATCAAAACTGTCAAAGGTTTTGTAAACTGCAATCAACACGGCGCCGATGACGAAAATGCCCAGATATTTTCGCAGTTCCTTGATCCACATAGCAATCATCTCCAAAAATGTTTTTTTTAGTATACCACAATCTTGAAAAATAGTAAAGGAAAAGGTGAAATTCTTTTCATTTTTTATGGAATGTGAATAATTTATCAAAAAAGACACAAATTTTCAAAAAAACATTTGAAATTACAGATAAGGTGTGCTATAATCTAGGGTGGTTCATTAAGAACTGCTTCAATATGCAAAAGAATGAATCTTTAATATAACCCAAGGAGGTACAAAAACATGGCTAAAACATTTAAGACCATGGACGGTAACTGCGCTGCTGCTCATTGCGCCTATGCGTTTACTGAAGTTGCAGCAATTTACCCCATCACCCCGTCTTCCACAATGGCAGAATATGTGGACGAGTGGAGTGCAAAAGGCCAGAAAAACATTTTTGGCGAAACTGTAGAAGTTGTTGAGATGCAGTCCGAGGCTGGTGCAGCTGGTGCTGTGCACGGTTCTCTGCAGGGCGGTGCAATGACCACCACCTTTACCGCATCCCAGGGATTGCTTCTTATGATCCCCAACATGTACAAAATTGCAGGTGAGCTGTTGCCCACCGTATTCCATGTAAGTGCAAGAGCGATTGCAGCTCACGCACTGAACATTTTCGGTGACCATCAGGACGTTATGGCTTGCCGTCAGACAGGCTTTGCTCTGTTGGCATCCGGCAGCGTACAGGAAACTATGGATCTGGGCGGTGTTGCTCATCTGGCATCTTTGAAGAGCCGTGTTCCTTTCCTGCACTTCTTTGACGGTTTCCGTACTTCTCATGAAATCCAGAAGATCGAAGTTATGGACTATGAAGACCTGAAAGGTCTGGTAGACCAGGACGCTTTGAAGGAATTCAAAGACCGCGCCCTCAATCCTGAGCATCCGGTGCTCAGAGGTACCGCACAGAACGGCGATATCTACTTCCAGGGCCGTGAGGCTTGTAACAAATTCTACGATGCAGTTCCTGATATCGTAGCAGATTACATGAAGGAAATCACCAAGATTACCGGTCGTGAGTACAAGCCCTTTAACTACTATGGTGCTCCCGACGCGAAGAAAGTTATCGTTGCTATGGGTAGCGTTTGTCAGGCATTGGAAGAAACTGTTGATTACCTGAACGCAAGAGGCGAGAAGGTTGGTGTTCTGGAAGTTCACCTTTACAGACCGTTCTCTGCAAAATACTTCTTTGATGTAATGCCCAAGACTGTTGAAAAGATTGCAGTACTTGACAGAACCAAGGAACCCGGTTCTTTGGGTGAGCCTTTGTATCTGGACGTTTGCAACCTGTACAAAGACTGTGACAACGCTCCGATGATTATCGGCGGACGTTTCGGTCTGGGTTCTAAGGACACCACTCCGACTCAGTTGGTTGCAGTATTCAACAATCTGGACGCTGCAGAGCCCAAGAAAGGCTTTACCATCGGTATTACCGATGATGTTACCAATCTGTCTCTGGAACTTGGCGAGAGAGTAAATGCTGCTCCCGAGGGTGCTACCCGTTGTAAGTTCTGGGGCTTCGGTTCCGACGGTACCGTTGGTGCAAACAAAGATGCCATCAAGATTATCGGTGACAATACCGATATGTATGCACAGGCATATTTTGATTATGACTCCAAGAAGTCCGGCGGTGTTACCATGTCTCACTTGAGATTCGGTAAGACTCCTATCAAGTCCACCTACCTCTTGGATGAGGCTGACTACATTGCATGTCATAAGCCTGCATATGTATATCAGTATGATGTTCTGGAAGGTTTGAGAAAAGGCGGTACTTTCCTGCTTAACTGCGTATGGACTCCGGAAGAATTGGACGAAAAACTTCCTGCAAATGTAAAACGTTACATTGCTGAAAATGATATCAACTTCTACACCATCAACGCTGTTGATGTTGCAGTGAAAGTTGGATTGGGTCCCACTCGTATCAACATGGTTACTCAGAGTGCATTCTTCAAACTGTCTGAGGTTATTCCTTTTGACAAGGCAGTAGAACTGATTAAGGGTGCAATTAAGAAGACCTACGGTAAAAAGGGTGATGAGATTGTAAACATGAACTGCGCAGCAGTTGATGGTGCAATCGACGCTCTGGTTAAGATTGATGTTCCCGCTTCCTGGAAAGATGCAGTTGACGCACCTGTTGATAACAGCGACCGTCCTGACTTCATCACCAGCATCGTTGACCCGGTGAATGCGCAGCGTGGAAACAAACTGCCCGTAAGCGTATTCAACGGCAGAGAAGACGGTACCTTCGAGACCGGTACTTCTCGTTACGAGAAGCGCGGTGTTGCCGTTTTGGTTCCTGATTGGCAGAAAGACACCTGTATCCAGTGTAACCAGTGTTCTTTGGTATGTCCTCACGCAGCTATCCGTCCGGTTCTGGTAAACGCAGACGAGAAAGCAGCAGCACCTGCAGGCTTTGATACGCTCAAAGCTATCGGTAAGGAATTTGATGGCCTGGAATTCAGAATGCAGGTATCTCCTTATGACTGTCTGGGTTGTGGTGTATGTGCAAACGTATGTCCGGCTCCCAAGGGCAAGGCTCTGGTTATGAAACCCATTGATGAGGTTCAGGAAGTTCAGGGTGCAAACTGGACTTACGGAATCGAAAAGGTTTCCAACAAAGCAAACCTGGTAGACGCATCTGCAAACATCAAGAACTCTCAGTTTGCTCAGCCGTATCTGGAATTCTCCGGCGCTTGTGCAGGCTGTGGTGAGACTCCGTATATTAAGTTGATTACGCAATTGTTCGGTGACAGAATGATGGTTGCAAACGCAACCGGATGTACCTCTATCTGGGGTGGTTCTGCTCCGTCTATGCCTTACTGCAAAGACGAGAACGGCAGAGGTCCCGCTTGGGCTAACTCCCTGTTCGAGGACAATGCTGAGTTTGGTCTCGGTATGGTTCTTGCAAGCAAGAAAGTTCGTAAGACTCTGGCTTCCAGAATGAACGAAGTTATGGATCAGGTTTCTCCGGAACTGGCAGCAGCATTCAAAGAGTGGATTGACGCTATGGAATGTGCTAAGGGTTCCAAGGCTGCAGCAGAGAAGATTGAAGCATTGATTAAGGATGCAGACATGAGCATTCCTGCAATCAAAGAAATCGCTGACAGATGTGACTTCCTGGTTAAGCGTTCTCAGTGGGTATTCGGTGGCGATGGTTGGGCATACGACATCGGTTACGGCGGTCTTGACCACGTTATCGCATCCGGCGAAGATATCAACATCTTTGTTGTAGATACCGAAGTATACTCCAACACCGGCGGTCAGTCTTCCAAAGCTACGCCTACCGCAGCAGTTGCTAAGTTTGCCGCTGCAGGTAAGAAAGTTAAGAAGAAAGACCTTGGTATGATTGCTACCACCTATGGTTATGTATATGTAGCACAGATCGCTCTGGGTGCAAACATGGCACAGGCTCTGAAAGCAATCAAAGAGGCAGAAGCATATCCGGGTCCGTCCTTGATTATTGCTTACGCTCCTTGTATCAACCATGGTATCAAGGCTAAGGGCGGTATGGGTAACTCCATCGCTGAAGAAAAGAAAGCAGTTGAAAGCGGTTACTGGCACTTGTGGAGATTCAATCCTGAGTTGGCAGAAGAAGGCAAGAATCCGTTTATGCTGGATTCCAAAGAGCCGACCGGCACTGTAAAAGACTTCATGATGGGCGAGAACCGTTACCTGATGCTCCAGAAAGGCTATCCTGCAATTGCAGAACAGTTGTTCGAGAAAGCAGAAAAAGACCTTGCTGCAAGATACGAAGTATACAAGAGAATGGCTCGCGATTAATGAGTTATAAAAAAGCTCCCTTCGGGGAGCTTTTTTCGTTTGACCGCCGGCTAGAAAAATCACGCATCTTGCTCCGCCGGTGCAATTTTCTATGACAGTCATGTACACAAAGTACACTCCTGCCATAAAAAATCTTCCGTCAAAGCAATCTAAGCAATTTTTCGTTGCCGGGGTATTGCAAAGGATGGAAATCTGTGCTATACTAAAGGAGCCAAACAAAATCGAAAAGTATGACCTAAGAAACATTTGTTTTACCTAATGGTAAAAACACAGGTGCTCTGTTCTTCACGTGCTTTTTAGGTTATGTGTAGATTTTGTTTGGCGACAACGGGGAGCCTGTGTTTTTCATGCGTCGGCTTCGTCCGACGCATTTTTTAATATAGGTTCCCAAAGTTGCAAAACAAACCGTAATAGAAAAGGCACCCTGTAGGGTGCCTTTTCTATGATGTTTTATCTTGTACGATTTTTTTTGGTGAAGTGTGGTAGGTTTGACGGAATACTTTAAGAAAATAATTATAATCAAAAAATCCTACCATAGTTGCGATTTCAGGAATGGGAATATCGGTGGTGACCAGCAACTCTTTTGCCTTTTCCATTCGTTTTTGTCGGACAAAAGCACCAATCCCTCCGCTGATATAAGGTCGGGTTTGGTTGTACAAATGAGTACGGCTGACATTAAATTCTTTGCATAGCCGTTCTATCGTAATTTCTTCGTCAATATGTTCATCAATAAATTCTTCAATTAAGGTAATCATTCGTTTCTCGGAATGGTGCACCATTTCTTTCAGTTGAATATACTCGCTGCAGGCATCCAGAATTTTTGCCGCTGCCTGAATCTGAGTTTCGTTCCGGTGTTTGATTTGCCGGATGACATCGCTCAAGTCTTCATCTACGCCATAAGATTTGCACAGCTTTGCCAGGTCTGTACGAAAAGGTTCCTTATGTTTCTGGTCGGTGATTTGCCCGAACATAAGATAGCCGATAATCTTTCCGTTTTTGATTACAGGGGTTGTTGCTTCAATCAAACCCGCATGACAACGGTATGTAGTCAATGCTTTGGTTTTCCGGCAGGTTGCAAAGGAGGTGCGATCACATTCCCAACATTTTGCACGAAATTCCGGAACCTGCTTCATGAGATTGCAAAAAGTACGGCTGATATCCGGATAGGCTACCACACCCTTGTGATTTTCATCAAACAAGGAAACTGTCATGCCTGTCAGGACATAAAAGTTTTGGAGCAATTCCCGCAATTCTTTATCCCGTAGCAATAAGGACATAAACATCCCAACTTTCTGTACAAATTTACTTTTTTAGTATAGCAGAGAATGCAAAAGAACACAAGAGAAAGTTATAACAAAAAATTATCAGCCTGTCCGGAAATCTTTTTGTATGCGGAGGGAGAACAAAGATAATACCGTTTGAAAACACGATTAAAATAAGAAAGGGAGGCAAATCCGACCTGATTGGATATTTCAGAAAGGGACATTTGCCCGCTGAGAAGTTTTTGTGCTTCATAAACACGCACAAAATTTAAATATTCCGTTACTGTGGTTCCGGTCGCTTTTTTAAAAATCCGACAAAAGTAATTTTCGTTCAAATTCAGGATATCGCTTAATTGACTGAGCGAAAGATTGTCGTTGTAGTTTTCTTCAATAAAATCAAGTACCGGCATAATCTTTCTTATGGCGGAAGCATCAATCAGACGATCCATATCAGGGAGCAATTTCTTTCGATGTAAAATGGAAAGAATCAAATAAAGATTGGCGGTGATTACATAGTCATGAGAAATGGAATTTTTTTTATTTTCCGCAACAATGGTGGAGATACAGTTATTCAGTTCTTCGTAAACAGGGTCATTTTTATCAAATACATAATAAGGACTGCCGGATTTTTTCAAAAAATGAGAAAGATAGTGGAGAGTTCCAGGCAGAGAAGCTGGGTTCTTGAACTGAACAAAGGATGTGCTGCTTTGGTCTATTAAAATTTCTGTTGCATGGGGGAGCATACTGTTAAATAGAATAATATCTCCCTCTTTGAGTATGCAGATGTCGTTGTTTGCATAACATCTCATCATACCGGAATCCACACGCAGAATTTCAAGCTCGGTATGAAAGTGCATAGAAACAAGGAAGTCTTTTTCGTAAGACTCGGTCTGTATCCGCACCGGACGATTCCGGCTGATAAAGGTTACACGTTCTTTTCTCATGTTTTTCCTCCAAAGGATAAAATTGTTCAAAAACTAGATAAATTAACTATAGTAATCCGTCAAAATTGTTGCTACAATCACTATATCACAAATATTTTTGCAATGCAATATTTATGTACGAATTTACTTTTTTTGTACAGAATTATCTATATTTTTTTTCTGTGGAGCATTATACTTTTTATAAAAGGAGGGATTGTTATGAAAAAGAGAGGAATTGCAATTTTCGTTTTTTTGATCATGATGTGGAATATACTTCCGGTTTTTGGCGTGGAGCCTGCACGGGTGTTGGAACCTTTGGCCAATTGGACGCCGAAATTTTACAATAAAAACAATTTACCCGGCGAAAGTGCTCAGGATGGAGAAAAGAGAATCTTTAGCCTTGCTAAGGGAGAATCGTATGATGGCAGTGATGCCATGTATATTCGGTATGAATCCACAGAGGCGCTAGTCTCTACATGGGGTGGATATACCAATAATTCTGTGGGGGCAGTACCGGCGGACCTAGCAAGTGGAGTATGGGGATGGGAACCTAACACTGCATACCAGATTTCTTTTGTATTCAAAACAAAACGGATTGCAAGTTCCACCCATGATCCCTTTATTAAAGTGTTTTTCGGAAACTGGGTACAGAACAAAACCAATAATAGCAATTATGTTTCCACAACCGGCTTGACAGAAACACAGATTGCCGCAGGATGGAGAAAGTTCAACTGTACTTATACCACAACAGAAGAGATACGAAATACAGAGATTTTCAATATGCAGATGCCCGGAGAATATTGGATTGATGATGTTTCTTTGAAAAAAGTTTCCGATGGAAAAGAACTGATATACAATGGAACTTTTACACCCTATCAAGAGCCGGTCTATTACTTTGATGGAGAAGGGATTGAAGGCTGGAGCGTATCTTATGGGCTAAAAGGTGTAGACGGCAAGTTGGAAACCGACAACGGAAGTACAAGAATGGTTCGGGTAGCAAACGGGCTTGCAGCGAAAGGATATCGGTCTTTGTATATTAAATATTGGTCGGACAGTACTCCAATTTCTTGGGATGGGGGAAAAACCTATGATGTGTATCAAGGCGGTATCACCATTCGAAATACAGATTTTGTTCCGGAAGCAGGGAAAGCTTACACCCTTTCTTACCTGATGAGAAATGAGGGAACATCAAAATTACTGTTCTGGATAGGCGGTGCAAAACTGTTGTCATCATCGGCGACCCCGACGACAGAGGGGTTGACGGTAACACAAATCAAGGAAGGCTGGAAGCGATATACCCATTCCTTTACTACCACAAGCAGTGATCCGTTTTCTATTACAGTCAACTATATCAATACATGGCAATTGGATGAAATTTCGATAGTCGCAAAGGATGATACGGAAAAAAGAAATCTGATTTCTCCCGTTGCATCTAATTTTGAGGGAGATAATGGTGATGGAGTTTATGCAGGAAAAGCCTATCTCTTTGATGAAAGTGGTTATGAGGTTACCCGTATAACAGAGGAAGAAAGTGAACAAACGCTGACGGCGGGCGCATCTGTGGTTAATATTTCCAAGAAAGAACCTATGGAGGTTTCTTTAGTTGCTGCGTTATATCAAGGGGAACAATCTATTATGGTTGCAATGTCCGATGGAGAAACCGTGTCGGAGGGGGAGGGTGTATTCTTACGCAAGTCATTTACACTCCCGAAACTTTTGCAAGATCAAGAGTATACGGTAAAGATATTTGTATGGAATATGAAAACTGGAAAACCCCTAAGGGAAAACAGGCGTACAGTAAACGATGCAATCTTTGGCAATACTGTAATTTTTGGTGACAGTTATTCCACCTTTGAAGGGTATCTTCCTCAGGGGAATTCCTCGTGGTATCAGGATGGAGGAAGTGGGAGCACAGATGTCACCCATGTTTCTCAAACTTGGTGGTATCCGTTGATGAATCTGCCGGGCAACCGTCTTTTGTTGAATGACAGTTGGTCCGGAACCACGGTGTGTCATACAGGATATTACGGTGAAGATGTTTCGGATAAATCTTTTGTTACCCGTGTGGATAGGCTGATAGAGGCGGGGTATTTCACAGAAAATCAGGTGGATACCATCTTTATCTTTGGTGGAACCAATGACAGTTGGGCAGGGTCTCCGGTTGGAAATCTGAAGTACGACAACTGGACTGAGACGGATTTGTATGATACGCTTTCTGCGTTCTGCTATATCCTTCAACGATTGCAGAATGCATCGCCGGATTCCCGGATTGTATGTATGATCGGTGCTATGCTTACGGATGATATAAAAGAAGGCTACTATGAGGCTTGCCGACATTACGGTGCAACACCGGTAATACTTGATGTAACCGATGTGTTTAGCAGTCATCCAACCCAAAAGGGAATGAGACAGATTAAAGACCAGATATTGGAAAAAATACAATAAGATGAAAAAACACCCGCAATCTATAAATGACTGCAGGTGTTTTTTTGTTCCAGACATTTCCTGAAAAAGATAAAATAGTGCAAAAACATGTGAGTATTAGTGTAGAAATGAGTTAATATTGTTGCTATAATAAGAATACGAAATTATGGTTTAAGAAAGGAATGGATGAATTATGGTAAAAGGCGGATTGGATGCGTTCAAGTTTAATCAGGCGAAGAATGTGATTGATACATCAAAAAAAGTAAGAATAGGTATTATAGGAACCGGATGGATTGCAGAAACCCACATGCGGGAATACATGAAAATGCCGGATGTAGAGATCATTTCCGGTGCGGATTTGATTGAGGGAAAGGCAGAAGCGTTTTTTGCCAATATGGGATGTCCGGATGTGAAATGTTACAACAGCCACAAGGAGTTAATTGATGCCGGCGGTATTGATGCAGTTAGCATTTGTACATACAACGCAACCCATGCCGAGTGTGCAATATATGCTTTGGAACATGGTGTACATGTACTTTTGGAAAAGCCTATGTGTGTAACATTGGAAGAGGCGATTGCTATTTGCAAGGCAGAAAAAGAAAGCGGAAAGGTGCTCTCTATTGGTTTTCAGCCTCGGTTTGACAATAACATGAAGATGGTTAAAGAAATTGTACAGTCCGGTGTACTGGGAGATGTGTATTACATTCAGACCGGTGGCGGACGGCGTCACGGCATTCCTACGCCCTTTGGCACATCGTTTATTGAAGCAGATAAAGGTGTTATCGGTGCCCTCGGTGATATTGGATGTTATTCTTTGGATATGGTATTAAACGCCATTGGATATCCCAAACCCTTAACAGTCACCGGATATATTTCCAATTTCTTCGGTAAAGATCCGGAGTATTTTGCATCTGAGGGAAAACCGAGAGCATATGCTGATATCTTTGGTGTAGATGATTTTGGTGCGGCATTTATTCGTCTGGAGGGTGGAATCATTCTTGATTTCCGGATTGCATGGGCAATGCATCTGGATACACCCGGTGATACGATTATTATGGGAACCAAGGGAAGCCTTAGGATTCCTTCTACCGAATGTTGGAATGGTACCATTGGCGGACCTCTCAAGTTATATCAACGGGTTGCAGGTAAGGATGTAGTGACGGAATTCCCCATGCAGCCGCCCACCGAAGAGGGAAACTTCTATCACAAAATCCGTACTTTCCTGGATGCGGTTAAGGATGGGAAAGAGGCGCCCGTTTCGTCTAAGGAAATTATCATCAATCAGGCAATTATCGATGCCATTAACAAGTCAAGCAAACTAGGTGAGGAAATTAAGGTAGAAATTCCGGAATTATAAAAGGAGGATGGAACCATGAACCTTTCTGTTATGTCTCCTGTCTTAGGGCAAATGAAATTGGAAGAGGCTTTGGCGTATCTGCAGAAATTAGGAGTGGATTCTCTGGAAATCGGTGCCGGCGGATATCCGGGCAAAGCACATCTTGATCCCAAGGAATATCTGCAGAATCCTGCAAAAGTTGAGGAGTTAAAGCAACTTCTTCAAAAATACAATCTTACGCTGTCTGCGGTGGCGTGCCACGGAAATCCGGTACATCCAAATCAAGAAATTGCAGAGAGATTCCATCATGAGTTTGTGGATGCCATGAAGGTAGCCGTTCTCTTGGGCGTGGATACAATCATTGCATTCTCCGGATGTCCCGGCGATTGCGAAGAATCTAAAAATCCCAACTGGGTTACTTGTGCATGGCCCAATGAATATAGAGAGATTCTTACATGGCAATGGGAAGAAGTATTGATTCCCTATTGGAAAAAGACGGCTGCCCTTGCCAAAGAAATCGGCATCAAAAAGATTGCATTTGAAATGCACCCGGGTTTTTGTGTATACAATCCTGAGACCCTGCTCAGACTCAGGGGAGCGGTGGGAGATATCATTGGCGCCAATGTTGACCCCAGCCACCTGTTCTGGCAGGGAATTGACCCTTGTGAGGCAATCAAATATCTGGGCAAGGATGCAATTTATCATTTTCATGCCAAGGATACCAAAATAGACAAGGCAAATACTGAGAAAAACGGAGTGCTGGATACGAAAAGTTATACGGATATGACAGATCGCTCTTGGTTATTCAGGACGGTAGGATATGGGCATGATGCCGGAGTCTGGAAGGATATTATCAGTACCTTAAAATTGGTAGGCTATGATGGAGCCATCAGCATTGAGCATGAGGATGGCTTGATGTCTCCAAAAGAGGGACTTGAAAAAGCGGTTGCGTTTCTCAAAGAAATTTTGATTTATGAACAAGCGGACAAAATGTGGTGGACATAAGGAGGATAGAACCATGAAACAATTTAAGGTTGGATTACAATTATTCAGTATCCGCGATAAGATGGAGCAGGATATGGATGCCGCACTGAAAGCGGTTAAAGAAATGGGTTATGATTATGTAGAATTTGCCGGTTATTTTGGAAAGACCGCAGAGGAGGTCAAGACACTGCTTGACAAGTACGGATTAACAGCAATCTCCGTGCATCAGACCCCATCCCTTTTCTGGGAAGAAGGGCAGGCCGCGGTGGATTACTTAAAAACTATTGGTGCAAAATATTGTGCGATTCCCTGGTATAGCATAGATGAACTGCAGAATCATTGGGAAGAAACCGTAGAGAAGTTTACCTCTCTTGGAGAACTGTTGAAAGAAAACGGAATTCAATTGTTGTATCACAATCACGATTTTGAACTGAAGCCTTGCGGTGATACCCGATATTTGGACCGATTGTATGACACGCTGGATAAGAAATTTTTCATGCCGGAATTTGATGTATGCTGGATTCGTTATGCAGGATACAATCCGGTTCAGTATATTGAAAAATACTGCGACCGGATGGAGATTCTTCACCTGAAGGACTTTACCTGTGATCGGTTCGGCGGCGGTCCCGTATACGGATTGATTGACGAAAACGGAAAAGAAAAACCTGCCCCCACGAGGGAAGAAACCGGTTTCCGGTTTCAGCCTTTAGGCAGAGGTCTGCAGGACTGGAACGCCATTTTGGATGCGGCAGATCATGCAGGGTGTGAATATGTCATTGTTGAAATGGATGATTCCTATGATGAGGATTCCTTGGAAACTGCAAGACAAAGCCGTCAATACTTAAAAGAGGAATTTGGAATTTAAAAAATTCTATACAAAATTTGTGTACGAATTTACTTTTTTTGTATGTTATTATCTATATTTTTTAGAAATTTTACGCTAAACTTTAAGAAAATAGGGTAGTAGGAGGGAGCGTTATGCTACAACAACAAGCCTTTGTTGGGGAAAAAACTATGTTAAAGGGATGTCTGCATTGCCATACAACCCGTTCTGACGGGCCTATGACACCGGAGGATACCATTCGGTATTATAAGGAGCGGGGCTATGATTTTATGGCACCTACCGACCATCGGATTTATAATTACACAAATTATGCACCGGAAACCGGTTTGATTGTTGTGCCTGCTGTGGAAATGAGTACATTGAATATTTTCCGTAACGACGGAAACGGATTCGGATGTTTTCATTCAGTTTGCATCGGACCCTCCAAAGAGGATGGAAACGGATTTCTTCAAGATGAGGAATGGCCGGATTTGCCGGTGGTGAATTCGGAGGAATTTCAGCCGTATCTGGATGAGATGCATCAAAAGAACAACTTGACCATTTACTGTCACCCCGAATGGAGCGGTACTCCTGCCAGATTGTTTGAAACGCAAAAGGGACATTTTGCTATGGAAATCTGGAACAGTGCCTCTGCTATGAACAGCGATTGTGACAAGGATGCAGCATACTGGGACGAGGTTCTGAATCAGGGTGTCCGTCTTTGGGGCGTGGCAGTCGATGACAGCCACGGAGTCAAAGATTGTTGCAATGGTTGGGTTATGGTGCGCGCAGAAAAGGATTTGAATTCCATTTTAGCAGCGTTGAAAGCAGGGGCGTTTTATTCTTCCTGCGGACCGGAGATTTATAATTTTTACATTAAGGATAACAAGTTTATGATTGATTGCTCTCCGGTTGCTAAAATTCGGCTTCATAGTTTGCGACAGCCGACGAAAATGGTTTATTCTGAAAAGGGAGATTTAACCCATGCAGAATTTCCGGCAGAATGGTGCAATAATTACCCTCATGCAAGGTTTACCATTATAGATAAAGATGGGAAACATGCTTGGACCAATCCGATTTTTCCTATATATGACGGACCGAAAGTGATTGGATTACAACCCTAGCGAGAACATCCAAAGGAGTAAAGTTTCATGAGAGAATATGAGGATATCAACAAGACATCCATAAACCGTGAAAAGCAACGGTCGTACTATATCCCTTATGACAGTCCTGAAAAGGCGCTTAAGGGAGATAAGACTGCGTCTAAATTTTATCGGTTATTGAACGGAAAATGGAAATTTCGTTATTTTTCCTGTGAAGATGAAATTCCGGAAAGAATCAGAAGATGGGACACCATAGAGGTACCATCTAACTGGCAGATACTGGGCTACGAAAAGCCCTGTTATACCAATATCAATTTTCCGCATCCGGTGGATCCGCCGGGTGTTCCGGATGACAATCCGGTAGGGATTTATAGAAAAACAATAAACATTGACAAAGCATGGCAGAATCGGGAAACCTACATAGTATTTGAGGGTGTTTCTTCCTGTTTGTATCTGTATGTGAATGATACGTTTGTAGGAACCAGCCAAGGATCCCGCGATCAAGCAGAATTCAACCTGACCGCTTACTTAAAACCGGGACGGAATCAGTTAAAAGTTAAGGTATACAAGTGGTGTGCCGGAAGTTATATGGAAGACCAGGATTGTTTCCGCATGAGTGGAATTTTCAGGGATGTTTATCTTCTTTCCCGAGAGAAAGGACATATCCGGGATATTGAAATCACGGCGGATACCAAAACCATTCAGGTTTCATGTGAAAATTATGAAATTTTTGATGCGGACTTAAAACCGGCTGACTTGAGCCACCCCGTTTTGTGGAATGCAGAAAATCCGTATCTTTATACCGTTTTGGTTCGAGGAAGGACGGAATATATCCCTATTAAAGTAGGAATGAGGGAGTTTGCTCTTTCTCCTGACCATGAATTTTTGGCAAACGGACAATCGGTCAAATTAAAGGGCGTCAATCATCACGATACTTACATTCATACCGGAACGGTGATGAGTGAAGAAGCGCTTCGCAAGGATTTGCAACTGATGAAGGAACTGAACATCAATACCATCCGCATGTCCCATTACCCTCCCACACCGGAATTTTTGAATATGTGTGACGAGATGGGATTTTATGTGGTTGATGAAGCAGATGTAGAATGTCATGGGTTTGCGACCATGCATACCGCGGATCATTACGGCGAATATGAGGATGATTGGATTTGTAACATGCCTCACTGGGAACCGGTATTCATTGACCGCGTTGAGAGAATGGTAGAGAGGGACAAAAACCACCCCTGTGTCTTTATGTGGTCCATCGGTAACGAGAATTATTATATGCGGAACCAGAAAAAGATGGTGCAGTGGTTGCGGGCGCGGGACAAATCCCGTCTGGTACATTCTGCAGAGGCATCTATCCGGCATTTCCGTAAAGGAACTCCCGGATATGAGGAAGTAGATGTGTATTCCCTGATGTATCCCAATGTAGAAGAGGTCGACACCTTGTGTACCGAATCCATGCGGGAGAAACCATTGTTTTTGTGTGAGTTTTCCCATGCAATGGGAAACGGGCCCGGCGATGTGCATGAATATATCCAAAGGATGTACCGATACCGGAACTTTATCGGCGGTTGCATCTGGGAATGGGCAGATCATGTGGTGATGGAAAACGGCGTTGCCAAATACGGAGGCGATTTTGGTGAACTCACCCATGATGAAAACTTCTGTTGTGATGGATTGGTCTTTGCTGATCGAAGCCTGAAAGCGGGTTCCTACCATGTAAAATATGCATATCAAGGATATGAAACAGAACTTTCAGACAATCACTTAATCGTAAGAAACCGGTTTGATTTCACCAATCTCCATGCATATACATTAAAAGTACAATTGATGTGTGATGGAGAGTGCTTAGAAGAAAAGACCTGGAAACCGGATGTTAATCCTCATGAAGAACAGATGCTTTCTCTGGATTTTCTATATCCGGAAAGTTGTCAGTACGGTGTCTATATAGATACTGCGTTGATAGACAAAACGGGAAAAACAGTAGGAATTACCCAACATCGAGTTCCCGTGAAAACGATTCCGGTTTCCTTGCCGGATACTGGTGCAACCATAGAGGAAACCAAGGAAAGGTTTTATGTAAAGGGGAAAGACTTTGCATACACAATTTGCCGACGCCATGGTTCTTTTGAAAGCATCCGGAAACAGGGAAAAGAACAACTAATGGAAGAAAGCCGTTTGACAGTTTGGCGGGCACCTACCGACAATGACCGCCATATCAAGCATCGTTGGGGACTTTACATTGACAATCAGGCAGCACTGAATCTTAACCGGCTGTTTTCCAAAGTATATTCCTGTGAAAAAGAGGGAAATAAGATTCTGATTCATGGATCTTTAGCAGGGGTTGGACGTGCACCATTTTTCACCTATCATGCGGAATATGAATTTTTTGCTGATGGAATGGTAGCCATTCGCTTGAGCGGAGATATCAGTTATTGGGTTAATACCTATCTTCCCAGATTGGGATTTGAGTTTATGCTGAAAGATCCGGATGCTCAGTTCTGCTACTTTGGACGAGGCGACATGGAAAACTATTGTGATATGAATTTGCATGCGCCGGTTGGAATGTACAAAAGCAGTGCTTCCAAAGAATATGTTCCCTATGTGATGCCACAGGAACATGGTAATCATACCGAATGTAAGTTCCTTACCATCCGGCAAGGAATGACCTTTACAACCAATACCGAGTTTGAATTCAATGCATCTATGTACAAACCGGAAATGTTAACAGAGGCGATGCATACGGATGAATTGAAACCTTGTGGTGGAACCAATCTCCGGATTGATTACAAAGTAACAGGGCTTGGTTCTGCAAGTTGCGGAACTACGCTGATGAAAAAGTATGAACTCAATGATAAGCACATAGAATTTGAGTTCTTTATGAAATAAAAACGAGGAGGAAAGAATGTGAAGATGATGAAACGAATTTGCACAGTAGCGTTGGCGGCGTTAACCGGACTTAACGTGGTTGCTTTTGCCGCGCCGACGGACATCAGCATTACCAATGTGACTGCCAAGCAGGGAAGAGTCTCGGTCAATGTGACCAACACAACTGAGGCGGATATTATGCTCACGCTTACATTGGAAAAGGACGATAATACCTTGACTGATGCCCAAAAATATTATGCAGTCCGCCAGAAGACACTGAAAGCCGGAAAAACTGAAGAATTTGGTTTCTTGATTCCAGACACTAGAGATGGCGTTCCCGGTTCCGGTGACTATATCATCAGTGCCCAGAATCGGAAACAGAAATCCGACCGGCAGACGGTGACCATCGATTATGCGGACAGTAATGAGATTACTGCTTTTATGCAAGAATTGAAAACTGCAAAGGATAGCGTAACCGGCGAAGAACCTTATGTAAAACTTCTGCCCATCCTGACACGTAGCGACAGTGAGGGCGTATTCTTCAGCGTCGGTGCTGATTATGATGCATTTATTGGGTTAGACCAGACTGTGCAAGAGCAAATTGCCAACTTGGTTTACTACAATGCAGAAACAACCTTGGTTGCCGACAAATTTGCGGAAGAATTTTTAGGTTTGTTCAGCCTGGGTATCTATAACAGCCGAGATAAGATAGGCGGGCTTACTGCACTGAACCCCACCTACAATGGTGTGGTTGCAGATACCAATCTTCTTTCCAATGTAACTGGCATGATGGCAGACAGTTATCAGACCAATGCTGATTTTATCCAAGCCTTTAAACTTGCTTACGGCTTAGAAACTGTGAACCGTGCTAAGATGAACAATATCGCAGGGGTACTCCGTACATTTGGAACAGAAACCGGAGCATCCGGTGCGAAACTTGCTCAGCTTTCTAACCTGACACCCGGTCAGATGGATATTGCCCATCAGTATATTGTAAATACAGTATTCAGCAATCCTGTTACTACAGAGACAGAGATGGATACACTTCTGCAAGGGGCATATGAGGCTGCAACTACACCGGCACCTCAAGGCGGAGGAATCTCCGGCGGAGGCGGCGGAGGCGGCGGCGGTTCCATGGGAAGTGTTGCCAACAAAGCGCCCAATGAGGGAAGTTCTATGTCAGCCCCCATAGGTTCCGCAACAACAGATAGTAAGGTTGAGGCAAAGCAAATCTTTACCGACTTGCTCAGCACCCATTGGGCGGCAATCAGCGTTTCTGCCCTGAAGGAGAAAGGTGTCATCAGTGGAACTGATTCCGGTGCCTTTGAACCGGATAGAGCAGTAACCCGTGAGGAATTTGCCAAAATGCTGGTCGTGGTATGTGGATTCACACCTGAAACCACAACAGACTTTGTTGATGTATCCGATACTGCATGGTATGCACCCTATATCGGTTCGGCTGTGAAAAACGGCATTGTCAACGGTATGGGAGAGGGCAGATTCGGCATTGGCGAGACCATCACCCGTCAGGACATGTCGGTTATGGTACAGCGTGCCCTTGCGGCGAAAGGCATTTCCCTTGACACCATCCGTGCTTATGTAGCGTTCAGCGACAACGAGCAGATTGCTGACTATGCAGAAGATGCAGTAAAAGCACTTTTTGAAGCAGGTGTCATCAATGGTAAGGGCAATGGTATGTTTGATCCCAAGGGTCAGGCAACCCGTGCCGAGGCTGCAAAAATTATCTATGAGGCAATGAAAGGAGGCATGTAACCATGAAACGATTGATGAGTTTGTTGCTGATTGCAACGATGTTACTTTCTTTTGGCATGGTTTCCCATGCCGCATCTTTAGAACAAGATATCAATGTATACCACTACAATCTTTTGAAAGAACTTAAGATTGTCGACAAAGCATTGATCAAAGAGTATGACCCCTTTGCAGATGTAAGCAAATCTGCATTCATCAACTACATCTGTAACATCATTGGGGATTATGGATATGACAACACCTACAACCAAGCAGCAATCTCCATGCTGGAGGGAAACGGTGTCATTCATCCGGGTCAGGATGACTTGACCAAACCGTTGTATCTGGATGAGGCGATTACCATGCTGGTTCGGCTTTTGGGTTATGAAAAGCATGCCCAGATGGCAGGCGGTTACCCCAGCGGTTATCTCTTGCTTGCAAACCGTCTCGGTCTTTCCGATGGACTTGCGGTGAATCCCGGCGAGCGTTTGAAAGAAAGCAACATGGTAACCCTCCTTTACAATGCCATCAATGCTTGCTATGTAGAGATTATTGCCATCAATGATAAAGACGGTATCATCTACGGCAACACCTCCGACAAAACTCTGATGTATGAATACAAAAAGGTCTACCGTGTAGAGGGTATCGTGGAAACTGCCGGCGGCATTTCTACCAAGGCGTATTCCAACCTTGCACCGGACAAAATCATGATTGACGGCTATGTATACGATTCTGCCTATGATTATTCTGAATTTTTGGGTATGAGGGTAGAAGCGTATGTACGAGAAAACAATCTGGGAACGGACACCTTGATTGCAGCGGCGGCGTATAACAATGAAATGTTGGAGATTTCCGGCAAATATATTACCGGTCCCGCCAACAACTACACCCGCTTAAGTTATACCGACCAAAATAACAATGAAAAATCGGTAGAGATTTCTCCCGTAGCACCGGTGATTTACAATGGTCAACTTTATAGCGGCTCTTATACCGACGCGATGTTTAAACCGGTTGACGGTAAGGTTGTCCTGGTTGATAATGCTGTCGGCAACCAGTACGAGACCGTCTTTATTGAGGATTATCAAACCTTGATTGTAGATGGTATTTCTACCAATAATGAGATTGTCAAAAATGTCTATACCAAAACAGGAGAAACCTCCATCAGTTACAAACAGGAATCCGAGATGGATAACATCCGACTCTTTGATGGGGAAAAAGAAATTGATTTTTCCGCACTTACCCCCGGGGATGTGGTTCGTTACACCAAATCCGTTGTGGACGGAAGAACAGTACTGAAGGCTTACAAGAGTAACAACAAGATCACCGGCACGGTAACGACCATCCGTCAGTATGATGGAGAAACGTTGGTATCCGTTGGTGACATGGATTATCCTGAGGCTCCTGTGTATATTTCTGCAAGAGCCAACAGCGATACCAAGGCAATGGAAATCAAAGCCGGCGGCAGATATACCTTCTACTTAGATGATCTGGGAAGAATTGTCTATGTTGCAAAGGCACAGGATGTGGCACAGTACGGCATCGTGATTGCAAAAGGTGTAGGCAGCGGTGTCTTTAATCGGGAGCAATCCTTAAAGCTGTTCACCACCGAGGGTACGATAGAGGCCCTTACCCTTGCGGATAAGGTAGAACTCAATGACGCAAACGGTGTTACCACCAAGGACACAGCGGCAACGCAGGTGGGTAAGTTCTTAGCAGGCACCGATGATGCGATTACCGTGATTTCCTATCGCTTAAATAGTGAAGGGGAGATTTGCAAGATTGATTTGCCCGACACCTATAACGATGGCAACAATGGTGAATTTAACGGGGTGACCAATCAAAAAGTGGAATATCGTACCGGTAACCACTCCTTTAATTCTGACTATTTTGTAGACAGCAATCCGGTCATCTGGGCAGTAGACGGCAACAAAGGCGAGGAGGAATCCTATTCCAAGATTGCCCAAAGCGAACTGATGAATGACCATGAATACAAATACAACTGCTATAACATCGATGAATTCCACTTTGCGAATTTGTTTGTCATTGTTGACAGCACTGCAAATGGTATTACGCAACAGACCAGCGCACCCATGCTTGTGCAGGAAATTGCCACCACCATGGACGCAGATGGTAATGAAGTCTATATGATTACCGGCATGATGGGTGAGTATGATGCCCTGTCCTTCCTTTGTGAGGATAAAACGCTGGCAGATTCCATCAAACCCGGCGACACCATTTCTGCTAAACTGGATGGAAAAGGCTATTTGATAGACAAAACCATCCATTGCGCATTGGATGCAACACGATGGACCTATACAGCACCGTCAAACCTGAGAGGAAACGGTATTATGTTCGTAGGAACAGTGGAAAAAACCGATGTAATAGGAAACCGTATGAAACTCAAAGGTGTGGACAATGTTGACCGATACATCCGTACCACCGCCAATGTTCCCATTGCTATCTGGGATAAAGAGAGTGGAAAGACCATCCGCGGAACCCTTGGCGATATTGAAATCGGTGATTTGATTGTTACAAAAATGAATTACTTTAATCTTAAGGGCATCGTAGTGTATCGATAATGCAAAATGCAGAACTTCAAACACAGTAAAAAAATTAAAATTTTATATATAAAAAGGAGAATGTAATATGAAAAAGAGACTCATTTCCTTACTGGTTGCAGCTACGATGCTGCTGGGGCTGATGCCTGCGCTGTCTGTCACAGTACTTGCGGCACCCACCTTTGATACCATTGGCGCATGGAAAATGCAGTTTACAGGCGATGCCAATGCAGAGGACGGTACCAACCGTATTTTCCGTGTAACAGATGAAAAATCTGTCAGCGGAAACAAGGCACTCTATGTGAAGTATTCCTCTGAGGATGCCTTGACACAGTGGAACACCTACTCCAACGCTAGTTACTTCAATAATACTGAACTAGTGGCAACGGATTTGACGGTGGGAAGCACCTACAATGTTTCCTTTTATGCATTGAATCTGGTAGCGGCAAATGACAATTTCTCTGCTGCACAGCTTATGCCTTATATCCGTATGGCTGGTGTAAGAAAGAACCCCTGGGAGAACGGTGCATACACAGTATCTGAACAGGGATTGTCTCAAGAGCAGATTGATGCCGGTTGGAAGAAGTATGAAACTACCATTACTGCTAAAGATGGAAACGCAAATGATGGTGTTGAAAAAGTTACTGAGGAATTTAAGTTTATTATAGACAGACCGGTGGATTGTTATTTTGATGATGTGACCGTAACATTGTCCACTGATACCACCAACACCAATATGCTTGGCGACGGTAATTTTGACAGCCTTACTCCCGACCCGACCCCCACACCGGTGCCGACAACAGCCCCGACAGCCGCGCCTACTGCTGCACCTACAGCCACTCCGGTTCGCCAGTTGGAGGATTTAACTGATTGGACAGCGAAATATTACAACAAGAATAGCTTGACTGGTGAGTCTGCGCAAGACGGAGAAAAGAGAATTTTCAAACTTGCTAAAGGTGAATCTTATGATGGTAGTGATGCCATGTATGTTCGTTATGAATCCGCAGAAGAAGTACAGACATGGGGTGGGTATCCCAATAACTCTATGGGTGCTGTTCTGAATGATTTAAAAAACAATGCATGGGCATGGACGGCAAACACGGAGTATAAAATTTCCTTTGTATTCAAAGGAAAAAGAATTGCAAGCTCTACAACAGATCCGTTTATCAAGGTATTCTTTGGAAACTGGGTCAAGAATCAAACCAATAATAGTTCTTATGTTTCTACGACTGGATTGACAGCGGAACAGATTGCTGATGGATGGAAGAAGTTTACTTGTACCTATACCACAAATGAAACCATTAATAATCAGGAAATCTTTAACTTCCAGATGCCCGGTGAATTCTGGATTGATGATATTTCTCTCGTAAAAACATCTGATAACAAAGAATTAATTACCAATGGTTCCTTTGAACCGACCGCAACTCCGACACCGACTCCGGCTCCGACTGCAGCACCGACTGCGACACCGGCACCCACAGCAACACCTGCACCGACTCCGGAGCGTGTATTGGAGGATTTGACCGGTTGGGAAATTAAATTTAATGGTACAGAGTCAGACGGCTCTGCTGCGGACGATGGCGTAAAGCGTATGGTTAAACTTGCAAAAGGTGAGTCCTACGACGGTAGCGATGCTATGTATATTCACTATGAAAGTAGTAGCCCATTGGTGTCTTCTTGGGGCGGATATCAAAGCAATGATGTATCCATCTCTACCACTGACCGAAGAAGCAATGTTTGGACATGGGAAACCGGTAAGACCTATCAAGTATCCTTTGTATTTAAGGTGAACCGATTGGAGAGTTCAACCCATGATCCGTTTATCAAGGTGTTTGTGGGTGACTGGACACAGAATAAAACCAACAACAGTAGTTATTTGTCAACAACTGGGCTGACAGAGGCACAGATTGCAAACGGTTGGAAGAAGTTTTACGGTGAATTCACAGTTGGAGCTACCAATACAAATACTTGGTTGTTCAGCCTCCAGATGCCCGGTGAGTTTTGGCTGGATGACATCTCCATCAAGGACAAATCAAATAGCAAAGAATTAATTACCAATGGTTCTTTTAAGCCGGTAGTTGGTCCCATCGCATATCTGGATGCAGAGGGAGTCGACGGTTGGAGAATTTCTTATAATCAGAAAGCGGCAGATGGAAGTGCTGAAAGCGACAATGGTACTACCAGAATGGTTCGTGTAGTGAATGGAGTAGCAGGAAAGGGACATCGTTCTTTACTTATGAAGTACTGGTCTGATAGTGCAACTGTCAACTGGGGAGCAAACGCAAGTGATGCATATGCAAATGGTGTAACTATTATTAATAATGATTTTCAATCAGAAACGGGAAAAACTTATACATTCTCTTATTTAATGAAGAGTGAATCTAGCAAATATCTGTTGTTCTGGGTGGGTGGAACCAAGGTCTTAAGTAGCAGTGTGACACCTACTACCACTGGATTGACGGCAGAACAGATTGCAGACGGATGGAAGAGATACACACATACCGTAACTGCATCTAAGGTTGATAATTTCAAGATTTGTCTACACTTTGCAACAACATGGTATATTGATGATATCTCTATTGTAGAAAATGGTACAACTGCAAATCTGCTTGCACCTGTTGCATCTGATTTTGAAGTTGCAAATGAAGATGGGTTCTATGCGTACAAAGCAAACATCTTTGATGCAAATAAAAATCTGGTAACCGCATTGACTACCGCACAGAGTGGTGCGACTTTGATGGCACAGGCAGCGGTTGTAAACTACAGCAAAGCGGATGATTTCACTGCACAGTTGATTACCTGTCTCTATGATGATGAGCAACTGGTTAAGGTTGTCCTTTCTGAGAAAGCAACAATTACAGAGGTTGGTGAGGTTGTGACATTGTGGAATGAAATTACCCTTCCCACCTTTACATCGGTTGGAGATTTGACTGTTAAGACATATATCTGGGATTCCATTCAGGGAATGATACCCTTGCAGGACGAAGTAGGCCAAATCTAACGGGCTTAGGAAAAATGCACAGACCGCATCAAGCGGGAAAGGAAAAGAAATACGAAAAATTCAGTATAGACTTTTTCCAATATTCATTGGTAAAAATTCGTGGAATACGAATTTTAGAATAACCGCTTGATGCTATAAACAAACTTCACCTCTCGCAGTACAATCGTACAGCTTCGGATTCAGTTTGTTTATTCTGCACTATTTTTCCGTTGCCCTACGGGCTTAAGAAGAATGCACAGACCGCATCAAGCGGAATGTTAGAAGAGAAAAGAGAAGAATGAAAAGAGAAGAGTGAAAAATAATGGAAGTTTTTCGCTCAGGCGAAAAACAACAGGAACTCTTCGCTATTCACTTTTCAATATTCACTCTTAATTTAAACCCTCCGCCTCGGCGTGAGCCGGGGCGGGGGAAACTCAACACACAGGAGATGTATGCCATGAAAAAGAAAATAATCGCAATAATTACGATACTGTCAATGTTGATTGGCATGCTATCTTTGTATTACACAGTATTTGCTTTTGGAGCAAGTATTGATAATCCCTGCCAATGGGCAGAACTTTATCAAATTGAACTGACCGGAACCGAAACCATTCTTTCCGGCAGATGGTTTGGCGATGCCGACAAACAGATTACCGCAGTTTTGAGCGTAAACGGGGCGGTAACCAAAACTCAGACCATCGTTCCAACTACATCCGATGGATGCTTTTCTGTCATCCTTGCATCAACCCCAGCTGCGTATCGTGCAGAAATCAGGGGCGAAGAAGGAACGGCAGTTTTTGACCTTGATTTTTCAGGATTTTCAGGTCTGTTTAACAAGAACGGGTCTTTTACAATTACCAAACTGACTCTGACCGACAACCGTATTTTCTTAGACGGTTATCACCATGCATCGGCAAGAAAAAGTGTAACCATGAAAGCACTTTCTGCCAATAATCCTGTGGAACCTGAGGGCGTTCTGGCACTCAAACAAGTGATGTCAGATGCAGACGGGAGTTTTACCATAGAATTTAAGATGGACCCTGCCCCGATTCAGTTGAATCTTCTTGGCAAGGGACTCACCAAGGCAACCTACAATTGCCGGTTGCCGGAACTGAACTGTTTTACAGTGAATGAAGATGAATATTCTGCTTTGCTTGCAAAGCTTCATGATATGATAACTACATTGGATGCACAAGCAGCACAATGTGCCCAAAAAGGCATCACCACTGACTATGAGGATGTCAATCGGGAAGTTATCCGCAAATTTATGGAAAATATTCCAAAAGAAATTGACAGACAAAGCTATGACCGACTTGGTCAGTACAATTACGCATTGACCAAACTTTACTTAGATGCCTATACGGCAATGGAGGCATATTTAGACGGAAGCCGTCAGCCTCTCTCGGTACCTGAATATCAGACCGGCGTGATTACCGCAGACGGACTCAGCCTGACCGGTATGACCGACAATCACGGAACGATGGAGGAGGCACCGGTGTTCTTTACCGGATTCTGCGGATGGGATAATGCGGCAGAAGAGATTCCTTTCTTCTCCAAAATCGGACTCAACACCATCCAGACAGAGATTAAAATGTATGACGTTCTGGTAGAGGATGATGTAAACCTTTGGTCCGTCCGTCACATGGGAGAACCGGAGATTATGTTTGATACTGCAAACATTGGGGCGTCGGGAAGTTATTCCCTGCACATAAACAACATGCCCAAAACGCCTGCAGGCTCCTATAAATATGTGTTCCAGGATATTCCGGTCAAACCCAATACTACCTATCAATTTGGATTGAAGGGTAAGGGAAATATTTATGAAGATAAAGCAATCCATATCAATCTGAACGGACTTACCGGTGCCGGACGGAAGTATTTCCAGACATCCAATGACTGGGTAAGTTACAATTTTGAATACAAGACCGCAAGCGACCAGACCGAGGTAAGGATGGTAATTCTGGCTGAGGGCGGAGACGGTGCAGGGTCTAAGGCGGATTACTACATTGATGATGTTTATATGCAGGAAAAGGGAACAACAGCCAACATTCTCGCCAATCCCGGATTTGAGAGACAACGTACCATGACTGCATTGGATGCCGAAGCGGCTGAACTGGGACTGTATATCGACTATGAGAGACTGAATTGGATTGAGGACGTGCTTGCAACTGCCGCAGAGCACGGCGTCATGGTGGATTTGGGAATCGGGCCTTACTATCTGCCTTACTTTATCAGAGATATCGAGGGTGTTGAGGATGGCGGAAGAGGATTTACCAATTATTCCCTGACCAATGAGACGGTACGAAAGGTCACCAGCCTTTGGAGCCGGCTGATTGTTGATACGGTGGATGAATATGATTCCTTAAAATCTCTCTGCCTGATGGGAGAGCCGGAAGTACATGCAAACCTGACCAATCATTATGATGAAGATTGGACAGCATTCCTGAAAGAGCGCTACAACAACAGTATTTCGGCACTCAACTCCATGTACGGCACCTCCTATACATCTTTCTCTCAGGTAGAGATGCCCAGAGATTATAAGGCAGACGGAACCATTGGCAACGATGTATACAAAATTTACAGCACAGCAGTTTACTATGATTATATTGCATTCAATGACGGATTGTTGGCAGACTTTGTCAAGTGGTACGCAGAGGAAATCAAAACCGAGAATCAGGATATCTTCCTCCACGTAAAGTTTATGGAATACTTCCGGAACGATTACCGTCGGTATCACAACCAAGGTACCAACTGGGAAAATCTTTCCCGGTATCTGGATGTGAACGGCTGTGATGCCCATTCCTATTATGAATATCCGGATAATACACCGATGACTTTGAAGATGGCAAACTACGATTTTATGACATCAGTCAAGAATGCACCGGTATGGGATAGTGAGTCTCATATCATCGATGATCCCGGTATGGAAACCGAAAATGGCGAGAAAACGCCAATGTATTCCGATAAAATTACGCGGTACATCGGGGCTGAAATCTGGAATGGTGCAGTCCACGGCGGAACGACCAGACAATACTGGCATTGGGATTGGCACAATATGAGCATGCCGTGGGGATCCAGAAATCATCAAAATGCCAACTTTACTATGAGACCGGAAGAACTTGCGGTCATGGGAAGAGCGTCTAAGGATCTGATGCGTCTTTCTAAAGAGGTTTCCGCACTCCAGAACGCAGAGAGAAAGACGGCGATTCTCTATTCCAGAACCAATGCAAGTTATAGCGGAAACGAAAAAATCAATCCCTATATGCAAAGTATTCAGGCAGCCTATGAGGAATTGATTGCCAGCGGACAACGGGTTGGATTTGTCACGGACTCCGCCCCTGCGGATATGCACAACTACGATTTGCTGGTAATTCCTAAGGTCACCCATGTTTCAGCAGAGATGCTGAATGAAATCAAGGCATATCAGGAAAATGGTGGTACGGTGATACTCACCGGCGGTGAATGGAAGTGGTCATTATCTTCATGGAGTAATGAATACAGTCTTTTGAAGTATGACGAGTATGACAAAGCGCAAGACAGAACTACTTGGAAGAGCATCATTAACAACGCCAAAGTTGATGTAGATATTTCCGATACGGTGGATGCTATGGGAATCTCAGAGGTGGAGCTGATTGATACCGCAACCGGAAAGTACCCTGTCGGTGTGGAGTGGATTTACACCAAACAGGGTGATAACTATCTGGTGAACATCATGAATTATGATGAAGACATGCCTGTCAATATCAAGGTTTACTTAAAGGGAATGGAAGTTACAACTTCCAAAGAACTCAGGAGCGGTCAAACCGTAACCAATGTTACGGCAAATCCCATGATCCCCATACTCCTTTCCTTCGGAGACAACACCTTTGAACTGGTGGACAGTACGGGCAATGTGATACAAAGCAACCTGACAGAATTAAAAAGCGGAACCATCCGTTGCAATCTGCCGGTAAGCGATACTATGATTCTGGCAGTTTATAAGGATGATATGCTGATGAATGTAGCACTACGAAAAAATACCATTACATTTACACCAAACGGGGCAGGAAAGTATCGGCTGGTGGCAATGGATTGGAATTTGGAAACAATGGAACCCTTGCGTGAGAGCAAGACTATCAGAATGGAGGTTATAGAATAATGAAACGAGTAATTGCAACACTAATCACACTTGCTATGGTTTTGGCAATGGTGCCGATGTCAGCGTTTGCCGCTGTTGTGGCAAAAGAAACAAACACCATTGTAGGCGGTTGGGATTATCAGTTGGTAAACTGTGAGGCAGGTGCGGTGATTGACACTGCGCAAGGAGTCAAAGGAAAAGGCTCCTTAAAACTGTTTTTGACCACTGACACCGATAACGGCTATATTTGGGCAAGAACAACTGCCAGTGTAGAAAAGGGTAAAAGCTACAAGTTGAAGTTCGATGTCAAAATGCAGAATGCCGGAAAGAACACCAATGTATTGTTTGACTGGGACAGAAGAATTTCCTTGGTCCCCACCGGCAGAACCTACGATTGGAGTACCTACGAGTTTACCTATAATGCCACCGAGACCAAAACGCTGGAGCTTCGTTGGTCCTTGGATGATGTAACGGAGGCAATGTGGGTTGATAATGTAGTGTTCTATGATGTAACTGCACCTGAAAAGAATCTGGTTACCAACGGTGATTTTGAATCCGGTGCAACCGCACAGCCGGTGGCAACACCGGTTCCCCAAAGCGGCAGCAAAGGAAGTTTTGATGTGTTTGAAAAGACCATCACCGTTGACGGCAAACTGAATGATTGGGACGGCGTTGAGATACATGAAATTACCCAGATTCAGTCCTGGGGTGCAGAAATCGGTCAGTTGATCAAGGCAAATGTCCGCCTTGCTTACGATGCTACTAATTTCTATTTCGCTATTGAGGTTACTGACGATGTCCACTTCCCTGACAAAGACACCTATTGGAACGGCGATGGTGTACAGTTCACCGTAGCAGAGGCAGGAAGCGTAGGAAGAGCCGGAAAAGAATGTGCCGTTGTCTATCATAATGAAAAGGATGAAGTTGTCATTGTTGGCAATGTCTTTACTGCAGATGCTACCCGTGAGGGAAATAAGACGGTCTACGAAGTGTCTTTTCCGTTTGAGGAGAATTTTGGAGCAATTCCGTCTTCCTATCTGTTCAATGCTATCATCAATAACAATGACGGAGACGGCAGATACTGTCTGGAAATTACCGAGGGTATTGCCGATGGCAAGAATGTACATCTCTTTAAGGAAGCAAGTTTCTGGCAACCGGTGGGCGGTGTCATTCACAAAGTGGATTGTCCCTTGCAGATGGAAATGGATGACAAGGGTACCCTGACTGCCAATCTGCGCAATGTATCAAACGCTGCTAAAACGGTAGCAATTGAAATTCCGGCACTGAATGTAAAGGAAACCGTGACCTTAAAATCCGGTGAGGAACGCGCTGTTCCTGTAAGTTTTAACATTGCATCCGGCGGTGAGCATTATCTGGATGTAACCCTCACTTGTGACGGCGAGGAGGATGCTGTCAGCAGAAGAATTCTGGGCGTTCATAATGCAGGTTCTTATCCTGCGCTGAAAGCAAAACTTCAAGGTTTTGTGACAGAACTTAAGGATTTGATTTACCAATGCGAGGCAAAAAAGTTCCCTCTGGAGTATGAGATTTCCGAGTTTGCGATTATCGTCCGGTTTATGGAACTGATGGACGATGAGGCGGCTCACGATTACTATAGCAATATGCATGAGTATGAGCGGAACCTGACCGAGATGTACAACACTGCCAAGACCAATATGGAGGCATATTTAGCCGGCACTAAGAAACCCTTAAGTGTGCCTAAATATGTATCCGGTGATACACTCCGGATGGAGGGTACCACTATGTATGCCCTGACCGATAACAACGGCGTGCAGGAGGAGAGACCGGTATTCTTCCAGGGCTACGGAAACTGGCAGACCATTCCCAAAGAATTGGAATTCTTTAAGAACATCGGTGTTAACTCCTTTGAAACAGAAATCACCCGTTGTATGCGTGAGGTATTTACTCTGGATGATGTGTATGGATGGCGTGTTTGGGATGTCAAGGAAACGGCAGAGGTTCTCTATACCATGACGGATGCAGAAAAATACTCCGGCACCAAGAGTGTGAAAGTAACAGCCAATACCGACAAGGATAAGGGAAGTAAGTATATCTATCAGGAAATCCCTGTAAAACCCGGTACTACCTACGAGTATGGACTTAAGGCAAAGGGAACCCAGACCAACAACAAGGGTATCTGGATGAATATGAACAATGTGGATATGGTGAACAGAAAATGGATTGGCAGTTCTCCTGATTGGATGAGCCATGATTACGAGTACACCACCGCAGACAACCAGACTGATCTGAAGTTTGTCATTATGACCGAACTGAACCAGACCGATGGTATGTATCTGGATGATGTTTATATCCGTGAAAAGGGTACCAGCAAAAACCTGCTCTGGAACGGTAATTTCGATGACCCTTACGAAAAGACCGAACTGGATTACGAGGCAGAACGGCAGGGCTTCCATATCAATCAGGCGTCACTGCAATGGCTGAGAGACGTGGCGGCAGATGCAGAACAACATGGTATGATTTTCAATATTGGATGTTCCATTCACTATTTGCCCACCTTCTTTAAGTATGATGAAGAGGTTACTGCCGGCGGTACCGGATTTACACCCTTCTCCTTTAAGAGCCCCAAACTGAATCAGGCGATTACCCTCTGGGCAAAAGTTTTGGGCGAGATTGCGGCAGAAAATGATTCCTTAAAGGGATTTATGGTTATGAACGAGCCGGCAATTCACAGCAATTTCAGCGACCATTATGTTCCGGAGTGGCAGGCGTATCTGAAGAATCTGTATGGCACCATTGACAAATTGAATGCACAATACGGTAGTGATTATAAGTCTTTTGAGGATGTGAAGATGCCCTATGATGCTAAGGATAAATGGGCAACCTTCCCCACACCGCTCTATTATGACTACCGCAGTTTTAATGACGAAATGTTCTACAATTGGATTGATTGGCTATTTACTCAGTTCAGGGATGCAAACTCCGAGGTTTTACTCTTTAACAAAATTATGGATTACCTGAGACTAGACTACAAGCGATATTTCAATGAAGGTACCAACTGGGAAAAACTTTCCAAGATTACCGATGTTAATGGTTGTGATGCCCATTCCTACTATACAAATGCTAATACCCCGATGCAGCTGAAGATGGGTTGGTTTGATTTTATGACATCTGTTAAGGATACACCGGTTTGGGATACTGAAACCCATATCATCGACGACAACAGAACCATCCAGTATGACTTTTTGTCGGATTATTATACATCTGCTGATGTGTATAATAGTGCCATTCATGGCAGAGGCAATGTGGTTCACTGGCTGTGGGATTTGCGTGATGCCCAGAGACCTTGGGGTGATTCCAATGCAAAGAATGCAAACTATGTATTCCGTCCCGGTGCGGTATCTAAAAACGCTAAGGCTGGCTTTGACCTGAATCGTTTGGGATACGAGGTTGAGGCTCTGCAAAAGGTGGATGCGAAAGCGGCAATTCTGTATTCCAGAACTACCGGTGGTTATAACAGCGATTTTATGAATGTCCTTTACAAAGCGCATGAGGGATTGTTGTTCAGTGGTCAAAATGTAGACTTTGTTACCGAATCCGAGCTCGCCAAGATGCACGATTATGAACTTTTGATTGTTCCGGAAGTAACCAATACTCAGAAAGCAACCTTGGAAGAAATCAAGAAGTTTATGGATAACGGTGGAACGGTACTGATCCTTGGAAACGAATCTTTGAAGAAAAATGAGTATGATAAAGCACACGATGAGACTCTGGTACAGGATATCTATGACCGTGCTATTACCAATCAGACAGTCAGAGAGACAGTACAAAAACTTGCACTTTCTCAGGTAGAACTGATTGATGTTGAGACCGGTAAGTATGTAGACGATGTAGAGTGGTTCTGTGCAGAATACAAGGGCAACATCCTTGTTCATGTTTCCAACTACCATCGTAAGTTTGACAGAACGGTCAAAGTGGTATATCAGGGTGAGGAACTTGAAGAAGTTTTTGAACTTCGTGCCAACGAGACGTTGAAAGGTGAGATTACCTTAAAACCTTATCAGCCCATTATGCTTCAGTTCAGCAAATAGAAAGGGGAAGGATTTATGCAACATCTTGATTTCAAGAAGAACAGAATCAATCTGAATTTTGTCATTGATGAAGATGGCAGGCTTTTGGTGAGCAATATTGGTACAAAAAAGAATAAGATAGAGGAACTCCGCCGGTTTTATGTGCCGGCGGAAATCCATATCAGCGGTACCAATCCTGATGACCATCATGGCTGTAAGCATACAGGAAGCAGTGTTTCTGACGATTTGCGATATGTCCGTCACAGGGAAACCGATTCAGAACTTGTTTTTGAATTAAAAAGCGATATGGTAAAGGTAATGCAACATTATACCTTTACGCCCGGTGTTGATTGCGTGTGTGCCTATACCGAGGTTGAGAATATCTCTCCGGAGAGTATCGGGCTTGAATATGTAAGTTCTTTTTGCATGTACGGTTTTGATATTGATAATATGGTGATACCACACAGTACATGGAAGAATGAGGTAAACTGGCGTCGATATACCGCAGAGGAAATCGGTTATGTCAAGAAAAAATGGTTTTCTCTGAAACGAATTGCCATTTCCAACACGGGAACATGGTCCACGAAGGAATTTCTCCCGATGGGCATCGTGGAAAATCAAACAGAAACGATTCTCTGGCAGATTGAGAGCAGTGGTTCTTGGAACTGGGAAATCAGTGATTTGTTTGATGAAAATTACCTGAAATTGAGTGGACCGTCCGAACAAGAAAACGGATGGTGGAAGAACCTGAAACCGGGAGAATGTTTCCAAACGGTAAACACAGCAATTTGTTTTGGTAAGGATTTTAACAAAGTTATGGAAGAAATGACCCGATATCGTCGTACCATTGCTATGCGCGGTGAGGTGGATCGGGCACTTCCCGTACTGTTTGATGATGGTTTGTGTAATCGCCATGGCGGCCCTACGGAAGAGAGACTGATTCCGGTTATTGATATGGCGGCAAGAATGGGGGCTGAAGTGTTTATCCTGGATGCCGGCTGGTATGCGGAACTTGACGGAACTTGGTGGGAAACCGTAGGAGAGTGGCAGATAAACAAAGAACGGTTCCCTCAAGGGTTAAAAGGAATTTTTGATTATATCCGTTCAAAGGGAATGAAGACTACTCTTTGGCTGGAGCCGGAGGTTATGGGTATCAACTGCCCCATTTTAGACCAGTTTGACGATAGTTGTTTCTTTATGCGTCATGGAAAACGGGTGATTGACCACGGCAGATATCAATTTGATTTGAGAAATCAAAAGGTAAGAACCTTTTTGGATGGCGTAGTTGACCGATTGATAACGGAACTGCAACTGGACTATCTTCGCCTTGATTATAATATTGAAGGCGGCGTAGGAACCGAAGTGAATGCGGATAGTTTTGGCGACGGTCTTTTGCAATATCATGAAGCGTATCTTGATTGGATTGATGGGATTCAGAAGAGATATCCCCAACTGATTATTGAAAATTGTGATAGTGGCGGTATGCGGATGGACTACAAGACATTGCGGCATTTTTCCATTCAATCGGTGACAGATAATATGCGTTATCATACATTAGGACGCATTTGCGCAATGACACCGACGGCTGCACTTCCTGAACAGGCAGTGGTATGGTGTGTGCCGAGAGAGGAACATACCGAAGGCGAGATTGCTTTTTCTATGGTGAATACTGCCTTTAAGAGATTCTATTATTACATGGATGAAAACCAACTTTCGGACAGCCAGATGGCACTTGTGGATGAGTGGATTGCTTTTTACAAAGAAACACGCCATGAAATCCCCCATTTGATTCCCTTCTGGCCTATGGGTTTGGTACACCATGAGGATACGATGATTGTCAGCGGGTATAAAGGAGAAAATAAATGTTATCTCTGCGTTGGCAATCTGGGAGATAGGGATACTGTCACAGTTCCTTTGGAACAAACAATTAAGGAGTGTCGGATTTGTTATCCCCAAAAGAATCAGACGCAACTATCTGTCACGGACAAGGATGTTCAGATTACAATGGAAAGCAAAACGGCTGTTGTTATTGAGGTTTTGTTTTGAGACAGGAGGATACTCTGTGGATAAAGAAAAACAACTATATTGGTATTTCAAGGCAATAGAGGAATATACCAGAAAGAATTACAAGCAATGTTTTCGTGAGCCGGAGGGAAAACTGAAGCATAAGTTTATTGTGCCGGGAAGTTGCTATAACAATAGTCTTTGGGACTGGGACAGTTGGCTGACGGATTTGGCGCTGGGGGAATTTGCAGACAAACAAGATATTGTTGATTACGAGAAAGGGTGCGTTTTAAACTTTCTTGATTTTGTGGAGGAGGACGGCACACTGCCGTTCTGTCTTGGACCCAACAGTCCCGATAAAATGATAACAAACGGGAGAAAAACCAACATCCACAAACCTTGTCTTGCTCAGCATGCCCTTTATATTACGGAAAGCAATCAAATAGATGCTGAATGGATTCGGGATAAGTTCCATTTGTTTGCACGGTTTTTGGGATATTATGATACCTATTGCAAACATGAATCCGGATTGTATTTCTGGTTGGATGATAAAGGGATCGGAGTAGACAATGACCCTTGTACTTTTTTCAGACCGCCCAAAAGTTCGGCATCTATTTACTTAAACTGTTTGATGTACCAAGAACTTATTGCAATGACAAAGCTTGCCCAAATGCTCAAAAGAGATGATGATAGGTTGGAGTATGAACGGAAAGCAAAGGCATTAAAACAAGCCATTCAGGAACATTGCTGGGATGAACGGGACGGATTTTTCTACAGCGTTGACATCAACTTAAATCCCATTGACCCAAAGGCAAAACTTCATTCCGGCAATCCCCGACATTGGAACTGTTTGATACAGCGGATTGAGGTGTGGTCAGGTTTTCTTGCCATGTGGTCAGGAATTGCAACCAAAGAGCAGGCAGAGCGGATGGTGAGGGAGCATTATCTCAACGAAAAAACATTTTTTGCTCCTTTTGGAGTGAGAACCCTTTCTAAAATGGAAAAGATGTATGCCATCATCAAATCAGGAAATCCGTCCTGCTGGCTGGGTCCCATCTGGGGTATCTCCAATTATATGGTTTTTGACGGATTGATAAAGTACGGATTTGATGAAGAGGCAAAGGAATTAGCAACGAAAACGATTACCATGTTTGGACGGGATATTGAGAAAAACGGAGAGATGCATGAGTACTACGACCCTGAAACAGGGGAGGGTATCAACAATCCGGGATTTCAGAACTGGAATCTACTTTCCCTTAACATGGCAAATTGGCTGAGGTGTCACGATGGTTTGGAATGAAGAATACAAAAAGAAAACAGAGTGTTATTTAAAAATGCTCCCCAAACGGATATATCAGCCGGTTTCGGATACGGAGTTTTGGGGATTTTATACCCGTGAGAGATTAAGCCTTGATGAGGCGATGGGACGAGAAAAACAGCCACTTACTGAGGGGACCCGTTGGGGATACAAGTGGGAATACGGTTGGTTTTTTACTACCGTCACCATACCGAAAGAATGTGAGGGCAAACAAATTCTGTTTACCGCACAAAATGGAGAAAGTCTGGTCTTTGTGAATGCAAGGGCAGTGGGTGCCTTGGATAGAGAACATACCCATATTACCCTGACGAAAAACGCCAAAGCCGGCGAAACCTTTCAGATTGCCATGGAGGTGTATGCCGGTCATGGAAAAGGACTTCCCCAGGATAACTATGTGATTATGGTTCCGGAAGTGGATCATACCCTTCTGGATGATACAACCATGCAGAAAACCGTGAAAAACGGAACATTCGGCGTGATGCAGGAGGAAGTTTTCCAACTTTACATGGATTTGCAGATTCTTTATAACCTGAGCGAATATCTGGATAAGGATTCTCTCAGAAGAGCACATATTGAACAGGCAATCATGGATATGTGTGACAGGGTGGATATTGAACTGCCTATGGAAGAATTTCTCCTTGATGTAAAGCGGGGCAGAGATGCCCTAAAACCTGCACTGGAGTGTAAGAACGGGGATACCGCCCCAACGATTTATGCGATTGGGCATTCCCATCTGGATTTGGAATGGCTGTGGACGGTAGAAGAGACACGCCGCAAGGCTGCCCGAACTTTGGGAAATCAGCTTGAGTTGATAGAGGAGTATGACAATTATCAATATATCCAGACTCAGCCTTGGATTTTAGAAACAGTGAAACATGAATACCCTGAGTTATACCAAAGAGTAAAACAAGCCGTCAAGGACGGGAAAATTGTCATAGAGGGCGGTATGTGGCTGGAGGCAGATACCAATCTTCCGGCGGGAGAAAGCCTGATTCGACAGTTTTTATATGGTAAGAAATTTATTCAGGAGGAGTTTGGGAACGATAGTACCATTCTCTGGCTTCCTGATGTGTTTGGCGTCAGTGCATCCATGCCCCAGATTATGAAAGGCTGTGGCGTTGATTATTTTATGAACGCCAAAGTTAGTTGGTTGTATAATGGCGGAGATGTCCTTCCTCATACCACTTTTCTCTGGAAAGGGATTGATGGAAGTGAAGTGCTTTCTCATGTAGTCATGGGTTATTCCGAGCAGATGCTTCCGTCCTGGTTGATTGCCAAGTGGGCACAGAACAATGAAAAGGCAGACGTACCTATCAAATTGTTTGCCTACGGCCATGGTGATGGTGGCGGTGGTGCTACTCGCATGCATCTTGAGGGATTAAAACGGATGGAGAACTTAGAGGGAGTGCCCAAAGTGGTATCCCAGAGCCCCAACCGGTTTTTCCATGTGGTAGAGGAAACGTGCAATGTGGATAAAAAATTCTCAGGAGAACTTTACTACGCAGCCCATCGTGGAACTTATACCACTCAGGCGAAGACCAAAAAACTGAACCGCAGAGCAGAGTTTGCTCTGCGTGAGGCAGAGGTTTGGTCTGCGCTTTTTGGAACATCTGTTTCCAAGACAGAACTTGATACCCTCTGGAAAGATGTACTGTTTACCCATTTCCATGATATTATCCCGGGTTCATCCATCGGACCTGTGTATGAAGCGGCAGAGAAGAAGTATGCCGAGGTCATTGCCAAGGCAGAGGAACTTGCTTTGGATGCTGCAAAGACAGCAATTCGGGAACAAACCGATGCAATCACGGCGTTTAACTCTCTGTCGTGGGAGCGGGATGTCTATATCACCTTGCCGGAGGGATATACCTCCTTGTGTGATGGTGACGGCGTAAGAGCAGAAACTCAAATTGTAGACAATCAGATTATCGCAAAGGTAAGCCTGCCGTCTATGGGATGGCGCAGTTTTACGCTTGGCAAGGAGATGCCCGAACAAACCCGGAAAACCAATCAGGAATTGGTTCTGGAAAACCAATATTTGCGTGCTGAGTTCAATGAAATCGGAGAACTGACAAGCCTTTATGATAAGGAAAAGGGGATGGAGTGTCTGGATGCACCATCCAATCGCTTCCGTATGTATAAAGATATGCCTACTTTTTGCGATGCTTGGGATATTGAATCCTTTTATGAAAAACTGGAACTTCCGTTAGAGGCAAAAGCAGAAGTTAAGGTATTGTATCGTGGAGAGTTGGAAGATGCAATTGCTGTCACAAGGAATTTGCATCATTCAACCATGAAACAAATCATAATGCTGAAAAAGGATAGCAGAGTACTTGAGTTTAAGACAGAAATTGATTGGCAAGAATGCCATAAACTGTTAAAGGTTGATTTTGCAACCAATATCCATACAGAAGAATTGCTTTCCGAAACCCAGTTTGGGTATGTCAAACGTCCTACCCATAAAAACCGTCCTTATGATGCAGACCGATTTGAGGTATGCCAGCATAAATGGTCGGCTCTCTGTGAGGGAGGACGGGGAATTGCAATCTTAAACGATTCCCAATATGGCATTGGCGCAAAAGAAAGTACCATGAGCCTGACGTTGCTGAAATCTTCCCAAGAGCCTGCAAGAGATGCGGATAAGGGTATCCAGACCTTTACGTATGGTATTATGCCTTATGCGGGAGCGTTTGCAAATAGCGATGTGGTGCGTGAATCTTATCAGATGAACTGTCCGCCCATGGTGATACGCGGTGAAAAAGAAGAAAAAAATCTCTTTACAATTTCACCGCAAAATGCTATGATAGAGACAGTAAAATCTGCAGAAGATGGAAGCGGAGAACTTGTAATAAGGTTGTATGAAACCATGAATTCCGGAACCAACTGCAGGCTTGATTTTGGATTTCCTGTCAAGGAAGTTTACCGCTGTGATATGCTGGAAAACCCAAAAGAGGAACTTGCCGTTACGGAAAATAGCATCACATTCCCAATAAAGGCATTTGAAGTACTTACATTAAGAATAAAAATAAAATAAATATAAACAAATTTAAAGGAGAGTAGAAAAATGAAAAAAATGGTAAAAGTAGTGGCGTTGATTGCTGTTCTGGCATTGTCTGCAAGTTTGTTTGCAGGTTGCGGTGCAGGCGGCAGCGACAAGAATGAGAACGGTCAGACTGTGATTTCTGTTGGTAGTTGGCCGACGAAAGAAAGTAAAGCATTGACCGATATCGAAGCAAGAAAAGCTCGTTTTGAAGAAGCAAACCCTGATGTTGTGATTGAACCGGATACCTGGGGATTTGACAGAAAGACCTTCTATGCAAAGGCGGCCGGCGGACAACTGCCCACTATTTTCAACACCGCATTTACCGAAGTGCCGGAGATTATCAGTTCCGAGTACTCCGCTGACCTTGCAAAAATTATGAAAAAGCGTGGTTATGACGGAAAACTGAACCCCAATATTCTGGAAATGGTATCTGACGGAGACAAGATTCTGGCATTCCCCACCAATAGTTATATTCTGGGTATTGCATTCAATGCAGAATTGTTTGAAAAAGCTGGTCTTCTGGAAGCAGACGGTACTCCCAAACAACCCAAAGACTGGAATGAAATGGTAGAGATGGCAGTTACCATCAAAGAGAAAACCGGCAAAGCAGGTCTGGTACTGCCTACGGCAAACAGAAGCGGTGGATGGATTTTCACCTCTATCGCATGGTCCTTTGGTGTTGACTTTATGGAAAAAGATGCTGATGGCAAATGGAAGGCAACCTTCAATACACCGGAGGCTGCTGAGGCATTGCAATTCTATAAAGACCTTAAATGGAAGTATGACGTTCTGCCCACCAACACATTGATTGATTCGAATGAATGGTACAAAACCTATGGTGTTGGTGCTGCAGGCATGACAGTGACCGCAGGTGACTATCCGGGTAAGGTTGTAAAATTCGGTATGACACCCGACCAGGTTGGTATGATGGCAATTCCTGCAGGTCCCAAGCGTCATGTAACCTTGCTGGGCGGTGATGTTCAGGCAGTGAAAGCAGGGTCTACCGATGACCAGATTGATGCTGCAATCCGCTGGATTGAGACCGCATATACTTCTGATTTGACCGATGAATACAAGAAGAATATGGAAGACAGAATTACAAAAAATCTGAGCGACAATCAGCATGTAGGTATTCAGGCAATGAGTCCCTGGAGTGAAGAATCCGAAGCATTGAACTGGTATAGAAAACTGGTTGAAGATAATACGAATTCCAATATCAACCATGTAAGACTTTACAATGAATGCGTAATGAACTGTCCTTTTGAGATTCAGGCAGAGGAACCGGTTAGTTGTCAGGAACTGTATGCAATCTTAGACGGTTGTCTACAGGAAGTACTGTCTAACAAAGATGCAGACGTCGTTGCACTGCTTGAAAAAGCAAACAATGACTTCCAGGTAAACTACTTAGATAACATGAATCTGTAAGAATAAAAAAAATCCCAAGTGCTTATGCACTTGGGATTTTTTTGTTTACATCTGGGATACACATTCCCGCTCAGCAGAAAGGAATTTGCGGTAGTTTTCCATAAATGCATCAAAGCCTTTCGAAATTTCAGCATCAGGAGCAATTACATCAACTTTGGAATTCTTTGCCATCAGATCGTCCAGATAATCTTCAAGAGATAGATTTTCCTTTGCCTTTTCCAAGTAAGCGGCAAGTACCGCAATGCCCCAGGCACCGCCCTCTCCGGCGGTTTCATTGACTGCAACGGGGGTGTTGATGGCAGATGCCAGAATCTTTTGCGCCACACCTTTGGTTTTGAAGATGCCGCCGTGTCCGGTGATCACTTCTGCGGTTACATGCTCTTCATTTTTTAAGATATCCAAACCGGTTTTCAATGCACCGAAAGCAGTGTAAATCTGCACTCTCATCAGGTTTGCCAAGTTGAATGACGCATCCGGTGCGTGAAGCAACATGGGACATCCTTTGGAAAGGTTCATCAAATGCTCGCCGGAATGGAAGCCGTAAGCCAGGAGATCGCCGCAGTCAAAATCACCTTGTTCTGCTTTTTGGAATAAGGTTTCATACAGCGTTCCGGTATCGGTTTCATGCCCGAAAGCAGAGAGAACTTCGCCAAAGAGTGAAACCCATGCATTGATTTCGGTGGTACAGTTGTTGGAATGTGCCATAGCGGTCAGGTTGCCGTTGGGAGTTGCCACAATATCAATTTCCTCGTGGAGTGCAGAAAGTTCTTTTTCCAGAACCAACATGGCAAATGCAGAGGTTCCGGCAGAAATATTACCGGTTTTTGCTCTTACACTGTTGGTGGCAACCATACCGGTTCCTGCATCCCCTTCCGGTGGGCAGAGGGGGATACCGGCCTCCAGATTTCCGGACGTATCAAGAAGGGATGCACCTTCCTGTGTCAGGAATCCAGCGGGTTCTCCGGCACACAAAACCTTTGGGAATATATCCGCACATTTCAGGTCACAATCATGCCCTGCCATCAGAGTGTCAAACTGTTCTATCATTTGCTGCTGGAATGCTTTGGCCTTAGGATCAATGGGGAACATGCCGGATGCTTCGCCGATACCCATGACCTTTTCGCCGGTGAGAAGATAGTGTATGTATCCGGCAAGGGTTGTGACATAGTCTACCTGTTTTAAGTGGCTTTCCTGATTCAGAACTGCCTGATACAGATGGGCTACACTCCAGCGCTGGGGAATATTATACTGAAACAACTGTGTCAGTTTCGAAGCCTCTTTCTGGGTGATGTTATTTCGCCATGTTCGAAAGGGTGCCAACACCTGTTTTTCTTTATCCAAGGCGATGTAGCCGTGCATCATACCGCTGATGCCGATGCCCTTTGCCTTTTTGATTACAGTTCCGTAGCGTTCTTTGACGTTACGGAGCAAGTCTGCGTAGCAAGATTGTAAACCTTCAAAAATCTGGTCGGAACCGTAAGTCCAGATCCCGTTTTCCAATCTATTTTCCCAGTTGAATCCGCCTGTTGCAAGGACAGTGCCCCATTGGTCGCAGAGTACGCCTTTAATTCGGGTAGAACCGAATTCTATGCCGATAAAAATGTTTCCTTCGTCGATTAAGTGTTTCATGTTTTTATCCTTTCTTTTTGTATTTTGCCCGATATTTGCCGGGGGTAATTCCAGTTATTTTCTTAAATGTTTTACAAAGAATATATTCATCGTTAAAACCGGTAAGAATCGCAATTTCATGGAGAGATAAGTTGGTTTTTTTCAAGTGTTCCCGTACTCTGAGAATCCGTTCGTTTCGGATGAATTCCGAAATGGTCATGTTCATATTAGATTCAAAAATACGGTTCAACTGACGAGAACTAAGGTTGACATGTCTGGCAACATCTTCGGTGGTGATATTCAGAGAGATATTGTTGCGGATAAACTGCAAAGTGGTGTTCAGCGTTTTCTGGGCAGTATCAGGGCGGTCTCCGTCTCCATGAATAACTTCCGGACAAGAACGCAATACCTCAATGAGCGCTGCCTGAATATAGAGATTGACTACATTTTTATAGCCAAGGTGTTTCACATGATATTCATCCAACATACTGCATAGTTGTTGCTCAATCATCTCATCAGAAGTTTCCAATATATATTTGTCTGACTCAATCAGGATGTCATCGTTTCGCTGAATGTCAAAAGCAATGGAAAGGCGGAAGAAGTCATCACTGAAATGTGTGAACTTGTGGTTGGTGTTGGGGTAAATCAAAATATGGTTGTGTGTGGAAAGGGTCAATGTTTTGTAGTTTTGCAGAACAAGATTGCAACTTCCGTTTAGCGGGAAATGCAACTCATAAAAAGGATGGGAATGTGCTTCCAGCGTCCAGGGTTTACCGCTGTTGTGCATAAAACGGGCGTACAAAATCACAATTTTGGTATCGGAAGAAATTTTCAACTCTCCCAATTTGATAAAATCGTAATTATCAAAACTGTTAGCGAAATCCATAATTAACCACCTCTCATTCAACCAAAGTATATCATTCTTTCCTAAAAAAAGCAATAGAAAATATTTGTTATTTCAGAAAATGCATGTCAAAAAACAACAATTTTTTGTCAAGAAAAAACATTGTATTCTCCATACGATAGAATTACAATAATGTTACGAGGTGAAGATTATGCAAAAAATTAATACCGGAGTCTATCCCGTGATGATAACTCCGTACGATAAAAACGGAAAGATTGACTATGATGCTGTAAAAAACATTGTCAATTGGTACATAGAGAAAGGATGCAAAGGTATCTTTGCGGTTTGTCAGTCCAGTGAGATGTGGTACCTGTCCTTGGAAGAGCGGATTGAACTTGCGTCCAAGGTTGTAGAATTTGCCGCGGGCAGAATCAATGTGGTTGCATCGGGTCATTGTGGCGACACCCTTGAGGAACAAATCGCAGAAATCAATGCAATTTCCAAAACAGGAATTGACGGATTCGTTCTGGTATCCAATCGGTTCGATATAGAACAAAAGGGCGATGATGCATGGATTGCTGATGCGGAGAAAGTTCTTTCTCAAGTGGATTGTGATATTCCCTTTGGTATTTATGAGTGCCCGGTTCCCTATAAGCGTTTGCTGACGCCGAAGATTCTCAACTGGTGCAAGCAGACAGGTCGTTTCCAATTTATTAAGGATACTTGTTGTGATCCCGATATGCTGGAAGAAAGATTGGAACTGTTAAACGATTCCGATATTATGCTTTTTAATGCCAATGCCCAGACGCTTTTGTACTCCTTGCGATTGGGGGCAGCAGGATATTCCGGTGTGATGGCAAATATTCATCCGGAACTTTACACTTGGCTGTGCGAGAACATCAACCATGAAAAAGCAGACGCCCTGCAGGGATATCTTGCATACACTGCGTTTTCGGAGTCCATGACCTATCCGGTTACGGCAAAATATCACATGAATCTGATTGGGATTCCCATGGAACTGGATGCAAGAAGCAGAGACAAAGCAGGCTTTACCAAATATGAAAAAATGATTATCGAGCAAGGTGTTGTTACGGATACCGCCATTGCAAAGATGATTGGGATATAAGAGGAGGAAGACGTATGAAAAAAGTATTAACAACTGCCTTGGCGGTTGCCATGATGTTGGGAACCAACGTTTACGGAGCGCAACCGGTTACTATTGATGATATTTACGCTGACGGTACACGGGTGTATGTAGAGGCGTCCAATGGCCTTGCAAATGAGACGGAGTTGATGCTGACTGTGATTCGTCAAGGTGTGGCAGACCACAATGAGGCGCTCTATTCCATGACCCAAAAGGTGTCCAAAGGAGGAGAGACGTTCCTTTTCAGTCTGACCATTCCGGACAACAAACGGGGAATTTCAGGATCCGGTACTTACGAGATAAGCTTGCAGAACCTTAACGGTGATAAGGTAACCAAAACTGTAGAGTATGCAAATACGGCTGATGTGAATGCCTTTATCGGCGCATTGAAAACTGCAGCACAGGGCGTCAGCGATCCTACCCTTGCCTATGATGCGTTGGATGATATCATTCATGCACCTGCCAACGCCGGAGAGGTGTTTAGTATCGGACTTGATTACACCTTGTTTACCGGTAAAGATATTGCGGTGCAGAATGATGCATTGAATATTCTGTATGCAAACGGACTTACCGGATTGACGGCAGAGACCTTGCCGCCAACTTTTGTAAAAGCCTTTGCAACTGCGGTTTATAACAGCGGCGCAAAAACGGAAGGTATCAATATTTCCAGACTGACTTATGGAGAGGCAACTCCCAATGCAGGATTGCTCAATCAGGCAGTTTCTTTGATGAAAAGTACATACACAGACATTTTAGCATATGAGACCGACTTTGCGGTTGCGTATGGTTTGACGGATATCAACAACGCGAGGGTTGATGATATGGGAGAAAAACTTGCAACATTTGCAACCATGACAAGTCTGAATCAGGAAACAATCTCTGCTGTAACCAATTTGAATCCATCCTTGCAAAACAAGGCATACAGTTACATGGTGGAACAAATTGACCAAGGTATACTTACAACTCCGGAGCAATTAGCAAGTCTGCTGAGTTCTGCATACAATCAGGCGGTAGGAAGCACCGGTGCCGGCGGTAATGGCGGCGGTGGCGGTGGCGGCGGTGCCGCAATCGGTGGTGGAAACAATCGTGTTCCGGTAGACAGCGGTTCTGTTGGAGGAGCAACCGGCTCCGGCACTTATGAAAACAACGTTGGCACTTCCAAGATTTTTGGCGATCTGGCAAGCACCCACTGGGCAGCAGCAAGTGTGAAATATTTGAAGAACAAAGGTATCGTCAGCGGAACCGACGCCGGCAACTTTGAACCGGACAGAGCGGTAACGCGTGAAGAGTTTGCGAAGATGCTGGTGGTTGCATGCGGTATCAACACCGACGGCAAGAGCGCAGATTTTGCAGATATGGAAGAGAATGCATGGTATCTGCCCTACATTGGCGCAGCGGTTGAAGCAGGCATCGTCAATGGTGTTGGCGATAATATATTTGGCGTAGGTCAGCAGATTTCCCGTCAGGATATGGCGGTTATGGTGAAGAGAGCTATGGAGGCAACCAATATTTCTCTGGATACCTTCCGTGCTTACACCGAGTTTGCAGACAGCGATGCCATCAAGGACTACGCAAAAGATGCAGTCAAGGCATTGTTTGAAGCAAAGATTTTAAGCGGCAAGGGCGAAAGCACCTTTGACCCCATGGGAATTGCAACCCGTGCCGAGGCAGCAAAAATCATTTACGAGACGATTCAGTAAGGAGGGGGTAACGTGTTGAGACGAATTTTATGTTTGACTCTTGCTCTTATACTTTCCTTGTCAGTTGTCAGTGTTTCTTACGCAGAGACAACATGGGATAAGGAAGTAGAAAGCAAGGCGATGGTTCTGAAAGGAATCGGTGTAGTCAATATGGCTGAGGACGGAAATTGGAGTGCATTCAGAAACATGAGTAAGAGTGCATTTATCAACTTTCTGTGCAACCTTTTGGATGAGGGCAGCAACTATACCGAGATTTATAATGAGGATGCAATCAAACAGGCGGAAGATGCAGGTTTGATTCATGCAGGACAGACAGATTTGAACAAACCTCTCTACTATGATGAGGCAATGACCATGTTGGTACGACTTTTGGGATATGAACTTCATGCACAGAGAGGTGGAGGTTATCCCTCTGGATATATCTCCATTGCCAATCGTCTGGGACTTGCTGACGGTATTTCGGCATCGGCAGGTGAACGGTTTAAGGAGTATGATGCAATCAATCTTCTTTACAATGCCATCAACTGTCCTACGGTAGAGATTATCAGCATCTCAGATGAAGGAATTGTATACGGAAACACCTCTGATAAAACCTTTCTTTACGAATATCGTCACATCTATAAAGTAGAAGGAACGGTCGATGCAACGGAAACAGCAGCATTGAGATCCAATCTCAGCGTGGCAGAAGATCAGATTATCATTGATGGTTATCTTTATCATACCGAAAAAGATTTTTCTAACCTTATCGGTATGAATGCAGAAGCCTATGTCAAGGACAATAAAGAAGGTCTGGATACCGTGCTTTATGTGCTTCCTCGATTGAATGAGGAAATCACCATTCATGCGGACGATCTTCTCAATGTAAATGTGACAGGCAACAAGATAGAATCCATTGAATACATCGACAAGAATGATAATGACAAAAAGGTAACCCTGGCAAGCAGTCTTGCAGTGATGAGAAATGGTCAGCCTTTGAAAGGTTACACCAAGACAGATTTTGAAATTGCCGACGGAACCATTCGCCTGATTGACAACGGCGGTGACAAGCGGTATGAGGTGGCAATCATTACGGACTTCAAGACCATGATTATCAATCGTATCTCCATGATGGGAGAAACCATTGACAATCTGTACACCTTTGATACCAACAATCAAACCCTGAATGTGAAAGAAGAGCAAGACAGCGTTATCCGGATTCTGGATGCAGACGGCAACCAATTGGAATTGGATGCGCTGGTAAGCGGCGGCGTACTGAAGATTGCACAATCTGTTGTGGATGGCCGGAACGTAGTCACAGCGTATTATTCTGATACCAAAATTTCCGGAACCGTAGAAAGCATCCACACCAAGGATGATACCTATGTGGTGATTGGCGGTGTGGAATATACTTTGGCAGAGGTTTTTGAACAGGCAATCGCAAACGCTGATCCCAAGGCAAAGGCCTTAAAACCCGGTAGTGTTTATACCTTCTATCTGGATAGTGAGGGTGAGATTGTCTACGCAACAGAAAAAAGCGAGGGTATGCAGTATGGTATCGTGATGGCAACCGGCTCTGACGGAACCTTTAACAAGAACTGCTATATCAAACTCTTCACCACCGAAGGCGAGTGGAAAGAGCTGACCTTTGCAGACAAAATTGTCTTCAATGACATTTACGGAGCAACCCACAAAGGATATCGTCCCGATGACAATATGCTGAACCAGATTGGCGCCGGTCAGAACAATCAGACCATGGTGATTGCGTATACAACCAATGACAAAGGCATCATCAACCGTCTGGATTTGCCCATCACCTATATCGATGGTACGGAAGATAAGTTCAACGTCAAAGAACAGCCGGTGGATACAACCTCAACAACCGGCGAGAGAAAACAGATTGCATATCGTGGCAACAACCGTTCTTTTGACTCCGATGTTTATATTGAGGATACCGCAGTTATGTGGATGGTGGATGCCAATAACAAGAGCTTGGAAGAATCCTACGCATTGATTACCACCTCGGATTTGGCAGGCGACTCCAATTATGCAGTTTCCGCTTACAGCGTGGATGAGTTTGGATTTGCCGACTTGCTGGTAGTTAACGATAAAGGCGGCGGTTACAGCATGTTCATCAACAACGGCGGACTCTTTGTAGTCAAGAGCATTGGTGAAGCAATGGGCCCCAATGGTGAGGTTGTAGGCACCATCACCAGTGCAACAGGAAAATATGATGAGGTTACCTATTTCTGTGAAGATGATACCATCCTGAATAAATTAAGCTTTGGTGACGTTACCACCCTTTATGTAGACAAAAAAGGGTTTGTGGTTCAGATTGCAGAACCTTACCGCAAGTTTACCAAGGATGTAGTCTACAACTGTCCGGGAAGCATGCACGGAAGACCGGTGATTCTTCAGGGCGTGGTGGAATACAACGACCCTGCAAACCTGCGTATCAAGATTGACTGCGGACCCAACGACGATGATTCCAGAGCGCTGCGTCTGGATCCCGGTAGTGTAGTCTTCATCGTTGATGCCGAGGACAGAAAAATCACCCGTGGTTCTATCAATGATATGGAAATCGGAGATAAAGTCATCACCAAGATTGTTATGTCCGGTATCTGGGGTGCCTATGTGGTATTCCGTTAAATTAGTAAAAAATAAAATTTATATATAAAAAAGGAGAAATTTAAAATGAAAAAGAGAATGATTTCACTTTTACTGGCAATGGTAATGCTCTTTAGTATTACGCCTGTAATGTTGGTATCGGCAGCGCTGACCACCACCACTTTCGATTCTGCCTTAAACGGCTTGTGGAAATGGAATGGTTCCGGCTGGAAAGTTAGCGGAAAAACAGCTGAAATTGTGCAAAGTGCCGGTGTTGATGGCAGCGCAGCGCTTCACATTGTCGGAAATTCCGATGCTGGAAATGCGGCGAATTCTTTCCAGGTTGTGTCCGCAACAGCACTTACCAAAGATAATACTTACAAAGTAACTTTCTATGCAAAGAATGTAACCAATCTTCAAAATGCAAAAGTATGTTTTGGAGATTGGGGACAGAGCGCATTGGATGTAAATGCATCATATGCAGAGGATATGGGTGATGGGTGGTATAAGTTCACCTTTGAGAAAACAGTTAGCAGCAATGTTGAGTTTGCATTTGTGTGCCTCACTGATACAGACGGCAGTTATGCAACCTATGAAGAACTTGAATTTTATGTGGATAAGATTAGTATCGTAAACACAGCCGACAATAGTGAACTTTTGAGTTACTTTGCGGCAAACTTTAACGAAGAGCCTGTTGCAACACCGGAGCCGACTGTAGCTCCGGAGTCGACTGCAATCCCGGAGCCCTCCCGCGCACCGCTGACCACCACCACTCTTGATTCTACCTTAAACGGCTTGTGGAAATGGAATGGTTCCGGTTGGAAAGTTAACGGAAAAACAGCTGAGATTGTACAAGGCGCTGGGGTTGATGGCAGTGCAGCACTTCACATTGTCGGAAATTCCGATGCTGGAAATGCGGCGAATGCTTTCCAGGTTGTGTCCGCAACAAATCTTACCGCCGGCAACACCTACAGAGTAACCTTCTATGCCAAAGATGTAAAAAATCTTGCAAATGTAAAAATATGCTTTGGTAATTATACGCAAGAAGCACTGGATGTGAATGCACAGTATGCAGAAGCTGCAGCGGATGGATGGTATAAGTTTACCTTTGAAAGAACGGTAGGAAACAATATTGAGTTTGCATTTGCGTGCTACACTGATACAGACGGCAGTTATGCAACCTATGAAGAACTTGAAATTTATGTAGATAAGATTAGCATTGTAAACACAGCAGACAATAGTGAACTTTTGAGTTACTTTGCAGCAAACTTTAATGAAGAGCCTGTAGCAACACCGGCACCGACAACTGCTCCGGAGCCGACTGCAGCCCCTGAATCCACCGCAACACCGGCGCCAACTGCTGCTCCCACGGTAGATTTTACTGATGTTGATGGTGAAACAGCGTATAATGCAAGCCATTGGGCACTTGCAGGGAAACCGCAGAATGTAAATCACAAAATTATGGTATCCCCGACAGTTGGTTATGAAAGCGATAAATCTTTGCATGTCAGATATACGAAAGGTGCATCACAAGACAGTATGCAATTAAAGACAGTTGTACAGCCTGTTGTAGGAGAAACCTATACCATAAAACTTTATGTAAAAATGGTAGTAGGAAGTGCTGACAATATCAAATTCTTTGATTTGTGGAAAACAAGTTATGGCACAACACCGCTCAGCAATACCGGTGCATGGCAGGCAACCGATAAAGGTGATGGATGGGTAGAGTATGTATCTATCGGTACAGCTCAGACAGAGGTAGCGGGCGGAACAGCTGATTTTTCGTTTATCCTGTACGGAGATGGCTTGGAATTTTATCTTGACAAAGTCAGCATTGTAAGACAGTCTGATAATGTTGATCTTCTCGCCGGTGAGGCAGGTGACTTTGAAGTAGTCCTCACCAGAGAAGAGAAGATTGAGGCTCTGCTTCCCGGAACTGCTGAAGAAGCCTTCCTGGGCGGCGCTGACTGGGGTACGGATACCAAGCATAACAATGACCAGTACAAAAATTATATCAAACTGTCCTCCGATGAGGCGTATGCAGGCGGACGTTCTGCCCATGTACTGATTCCGGTAGCGGACAATGCAGAAGGATTCCAGTTCTCCTCCAAACATTTGATTACCCAAGCAGGCTCCTATACCGTAACAATGTATGCTAAGATTGTAAAAGGTGATGCAAGCAAGATCAATCTGTTCACGTTGGGTACCTGGAAACAGCCTGCGATTTCTACCCTGACGATTGAACCTACGGATAAAGACGGTTGGTACAAGTACAGTCAGACAGTCAATGTAACATCAGTTGCAAATAACCTTCAGTTTGCATTAGTTCTTCCTGCAGCGACCGATCTTGATTTGTACATTGATAACGTATCTGTTGTAGTGAATGGCGTCAATGTACTGCCTGACGCAGCATCTACCTTTGAGCCGGCAACCATTCCGGCAGAAGGCTATACTGCAACTGTGACCAAACTTTACTCGGTTGATGATGCCATCACCACAGCAACCGAGATTACCGAACTTAACGCTGTAGACAGCGGAAAGACCATCATTGCAACAGCAACGGTTGCAAACTATGCTAAGGGTGACAACTTTACCGGTCAGATGATTCTCTGTTTCTTTGATGGGGATGAACTGAAGTTGGCAAGACTGGGTGATGTCATCACCATTAAGGAAACTGACAGCGCAACCAAGATCAGCTGTATCATGGATATGCCCGAGTTTACCGATGTAACCAATCTCAAGGTTAAGGCGTTCCTCTGGGATAGTCTGGAGGGCATGATGCCGCTTAACAGAGTTTTGGAAATTTAAGCGAGAAAATTTAAGTCACAAGGGTATGCCCCCTTCCCGTAAGGGGGCATACAGAAAAAGTTAACCTTAGCCGAAAGGATGGATAACATGAAAAAATTGATTAGTATATGCCTGCTGATAGCAATGATAGTGTCGATTCTTCCGGCTATGGTATGGGCAACCGAAGATACAGGCTTTGAACTGTATCAGATTCAGGTACAAAACGGAGTCTGCTCCTTGCGGGGCAGACTCCCCAAGGCGGCAAATGTTCTGGTGCGTCTCAGCACGGACGGAGCGGGAACTTTGACCAAAGATACCCAGACAGGAGAAGATGAGTGCTTTGAACTAAAGTTCCCTGTGACGTATGGGGCATACGATATGACTCTTTCTGCCACAAATGGAGAAAAACTGGAATTTTCTCTGGATTTGACCGGACTTGCCGGATTGTTTACAAACAATGCGGGGTATCAGATCAAAGATGTTTCCTTTATCAAGGATGCCGTGTTGTTAAATGGTTCTCACAACAATGCAATCAACAAGGATGTGGCATTGCGTATCATGAATCCTACCCTTTCTTTGGAAGAAGGGCTTAAGGGAATTGCGGCAACCAAGGGAAATGAGAACGGTGAGTTTTCTTTCCGGTTTAAGATTGCCCCGGGGGAGTATCAATTATATCTGTGGGCAGGAGATGCTTACACGATTTCGGTTCCCTTTGCAGTTGATGAGACAATTACCCTTTTGGATGAGGAACAGACACCGGCACAAAGACTGAATACGAAGTTGGCCCATTATGTAGAAATTCTGGATGGCCTTCTTGCAGAATGTGAAGATGCAGGGATTTCCAACGATTACGAAACGGCGTATCGGGAAATTATTAACAAATTTATTACTTATGTAGCCAATGAGGCTGCATTGGGGGATACTTCCAACCTGGAACGTTATGATATCGAATTGACCAAGATTTTCACCGAAGCAAGAGATAATCTGGAGGGGTACCTCAATAAGGATAAAACACCTTATGCAGTACCGCGTTTCAAGTTGAATGATTCCTTGACCTTTGACGGTTCTGTCATGTATGCCGATATGGATGTAAACGGCAGCACAGAAAACAGACCGGTATTCCTGACCGGATGGGGATTCTTTAACACCCCGATTCTGGAAGCGGATTTGTTGGATAAACTGGGGATGAATATCACCCAGACAGAAGTCAATATGAATGAGTATTTATCACCCATTCGGGGTGGTGGATGGAACCTGGTGGTCTATAACAGTTGTGACGGCTATATCGGTACCACAACAGAAGAAAAAACCTCCGGTTCCTATGCAATGAAACTGAGCAAATCTACACCGGCAGAGGGTAGACTTTACCGTATTATCAATCAAGAGGTTGCGGTCAAACCCAACACTACTTATGTTCTTGGATTCAAATCCAAAGCAAAGGGTATTGTATCCGACAATTCTGTATGGGTGGATTTTGCAGTGAATGACTGGGGCAAGAATCGGTTTGCGATTTCCAATTCCAATGATTGGGTCAATCATGAATATGAAATCAGAACCGGAACTTCTGACCCGATTTATAAGATTCTTATTTATTTATGCGACACCGTAGATGCGGCATATATTGATGATTTGTATTTGAAAGAAAAGGGAACCGACATCAATCTTGCAGTCAACGGCAATTTTGATACGGAAAAACCCATGAATGATATAGAAAAAGGGCTTGCAGAGTTTGGCTGTTATGTCAAATGGGATAAGTTGGCGGAACTTGAGGAAAGAATCCGTTGGGCAGAGCAGAACAATATGATGATTGACTTCCCGTTGGGCAGTGCGTTCATCCCCGATTATGTTCTTGCAACCGATCCGGAAATGACAGCGGCTTCGGCGTATTTCCTGCCCTATGCACTGGATAATGAGAAGGTGCGGACTGTACTGGATTTGTTTGCACAACTGATGGAACCTTACGTCAATGACAGCAAGGCAATCAATTCCATTTGCCTGACCAATGAGCCAAAGGTCTATGCCAATGCCAATGACCACTACAAGCCGCTTTGGCACCAGTACCTGAAAGATAAGTACGGAACGGTTACTGCTATGAATCAGGCATTGGGGACCGGTTATACTGCATTTCAGGATGTAGGTTGGCCGGACGGATGGATTGGCTATTATCGTGGACCGTTGTATTATGAATACATCCGGTTTAACGATTCCATTCTGGCTGATTTCCATACCTACCTTGCAGAAACCATCAAAAAATATAGCCCTGATGTAAAAGTCTATGCAAAGTATATTGGATATTTTTCCGAGAATTACTGGAATCAGTTTATCCGTGGAACCGACTATGAGCCCATGGCGGATTTGATGGATATCAATGGCTGTGATGCAGTTTCCACCTTTGGTACTGATTTTACGTTGCTCAACCGGATGGGATGGTATGATTTGATGCGGTCTATGGCAGACAAACCTGTCTGGGATACTGAGCATCACACTTTCCCAGATGGGGGGATAACCGTAACCGGAGATATTGTGGGAGACTATCTCACCTCCGATTTGTGGAATGGTGCCATCCATGGCAGAAACACTTCCATTCTCTGGTTGTGGGAGGATGTACGAACCACCGGCGCCTTTAATAACACCGACGCAGATAAACGACCGGAGATGGTGGCGGCAGCAACCAAGACCAATTTTGATTTGAATCGTCTTTCCCATGAGGTAACGGCTCTTCAGCAGGCAGAGGCAAAGGTGGGCATTCTGTATTCCAGAACCAGTCTTGTCTATGATGAAGGTCACGCAACCTCTGTGGTGGATGCGTATGAATCCGCACTCTTTAACGGACAAAGCGTAAGGTTTGTCACCGACAGCAACCCGGAAACCATGAACAAGTATGATTTACTGATTGTTCCCGGTGCAACGTATGTGAAAAAAGAAACACTGGATCATGTGAAAGCATATATCGAGGGTGGCGGTGAGGTACTGCTCCTTGGCAGGAATGTCTTAAAGCATGACGAACACAGAAAGGCAGCCAGTGCAAGTACAGTAAATTATATTTATCAAAATGCTGACACCACTCACACAGTTGGTGAGAAAATTCAGGCAATGGGACTGACAGAGATACAGCTGTTGGATTCTGCTACCGGAAAAACACCTGAATTGATTGAATGGTCCTATACGGAGTATGAAGACAAATACTTGGTTCATATCATGAATTATGATATGGAAAACGCGGTATCCTTGAACCTTTTACATCATGGAACAGAGATATCCGGCATGACCGATTTGCGTACCGGTAGAACCTATGGCGAGGTACTGGAGGTAAACCCCTATCAGCCTATGCTGATTGCGGTTGAACGGTATTCCTTGGATTTGGTGAATGCAAATGGTACAGTTCTTGAAAAAAATATCAAAACAATAAAATCCGGTGTGATACAGTGCAACGCACAAACAGAGGGAACTCTGATTCTGGCACTCTATCACGATGATGCCCTTGTAAAAGTCAGCATCGATTCAGGCAGAATTGAGATTCCTGAACTGACAAGTGGCAAATGGAGACTGATGGCAGCGGATTGGGATATGGAAACATTGACTCCGCTTGCCGTAAATAAAAATATTACATTGGAGGTAGAATGATGCGCGGATTCAAAAGAGTAACAGCAATGTTTATCACCCTGATTATGCTCCTTTCTCTTGTTCCGGTTTATGCAAACCTGAACGGAATGAGCAAGGGTAGCTTAGAGGGATGGTACTGGCAGAACAATTACACCGAATCTGAAATTTATGTGGATGGTTCCACCGGGGTATTGGGTAAGGGGTCGTTAACGCTCCATACCAAAAAGCTCAATGCTACCAATGCAGGCTATTTCTGGACAGAGTATTATATTCCTGCAAAGAAGGGACAAACCTTTACCATTGAATTTTCGGCAAAAATGCGCAATGCCGACAAGGATTCCTATATGCGGTTTAACTGGGACAGAATGCCCTTGGTAACCGGTGCAAAGACCTTTGACTGGACCGAGTATAAGCGCACCTATACCGCAACAGCAGACGGCAATCTTGCTGTAGGCTTTGGTTTTACGGGTAAAAAAGAGGATGAGCAGATGTGGATTGACAACATCAAATTGTATGATGTGAAAAATCCCGGTGTCAACCTGATTCCCAACGGTGATTTTGAAGCAAGTGAACCGGTGGTAAAAGATGCTTTTGCCGAGGAGGAAGAAGTTGTTGTTGAGGAACCGGTGGCAGATGATGACAGAGATTTGTATGCCTCCAAAAAGACCATGACAGTGGATGGTAAGTTTGACGATTGGGATGGTATTGAGGCACGGGAAATGCATTACCTTGACCGGCTGATTGAACCTATCGGTCAGTTGATTAAGAGTAATATCCGTCTGGCGTACGATGATGAAAATTTGTATTTTGCAGTTGAGGTTACCGATGATGTTCATTATACCACCGGTACCTATTGGCAGGGTGACAGTTTGCAGTTTGCTTTTTCTCAGGCAGAGGCAGTTGCCCTGAGAAAACTGACTGAGCGTGGTATTGCTTTTGATGAGGCAGAGAACAAAATCCGCAAGGCGAACGGTGAGGATTTTGACGCTGCCGTTACCCGTGAGGGAAACAAAACCCGGTATGAGGGTGCAATTCCCTGGGATATCGGTTTTAATGGCGAGGTACCGGGAACGCTGAAGTTTAACGCTACTGTCAATAACAATGACGGGAATGGAAGAATGCTGGCGCTGAGTATCACCAATGGTATTGTTATGGTAAAAAGCGCTGATTTGCATAAGTTCCTATATATCTGGAAACCGGTTGGTGAGGTAGAATATAGTTTGGGTATCCCCGGAAACATGACTATCGGCACCGAAGAGGCTACCAAGGTGAACATTTTGAATTCCTCCGGCAAGGATCAGACAGTCAAGGTTTCCATTCCGGAACTGAACTTTGAACGAACAGTAACCATAAAACCCGGGGAGGAAAAGAACTTTGCCACCATGGTAAAGGCGACCGGAAGAGAAAACATCAACTACACCATTAAAATTGAAAACAACGGCGAAGTTATGGAAAAAGATTGCACGGTAAAGACCAAAATGGTGTACAGCGAACCGGAATTCAAGGAATTTATGGACCGTCTTGCAGACTGGGAAGCAGAATTGAAAGATTTGATTTACCAATGTCAGCAAAAGGGTATGAGCGTGGACTATGAGGTTGCCGATTACACCATTATCAGTAAGATGCTGAAAGACTACATTCCCTACGAGGTCAATGTATCCATCGCAAAACGCGGTTATCAGCGTATGTATCATCTGGATAAGGTGTTGACCGATTTGTATGAAAGAAGTTCCAAAGCCCTGAAGGCATACTTAAGCGGTGAGAAAAAACCGTTAAGCGTACCAAGATATGTGACATCCGACCTTCGGTTTGATGGACCTACCATTTACGGACAGACCATTACCGACGGCGTGATGGAAGAAAGACCGGTTTTCTTAATTGGATGGGGTCACTTCAATACCCCCCATACCGAGATGGCGATGCTCTCCAACCTGGGGGCAAGCTTTACCCAGATTGAGATGCTGATGTGGGATATGATTTCGCCTATCCGGGGTAACGCATGGACCCATTATGTCAACAGAGAGAGTACAGGCTCTATCCATCAGACCAAGGAAGATGCCGCATCGGGTGAATATTCCATCAAAATGCAAAAGGCGGCAGAACCGGTTAATAATATATTTCTCCAACTCCGGCAGGAGATTCCGGTAAAACCCAACACCACCTATGTCTTTGGTTACAAGGCAAAAGGCAAGGGTATCACCAGCGGTCAGGCGTGGGTGGATTTTGCAAGACAGAACTGGGGACAGACCAGACCTGCAATCCCCGATTCCTCCGACTGGAAGAGTTATGAATACGAAACCACCACCAATGCAACCGACGAAATGTTCTGGTTGTTGGTAAATCTGGGCGGCAGCGTTGAGGAATGCTGGATTGATGATATCTATGTCTACGAAAAAGGTACCGATATCAATCTTGCAAAAAATGGTTCCTTTGATGACAATCCTCCTTATCGTACTGAACTGGAACGGAAAATCGGGGAGGAAGATGAGTGGTACATCAACTGGGAATTTGTTGAGAAATGGGAACAGATTTTAGCCGAGGCAGAAAAGCATAACATTCAGATTGGCTGGATGCCCGGTGTGTCTCATATGCCCATGTTTATCCGCGAACTGGAACCTGAAATTGAGGCGGTAAAACCCAAGTTTCTGCCCTTTGCCGTTGACCATCCTACACCGCTGAAATTGGTAGATGTTGTGTCCCAAATTATGGGCGATTTGATTGCAAAGTATAATAGCGTGCATGTTTGTGACATGACCAATGAGAGCCGTGTGTATGGCAACGATATCAGTGGGCATTATAAGCCCCTTTGGAAGGAATACTTGATGGGTATTTATGACACCATCGAGGACTTGAATGAAAACTTAGGCACCGATTACAACAGTTTTGATGAAGTCCCCATGACGCAAGGCCCGGATGGAACCCCCCTTTCCAATGACTATCTCAATTTTAATGATAGGCTTCTGACGGGATTTCATAAAAAAATGAATGATATCATCAAAAAGAATATTCCCGGCATCAAGACCTTTGCAAAGTACATTGCGTACTACAGTCCCACCGCTCAGATTGACCGCGGTAATGACTATGAGCTGATGGCAGAGTTTACCGATATCAACGGAAACGATAACCTGCCCACCTTTGGATCTATGGAAAATTCCCTGCTGAACATCATGGCGTGGCATGATTTCCAACGGTCCATGGGCAACAAGCCGGCGTTCAATACCGAACATCATTCTATACCCGATGGAAAGAGTATATATGAGAGCGACGACGCTTACGACCTGCTTAAAAATTATGTAGGCGGTGACTTGTGGTCCGGTGCCATCCGCGGAAGAACCGCTTCCGCTCTCTGGCTATGGGAAGATGTAAGAGAAACAGCCGCCTTTGACGGAACCAACGGAAGAAACCGTCCTGAGATTGCAGCGGACGTGGCAAGAACCTCCTTTGACCTGAACCGACTGGGAAAAGAGGTAGCCGCATTCCACAAGGTGGAGCCGGAGATCGCTGTGATATATTCCAGAACGGCACTGACCTTTAACTATAATAAGCACATGAGTAATTGTATCAATGCTTACGAAGAAACAGTCTTCAACGGACAGATGGCAAGATTTGTGATTGATTCCAAACCGGAAGATATCCACAAGTACAAACTGGTGATTGTGCCTGCTGCATCCCATCTGGATGACAGAATGATGAATGAAATCAAGAAGTATGTGGATAACGGCGGAAAACTGCTGATTACAGGAGAAGAAAGCTTCTACTATGATGAGTATAAGCATCCCCGCGATCAAAAACTGATTGACTATCTCTATGAGAACGCAGATACCACCAGCACCGTGACCGAAAAGATTGCAGAAATGGGATTTGGCGATGTCATGCTGATTGATGTAAAAACCGGAGAGAAACCCCAGAAGAATATTGAATGGTTTACCACCGAGTATGAGGGCAAGACTTTGGTTCACATTATGAGTTACGAAACCGATAAGGATGTAACCTTAAAGGTTGTGAAAAACGGTCAGGATGTAACCGAGTTTACCGAACTGAGAAGCACCGATGTGCTCAAAGATACGGTGACCATTCATCCCCACAGTCCTGTTTTACTGCAGTTTTAAGAAAAGGAGAGATGACAATGAAGAGAATCTTATTCCAGGGAGATTCTGTGACAGATTCCGGCAGATTCAAAATTGACGGCCTTGGTCATGGATATCCCAATTTGGTTGCGTCCGAACTTTCCTTTGACTATCCCGGCGAATATGAATTCATCAACATGGGGATCAGCGGAAACCGGATTGTAGATTTGTATGCCAGAATGAAGGGCGATATTATCAATGTAAAGCCGGATATCATGAGTATTTTAATCGGTGTCAATGATATGCGGAACTCCATTCTTGAGCGTGCCGATGGGGTGGAAACTCCCAAGTTTGAAAAGATTTACAACATGCTGATTGAGGAAGTTCGTGCAGAGTTTCCGGATATCAAACTGATGCTGTTCGGCCCCTTTCTGCTCAAGGGCAGTGCATCCATTGATGTATGGGATGTATTTCGTCCGGGCGTAGAAGAAAAAGAGGCTGCTGTAAGGAGAGTTGCCGAGAAAAACGGCATTCCTTTTATTCCGTTGATGGAGAAGTTTGATGCGGCGGCAAAAATTATGCCGGATACCTACTGGATTGCGGATGGTTTGCATCCCACGCAGGCAGGACACGAACTGATCAAACGGGAATGGCTGAAAGCGTTCAAAAATTTATAAAATATCGTAAAGGAGAGAAAAACAATGAAAAAGATGACAAAGGCAGTTGCTTTGGTTCTTGCCATGATTCTTGCAACAGGCATGCTTGCAGGATGCGGAGTAAACAAGGGCGACAAGAATGACAAGGGGCAGACTGTCATTAGTGTAGGCAGTTGGCCGTCAAAAGAGGGTATTGACCTGACCAACATCGAAGCAAGAAAAGCGGCATTTGAGGCGGCAAATACCGATGTAGAGGTGAAGCCGGATATGTGGATTTTTGACCGCAAGACTTTCTATGCAAAGGCTGCCGGCGGTCAGCTTCCCATTGTGTATCAGGCAGGCTTTACCGAAGTTGCAGAGATTATCAATTCCGAACTTTCTGCGGACCTGACTGATGTTACCAAGGAAAAAGGTATCTATGATATGTTGAATCCTCAGGTAAGAGAGGCTATGGGTAAGGATGGTCATGTGTATGCCCTTCCTAAAGTCGTAGATGTTATGGGGCTTGCGTATAATACTGAACTGTTTGAAAAAGCAGGCCTTGTTGAGGCTGACGGCACCCCAAAAACACCTAAGACATGGGATGAATTTGTAGAGTTTGCAGTACAAATCAAAGAAAAAACCGGGAAAGCCGGCATCGTATTCCCCACATCCAAACACGGCGGTTGGCTCTTTACCATCATTGGATGGGGTCACGGTGTTGACTTTATGGAAAAAGACGAAAACGGAAAATGGAAGGCAACCTTCAATACACCGGAGGCTGTTAAGGCTCTTCAATGGGTGAAAGACCTGAAATGGAAGTACGATGTGGTTCCGGCACAGGCTTTGGTCACCGGTGATCAATGGTGGGAACTTTTAGGTACCGGCAATGCAGGTATGACTATCGCAGCTCCCAGCGGTGCTGTGCCCAGTGTCGTGAAATATGGTATGACTCCGAAACAGTTGGGATTCTTGCCGATGCCGGCAGGCCCTGAAAGACATGTTACCCTGATTACCGGCGAAATCTGGTGTCTCAACCATGCGTCATCCAAAGATCAAGTGGATGCCGGTGTACGTTGGCTGCAGACCGCTTCCAACTTTGAAGTAACGGAGGAGTTCAAGCAGACCAAGCAGGATGAGATTGCAAAGAAAAAGGAAAGCAATCAGTTGATTGGTGTAAAATTGATGAATCCATGGAGTAAGGAATCTGAGGCTTATCAGTATGAGCATGCTCTGATTGATGAGAACATGAATGTTAACCCCAATCAGGTAAAACTGTACAACGACTTTGTTGCAGATTGTCCGGCTGACATTCAGGCAGAAGAACCGGTTTGCTGTCAGGAACTTTATGAAACGCTGGGTGCTTGTATGCAGGAACTGTTTACCAACAAGGATGCAGATTGTGCAGAACTTTTGGAAAAAGCTGCGGCAGACTTCCAGTCCAATTATCTGGATAACGTAGAGTATTAAAAATAAGGGCAGTTCATATTGAACTGCCCTCATACCATTATATGGTGTATACATTAGAACTTATATAGGAGGCATTCGTATGAAAAAACCAAGAATTGGGATTCGCCCCATTATAGATGGTAGATGGGGAGGCATTCGTGAAGGTCTGGAAGAAAAGACCATGAACATGGCAAAAGCCGCAGCGGAACTGATTTCCACCAATTTGCGTTATCAGGATGGTACGCCGGTGGAATGCGTTGTCGGCTGTACTACCATCGGAAGCGGTGCGGAGGCAGCAAAGGTTGCCGAACAGTTTGCCGGCGAGAATGTGACCGCAACGCTGTCGGTTACTCCTTGTTGGTGCTACGGCAGTGAGACAATGGATATGGACCCCAATACCATCAAAGCAGTATGGGGATTCAACGGAACGGAAAGACCGGGTGCGGTGTATTTGGCGGCAGTTATGGCAGCTCATGCACAAAAAGGTCTGCCTGCATTCTCTATCTATGGTCATGATGTGCAGGATGTAACGGATAACACCATCCCCGAGGATGTGGTAGAAAAGATTCTGCGGTTTGCACGGTGTGCAATGGCAGTGGGTCAGATGAAGAACAAGGCATATGTGAATATCGGCGGTATCTCTATGGGTATTGCAGGTTCCTACTGTGATGCAGACTTTATGCAAAAGTATCTGGGTCTTCGCGCAGAGTGGGTCGATTTGACTGAAGTTCTGCGCAGAATTACCTTGGAGATTTATGATCAGGCAGAAGTAGAGAAGGCGTATGCATGGATTCAGGCAAACTGTAAGGAAGGCTTTGATAAGAACGCAGGCAAGGAACTGCCGGAGATTATCAAAAAGTCCAAGGTTGTACCGGCTGATAAGGATTGGGAATTTATTGCAAAGTTCAGTGTTATCGTAAAGGATATCCTGATGGGCAATCCCAAACTGTCCGAACTTGGCTGGCATGAAGAGTCTTTGGGCAGAAACGGTATTGTTGGCGGATTCCAGGGACAGAGACAATGGACCGACTGGCTCCCCAACGGAGACTTTACCGAGGCAATTATGGCGTCCAGTTTTGACTGGAACGGAAAGAAATCCCCCTTTGCCTTTGCAACCGAGAATGATACCTTAAACGGAATTTCTATGCTGTTCCTGACTTTGCTTACCGGCAAGGCACCTTGTTTCCATGATGTAAGAACCTACTGGAGCCCTGATGCGGTCAAACGTGTCAGCGGAATGGAACTGACAGGCAAGGCAAAGAACGGTTTTATCCACCTGATTAACTCCGGTGCAACAGCATTGGATGGTACCGGCGCTGTAAAAGACGAGAACGGTAATGGTATCATGAAAGAATGGTGGGATATGACAGAGGAAGATATGAAAGCATGTCTGGACGCTACCGACTGGTGCAGAGCAGACTATGAATACTTCCGTGGCGGCGGATTCTCCAGCCACTTTAAGACCCAGGCTGAAATGCCGGTAACCATGATTCGTGTGAATCTCATTGACGGGGTTGGACCTACTTTGCAGATTGCAGAGGGGTATACCGTAACCCTTCCGGATGAAGTTCACGAAAAATTGGATAAGAGAACCGATCCCACATGGCCGACTACATGGTTTGCACCAAACCTGACCGGAAAGGGTGCCTTTGCTGATGTGTACTCTGTTATGGCAAACTGGGGTGCTAACCACGGTGTCACCGTACACGGACATGTGGGTGCGGATGTGATTACCCTCGCGTCTATGCTGAGAATCCCTGTGGCGCTTCACAATGTGGAAGATAGCAAGATTTACAGACCCCACAGTTGGGCAGGGTTCGGTATGGGAGAAGATTCTATTTCCACCGATTACCGTGCTTGCGAAACCTACGGACCGATGTATCAATAAGCATAAAATCTCCGCATTCTACGATGCGGAGATTTTTGTCATTAAAAAAACATTACATTTACAAAAAAAGGGTTGCAATCTTTTGGAAAAGTATGTATAATTACATGGAAATTTAGAAAGTGAAATTCAGGAGGCTTAATTTATGAACCCGTACATACAGGTTTTGCTGGCAGATGTGTTTCTTGCAGGTGTGTTTGTGCTTCAAAAAAAATATCAAAAATTGGCAGGAACATCTCTGCGTGCAGGGTTGCTTTACAACACCATGATGGGTATTGTGGGAATTCTTGCGTATCTTTTTATCAATCAGTTTGAGATTCACGTAACGGGTGTTTCTATTGTACTGGCTACGGCTTACAATATCACCTGCCTTATGTACATTTTTGCAGGTTTCAAGATTATGGAACGTGGCAACATGGCACACTATACCCTCTTTTTGATGTCGGGCGGAATGACAATTCCTTATGTATGGGGTGTTATCTTTTTGGATGAACCTTTGACATGGATGCGAACCTTAGGATTGATTTTGATTGTTGCGGCGATTATTTTCTCAAATTCCGGCGGAAAACGCCCCGATAAAAAGACCATGCTCTTGTGCATAGCCACATTTTTCTTAAACGGTGTGGTCAGCGTGCTTTCCAAAACTCACCAGATTCATCCGGTCAGTGCTATTGTATCTTCGGCTGATTTTGCTTTTTGGGTTATGGTTTCCAAGGCTGTTTGCTGTCTGGCAATCTTGCTGATTCTTGCTCAAAAACGGAAGACGGAAGATGCGGAGGTTGTTCCGGAGAAATTCCCCATCAAGGCAATGATTTTGGTGGTAATCTTTGCAGGTGTTATGGATGCCCTGACCTTTATGCTCCAGTTAAACGGTGCAACGCAACTGCCGGCAAGTGTCTTGTATCCGCTGATTACCGGCGGTTCCATTATTCTCAGCACCCTTGGCGGTGTACTGGTTTACCGTGAAAAACTTTCCGGAAGACAGTGGGCAGGAATCATTATTTGTTTTGCAGGAACTTTATTATTTCTATAAAGGAGTTTAGAAATTATGAAAAATATTGTATCCATTCTTGACTTTGGAGCAACTCCCAATGTGGAGGCACTCCAGACCGAACAAATTCAGGCGGCAATTGACCATTGTTTTTCTCTGGGCGGCGGTGAGGTTACCGTACCGGAGGGGGTATTTATGATCGGAAGCATTCGGTTGCGTTCCAATATTACCCTTCACCTTCTGAAAAATGCGACTTTAAAAGGGAGTCGCAATCCGGAAGATTATTATGGCTATCTCAAGGATGATGTTGAACCTCTTGCACCGGAACTGGTTACCGATGCACCCTGGAAACGGGCAGAAATCAGTGATGATTTGGATAAGGATTATAGGTTCATGCGTGTTGCGGGAAGCCGTTGGAACAATGCTCTGATTCGTGCCATTCAGGCAGAGAATGTTGCCATCATCGGGGAAGAGGGCTCTTTCCTTGATGGCAGCGACTGCTTTGATGAACTGGGTGAAGAACACTACAGAGGTCCCCATTGCATCAACATGTTCTATTGTAAGAACATTACCTTTAAGGGATACACTGTAAAAGACAGTGCAAACTGGGCACATTCCACATTCTACTGTAAAAACATTACGGCTGAAGATGTAACTGTGCTTGCCGGACATGACGGTATCCACATGACAGTTTGTGAGAATATTTTGATTTCCAACTGTCATTTCTACAGCGGTGATGACTGTGTTGCAGGCTTTGCCAATGTGAACGTTGTAGTTAAAGACTGTGAACTCAACTCTGCCTGCAGTGCGATGCGGTTTGGCGGTACCAATGTTTTGGTAGAAAATTGCCATATTTACGGCCCTTGTAAATATTTGTTCCGCGGCAGCATGACCCAGGAAGAAAAACGCAGTGGTGTGAAACCCTCCCTTGAGGGACACAGAAACAATATGCTCAGCGTGTTCACTTATTATTCTGATTTTTCTGTTAAGATTGAGCATCAGCCGGGCAATATCGTGATCAAAAACTGTCAGGTAGACTATGCAGACAGATTTTTGCATTTTAATTTTTCCGGTAATGAAATGTGGCAGGCAAACAGACCGCTGGAGTCCATTCGCTTTGAAAATATTAAGGCAACCGATATCAGTATGCCTCTTACAGCCTATGGGGATAAAGAAACGCCTATTACATTGGAAATGAAGAATGTGGAAATTTCTCTCCGTAAGGGATTTGAAAATATTGATTTTATGCATGTAGCGAATCATAAGAAAATTGCCCTTACCAATGTGACTATTGACAATTACCAGGGAAAACATTTGATTAAGGCGTGGACCGACGGTGTTGTTGAGGCGGAAAATCTCAACTGTGATATAGAAGAAAAGAATTATGTTGTCATGGCAGAAGAAGTTTTCACCTGTCAACCGATTTAAGGTATGCATGCACAATTTTGCTGATTTATGCAGAATTGTGCATTTTCTTTGCACTCTGTCTATGCTATAATATGATAAAAAAGGAGGCGTTTCTATGAAACTGACATTCTGGGGAACCAGCCATGGTCTTCCCGAAAAAGGAAGATACTGCACGTGTACCATGCTGGAGGTAGGTGACAATATTTATTTTATTGATGCAGGGGCACCCCTTGCGGATATTATGGTGAATCATGATATTCCTTACGAACGGGTAAAAGCCATCTTTATTACCCATGCACATCTGGACCACAGTTCCGGACTTCCTGTTTTTATCGGGATGCAGAAATGGTTTAAGCGAGACTGTGATACCGGGTATTATCTGCCGGATGAATTTTTGTATAACGGTTTACATCCGTTCTTTACGGATCGTCCGGAGGAATCCAACACCAAGATTCATCCCCATGTATACCAAAAGGGTGTATTTTATGATGATGGGGTGATTCAGGTAGAGGCCATTCCCACACAGCACATGAGTAACATCAACCGGCTCACTTATGCATTTAAGGTGACTGCGGGAGATAAATCTTTGATTTTTACCGGAGATTTATCCGATGAATTTCAGGATTTCCCGGAAGTTGCAAGCAAAGAGAATTTTGATGCCGTTGTATGTGAGTTGACGCACTTTAGTATTGAATCGGCGATTCCCAAACTCAATGCGGCAAAAACCAAGAAGATGATTTTCAATCATGTCAGGGACGATAAAATCGCACTATTAAAGGAAAGTAACGATAAACTTAACTTTTCTTATACCATCACCAACGATGGTGACATTATTGAAGTATAAAAAACCTCCAACTGCGGTTGGAGGTTTTTCGCTTGCCGTTGTTTCTTTTTTGGAGTTGTTGCATAGAATAAAAGAAAACTGTTGAAATTTTTCCCAAATCGTAGTATAATACAGAGATTGGAGGTGTCAGGTATGGTTTATGAAACTATATTAGGAGCCATCGGCAATACGCCTATGGTGAAACTGCAAAAACTTGCACCTGAGGACGGGGCGGATATTCTGGTTAAGATTGAGGGGCTGAATGTAGGCGGTTCCATTAAAACCAGAACTGCATATAACATGATTAAAGATGCGGAGGCAAAAGGTAAACTGAAACCGGATTCCATCATTGTAGAACCGACTAGCGGAAATCAGGGAATCGGTCTTGCTTTGGTTGGTGCGGTACTGGGTTACCAAACCAAAATCATTATGCCCGATTCGGTCAGTGAAGAACGCAGAAAATTGGTCAAACATTATGGGGCAGAAGTGATTCTGGTGCATGATGCAGGAAATATTGGTGCTTGTATTGAAGAATGCTTGAATATAGCACTGTCAATGGAAAAGGAAAACCCCAAGGTTTTTGTCCCCCAACAATTTGAAAATCCTGCTAATGCACAGATACAAAGAATCCAGACAGGGAAGGAAATTTTGGAACAAGTGGGCGCTCCCATTCATGGTTTTTGCTCCGGTATTGGAACAGGCGGTACCATCACCGGCATCGGAGAAACCCTGAAAGCGAAAAACCCTGATATGGTAATATGGGCTGTAGAGCCTGAAAATGCCGCAATTTTGTCGGGTGGTTCTATTGGAACTCATATTCAAATGGGAATCGGCGACGGTATCATCCCTGAAATTCTTAACCAGAAGATTTATGACGATATCTGTATTGTCAAGGATGAAGAGGCGATTCAGACGTCCAAAGATCTGGCGTCAAAAGAGGGAATTATGTGCGGAATTTCCAGTGGAACCAACGTGGCAGCTGCCATCCAACTTGCCAAGAAGTTGGGCAAGGGTAAAACGGTTGTGACGGTTCTTCCGGATACGGCAGAACGGTATTTCTCAACGCCACTTTTTGAAAATAAATAAAAAAATCCATGAAAGCATTGCTTTCATGGATTTTTTATTAGAAACATTCAACGATTTCCAGTTGACCCTGGATGGTGAATTTGCCCATGGCAGATGCAGGCATAAAGAAGTAATCACCTTTTTTCAGGTCTTTTTTGTAGTTGTCTCCGGTAACCGAACCGGTTCCGTCAGTAACAATGTAGATTGCGTAACTGTCATTGACATCGGGAACAAAGGAACCGCAGGAAAGTTTGACTCGATTTACAATAAAGCAATCGGTGTTTTCTTCGCTTACCAACGCCTCTTTTACCATGTTATCACCGGTTTCAATCACTTTGGGAACCATTTTGGAATCCGGTGCCTTGGTAAAGTTGAAACAGCCAACAGCCTCTTCTTTGGTAAGACCCAGATACATTTCCTGATCGTTCATTTTGTAATCACCGCACCAGCGCTCCGGCTGAATGGTGAAATCGGTAGGCTCCTGAACTTCCAGAATCAGACAGCCGGCGCCGATGGCATGAACGGTCTTTGCAGGTACCAGATATACATCTCCAACCTGAGGGGTCAGGCTCAGCATCAGGTTCTCCATTGCGTCCTTGTCGGTTTCGCTCTGCTCGATGGCATTTTCGAAAATTTCTTTGGTTACGCCGTCTTTGAATCCAAAATAAATTTTTGCACCAGGTCTGGTTCCCAGAATGGTCCAGCACTCGGTTTTTCCGTATTCGGAGTTAAAATATTTTCTGGAAAACGGCTTATCAGGGTGTGCCTGTGCCGGCAGACGGATGGAACTGTCAAGACCTTTTACCAGAATTCTGAGTTTACCTTTGGAACCCAAAAGTTCGATGGGGTATTCTTTCAGTAAATCATCAAAGTAAACATCACTGTCCTTGACCTTGGAGACGCCCTCTTTGGGACCTTTAGAGTCTTTGTTCAGGGCGGTTACATTGGATGCAATCCATTCTTCCGGCAGAAAACCATCTACCGGTTCATCACCAAAAAAGTCCGCGAACAGTTTACCGCCGGTGTAAACACGGCCAACACGGTTTCTCTCAAAGAAAATAGGTTCATTTGTTATCATAGTCGTATTCCTTTCTATTCGTAACGGATAATCTTTTTGATTTCATCGGCGGTGCCGAAAGTTCCCGTTGCAGTCATACCGAAGAGGGCTGCACCGAATGCCGCCTCTTCCATATGTGCAGGAATCTTCATTTTGGCATCAAATGCGGATTCTGCCGCTTCAATCAATGCCTTATTTTTGCGGATGCCATTACCGGAACCAATCAAAGACACTCTCTTTACCTGCATTTCGGCATACATATTGTAGAGTTCAGCAATAATGCCGTTTAAGAATGCATAACGGATTTCCCCGGGGGTAAAGTTTTCGGTGGTAATGTTGGTCAGGCTTCCGGTAAGAGACGGATTCTGTCTGGTTCCGCCGAACCGGGTGTCAGCAACCACATGAGAGGTATCGGTCAGCAGCATCTTATCCATAACATCATACATATTCATTCTTTGTCCGGTTGCAAGATAAACAATCTCGGAATAGAATTTTTCAAGCATGGAGTAGGATCTACCACCGCAAAGTGCCGCACCTACAATCAGGTATTTGCCTGCCATATAAGGACGAACCTCAATGTTTTCTCCTTGAACAATTTCAGAAGAGATAACAGAAATCTGACTTCCGGTACCAATGTTCAAAAGAATGTCATCATCACTGCTGAGCGCACCGAATACGCTTGCCTGATTGTCACCGATAGCAACGCTGACCGGAATCCCCTTATATTCGCCGGCTAAAGCAAAATCAGGAGTAATCTCACCGTAAAACTCATGATTAAATTGGTTACGGTTTAAGTCAAAGTCACCAAAACTTGCCGCATCGCTGGTGTGAATCAGCGGTGTTTTACGGCCGCTGAGCACCATAGCGAAATAGTCATGAATGGTGCAGTAACCTACTGCGCAGTCAGGACGAATGCCGTTTTTGGTGTTGTAAAAATCGGTCACATAACCATAACCGCTGGGGAGGTTCAAATACTCCCCATAGGTACAGGTTGCGTCGTAAGGTTGGTTACCTCTGGCATCCTGCCAGGTGTAAAGAGGGCTGACCGCCTTGCCGTCTTTGTCAAAGTACACAATGCCGTGCATCTGACCGGTGATGCCGATGACAGTTACATCTTCGCACAGAAGTTCATCGGTTATCCCACATGCCATACCAATAATTTTTTCTGTGTCCTGAATCTTTTCCCATTCATGAGCAGTTTGGATAAAAGCCTCACTGTTCTTGGTGATGGATTTCAGGATTTCACCGCTTTTGCAGTCAAGCAAAATTCCGCAAATGCTGGTTGTTCCAATATCAATTCCTATTGCTTTCATGGTATTCTCCTTTAGCAGAGTGTTGTGGACTGAAGGTCAAGTCTGGTGATGATATCTGCCTGAATTTCGGGAGACAGGTCGAGGAAGTTTACGAATGTACCGTGAATTCTCATGATATAAACACCACTGGGAGCGTATTTTGCAGGGTTTGCAAGTACCTTGCGCAGAGTTTCAGGAGTGGTTACGTTTACATACAGATAGAAGGGAGATACACCCTCTTTCATTTCGTTGAAGAACAAAGGTCTTACAATATTCTGGAAGAACTCAATACCTTTTTCGTCGTAGGTTGCACCTTTGAAATATTTGGGGTCAATACCCAAGTGAGATGCATAACCGCCATTAAACTGTTCAAAGGGCAGTTTCATATTGGAAAGCATTCTAAAGCCCAAACCGTTTGCAGCCTCACCGTAGAGGGGGTCTACGCCGTAGCCCAGCATATCGCGGCTCTTTCTGCCGTCAGGTGTTGCACCAACCCAATAACCATAGGTCAGGTGGGTAGAGGGACTTGCAAAGTCAGGACGGAAGGGGTTGCCCAGATAGTTCTTCTTGGAACGGAGCAGGTTGGAAACACGAATAGCAATCTCTCTTGCCTCGTCATCAACCTCTGCAATGTTGTTGCCGAATTTCGGGCAGGAGAGGAGGAAGTCACGCAAATCTTCGAATCCTTCAAAGTTATTCTTGATTGCCGCAACCAGCATATCCTTGCCGTCGGGATATTTTTCAACAAACTTGTCGATGGCAATAAAGGAATCCGCCAATACGGTCAAACCGTGAACCAGACATCCGCTGCCGTTATATTTGGTACCTTGTTTCTTGGTGTCACGCATGTCAGCACCGTATTTCAGACCGCCCATAAACGCACTCAGGAACGGAACTTTCAGTTCTGCCAATGCTGTGGAAGCACCATTTGCTGCTTCAACCATTTCATCTACAACTTTTTCCAGAGTGTTGTAGAATGCAGTTCTGATATCAGACAGTTCATAACCGTCAGTATCCATCAGCTTGTCATTGGTAATTGCAGAATAACCGCCGGTGAGAACCATTTCCAGTACTTTGGGCAGATTCAGCCAGCTGTTGGTGGTGTTGGCGTTGTCCTGACCCATAATCAGGGGTTCCTGACAACCTGCAACGGAGTAGTCGGGGATATCCGCCTCGTCAACGCCGTTTGCTTTCAATACGGCAAACAAAGCGTCATCATTAAAGAGGGACGGGGTCAGTACACCGGCAGAGAAGAAGAATCTTCCCATTTCCTCATACAGTTTTGCAGGGGTATTTTTATGCAGTTTTACAGACAGAATCGGCTGAGGCAGGTTCATGTCATAATATGCATCCATAATCGCATAGGTCATGGTTGAGGTCAGGTCACTGCCATCAACGTCACGGCCGCCAATCAATACGTTCTGGGAGATTGCCCAGCTTCTGTCACCTACATTGTAGAAGACCAGGAAGTGCTTAAACAGTTCAGCCGCTTCTTCACGGGTAAGGTCGCCACGGTAGGGTTCAAAGATTCTGTCCGCGTTACCTACGGAGAATGCATAGGGGTTGGGAGCCTGCTCCATGCACATAATTTCCCACAACAGCAGATACAACTGAATTGCTTCATACAGGTTGTTTGCACCGCCGCCGTAGATGTTTTTCAGAGATGTTTCCAGATAATTGAGTTGTGCAAGACGGGTTTCTGTGCAGGTCTTTTTCTGTTCTGCAATCAAATCCAGATATCTGTCAATCAGAATCTTAACACCGCCCAGAGCAATGGCAACAGCCTCGTAGAATTCACCATCTTTGGAGTTTGCTTCTTCAATCAAAGCGTCTACACCGTGCTTCAGTGCAAATCTGAAATCAGGGATGACGTGACCGGTAACCTGTTCTACAAAGAAGATAACTTCTTTGGTGTAGGTTTCTGCCTTTCCGTAGGTTTTGTTCAGCATCTCTACCATCTTGGTCTTGGAAGTGAATGCACGAACTTTGTCAATACGGGATTCGGGAAATTCGTCGTTGGGCTCAATGTCATTGTAGATTGCCATAGGGTCACAGTAGCCGGAGAAACCCTCAACGGTAAAGGAAGGGTTAATCAAAGCATAACTTTTTGCAAATGCATCACGCTGTGCACCTACAAAGATAGCATTGTCACTTAAGGAAAGAGGAATCGCCTTTAATACCTCACAAAGCAGATGTGCTTTTTTTACCTCGTCAGGACAGTTCTGATACTTTTCGTCATTCAGCATCTCGGTTTCTTTTGCAAGGAACCAGCCGTCCAGTCTCTTGATTTTTCGTTCTTCCTGGTACAGAGCCTTTGCCATTTCGGTAAGGGTACCTTGTGCATAGATTTTGTTCATCTTGTTTGCCTCCTTAAATTTAGGTTGTTATGTAGTTAAGACCGTGTGCCTTAAATGCGTCCTGAAAAGCCTGCACGGTTTCATTTGTTACAAAGCCATTGGTAATTTTGTATTCTTCCTGCCATTTTTCTTTTCCGTATTCGTGATACCGCAGGAACTCAAATACCACGTTGGATGTATCCTGACCTGACAAATACTCGGCAAAACCTTCCGGAGATGTGCCATTGAACTCCTGAATCAATGGAATACGGATATGACATTGTCTTCCGCTTTTGCAGATTGCTTCGTAATTTTTCCGGATTATACTGCCGTCAATACCGGTGTATTGTTTCAAAACAGCATCATCAAAGTGCTTAAAGTCCATCATCAGGTAATCGGTGTAGGTAAGAATCTCCATCAGCCGTTCCGATGTGCCGTTGGTCTCAATGGCGGTATGAATCCCTGCATCTTTCAATCCTTTCAGTGCAGCAATCAGATCATCGGCATACAGCGTTGCCTCACCGCCGGTAAAGGTAACTCCGCCACCATCAAAAAACATCATCCGACAACTGAGTGCCTCCGCAACAATCTGTTCCGGTGTGTAGTCCTGATGTTTTTCGTTGGGTCTCAGCCCTTCCGGATTGGCACACCACAAACAATGCATATTGCATCCGGCTACATGATAAACCAAACGGTTTCCCGGTCCGTCTTGAGAAAAGTTGAACCCTTTCTGGAAAATCTTCATTTGCAATCATCTCTTTCTGTATTTGTTAAATCATTTAACTAATATAATCATACTGCGAAATTGCTCATTTGTCAACACATATTTATTATGGAAAAGAAAAAAATCCGACGGCGGAAATCCGCCGACGGAAAATGATTTAAGCAAGGATGGTAATGGTGTGGTCTGCTGTGTAGGTTTTGTCTTTTTCCAAAGCAATAATGCCCTCTTTTTCGGTAATATCGTAACTGGAACCCACAATATCCTGAACGCCTGCCCACGGCTCCAGACAAATATAAGGAGCATTGGGTTTGTGCCAGAGGAGGAAATAGGGGGCATAGTCAAAGTCAACCTTGACCGCTTTCCCTGTTTTTCTGTTTCTCAGCACTGCGGAGCGGGACTGCAAATCCTTGAACACAAGGGCATCAATGGTAAAGTATTTGTCGTAAAGAGGGAGAACATTGGTGTCCTTGATGATGGGCAGTTTCTGGTCGGATAACAGATTGCCGTACAAAACGTAGGAACTTAATGTCTCGTTTTGAGGGAAAACAACATCGTAATCTTCGATGCCCTCGGGGGTGTAATATCCCTCGTGAGAGCCAATGGAGAAATACATTGTCTTTCCGGATTTGTTGTCTACCTGATAGGTTACTTTCAAAGAGGTATCATCCAGGGTATAGATGATTCTCAACTCATAGTCAAAGGGGAAACATGCACGGGTCTCTTCGTTGGACTGGTGAAAGAAGATTGCCTGTGTTGCAGACGCGGATTCTACTTCAAACATGGTTTCACTTCCGTAACCGTGTTTTTGCAGAGTATATTCTTTTCCCTCAAACGTGTATTTGTTATCTTTCAAACCACCGCAAATGGGGAATAAAAGGGGACAGCAGTCGCTCCAGACTTCTTTCAGACTGCCCCAGATGTATTCGGTATCGTTACAGCGGATGCTTTTAATTTCCGCCCCCAATTCGTTGATGGAAACTGTCATTTTTTCATTGGTCAATGTAATCATGCTATCACTCCAGTATTATAATTTTTACAAGCAATATGATAATTCAAAAAACAAAATTTGTCAATTGAAACTTACAAAAGTAAGTGGTAAGATTGTGTTTGTGTCGAATACAATTATAATATGGAAAATACTTGCGGATTTGCACTTGCTATGCTAGAATAAAAATATGATTGTAGCAATGCGATATATTACGAAAGGATATAGGGTAACATGGTGATTTTTTTACAACTGATATTATTGTGCATAGGATTTGTTATGCTTGTCAAAGGTGCAGATTGGTTTGTGGAGGGTTCGTCAGGAATCGCAATGAAGTTTAAGATACCACAACTTGTTATCGGTCTGACGATTGTTGCGATGGGAACCAGTGCACCTGAAGCTGCAGTAAGTGTAACTGCAGCATTGAAAGGCAACGCTGCTATTACTGTCGGAAATATAGTAGGGAGTAATATTATCAATATACTAATTATTTTGGGGACTTCAGCGTTAATAACCCCGCTCGCTATTGCTAAATCTACCGTAAGAATAGAAATTCCTTTTATGATAGCCGTAACCTTAATGCTGTTAGGCTTTGGGTATAATGGCACGATAAGTTTGTGGGAAGGAATTACTCTTTTAGTTGCATTTGCTGTATATCTTGGATATTTGTTTGTTTTAGCAAAAGAAGGAAAAAACAAGAATGAAGAAAATATCAAAGAAATATCTGTTTTCAAGGCGTTGATAGGGACTGCTGTAGGATTATTCCTTATTGTTTATGGAAGTGATGTGACGGTAGATGCGGCGACTAAAATTGCACAAGGTTTAGGTTTAAGTGAAAGATTTATCGGTCTTACGATTGTTGCGTTAGGTACTTCTTTACCCGAATTGTTTACATCGGTATCTGCTGCCAGAAAAGGGAATGCAGATATTGCTATTGGAAATATAGTTGGCAGCAACATATTCAACATTTTGCTTGTAATAGGAATTTCCGCTTCCATAGTTCCTGTGCCGTTTGTACCCGGATTCCGTTTCGATACAATCATATCGCTTGTTGCGGCGGTATTAATTTTGCTTTGTACCATAAAAGATAGAAAACTGAAACGTTGGGTAGGAGCACTTATGCTTTTAACCTACGCAGCGTACTTTTTCTTTATATGGTAAATAGTATTGATTTACAATATTTGCAGTTTGTTTCACGAATCACGATGCAAAATATAACTATTTAATTTTTTATCCTGACTTGACACGAGTATTGTCGAATAATGTTGAAAAGGAGTTGCTATAATGAAAAAGAAAATTTTAATTATATCCTTATTTGTTGTTTTAGCATTACCAATACCAGTAGCTATGTTAGGATGTTTGCTAACAACTATATGGTTTTTAGCTTCATTGATAAAGGTAACTTCTTTTGTTGAAATTATTTCTGCTTTAATGGGAGTTTTAATAAGTGCAACATATATCATAAGTTATATATTTGCATTAAATAAAACATGGAGAGAAAAAACGTTTTCTATGAAATCGTTTCTACCAATTGCACACTGTTTACTAGCTTTACTGTATTTGTTTTCATTAAAACCAACAGCGAATTACATTGGCGAAACAACTGAATACTTTGGGTTTGCAAAAAAAGATTTTTCTGTTGTTGAAGAACTCGACACACATGGGGGATTTCTTGGTGATGGTTCATATTATCTGATTTTAGATTGTTCCAAGAATAAAGAGCAAGCGTTAGAAAAGGTGAAAAATTGGAACAAATTGCCTTTATCCGAAAATCTCAACCTTATTATGTATGGCGGAGAAAAAGATGGTGTTACATATGGATATGAGTTAGCGGAAGAAGCGCATATGCCGGCAATAGACAATGGTTATTATATGTTTGAAGATAGGCATTCGGAAAGCAAAGACAGCAGGGATGATTCTGAATTGTTTGACAGATACTCGTATAATTTTTCTATAGCTATTTATGATTGTGATACCGATAAGATGTATTATTTTGAGTTTGATACATAATGTTTTGCTCCTGACTTATCACGAACTTGACTTTAAAATGCTTTGCATCTAAACCTTATGCGTCGCAATATAGATATGTCTAATAATGTTGAAATAAAAAAGCCTCC
>JAFYXJ010000020.1 GCA_017546205.1 Clostridia bacterium | reverse complement strand
TACTTAAGCGGGGAAAAGGAGCCAATAACTGCACCGCAGTATGTATCTTCTCCTGTGGAAATGGAAGGAAAGCATTTTGTTGCAACAACCAAAACCGTTACCAAGGATGGAGAAATCGAGGAACGGAGACCGGTATTCTTTGTTGGCACAGGTCATCTTGCTGAAGCAACAGAAGATATTTCTAATTACTCCAAGTATGGATTCAATACCACGCATATTGGTTTTGATGGCTGGAGATTAATGGATAAGATAGACATTTTGCCTGAGTGGGAAGTTCATACCATGGGAGAAAGACAAATCCATTATTATACATCTAGTGATGATAAAAAATCAGGCAACTATGCTCTTGGCATCCAATCCAGTCAGCCTAAATCAGACAAATGGAATAGCTATAATCGGATTACACAAGTTGTAAAAGTTGAGCCGGGGAAAACTTATGAATACGGGCTTTCTGCAAAGGCAACCAATGCAACCGGGTGGCCATTATTCTCCGTAGATGAAGTCGCAAAATCCAAACATTCCTTTGAAGGTACCCACGATTGGAAGGATTATTTATTCCAATATACAACGGGCAAGGACCAGACTGAATTAAGTTTCTCCATTTATATTGATTCTCCTGCGGATGAGATATTGATAGATGATTGTATTGTCCGTTTGAAGGGCACAGAGGAAAATCTTCTTAAAAATCCGGGGTTTGAATTATTGCCTGCAGACATGGATTCAAAGAGTATTGAAGGGGTTACTGATTATCAGATTTTTCCTAATGTTGTTGAAAATATTGAAAATAACCTGAAAAAATGCGAAGAATCTGATATATCAGCTATTTTAATGTTGGATTTACATAACATTTCCGATTATTTGTTCTATCAGGATCCTACCGTTAACAACGGATTTGAAAAATTTTGGAATAATTTTATAAAATTTAATCCAACCCATCCGGAAATGCAAAAATTTCATGAAACGATGATTCGGTCTCTTCTTCCCAGAGTAAAGGATTATTCGGCTATCAACCATGTCATGCTGACCAATGAACCGGTATTTGTATCTTATACCAATAATCAATATTATTTACCGATTTATCAGGAGTATTTAAGAGAAAAGTACGGAAATATTCGAAAAGTGAATGATTGTTGGGGAACAGAATATCAAGACTTTACGGAGGCAGAAATGCCGGACAGAGTGGAAGGTACTGCACAATTCAGCGATTGGAGAAAGTTTAATGATTCCATCATGTATGATTATCAGGAATTTTTATATAAAACTTTTAAGGATGTTGCTCCGGATGTCAATGTAACCTCCAAATTTATGCAGCCATTAACCAAATATGGAAATGGACGGGTAGAGGGAGGAAGCACCAATCTGCTGAATTTGACACAAATGATGGATATCAATGGGTGCGATGGTTGGGCGTATTACAATACCGATGATCGGGATGTTATTATCAAGATGGCATATTATGATCTTCTGACCTCTTTCAAGGAAGTTCCGGTTTTCAATGGGGAAGATCATATCATTGAAGACAGCAATACAGCGGATTATAGTGAAGAAATGATGAGGTTTAACCTTACAGATTTGTGGCAAGGCGCAATCCATGGACGAGGTGGAAGTGTTGTATGGCTATGGGACAGACATTACAATCCTAGTATGTTTATTAATCCTTATCTTGCAGGACGCCCGAAGCTTACGGCTGAAATGGGGAAACTGACGCTGGATTTGAATCGCTTGTCAAAAGAAATTGTGAAAATTCAGGACGAAAAAGCCAATGTCGCAATGCTATATTCTCTCAATTCTATGGCGTGGAATCCCATGTATATTAACACCTTGTACCATGCGTACGCAGCGGCTGGGAATAATGGACAAAAAGTTCATTTTGTTGACGAGACCCAGATGGGAACTCTGAATGAATATGATATTCTCATTATCCCCGGAGCCAATGCAGTACCACAAAATACTCTCCTTGCTGTGAATGCCTATGTCAATCAAGGAGGAAAGGTTCTTTTGTTGAATCAGGATTCCCTGAAAACAGATGAATATGGACAAGAACATGATGCCGCAATCAGGGAAAATATCATGCAAAAAGCAACTTTTGTTCCGGTTGTAGGAGAAGAAAAGAAATTGGATGCTGAAAGCGTCCATGCAATCCGTAATGCTGTTGAACAAATTGTACAGGAAGCATCCTTGAATACCATTGTAGTAAAAGATTTGTCCACCGGGGAAAAACTGCAGGATGCTGAATGGTTGTGGACAAGAACAGAGGATGGATTTTTAATCAATTTGTGTCGCTATGATTACACAGACACCGAGGTTGAAATTTATATCAATGGCCAAAAGGCGGAAAATATTGTCGATTTGAAGAAACAAACAAATACTAACTCTAGGGTAACCCTTTTGGGGTATACTCCTATGTTATTAAAAATCAAAAAGGAGAGAATAAAATGAAAAAAATTGGTTTATTAGGCGATTCTATCCGTTTAGGATATGGTAAGAAAGTTCAAGATGCCCTGGGTGAGGGGTATGAAGTTCTGCAGGGAAAAGAAAATGGACAGACTTGCTTCAAAACCCTGAGAGATGTGTTGTATGATTACAAAGACTGGTTGAAAGAATGCGATGTGATTCATTGGAACAACGGTCTTTGGAACATCAACGATTTGGGTGACGGCCCATTTACGGAGATTGAGGATTATTGTAAATGCATGGTGCGTATTGCAAGAATTTTGAAATCTTACACGCCCAATGTTATTTTTGCAACCACCACACCTACCAGACCGCCGTATTTCTGGATGCTTTGTAATGAGAATATTGAGAAATACAACAAAGCAGTTTGTGAGGTGCTGGTGAAAGAAGGAGTTGTTATCAACGACCTGTATACGCCGTTGTATAACAATATGGAGCAATGTATCAGCCCGGAAGATTGCCATCATCTGACGGAAGATGGTGAAGTTTTCTGTGCAGAACTGGTTGCTCAGTCCGTAAAAAATATTTTGAAAAAATAAATAAAATATAAATATTTCAAAAGAGGAGGAAAAGGTATGAAAAAGATGATAAAAGTGGTAGCTCTGATGTTGGCACTGGTCGTGGCAACAGGTATGCTGGCAGGCTGCGGAGCAGACACAAGCGACAAGAACGAGAACGGGCAGACCGTGATTTCTGTTGGTAACTGGCCAGCAAAAGATGGCGTTAGCATGGAAAATATGTTGGCAAGAAAAGCACGTTATGAAGAAGCAAATCCCGATGCTGTGATTGAGCCGGATACATGGAATTTTGATAGAAAGACATTCTATGCAAAAGCAGCAGGCGGACAGCTTCCTACTGTATATCTGGCAGGTTTTACTGAAATGCCAGAGATTATTGCGTCTGAATATTCCTCAGATTTAAGCGAAGTTTTGAAAAAGCGCGGTTTTGACGGAATGTTCAATGACAATATTTTGGAAGTTGTGGGTAAAGACGGGAAAATTCTGGCATTTCCCAGAGGGGCATACATTCTTGGCCTTGCGTTTAATACAGAAATGTTTGATGCTGCCGGTTTGTTAGAAGCCGACGGAACCCCCAAGCAGCCAAAAGACTGGTATGAAATGGTAGACATGGCTGTGAAAATCAAAGAAGCAACCGGCAAATCCGGATTGGTTCTTCCTACTGCAAACCGAAGCGGTGGATGGATTTTCACCTCTATTGCATGGAGTTTTGGTGTCGACTTTATGGAAAAGGATGCAGACGGCAAGTGGAAGGCAACCTTCAATACTCCGGAAGCGGAAGAAGCATTGCAGTTCTATAAGGACTTAAAATGGAAATACGATGTGCTTCCTGCAAACACCTTAATTGATGGAAATGAATGGTATAAAACACTGGGAACCGGAAATGCGGCAATTACTGTAACCGCCGGTGATTATCCGGGTAAGGTTGTAAAATACGGCATGACACCCAATCAGGTTGGCATGATGGCAATTCCGGCAGGGCCTAAGCGTCATGTAACCTTGCTGGGCGGCGATGTGCAGGCAGTCAAGGCTGAGGCAACGAAAGACCAGATTGATGCAGCGATTCGCTGGATTGAAACAGAAAGTTCCTTTGCTTTGACAGATGCATACAAGCAAACGATTGAACGGAATACCGCAACACAGAAGGAACAGAACCAGCATGTTGGTATCCGCAGTATGAGTGTATGGAGCGATGAGGCACCCAGCCTACAGTGGTTTAATCAGCATTTGGAAGAAAATATTAATGCAAATCCCAATCATGTAAGACTGTACAATGAGTTTGTAGCAGATTGCCCTATTGAGATTCAGCCGGAAGAACCGGTAAGTTGTCAGGAACTGTATGCGATTCTTGATGGATGCATTCAGGAGGTTCTCACAAACAAGGATGCAGATGTAAAAGCACTTCTTGAAAAAGCAAATAGCGATTTCCAGAACAATTATCTGAACAATCTGTAAAACATAAAATGCTCATGAGATTTCTCATGAGCATTTTTTCTGTTAATTATAATTTTTTATATGATAGAAGTCAAAATTTATTCGTTAAAATATCGCTCCCATCTATTGCGTACAGAGGAAGGTTAATAAGTCCAAACTCTTCGCTATAATCTGCCATAGAGGAGCGTATTGATATTTCGGGCGTAAATTTTTCCCTGTAAGTTTTAAGGCTCTTTGCTTTGAGGTTGATTTCTGCCTTTACTTCAAGTGGCATGATATTGTCGCCATTATCCACTATAAAATCAACCTCGCAAGTATTTCGGTCATTGGTATAATAATAAATGCCCAAATCTTGATTTGCTACAAGCTGCTGCATAACATATTGTTCGGTCAATGCTCCTTTAAACTCAACGAATAACTCGTTTCCATTCAGGAGTGTATGCTGATTTAATCCTACCATTGCACCGAGCAAGCCTACATCGACAATGAATAATTTGAATGCCTTTAAATCTTCGTATGCTTTAAGGGGGATATTGGGGGCATTAATTCTGCTAACTTTATGCACAAGTCCGCAATCAGAAAGCCACATAATTGCAGTTTCGTATTCTTTTGCTCTTGCACCTTCACGAATGAGACCATATATAAATTTCTTGCTTTCTTTTGCAAGCTGCGTGGGAATGCTGTTCCATAACATTCTTATTTTCGGGACAATTTCCTTTGGTGCATGTTTTGAAAAATCCTGTTCATAAGCAGTCAGTATTCTTTTTTGGATTTTTCTTGCCTCAACGAAGTCTTTTTCGCTAGCAAAGGATGCTACAACTTCAGGCATACCTCCAACATAGTAATATTGCTTTAAAGCATCAATATATGTTTGCTTAAAGCTTTTTATCATTTCATAATCCTTTTTATCTAAAAGCTCTGCAAATCTTTCAAGACCAATTGCCATAAGAAATTCTTTGAATGACAGAGGGTACAATTTAAGGAAGTCTACCTTACCGACAGGGAATGATGTTCCTTCGTGTAGAGCAATTCCAAGAAGTGAACCGGCACATACAATATGATACTCGGGAGCATTTTCACAGAAGTACTTAAGCGAAGATAATGCTTTTGGCACTTCCTGAACCTCATCGAATATAATGAGCGTATCAACCGGGTTTATTTTATGTCCTGCATATAGTTCAAGTCCCATAATGATGCGCTCTACATTTAAGTCTATAGAGAACAATTCTGCCATCTGTACATTGGAATCAAAATTAATATATACAGTCTTGTTGTATGACTTTTTTCCAAACTCCTTCATTATCCAGGTTTTACCTACCTGTCTTGCACCTTCGATAATAAGAGGCTTTCGATTTTTACTATTTTTCCATTTATCAAGATTTTCTATTGCATAACGATACATAGCCAATCCTCCGAATTTGTATTCTGATGCTATTATACCACACGGTTTCATAAAATGCAACGAATATTATAAAATATATAACATTTTTTGCACGGAATATTCGCAATCACACAACATTTTTATCAATGAAAAAAATAACATATGCAAAAAGAATACAATTCTTTTATACATATTGTATAACCATTAGGGACTAGTAATTTTTTATGGGGTGCAAGATTCTTCAACCATTCCGCCAACAAAAACTTATAGCGTTTGAAATTTTCTTACCCTCCTCTGTTTTCCGCACTTAAGAAAGTTGAGGTGGAAGCAGTTTCCATATCCGAAGGGGATATCTTGAAGATTCGGCCTGACGGCAGGATTGAACGGAAACGTTTTGCCTACAGTTGTTATTATGGCAGAGATTGGTGGGATTTTGGTCATATATCTTTGAATACAAGGAAAAGCAGATGTGCAAAGAATCAGTACATAGAGGACTTAAAGTCCATTGCATCTTTCTACGGGTATACTTCCGAGGATATTGATGAGCTTATAAAGGCCGGAGTTACCGCAGAAGAATTGGAAGAATATCTGTACTGTGGAGGTGAAATATAACAAAGATGAAGTATATTAAGCTTGTGCTGATCGCACTCATCGAAATTCTGGTAGAGGCGTGGAACACAAAGGGAAATGGAGACAGTAGCTAGGTTAGCTTTTGAAAAAGACATCCTTATTACATAGGGACAATTATTATCGGCAAGAAATGAGTTTATTAAGTTATAATTTATTGACTTCTTGCCGATAATATGGTATATTATTTTATGATTGGAGGGATTTTTGTGAAGCATCTATCCGTTTCTCAAGTGGCAGAAAAGTGGAATTTATCAGAACGTACGGTACGAAACTACTGTGCGCAAGGTAAAATTCAAGGCTCATTTTTAGTTGGAAAGACGTGGAATATTCCGGAAAATGCGATACAACCCGAGAGAAAAAACAAAAAAAATGATGTTGAAAATCTTCTTAAAAGATTAAGAGAAGAGAAGGCATCTTCATTAAAAGGTGGGGTTTATCACAAGATACAGGTTGAACTTACCTATAATTCTAACCATATAGAGGGAAGTAAATTAACCCATGATCAGACAAGATATATTTTTGAAACCAATACCATTGGACTCGAAAATGATACGCTCAATGTTGATGATATTATCGAAACAGCCAATCACTTTAGATGTATCGATATGGTCGTTGACAATGCGAGTTATAAGCTTACGGAAAAATTTATAAAAGATCTGCACCTTACACTGAAATCGGGAACATCCGATTCAAGAAAGGATTGGTTCCATGTAGGTGAGTACAAAAAACTTCCGAATGAAGTTGGCGGAAAGGAAACTGTAGCCCCTGAAAAGGTAGCACTAGAAATGAAAAAAGTATTATCCTGCTACAATCAAAAAGATGAACATACCCTAGAAGAGATATTGGATTTTCACTACAAGTTTGAAAGTATCCATCCTTTTCAGGATGGAAACGGTCGGGTAGGAAGACTTATTATATTTAAGGAATGTTTGAAGAACAATATTGTTCCCTTTATCATCGATGACAGCTTGAAGATGTTCTACTACAGGGGATTATCTGAATGGAGTAATGAAAAAGGATATTTGCTTGACACCTGTCTTTTGGCGCAAGATAAATTTAAGAAATATTTAGATTATTTTCAGATATTATATTAAGCAAAACCTGACATCAATTTTGACATCTATTAGACAAAAAGATATATGAAGATATATAAAAAGATAATAGATAATTCTTAGGTAAAACATGAAGAAAGAACTTATTCCCTACTGATTTTTCTGCATCTTGACACCTTTTAATCAAGGTGTCCGCGGTTCGAATCCGCGATGGGTCACCAAAAAGAAACGACAATTTTCGACAAGAAAGTTGTCGTTTCTTTTGTACTATTATCTTTTCACTATTCTCTCTTCACTTTTCACTAAAAAATTGTCGTTTCCAGATAAGAGATAAAAGAGAATAGAGAAGAGAAGCTGAAAGGAGCATCAGAAGATGCTCCTTTTTTATATGCAAATACGAGGAAATTTGAGAGAAGGGCGAGAAATGCAGGTTTTGCGGAAAGGAGGTTATGTAGATGCAGTAAGAAAAACCACCCGCTATGCGGGTGGATGATTATTTGTTTGACTTAGGTTTGGAAGATACAAATTTTTTATAGGATCTTGGACTTTGCCCAAAGCGTTGTTTGAATCGGCGGACAAAATTTTCATAGTTGGTAAAGCCGCTCTCGGCACAAATTTCATGCATGGTATGGTCGGAATACAGAATTAGGTTTCGGGCGTGGTTAAACCGGACGGAATCTAAGTATTCCTTAAAGGTAATGCCGATTTCCTCCTTAAAAATAGCGGAAAAGTAGGTAGGAGTCAGCCCAACATAGGAGGCAGCATCATTGAGAGAGATGTTGTTTTTGAAGTTGTTGATGATGTACAAAATACCGTTTCTTGGGGCAGAAAAGTTAATGTTGTGCGTGGTATATTGAGATGCCAATAGCTTGTTCAGTTTAACCAGAAGCACATTTAAGAGCATGGAGGTGTAGGTGTTATCGGCGGAATTTTTAATAATTTCAAAAATCAACGAACTGACATAGGCGCGGTCATCCAAAGAAAGATGAAAGATGATTTGTGTTCCGGAGGAAACGAGCGGTGCCAAAAGTGTAGTGTCGCAGTGACTTTCTTCAAAGGCGAGATGCAAAAGATTTGTCTTTTTTTGTATTAGATTGTGGGTATTAATGGGAGAAAGAAAGTAGAGAAGACCGGGTTCCAATGAATACATTTTCCCATCAATATAGTTGATTCCATCGCCCTCAATAATATATTCAATCTCAAAATAATCATGAAAATGTACATCGGTGGTATCATTTATGCGGTGTCGGTGCTCTGCATGAATATGTCCTTCTCGTAGTGCAGGCTCTTTGTTAAATCTTGGAATCATAAACGCATTTCTCCTTTCTTTTTATGGCTATTATAAAATAAATCGTAAAAAAAGTCAATAAGAATATAACAAAGGTATTTGTTGCCTGTTGACGCACTGTTATTGACTTTATATAATAGAATTGAAAATGTGTCTGGCTACATTTTGGTTAAATAGACCAAAAGTATTAAAAAACGTAGAAATAAGGCACAACTGTGCACTTTGAATGTAACAGTAAGGTAATGAATCAAGAACATCAAAGGAGGGGAAATCATGAAAAAAGTAGGTGTTGCATTACTCAGCTTGCTTTTGATGAGTATTGGGTGTTATGCAGCAGAAAATGATGTCATGGAAATATCAGCAAAGGATAAGGTGATTACGATTACGGTTACCGGTGAACTTCCTGAAGCGGGAAAGCTGACTATGTTGGTGGTAAAGGACGGAACAAGTGCTTTTGCTGACCGTATCTACAGTGTTACCGAAGTCAAACCGGAAGTAGGGAAGACTGTCACCGTTCAATTTGAAATTCCTGATTTCCGTCGGTTGACCGGGGAGACCGGCTCCGGTGATTACACCGTTTATCTGAACAACAAAAATGGGGAGATTCTGGCGACACAAGGCTTCTCCTATGCAACGGATGCTGTGATAACAGGTTTTATTACAGCGTTGAAGGACAAGGCGGCAGAAGTAGTAGATGCGTCTCTTGCGTATGAAAAGCTGAATGCTTTGATGACAAGCAGTAATGCAGGTGTATTCTTCTCCATTGGATTTGATTTTGACGGATACCTAGCTGCATCGGTTCCGGTTCAGCAGCAGACCTTGAATTTGATTTACAGCAATGGTGTTGGAGATTTGAATTTAGAGAATCTCTCCAATGCCTTTAACGGTGCATTCGGACTTGCATACTACAACACAGGGGACCATTTAACCGGTATTGCTAGTCTTTCTCCGGTATATAATGGCAAAAAGATTAACGCTCAGGATGCATTGATGAGCGGAGCTCTTGCAAGCATGGATAGCAGTTATCCCTCGGTTTCTGCATTCAGAAGCGGTTTCATGACTGCATACGGACTGGAAACCATCAATACTTCCAATAAGTATGGTATGGAAAATACCCTGGCGGTATTCCGGACGGAAATCGGGGAATGCGCAACTGAAATTCAAAAGCTTGCAGAACTTTCGCCCAATGCCAAAAATACCGCTTATGAATTCATGGTGTCTTCGATTGCGACAACCAAGCTGACAAGCGTGACAAGCCTTAAGTCCTTGCTTACTGCGGCATATACTGCGGCAACAAGTAATCCCAACCAAGGCGGTGGGGGCTTTACCGGCGGCGGTGGAGGCGGAGGCGGCGGTGCCGTATCCGGAAAAGGGTCTCCCGTGGATATTGTCATTGAGGATGATGACAAGGAGGACACTATTGTTACTACACCGACAGTGGAGATGGTCTTTACCGACCTTTCTATTGAACACTGGGCGGCAGAAGGTGTTAAATGGCTGAAGAATCAGGGAATTGTCAATGGCACAGACGCCGGTAGCTTTGAACCGAATCGCACCATTACCCGTGAAGAGTTTGCTAAGATGCTGGTGCTTGCCTGTGGCTTGGAGGGTACAAGCAAAGACACAGAGTTTACGGATGTAGAAAGCGGAGCTTGGTATGCGTCTTACATAGCTGCCGCAGCAGAAAATGGCATTGTTAACGGTGTAGGCAATAACCAATTCGGCGTAGGACAGCAGATTACTCGTCAGGATATGGCGGTAATGGTAAAGAGAGCGTTGCAACAGAAAGGCATTACTCTTACGGGCCTGAAGAAATATATTGCATTTGCCGATGAAGCAAGCATGGCAGATTATGCCCGAGACGCCATTTTGGCACTTTATGAAGCAGGCGTAATCAACGGAAAAGGGGAAAACAGGTTTGAACCCTTAGGCAATGCGACCAGAGCAGAGGCGGCAAAGATGATATATGAAGCTTTCAAGGGAGGTATCTAAATGCAGAAACGAATCATAAGTCTTTTCTTATCCTTGATACTGCTTTTAACAGTTGTGCCTGCATTGGGTGCAAGTGGCGGAACCGCTGAGGATAGGGACATCATGTATGAGATATTGCTCTGCATGGGAATCATGGAAGAAACCCACATGGAGGAATATGATTTCCTTGACCAAATCAGTAAGAGTACCTTTATCAATTATGTTTGTAACTTTGTGGATGATTTTAACTATGGAACATCGGATCAACCGGAAGCGATTGCGTTGGCAGAAAGTATGAAGCTGATTGATGTTGACCAGAATGATCTGTATAAGGAAATACCATATCAGGAGGCGTTGACCATTCTGGTGCGTCTCTTGAGACTGGAGGATTTCGCACAGAGAAACGGCGGGTTCCCTCATGGATATGTGAAAGCGGCAAACCGGCTGGGACTTACCGATGATATTGTACATACCAATCTGGAGGCGCCTATTACCCGAGGGACTGCAATTCAGCTTTTTTATAACACGCTGTATGCGGAAATCGAGAATGAATCCTCGATTCTGTATGAGTACAAAAGAGTTTACCGTGTCAATGGCGTCGTGGACGGAAGTGAAAAAACTTCGTTTGTAGCGAGCAATACCATGATGGACGGTTGTATCGGTATTGAGGGCGAGATTTATAAGACGGAAAAGGATTTTTCACATCTTTTGGGTATGAAGGTCGAAGCATTCGTCAAAGACCGGAAAGAAGGTAGAGATGAAATCGTTTACCTTTTCCCTTATGGAAATGATGAGCTTGTGATAAACGGCGAGGATGTCATTGGCACCAACGGAACCTGCACCGAGCTGACTTACTACAAAGGTGACAGTACCAGACGGGCATCCATTTCAGTTGCGGCAGATATCGTGGTGAACGGGCAGATAAAGCCTGACTATACGGCAACGGATTTTAAGCCGGAAGATGGAGTTGTTCGCTTAATCAATAATGACGGTAGTTCTGAGTATGATGTGGTTATGATTACCTCCTATCAGACTATGGTAGTGGATTATAAACAGAAAGCGGAGCCTGCCATTAAAAACAAGTTCACCAAGGGAACCTCATTGACAACTCTTCCATTAGAGCTGGAGACAGGAGATGTTCTTTCTGTTAAAAAGAACGGAATTGAAATCGGGTATGACGGTATTCAGATAGGCGATGTGCTCAAGGTTGCAGAATCCAGCCTGAGCGGAAAACGAGTCATTGAAATTCTGGTTTCCTCCGATGTGGTGGAAGGAATTGTAACCACAAAGAAAACCGACGACAAAGGCAATACGATAGTGATTGTAGATAATACCTCTTATATTCTTTCCCAAGCCTTTGAAAAGGCAGTGACCGCAGGGGATACCGAGGCAAGGAATCCGGTCATTGGCAAAGGGTACCAGTTCAGTCTGGACAGTGATGGCAAGATTGCTTTTGTGGATGAACAGTTGGCGGCAGAGCAGTATGGTATGGTTTATGCCGTCGGCAAACAAGACGGTTTTGTTGATCAGTATTTTATCCGGCTCCATAATCATCGGGGCGAATGGAAGGAATATCCGGTTGCAAAGAAAATTACCTTTGACGGAAACAAGAATCAAAAACCGGCAGATGTTCTGGTAAACTTTCCCTGTGCCCTGAATGGTGATATTAATGTGATTGCCTACAAGTTAAACAGCGTGGGCGAGATTATCAGCATTGATCTTCCGGAGCCCGATGACGGTGAAGGGAATCAGGATGCATTTCACGCAACCGGCAATACTCTGGCGGATAAGGCTCGGCAAACCACCGAAGACATGAGTTATTTCGCAGCGCAGATGACGCTGTATTCAACAAGCAGTAGTAAACAATATTATATGAGCAATGTCTCAAAATTCTGGTACTTCAGCAATGCTGCAGAGATCTCCAATGATGAAAGCTATGCACTGGGGCAAAAGAGTGACCTGATTGGAGACAGTGATTACAAGGTGATTGCTTATAATGTGGATGAATTCGGATTCTCGGATTTGTATGTGATTGTAGAGGGCTCCGGCTACCGCAAGAGAAAAGAAGCAGACTTCATTTTGGTTGACAGTATCGGGCAGTCTTTAAAATCTGACGGCAGCGCAGAAGATGTTGTCTTTGGCAGGATGGGAAGCTATGACAGCATCAGTTATGGAACCAAAGACCCAGCATTTCTGGCGGGATTGCAAAAGGGCGACATCATTCAGGTTGTAACCGATGCAACCGGAAGACTGACCGAAGCACCCACAATCGTACATTCTGCGGGAGATACCGATACCAATTGCCCTACCGGCAACGACATGCGTTCCTATAATGCAGTGGTCAAAGGCTTGATTGAAAAGAATGACTGTACCGGATATCGCATGAAAATTGATTGCGGTACCAAGGGCAAGACCTCTGTTAAGACCAATGACAAAACCGTGGTGTTTCTCTATGACACCGCCAAAGGAACGACAACCCGGGCGACCATTGGTGATGTGGAGATTGGCAGATACGCAGTGATTAAAATCAACGGCTATCTTGCCAGAACCATTGTGATTTATAAGTAAAAGAATGCTCAATGAGCTTAAAATTTATATCAAAAAAGGAGAAGAAACAATGAAAAAACAACTAATTTCCCTTTTATTGACCGTAGTAATGGTTATGAGCCTGGTACCCATGATGGCTACCGCAGAGGTAACCACCGACGATTTTCGTACCAACTATACAAAGTATGGTTGGAGTGAAAGTACCATTCATACCACTACTGGAGTAGCCGCAGCGGCAGAGGTTACCAACGCTGATGGGTTTATTGGTGAAAAATCCTTACGCGTTACGGTGGACCATACCAATATGACTACAACATCTACTTGGGATCAGGGCATTTGTTTGAAATATCCCAGATCCTGTCATTGGACAAGAGTTGACGGTACTCCTGTTATGGATGAGGGCGTACAATATTCCATAAAGATGTATGTCAAGAGTAACAACAGTGTACCGACAGAAAAACTATTGGAGACAATTTATGTAGGATATGCTCAATGGAGTTTTGCAAAAGTGACAGACAGTGTAATCTCCAACGGTTCCTTTGCACCGGTAGAAAACGGTGACGGCTGGTATCTGTGGCAAGGAACACTGACCATGCCAAGTGGAAAAGGTCACTCGGATTTACAGATTCGCGTCAGCAATGCGACCAATATTGCGACAACAGCAAACGGTGCAATTGAAGCAGATTTGAAAAAACTGGATGTACTGATCGACGGCATTGAAATCAAAGATATTGCTACCGGAGAAAAACTGATTGGCGACAGATGGGGTTCCTTTGAAGAAAACCCCGTAGATGCTACTGCAGACAATTTTGTTACTAACTATGCAAAGTATCCCGGATGGAGAACGGTATATAATGCGCTTGCCCATGCAACCAGAATCTACGAAAGCAGGGCAGAGGTAACGAAAACAGAAGCAATTTCCGGAGCATCTTCCTTGCATGTAGATTTTGAGGGATCGACGGCATCCAACCAAGGATATACCTTTGTAAATAACTACACCACCAGTTATCCGGCAAACAAGACTTATGTTTATACCTTCTATACCAAGGGTATGAATGTAAAGGAATCCAAAGTAGAATTTGGACCCAAATCTGCACAAATTAAACTTTCGGGCCTGACTATGGGAACCAATTATACTGTAGAAGATGCAGAAGATGGTTGGAAGAAGTTTGTGGTGACCCATACACCGACTGCAGACAGTACTGAATTCTGGATTGGTGTTAGGGGTACCGATGCTCGTGAATTCTATATTGACAACTTTACTGTAACCGAGCAGGGAAGTAACGTTGACCTCCTTGGTGGCGGCGGTGATTTTGAACCGACACCGGTGGCTACCCCCACCCCGACTCCCACTCCGGAACCGACAGCTACTCCGGAACCGACTCCAACCCCGACTCCAGTGCCTACTGCAACTCCCGACCTTAGCATGTATGAGATTGAGGACTTTGCCGATTCTGCTGTTTATAAAACTAAATACGGCTGGAGTAGTGTAGCAGAGGATCCCATGGCAACTGGCGATGTCCAAGCAGCAACTGCAACGGTGACCAATCAGGCAGCATATCAGGGAGAAAAATCCTTGCGTGTTACCCTGGACCACAGCGGCTTTACCACAAGCAATACATGGCAAAAGGGCATCAACTTTACCTTCCCCAGAAAGTTTGATGCTGTTGCGGGTGAACAGTACAAAATTACTGCTTATGTCAAGAGTAACAACAGCGTACCTACGGAAAAATTGGTAAATACCATTTACTTCCGCTATGCTGAATGGAGCTGGGTAAGAATGCTGAACACAGAGACTGGCGTCAGCAATGCGACAAATACCGCTATGGACAATGGTTGGTATAAGATAGAAGGTATTATCACTGCACCCAGCGGTAAGACTGCACAGCATATTCAGGTTTGTGTCAGAAACGCTAAGAATACTGCAACTGCAGCCAACCGCGTAACAGATAGCGACCTTGCAAAGCTTGACCTCTTCATTGATGGTATTTCTGCAGTAGATTTGGCAACCGGCGAGGAAATCCTTGGAGGAAGATGGGGTAATTTTGAGGATAACTACGATATTCCTGATTTAACTGCAGTAGATTTTGCAACCAACTATGCAAAATACGGCAGTTGGAGAACCGTTTATAAACCGCTGGCTATACCTATAAATTATGAAAACAGAGCACAGGTTACCAATAAAGAAGCGGCGTCCGGTAATGCTTCCCTCCATGTGGAATTTGTAGGTTCTACATCGAATGTACAAGGCTTCACTTTTGTCAACAACTATTCCACCTACACCGCAGGTAAGACTTATGTATACACCTTCTATACCAAAGGATTGAATGTAAAAGACGGTATTTTCACATTTGGAACGAAAGAAGAGGAAAAGAGACTGTCTCAGCTTACTTTGGGTACCGATTATACCGTAACTGATGCAGGAAATGGATGGAAGAAGTTTGTAGTAAACCATACCTTGACCAAAGACGGTACTGAATTCTGGATTGGTTCCAAGGGCGTTGATGTGCGTGACTTCTATCTTGACAACTTTACCGTAACCGAGCAGGGAAGCAGTGTTGACCTTCTTGGCGGTGCAGGCAACTTTGAACTTGCAACGACTGAAGATTACACTGCAGTAAAGCCTCGTCTCTTTGATGCAAAGAATCAGGAGCTTACCACTCTGGATGCAACCTTTGGCGGAAAGACCATCACAGCTGCAAGTGCAGTTGTAAACCACAACCTGACCGAGAGCAAGAATGCACAGATGATTGTCTGCCTCTATGACGGTCTGGAGATTGTTAAGACCTGGCTGCCGGATGAAGTGACTATCACCACATCTGACACCAGTAAAGATGTAAAAACAGAAATTACCTTGCCGACCCTGACAGATTCTGAGGATTACAAGTTGAAGGTCTTTGTTTGGGATGGCTTTAGCAAGATGAATCCGTTGGTTGATTTTGTAGAATTTGATATTTAGGAGCGATTAATTTGAAAAAACTGACCAAACAGTTTCTATGCTTGATATTGGTTCTGGCAATGGTTGCTGCTGTCCCCTTTGGGGCGGCGGCAACCGTGCCAATGGGCATGGAGCTGTATTCCATGGAATTGACAAATGGAACGATAAGTCTGTATGGCAGACAGTTTCTGAAAAGCGGAGACGAGGTAGTCTTAACAAAAGGGAATACCTGCCTTGCAACTGCAGAATCTGCCGTTGACGGAACCTTTACTATGGAGGCATCGGTTGCCCCCTCTAGTTTAAGCTTGTCCGTTGACGGGAAGAGTGCAGGGGTGGTGGATACCTCTTGCTTTAAATCCTTGTTTGCACTTATGGGAACGGAATATCATTCCTTTGCTCTTAAGGCGGAGTATGGAAGATTTGTCTTTTCCGGTGCCCACAAGGGGAAGGATGTTCGTTATGTCACCATGAATATGGTGGATACGGACGGGGCACCTGCGGCTTTGGTGGAAACAAAATCTGATGCAGACGGAAACTTTTCCATGGAATTCTATGTTAAGCCGGGTGTTTATACCATGCAATTAAAAGCAAGAAATCTTGCTATGGTCAGTTGTTCCTTAGATTTGAGGAATTTTTGCATGGCACCGGCGGAAACGGAAACAATAGCCTTGTTACAACAACTGGAGGGTTACCTGGCGGAACTGGAAACCCTGAAAGTAAGTTGTCTCACGCAGGGCATACAAACGGAGTATGAGACTATAAATATCGAAATGATCCGCAAGTTCATTGGATTTCTCAAGGAAGAGATTGACCGCGGATATACCGGCTCTTTGGGTCAGTATAAGTTTGGCTTGACCAGATTATACAATCAGGCAAAGGAGAGTATGACTGCGTATCTCAGCGGAGAAGCCGAGCCGTTTTCAGTGCCTCAGTATGTGACAAGCGACCTGACCTTTGACGGAACAAGGGTCTGGGCAGACACTATGCAACATGGGGAACGGTCCAGAAATCTGGTGTACTTTAATGGATTTGGACATTTCGATACAGCAAATAATGATACGGAATTTTTTAATAAAATAGGACTAAATTTGATTCAAAGCAGCATGCCATCCATGGCAGGGTGCTTGCAGACTGAGGATTGGCCGGACGACTGGAACGGACATCGTATAGGAAACAGTTCAGGAACCTTTACAGAAACCAATAATGGGATTGCAGGCGAAGAACATGCTGTTCTGGTTGTAAATACCGATGCCCGTGGGGCAGGAAAAACTGTTTATATGAATCAAGCTGTTTCTGTCAAACCGAACACTTATTATGAATATGGATTCAGGGCAAAAGGAAAGGCTGAAGATTACAATGCCCTGAATGTATGTATCAATGACATTTTTACAGGAACAAGAAAAACTATTGCACCATCTGATACATGGATTCAATATCGATACCTGTATCAGACAGGTGCGGAAGATACATTGACCCTCAGCTTTGTTTCTCAATACAATACGGAGGGAATGTATCTGGATGATGTTTATCTCAAAGAAGCCAATACCAATGTCAATCTTTTGAAAAACGGCGACTTTGAAAAGGCATCAAGACCGATTACCGATCTTGACAGAGAAGCCATGGCGGAGGGATATTATATCCGCTACAATTCTGTAGAGAATTTCCGCCGGATTCTCAGCGAGGCTGAGAAGAATAACGTGTTGGTGGATGTAGGCGTATTTCCACATTTCTTCCCATCTTTTCTTGAACAGGGCACACAGGAAGATTACACCGACGACGGGCTGAATGAAATGCACTTCACGCCCTTTGAGTTGGATAATGAAAGGGTGCGTAAGGCGATCAGTATTTATGCACGACTGGTGTGCTCTATTGTCAGCGAGTATGACTGTGTACGTACCATATGCTTGCTGAACGAACCGGGGCTCCTTGCTAACAAGGTGACCGAAACCAAAGACTTAAAAGCGCATTACACACCGCTCTGGCAGGAGTTTTTGATGGATCGGTACGGCAACGATGTTCGTAAACTCAATGAGAATTACGGAAGCAATTACCAAAGCTTTGCCGAGGTGGATATGCCGGATAATATGGAGGCGACGCCTCTTTACTATGACTATCGGTGCTTTAATGATGGAGTGTTGGCGGACTTTCATCAGTGGTTTGCAGAGGAGCTGCATAACGCATATCCCCAATATAAACTACATAGTAAAGTACAGCAGTATTTCAAAAAAGGCTATGAGACCATGCATGAGCGTGGCACGAACTATGAACTGCTTGCACCGTTTCTGGATATCAACGGCTGTGACTCTTTCCCCACCTATGCAAGTTCCGGCAACAGACTTTCTTACAAGATGGCATACTATGATTTCCTTACCTCCTTAAAAAAAGCACCTGTCTGGGACAGTGAAACTCACATCATCTATGACGGATCTAAGATGAATTATCGCTCCGACCAACCGAGGCATATAGAGGCGGATGTCTGGAACGGTGTCGTCCACGGGAGAAGCGGCGGTGCTTACTGGCTTTGGGACAGAGGAGACAGCAGTGCTCCCTGGAATGCAGAAAACCGCTATGCGCAGGCCAACTACGCATTCCGTCCTGAGGAGGCGGCAACCCTTGCACGTACCAATATGGATTTGAACCGATTGGCGGAGGAGGTTTCCGCTCTGCAGAACTCCAAAGCCAAAACTGCTATTTTGTATTCCAGAACGGCGCTTGGCTACGGAGGAGAAGCATCTATGACCTCCATGTTGGATGCTTATGAAAGTTTGATTTTCAGTGGACAGAATGTGGACTTCATTACCGATACCACCATTGGAACTATTGGAAACTATCAATTGTTGATTGTTCCCGATGCAACCCATGTGAAAGCGGATATGCTCAGTACCATCAAGGAGTATCTGGAACAGGGTGGAACGCTCTATATCAAGGGAAGTGACTCCCTGAAAAAGACAGAGTATAACAAAAATCAGGAAACAGCGTTGGTTTCTGCCATTTACAATCATTCAAACACGGTAACGGACGGGGAAGAAAGCCTGAAAACTACGGTTAACCGGCTTGCACTTTCCAAACTTCGTTTGGTGGACGCAGGAACAAACGAGGATATAGAAAATGTGGAATGGTTTTATACAGAGAAGGATGGCAAATGCCTGATTCATGTGATGAACCATGAAGCAAATACAACAAAACAAGTAAAGGTTCTCTATGAGAATAAACCCATCAAGGGGGTAAAAGAACTCCGGAGCGGAACGGTTGCAAACCAATTTTCTGCAGAGTTCTACCAGCCGTTATTGTTGTCATTCAATCTGTTCTCCTTTGATCTGGTGGATGAAAACGGAACGATATTGGAACAAGATATCGACAACTTAACACAAGGTTTCATCCGTTGCAGAACGGCTGTAGAGGGAGATTTGATTCTGGCAATTTACCATGGAGATTCCATGGTTCAGGCGATTGTCAACGATGACACCATTTGGTTTACGCCGGAAGAGAGCGGCGAATATCGCATGATGGCGACAGTATGGGAACTTGATAGCCTGAAACCATTAACACAGCAAAGAACAATGACATATCAGATAGAGGAGGTACAGCAATGAAATTTTGCAAGAGATTGATTGCATCGATTCTGGCGGTTGCTATGCTTGGAAGTATGAGCACGGCATTTGCTCTGGATCCGGAAAAAACGGTAGCATTTATTGATAACTGGACCTACAATGTGTATAGCGAGGATGCAGGCGTTATCATTGATACCTCAGAGGATGCAATGGGGAAGGCATCCTTAAAACTCTGGAACAATATGACCAGAGATAAAGCGGCTACCTTTGTGCGGTTGGATATTCCGGCTGTGGTTGAGGCAAACAAACGCTACTATCTGGAATTTGATTTGAAACTGAAAAATGCCAGAAATATTTATGCCATGTTTGACGGAACCCAGCATTGGTTGATTCCGTATGGTTCCAAGACAGCAGATTGGAGTCATTATAAACTTTATTTTGATTCCCCCACATCTAAGACCATGCTGGTAAAGTTCGGCGTCCTTGACTACACCGAGGGTATGTGGATTGATAACCTGAAATATTACGCAGAGGACAACCCCGGTGTGAATCTTCTGTCCCGGAGCAACTTTGAGGATTTGACGGCATCTGATATTCCAAAAGAAGAGGCTCCCCGGGAAACCGAAGGTACCTTGGATATATCCAAATATACGATTTGCTATTCTACCGACCAGGTGATCACTGTGGATGGAAATCCTGAAGAATGGGCGAACATGGCGAACATAGAGCCGGTTCCTATTCTGGACCAAGTTGACCTGCTTGACCATGAAGAGGCAGAGTTCTCTGCCGATGTCAAGTTCACCTGGAACGATGAGGGCTTTTATTATCTGGTAACAGTGCAGGACCCCATTCACTTTGCCATAAACAACGCAAGTACCTACTGGATGGGTGATGGCATTCAGTTTAATGCAACCTATGATACCCAAAACCCCAATGTTGAGATGGGTGTATCATTTGACCCCACTGAGGGATGGCATTGCCAGAACAGAGATATCTTTGAATCCGGTGCAACCAGAGTGGGAACTACCGACTACTATGAGGTATTTGTGCCCTGGAAATGGATTGTTACCGAGGGAAGACCCTCTGTACTTCGTACCAATGTATTGGTTAACAACAACAACGGAGACGGCAGACAGGAGTATGTGGAAATCACTCCCGGTATCGGACAGGGCAAGGACACCTCTGTATTCAACTATTATTTGCTGGTAAGAGAAGTGGGCGAGGTTCTCTATGCAGAGTATGTTCCCTCTCAGCTTGGCGCAAAAACAGATTCTGTTGGTAGCATATTCTTCCGTAATTTATCCGGAAGTAACCAGACGGTTGAGGTAGAAGTAGAAGAACTGAACTTCAAACAATCTACCACAGTTCCTGCAGGGGAACTGGGTGTTGTCGACATTCAGAATGTGAAAGGTGTTGTGGGCGACCTTGCTTTCAACATCGAGGTAAGAAACAACGGAGACGAGGTTGTTCTTCCCTATAATATCTTTATTCCTTACGGTGATGAGGAATATAACGAGTTTATGGAGAGGCTCAACGGCTGGACCAAGGAATTGAAAAACCTGGTTCAGCAATGTAAGAACAAGGGTATACTGATTCCTTATGAAGAGGCATATTACACCATGTTCCCACGATATATTGAAATCATCGAGGGGCAAGGGAATAAGGCAGATTTCAAGTACATGCATATGTATGACGAAGATATGACCATGATTTATGAGGAGACCAAAGAGGCTCTTCAGGCGTACCTCAATGGAAAAAAGAACCCCAGAAGGTTCCCCTCTATGTGACCAGTGACATCAAATATGACGGCATCCATCTGGTTGCCAATACCTTTGATGGTGAAAAGTATGCAGAACGGCCGATTTTCCTCACAGGATTCGGACACTTTGATACTGCAAGAGAGGACTTTACGTTCTTCTCTAATTTAGGGTTCAACATCAATGAAAATGAAACCAGTTTTGCGGGGATTATGACTGATAAAAAACCAACCGCATATCCGTGGGATCAGGGTACGATGGGCGGTGGAACAGGAACCTCTCTGGAGTCTAATGAGGATGCTGCATCCGGCAATTGGTCGGTAAAATTTGACCATCCCGAGGGACAATGGGGTAAAAGCACATGGACAAACTATGTCCCCAAGGTGGAACCTAACACTACGTATGAGTACAGTTTTAAGACCAAAGGTACC
>JAFYXJ010000019.1 GCA_017546205.1 Clostridia bacterium | reverse complement strand
TATGCAATACCCAAAGAGATGAGGTTGGAAGAACAGAGACTCCTACGGGAAGCAGTGACATTTCAACCAACACTGTACAGGATGATAGATGGACTCTCTACGAGCCAAGACCTGGAGAGATTCGTAAAGAGTCAGACCTCGGTAGTGCAGAAAGGGATGACAGATATGCTGACCCGGACATTGGAACTGAACCAACAACAGATAGAGAATCTGTCGGAGATTATACAACAGGATGGGAAAAAGAGAGAGGAATTTATTTCGGAGATATCCCGGACGATGACTACGGAGATTCTGGACTACTCGAAAACGATGCACGAGAAGATATCGGAACTGGAAGATTTGAGAGAAGAACTGGAGAAGCGCATGATGAAAATTATCATTACGGTGGGACTGACTTCGGTGGGATTGTCAGCACTGCTCTTCATGGTGCTGCAGCGCTTGCTGATATGATAGACTCTGGAAGCGATGATGAGGAAGAACGAAAAAAGGAACAGGAAGCAAAAATGGCAGGCGGAAATCTTGGTGCAGCCATTGGAATAGCTGCTGGAATTGTATCTGCCCTCGTAAGTAAGGATGAGCCTGATGAAGAGCTTATCCGTGAGCAAGAAGAAATCGATGAAATGTTAGAAGACGAAATTGAGGATGAGGAATATATCGATTTCATGATGGGAATGTGAGGTGTGAGGTTAAAATGGTAAGAAAAGAAGAAGAACTTTATGTTTATACGGTTAGCATTAAATGCGTTGGAACTGAGGAAGATTATATGAATTTTCTTCGGGCGGTAGCACAAGAATATCTAACTGAAAATATGATATTAGCCGAGGATGAATTGCACGAAAATTCAGCATAACTTTGGTTAGATTTTTAGCTGGATATATTAACTTCTTTGTGGTATTGTATGTTGCTGAAAAGGGAGCTGAAATTAACCCCTTCGGTTCCCTCACAAATAAAACGGAGGTGAAAACAAATGGCAGGATTTATACTATGCAGAAAATCACGAGATGAAGATGCAAAACACGAATCCCTACACATGCAAAGGGACTTAGTAAGAGAATATGTACATAAGGTCGGAGATACCATTGTTGATGAAGTTTTAGAGGATAACATAAGTGGAACGCTTTTTGACCGTCCAGGCATCAAACGAATGTACGAACTCGCAGATGCTAAAATGATTGATACAGTTTATATAAAAGATTTATCAAGGCTGAGCCGTGATAGATTCTATACGCTTCTCATCGTAAAGGATATGAAAGAGAGAAATGTAAGGATTGTATCCGTAACGGAAGGAATAGACTCCTTTAACAGAAGTGATGATTTAATCATAGGTTTCAAAGGTTTAATAAACGATAGTTATGTGCAAGACATAATCGTCAAAATTCTCGCCGCATTAAGACACAAACAAGAATTTGAAGGAATAGTTATCAATGTGCCGATGGGATACCTAAAGGACAGGTACACCAAAAAAGTTGAGATATGTGAGGAAACGGCAGATATTATCAGAAGGATATATAAGTTGTTCTTGGATGGGCATGGTACGGAAACAATAGCAAAAATATTGAATCAAGAAGGTGTTAAAACACCTGCCTACTATGAACTAAAGTTAAAAGGAAAAAGCCTTGGGGATAACAAGCCAAAAGCAACCTTTGAATATCTGTGGACATATTCGATAGTGCGAAGAATTCTCACTAATCCCTTCTACTGCGGCGATTTGGTCAATCATCAAAGGGAACGAAGCCGTATAACCAAAAAGCAGATAAAGGTACCTAAAGAGGAACAATTTATACATAAGGATGCAGTTCCTGCAATCATCCCAAGGGAGATTTGGGACAAGGTACAGGAGATTATACGGATTAATTCGGAGGGCAAGGTGAAATCGCAAAGCAATCAGCCTTGCCACAGATATGCATCTCTCTTGAAGTGTGGGGACTGCGGAAGCACATTCACGGCAAAAAGGAGAAAAACTAAGGATAAGCCGGACAGAATTGAGTATGTATGTAACGGTTATCACAGACACACTCATATGGTATGCTCCTCACACAGAATTAACGAATCGGTGCTTGATGAACAGATTTATAAGCAACTTGCCATAATGAGAGATGGACTCTCCAAATGCTCAAGACAAATAGAAAGTGATATACGGTCATGGATGTCGCAGAAAAATAATGTAAGCAAGAGAATAAAAAGGCTTCAGGACAGTATAAATGCGACCGAGCTTGAGGTTGAGCAAATACTGATGGAGAAAATCAAGGACAGAGATAATGCCGAAAGATACGAGAGAATGATAGAAAAGCGAAACAGAGAAATCGAAGGCTTCAAAAATGAGATTGCCAAAATAGAAAATATTGATAAAACCATCAAGGAAAGAAAAAAGGCAATGCTCGAAAATGCAAATTTGCTTGATAAGATATTAAGTGAAAAAGAACTGAGCCACACGAATCTGTGTCTGCTGTTAGAAAAAATAATAATTCACGAGGATGAGTACGGACTACGACTTGAAATACGAATGAAAGCACCATTCCTTGAAAAGAGTTATATGGATGAAATTGGTATGATATGCGAAGACGATTACGAGGAAGTATCAGCCTAACAAGAAAAGTATCCAGCCGTTATATGGATGGATACTTTTAAGTTAAATTCTTATCGTTTTAATTATCTCTAACTCCTTAATCATTTTATCAAATACTTCGAATGCAGTTTTAGTTGGGAGATTATGTGTTTTTTTCAAATGCTTTGCATATGTATTTCTAAATATTTCTTTCCAAAAAGTCTCAAATGTACCTGTTGGAACCTCGATGAATATTCTTTCATTGTCAAAACATAAAGAAAATTTACTTTTTTCGTCACCAATCGTAAGCCATAAACATTGAGCATATAATATTTGATTAACCACAATGCCAAATTTTATAATATCGAAAAGTAGAACGATTTTTTGTTCAATAGGATTTTTGAAGTCTAATATTAAAACGGCATTATGGTTATCATTGGTAATTCCCCAAGAGCATTCACAATTCCCTTCTTTTATAGTTTTATGCATAGTTATAACATTGTTTATTCTATTGTTTTCATCCGACTTAACAAAAACAACAGGGACGTTTCTCCCGTTGGCTATACCAGCAGATGCGACTGTAGCACTTGCTTCTACCTTTAATATCAATTCTGAACTATTTGCTTTAATTTTAATTCTTTTTTTCATCTGTATTCACCATTTCTTTTAACCAGATTACCGTTCTTGTGTCTGCATTTTTATAAGCGTCTTCGATTATTAGTATGTATTTAATTATCTTCAATTTTTTTTCGACATTATTTTTAATTTCAAAGCATACCCATTGAGAAATTGAACTATTGGGAGATATATTATAACCATCATACATATATGGCTCTTCGATAATAGGGGTAAGCGTGATTTCGTCGTTTTCGCCAACAACTTTCAATCTAATTTTTTCTATAACCATTGGCTTATCTGATAGATTTGTAATTAACGGGTAAAACATCATTTTTGTAATGTCATCTAATTTATTGGAAATACAATAAGAATCCAAAATATCAGTAATTCTAAAATTAGGTCGACTTTCATTATAAATTTTTTCTTGTATGTTTAGATTTTTTTTGCTTATATTTGCTTGACGTAAGCTTATTAACATACTAATAAAAGAAATTAAAGCACTGATAGCTGTAACAATACTAGCTGTTATAATTATTTTCATATAATTCACATCCTCTAAAACTTTATACTATTATAACACATCCGCAATAAAAAGAAAATAAATAGATTATTTTTTTCAAATGTTTTCTTCAAGCAACAAGTTATACTATACTCTCTTTTTATAAATCATCTAAGTCAAATTCAATACTAAATTCTCGAGATCTTACCTCTGAAAAGATATCCTCAAGCTTTTCGGATAAATCATCATCAAGAAAGACAATATCACTCACGATATTTTCGCGTTGCAAATTTTCATCCAATTCCCATTCTGTTAAACCATAAAAATAACGGCAAGATTTAAATTTTTCAAGTAGAGCAAACAAATCAGATTTCGGGTAATTCTTATAGTTCCTAATTAAATCAAAAAATAAGGCTTTAAGATTAAACATTCTAATTTCGTTATGATTTTCCGTGGTATGTATTTTTATATTTTCGTAGTTCAAAAGGTGTGAGTGCTTGTCCCACTCGCTTTCCCTCAGAATAGATATATCAAGATTACTATAAAAATGTTGTTGTATTCTATCATCTTTAATTCTCAATGCGTTCCTTGCGGTACCGATATGTATTTTTGCAGGTTCCTTTTCTAAAAAACCAATTAAATGCAAGGCGGTATCCTTCACAAGAAAAGCGTGCTTATATTTTTTGAGAATTATTTCTATCGTTGTAAAATTGTTTTCGCCATCAGAATAGATGCCTTTTTCGATTTTGAAAATTCGTTTATCTAATATAGCTTTTTTTAAGTTGTAATCGTTACCGAATAAATTAAGAACTTCTTTATAATCATATAACATAAGAATCACCGTTTCTTTGATTTGCATAAAGGTGTGAGTAATTACTTAAATTAAGAATATCAGAAAAGTCAAGAAATTTCAAGAGTTTTCTTGACTTTTTCTTTAAAATGTGATATCATACTTCTTGGATAAGTGTATCCACTTATAAAGACTGCCTTTGGTAGTCTTTTTTTATTTCACAAAATAGCACCGGATTCATTATGAATTTGGTGCTATTTTTATATCCGAAAGGAGGTGACAATATGAACAAGAAAGAAAACGAACAGGGACACTATATATTCAGAAAATATATACGCAACCCAAAAACTGGCGAAATTATTTACGCCAGTGCCTATGGCAAAAAAGCATTTAAAATATGGGTGAAAGATTAAGCGGTATTCTTTGGAATACTGCTATTTTTATGCCCAAAAGGAGGTGATTCTATGGCAGTACACAGCGGTGGAAAGGTCGGCAAAGCAGGCAAGATATTAGCTAGTAAGAACTCGTCAAAGTCGGCAAAAAGTAAAGCAGCCAAAATTCTAGCTAACCATAAAGCTAAAAAACATTAGTCTAGTGTATGGGATTTCACTACATTAGATTACAAAAACCTGCGCATACTGATTGACTTCAGTGTGTGCAGGTTTCTTTTTAGTACCAAAATAATACTCAAATTTGAATATTCAAAATATAGAAAAAATCCGAACCTTTCACTGATTGGTAAAAGGTTCGGATTTTTACTGTTTGGTGCGGGCGAAGGGACTTGAACCCCCACGATAAAATCACTAGATCCTAAGTCTAGCGCGTCTGCCAATTCCGCCACGCCCGCATATTAAGTTTTTACCTCTTGATTTTTACACGGTAGAGGTACACCGAGGAGGAGCATATCGCTTAATCCTCATCTATGAAAACGGGAAAACCGTAATCAACAATAAAATCACATACAGGACGGAACCTAAGTCTAGCGCGTCTGCCAATTCCGCCACTGGCGCAAGCAACAGAAAGAGTATAACATATTTCTTTCCTTTTGTCAATCACCACGAGCAAGATATGTCTTTGGAACCTCTCCCACGAGAATCATTTCCTCCACCGGAACTTGTACTATCACTTCCGTCTCTTCCCGGTGGAGTAGTCCAGCAATCTGAGCAGGAACCTTCACAACAATCTCCAGTTTATATCTTGTCTGGTTGATGCCGGCAGAATGGAAACTATCCTCTATGGCAACATCAACGGCATTGGTAGCAAATACCCGTATGGGTATCGGTAGCCCAAACCCGGTCATCATGCTGTCAGAAATCAACATACCAACCGGAATCCTTGCCCTAATAACATCAGTCCCCCTTAAAACTTCTTCCACTTTGACAGCAAGCATCACCTTTAACCGATTTACTTTTAAGTAATCGGTACTCAAAGAAAAAATCCGTCCTGTTTCATCCCGCTCTGCTTGGGTAATCCCATGGAAGATTTCTGCTTCTTCTTCCATTAATTTCCCCACCGCCAGATGAATTTCCCGGTTCAATGTACGATTCAGTTCCGCAACCGCCGCCTGCTGTGCCAAAGTTCCGATACGCTTTTCTACCTGAAAAAATCCTACACAAACCAGTATCAAAAAAAAACCTGTCACGATACAGCGTCGGCACTGCCTCACCTTTTTGGGGTTTTGCTTTTTTCGTTTTTTGGGCATACAATACCACAGTCTCCGACGCCACCTCATCATCCATATCACCTCATCTTATGGTATGTATTTCCAGAAAACTGGTGCTTGTTTCCTTTGACAAACCCAAACGGGTTGTGTATACTAATATAAGACATATTGGAGGTTTTGACTATGTGGGCTTATGAAAGTGTATTTTATCAAATCTATCCCATCGGTTTTTGCGATGCACCTTACCAAAATGATGGCATCTCCGCCCCCCGCATTCGAAAGCTTGCCGATTGGGCTGATCATATCCGGAAAATCGGTGCCGATGCCGTGTATCTGTCTCCGGTTTTTCTTTCGGATTCCCACGGGTATGACACCCGTGACTTTATGAAAATTGACAACCGTCTGGGCACAGATGAAGATTTTCAATTTGTGTGCGACACTCTGCGCCAGAACGGGATTCGCATTGTTTTGGATGGCGTTTTTAATCATGTAGGTCGAGGATTCTGGGCTTTTCAGGATGTGCTGGAAAAGCGTTGGGATTCTCCCTACAAAGACTGGTTTTTTCTTAATTTTGACGGAAACAGTTGCTTTAACGACGGATTCTGGTATGAAGGATGGGAAGGTCATTTTGAACTTGTGAAACTGAATCTTCGTAATCCTGCCGTAGTGGAACACATTTTCTCCTGTATTCAAAGTTGGGTAGACCGTTTTGATATTGATGGACTTCGTTTGGATGTGGCATACTGTCTGGACAAGGATTTTCTGCGAAACCTACGTCGGTTTTGTGACGGTTTAAAGCCGGAATTTTTCTTGGTGGGGGAGTTGTTGCACGGAGATTATAACCAATTTGTCAACGACGAAATGCTCCACAGTTGTACCAACTACGAATGCTACAAGGGTTTGTATTCCAGTTTCAATTCTATGAATATGTTTGAGATTACTCATTCCTTACTTCGTCAGTTCGGGCCTGAGAACTGGACGCTGTACAAGGGCAAGCATCTGCTTGGATTTGTAGACAACCATGATGTAACCAGAATTTATAGCCAATTAACCGACAAAAACCATCTGCCGTTAATTTATGCCCTTTTGTTTGGTATGCCCGGCATCCCTTGTGTTTACTACGGTAGCGAATGGGGAGCAGAAGGAATCAAAGAATCCCATTCCGATCAGATGTTACGGCCATCCTTTGACGCACCTGTGGAAAACAGTCTTACCGAATGGATTGCTGTTCTTTCAAAGGTGCACAAAGAAAGCCGTGCGCTTTGTTATGGTGGATTCCGGCAACTACTTTTAACCAATCACCAGGTGATTTTTGAGCGTGCCATAGATGGAGAAAGGGTTCTTGTTGCCATTAACGCAGACAGTCAATCCTACACAGCTCATTTTAATGCCGAGGCCGGTTGTGCCGTAGATTTGATCACCGGATGTAACCACGATTTTGGTGGGGGCAGCGAACTCCCTCCATACAGTGCATTTTTCTGGAAAGTATAATAAAAAGCCCGATGCATTTGCATCGGGCTTCTGCTTTCTCTATGGAATGTTTCATTAGATTTCAAAAACATCCCCGTCATTGGTCAAAGAATAGGGAACCGTCAGTTCCTGTTCATGCTCTTTCAAGAGAGCAACTTTATCGTCCCTGATATGATTGAAAATCATTTGTTTGGTTCTGGTGCGATTAAATTTAGGCATCGCAGTCTCAACTTCAAAATGCGTCAATTCACATATAACTGCGTCAAAGTCACATTCCTCTGTAATTTTGGGATAGTCCTCAAAGGTGCCTGACAAATCTCCGGTAAAGAGCACCCGTTTTCCCTCTGCTTCAATCATGTAGCCAAAAGATTTTCCTCTTGCCAGATGCTTGGTGGGAATTGAGGTCACCTGAATATTCTCATCCTGATAGAATTTTCCATCTGCGACACATTTAATGGCACATTTTCCAAACCGTTCATATGCCCACTCACAATGCATAAAGTAAATCAAATCTTCCATAGATTTGATATCTTCCGGTTCCGGCAGATACAACACATGACCGCATCCAACGGCAAAATCGTACGCATGGATTGCGTGATCCCCATGCATATGAGTAATAAATCCTGCTTTGAATTTTTCTACCGGCATATCCTTATTCATCATGATATACCGAAACGGTGCCCCGGCATCAATCAGATAATATGCATCATTGACCTCCAGCACCATACAAGTAAGATATCTGTTTTTTTCTTGGCATCCGTGACAGGTGCCTAAAAAATGTATTTTCATATCAACTCATCCCTTCATTTATACACATATTTCTTTACCATTAAGATATACAGTAATTTCATCTCCGGATATCCGTGAAAGAGTACAACCGTTTTCATCTACCATAACCTTGATTCTGCTTCCCTGATAGCAAGCATAGAAGGAATAGGATTCCCAACCCTCAGGAAGTACCGGTTCCAGATACAAGCCATCGTCACGGACACGCAATCCTCCGTAACCCATCAATGCCGCAAGCCAGATTCCCGCAATGGATGCCGCATGGATTCCACCGTCCGAATTTCTGGTATTTGCACCCAAATCAACACAGCAACAATCATAGAACAGCTTATCTGCCATCTCTTTCATGCCAAGTCTTGCCGCAACCAGAGAATGAATACACATACTGAGGGAGGAATCGTGCAGAGTACGCTTTTCATAATATTCAAAGTTTTTGAGGGCAATTTCTTTGTCAAATTTCTCTTCCATAAGATAGAAAAGCATAACAAGGTCTGCCTGCTTATAAACCTGCATTGCAAGGATTTCAGAAAATTCGTAATCCGCCAGCATATTGAACACCGTATCAAGATTTTTGTAATATTCGATATCCACAGGCTTTAAGTCCTTACATCCATCAAACTGCAAAATGATACCGTCCTCTTCCGGCTGAGGCAGATACATGTTCTCACATACATCATTCAAAAGTGCTGTTACCTCATCTACATCATACTCAGCAGAAAGTTTGTCGTACAAACTTTTAGGACAGTCTTTCAAAATATCACAAGCAAGTTTGATATTAAACTGTGCCATATAATTGGTATAAGCATTGTTATTCACATCTTCTTTATATTCATCGGGGCCGATAACACCAAGGATTTCATATCTGCCATTTTTCTTTTCGGCTCTGGTTGCCCAAAAGAGCGCCGTCAACACCAGAAGTTCGTTACCATATTGCTCCATAAATTTCTTGTCGCCGGTTGCGCAGTAATATTGCCATATTGCATACGCCACACCTGCCGAAACATGAATTTCATCAGAACCCATCTTGAACTTTCTGCCCTTGCCGGTAATCAAATCAATATCTGCATCCTCAATAGCACATTCTCCATCAGTAATCCACGCCGTCTCCCAAGGAATCATCGCGCCTTTAAAGCCATAACTCTTTGCTTTTTCCTTTGCAATATCCAGAAGATGATATCTGTATTCCAGAAGTCTGCGTGCTACCTCTGGTGCATTGAACAGATAATATGGGAGGATAAACAATTCAGTGTCCCAGAAAGAATGTCCCATATATCCCTCACCACTGAGTGCCTTTGCACCGATTCCCAGACGGTTATCGTCACGGCTTGCCATGATGTGCAGATGATATTGCGCAAATATCATTGCCTGATCCATGAAATCGTCTCCGGTCTTGATTTCAACCAAAGAGCAATCCCAGAACGCTTTCATCCCCTTTGCACATTCTGAAAGCAGACCATCATACCCATGTTTTGCTGCCTCCAGCACATATTGTTCGCCGTCGGCTTTAATTTTTTCCACATCTGCCGTCATATTTGCATATTCGGAGTCTCTGCCCATGGCAAAGGAAACAATTTTTTCCATAGTGAAACTCTCACCGGATTTCACTTCTGCAGAAATATTGGTAAAAAGACTTCTCTTATCAATACTGTTTTTCTCTTCCGCCAATCCCTTGTATCGGATCACATACTGAATTGCCGCATCTACCTTGGACTGCACAGTGTAAAACCACATACACTTTACGCCATTGGAAAACACTCTCTTCTGGATTCCGTGAATATGCTGTACGCCGGTGTTGGTCACTTTACCGTCAATACCTGTAACCATATACACATTAACATCTTCACTAAGAGCAGTAACCGTAACTTTTTGTGCCATGATGTGTTTTCTTACATCTGAAACAATACGGGAAAAAGCAAGGCCTACTTTGACTCCCTTGGGGCTCGTCCAAGTCAGATTTCTGGTAAACTCACCGGTTTCCATGTTGAGGGATGCATGATAATCTTCACACACACCTACATCCATGGCAAATCTTTCTTCGTTTATGTAGATATCACAATTTGTCACATCGGGAAGCACAGCAAGTTCAGGTGAATCTCCATTAGGCCCGTCAAACAAGCCGTTTATCAAGGTGGCACGATATCCCTTGAGGTACTTTTCTTCAAAAGAAGCACGAACACCCATATAACCGTTCCCCTGCGTCCACAGAGATTCCCGCTCACACATTCTACTAATGTCAAACTTATTTTCCTTTAATACCCAACTACACATTTTACATCCATCCTCTATTTGTTGTCAAATTAAACTATTTGCTAATAGCAACAATGGAAAGAGGACTTTTGTCCCCTTTCCGTGCTTGTTGTTATTTTTTAACTTTCAGAAGCATCGGCACATGTCCGTCAAGGGTAATGCTCTCGCTATACTTACCAAAGTTAATCAAATCTTCTGTTTCTGTTACCTTCTCATCATTGATATAAAGTTCAACCTCTCTGGTATTCCATGTATAACTGCAGAGATTGATAATATATGCTCCATCATATTCCGCAGAAATCCAGTCTGCGTCAGCCAAGGCCTCCCCGGTGGTTTTATCCACAAAGGTTACCTTATCAAGTCCATCCGCCTTAACAAATTTGGTTATCTCATCTTTGATAGCCCGTCCGCTTGCGGTGGAAATGGTGGTACCTGCATCTTCAAATCCAATGCATACGGCCTTTGCTTTGATATGGGCAACTGTTGCCGCATCATGGAAATCACCATACTCATTTTTCGTAAGTGCATCTTTACCTATGACGAGAAGTTTACCACCCTTATCCACAAAGGATTTAAGTTTATCCAATGTTTCTTTATAGAGGCTGATGGTATTGGGAATAACAATTGTCTTGTACTCATCAAATTTTTCTAACTGAGATTCTACCACAAATCTGGTTTTCTGTCCGTTTTCTCCCAGTGCTGCCGATGTCTTTCTGATAATATCCAACATTTCCTCCGAATACGGAACTGCGTTGGGGGTATAAAGGATTGCCATATCTGCTTTTGCATTTTGCAAAGCAACAACCTCATGGGAAAGCCGGTTCAAATCCAGGGTAGTTTTCCCCAGCGTTGCAACACTATCCGGTCTTGCCGTCAGCAAGGAGTTAAAGTAAATGGTTCCGTTTTTGGTTCTGGACGAACGATCCCAAATCCAAAGGATGGAACCTCCTCTGCCGTGAACAGCACCATTCCAGATATCCACAACATTATACAGTGTTTCTTTATCATTGTAAACCAATTTTCTTGCATCCACAATAATATGGTCTTCTGTATTGTAGATGGGTGCTTCCTTGACAGATGTCATAAAATCATAGAAGATGTTTTTCCATCTTACATCATCGGTAGCAATCATGGACCATGCATCGCATCCATTGATATCGGTATAATCCGTCATAATCTCATAGTTATCGCTGGACATGACGCGGAAATTGACACCGGTTTTGAACACATCCATAATTTTGGTACTGGAATATACCCCGGGGGCAACAGACTTGACAGCCTTACCAAGGTGATCTACCCATTCAGGAAGAATCATATCATTGAATACCCGCCAATCATAAAATCTGGGTGTTGCTTCCAATGATGTAGGCATCTCAACCTCATCAAAGGATGCATAAGTAGTTTGCCAACGCTGATTCAAGGCATCAATGGTCTGATACTTTTCTTTCATGGCATTGCGGAAATCATCAATAAACGCCCAACTGTCCAGCATGGAATTATACTGAGGTTCATTGGCAAGCACAATACCATCAAAGGCTTCAAAATCCTTAATGCGTGGAATCAGGCTCTTGTAGAATACTTCATACAACTTCAACAATTCCGGATGTTTGGGGTCCTGATGGTTAAAGTTACCCCATTGCTGAGGAAGTTCAATTTCCGGATAATCTCTGATCAAGAATTTAGGCACATAATGCGGTGCCAGAGAAAATTGTGCCGACATATTGAAATCATTACAAGCTTCCAACGTTTTTACAAGTTGATTTACGGTTCGCTCATCCATTGCATAATACTGATCATCCGGGTAGGCACTCTCAAATCCGCCGTTTGCAAGTAGGTTTTTCTGGGATCCTGTCTCACGGATAAATGCATCGTCCAGATACAATGCAGATGCGGTATCCTCAATGACAACAAGTAAATGAAGTTCTTTTTCGGTTGCTTTTGTGGTGTAGGTCAGAACATCATCACGCCAGTCAAAGGTTCCGTTCAAACTCTGACGCATCGCTTTGTTTCCTACACCAGTGATACCATTGGTGGTCAGAATATAATAAGCATTTTTAACATTTTCGCCTTTTGCTGAAATCCCGTATTCATACGTAGTATTGGGTTTTGCATCAACAGTCTGCATGATATATCGATAGTTGTTTGATTTGTACGGACTTTCGGATACAATCTTTAACGACGTTTTCCCATCATGAACAACATCTTTGGAAGCATAGCACTCAATTCCATAACTTCCATTTTCTTTCATCAACCAACTTTTTACCGGCAACGCTTCTACCATAGCATCCCAGGGTCCGATTTCCGGATTGGTGGCATTAAACCCAACCTTAGAAAGCCATTCAACCTGCTCTCTATTTCTGGTTGCAGCCCAGTGTCCGGCACCGATAAAGAAAACAGGGCGTCTTTCCTCAGTTCCGTCCTCTCTTTGGGTGGTTGCCACAAAATGCTGTCCATCAATCTCAACCGGAGAAGTTACATACTGTGGTACAGAAACAGGCTCCAGGGTACCGTTTAAATAGCCTTCAAATTCCGCCTTTGCTTCGGTGTAAAGGCGTGTCAAAACCTTGTCTGTCTCTGCGATTCTTTCCAAATCCCCGTCTGCAAGGTCTTCTTCCATATAGCCAATAAACAAGTCTATGGTGTTATACTTTACCTTTTGGTATTCAATCGGAATTTCCTTGGCTTCACACTCTGCCATCAAACCGGTCAACTCATTCAGATATTTCTTCTGCTTGGCAATTGCCTGCTTGGTGATGGTTTCATCTGCACAAACATTGGTAGTCACGCTGTCTGTGAATATCTTTTTCCCGTCCGTAACAGTAATATCTACCTCTTTATCCCCGTATCCCGTATGGGTCATGGAGAAGGTGTATCCGCCGGCCTCTCCTGCCGGAAGGGTCACGGTTTCTTTGATATCTGCAACCTTAGATGAAATAGTCAGCGTCTTACTTGCCATGGTCTGGTTAAACATATCCACGGTATAGTTTGCCGTGCCGCCTGTATTGATATCTGCAGTGCCTGAGAAAAACGCCGCAAACTCTTCGCCATCCTTCAGCATCATCATCTTCGGGAACAGTTGACTGCCTTTGTACATAGAAATACCAGGCGCCACATCAACACAACCCTTTCTTCCGTAACCGTCATCATCATTGTCATTGACAATGGCACAGAACAAGGCAACTGTCGGGATTTCCCCGAAATACGCCCCCCAGGGAATCGCAACCTCATAAGAAGTTTGGGTTCCCTTACGGGTGGTTTTTGCATCAATGGCAGTATCGCCAAATTCTACCGTAATATCGTTTTCAGCATCATAGACTGCACCATAGGCAGTACCAAAAGTTTCGTCCGGTCTGCAAATGGTAAACTGCAAACCGTCACCATTCCAATAACTGCCCGCACTGATAGGATAATGCACATCGTCCTCTACATCCAGTGCAAAATAGAAATTGGTATCGTCATACAAATATCGAATATCTGCTGTAACACTCTGGGGTGCCTTTTGATAATCCGTATAAATTTCCAGTGTGCGTTTGGGAACATTCTCCCATTCTTTCAGATTTCCGTCTACAACTACTGCATCCGTTTTTGACACAGGAATCAAATCCTGGCTCACGTTGGATACGGCTTGCGCGGATTGAATTCCCTCAAAGGACGGATTTTTAATCAGATTGTTTTCTGCTGTCATAGGAAGAGAGGTATCATAGAAATACACATCATCTATCCACAAACCATCTGTTTTATTTTCCATAACAAACCGAAGATATGCAGTAGTTTCATCGGCATTGTTATAAACAAACTCAAAAGCACGCCAGTCGGCAGTCTTTCCCGTAGGGGTCAGGTGTCCAAGGGCAGTTCTGTCCCAGTTCATCTGCGCGTAAACTGATTGTCCCTTTTCCACCTTTGCCATGAATCCATACCGGTAACTGTGCCCCGGCTGAACCGCAATAGGATAACTGATTCGAATATACTCTCCGCTTGTTCTGACAGTATTGTTATATAACTTCATAGAAGCATTGCCGCTAAATTTTTCGGTAGTATCAACGCTCACGCCGCCGTCTGCATTCATCTCACAACTCCATCCGGGCACGGTGGTGGTATCTGTGGCAGCGTATACAAAGCCTGTGGGCACCACAGGAATCAACATTGCCGCCATCAAAAGACATGCAAGCATCCGTTTTGTCAAATTTTTCATTTCACCATTCCTCTCTTGCTGAAAGAAATCTTTCGTCAATTATTTTACTAATTCTGCCGCCGGTATGTAGGGAATCAGAGATGTGAGACTGTCAAAAACATAGGATTTGATTTGACAAGTCTCCGGATGTTCACCCACCTGAACCGAAATTGGAACTTCGGAACGGATGATTCCGTTTTTATCTGCTTTTCCTTTTCCGGAAACGACACAGTACATATACTGATCACCGGAATACAGCGCAACCAAGTGCACATAGTCATTACCGGCATCCGCCTTCGCTGTGAGTTTGACGGTAATGGTATCGTTTTGGACTTTATCCGCTTTCGTCCCGTCAGAATAGAAAAATTCTGTCTTACTGTTTACCGTTGTAATTTTTATAAGTTTTGTTTCAAAGGGAGCAAGGGTGAATGTTTCACCAATTGCCTTGTTTTCTGTTAAGTCGAACAAGTCCCCAATAATTTCATACTCCGAGGAAATGGTTACCTCTGCGCTTTCCTCTGCATGGTTACACAGATTCACTACATATCCATCTCCATATTCTGCCGCTGTCCACTCAACGGCACCGTTACCGGTTGTAACCTGAACATCTTGGCGGAAGCCTTGGATTGCTTCCCTGATTGTCCCATAAACAGCATCACATCCGCTCATTTCCATGTTTACGGAATCCCATCTTCCAAACTCTACCCTGGTTGCATTGTTCAAAACAGCATTTTTCAGCGTAGAACCAATGGATCCCCCTATCTCTGTATAGTAGGCAGTATCCAGTTCTGCAAAAATAACTTGCTTACCTTTGTTCTGGAATTTCTGGATTTCCTCCCATACCTTTTGCGGCATATACGCGCCCACAGGGACAATCAACAGTTCAAGATTCTCATTCTCGTTTATTTTTTCGGGATAAGTATCATTGGCAATAAAGACCTTTTCGCCGTTATTCTGCAAATACTTATATGCCTCATACATGGCAGCCACATGATACTCCACGCCAACCTGCGTATAATTGGAATACATAACTGCAACTCTTGCAGGTTTTTGCTGAATGGCAGTTACTTCATTGGCAAGTCGGTTCAGGTCCAAATTCACCTTACCGATTGCAGCCACATGGTCAACACGGCGGGTCAGGTTGGAGTTGTAATAGATACTTCCCTCTCCGGTTCTTGCACTCTTGTCCCAGAGCCAGTAAACCGAGCCTGCTCTTCCATGGATGGCGCCCTGCCACATATCCGCAACATTCATTCGGTATTCCATATCCCGGTATACTACGGTGTTTTCTTCGTTCACGCTATCTCTTAAGATATGGTCCTCACTATTAATGATGGGAGCATTCTTGAGAGAGGTCTGGAAATCATACCACATGGTTTTTCCTTGGAGCGTGTTTGCCGCCTCGCCATAAATTGCCCATGCATCACAGCCGTTGATATCAAAAACCTGTGACCATTGTTCATAGTTGGTTCCGCAGAAGTTTCTTCTCCGTCCGGTATTATGGCTTGCAATATATGCCGAACATTTTGCATGCACCGGAATGGTTGCATCAAGTTCATGCACCATATCTGTAAGTTCCGTAAACCACTGGGTCAGGATGGAATCATTAAATTCACGCCAATCCATATATCTGGCATTCATTCCTTGTCCTGTCGGCATGGTTACATCCTCAAAGGAATTAAACCATTTTCCGTATGCCCGATACAAAGAAATTACATTCCCGTATTTTTCTTCCAAAAACGCCTGATAGTCTTTCAAATAATAATCAGGATATTCTGATGAAATAAAGAACGGTTCATTGGCAATCATAATATCCGATAAGGACTTATACTCCTTGACCGCCGGAATCAACGCATCCAGATACGCTTTGATGGCACGCAATACCTCAGGATGAGTAGGATTAAAAGGCATAAAATCCGGATAAGGGAAATCTTCATCATCCGGATGGTATCCATTGGAAATTTCCGGATATTTTTCATAAATGAATTTCGGGAAATAATGCGTAATGGTTGCCAGAGTCAGGGCAAGATTATTTTCTTCTGCGCGCCGAAAGACCTCTTTTACTCTTGCCAGATTTTCTTCATTAATAATATAATTTCCGGATTCATCGATTCCTTTCAGGATACTGGAAACGCCTACTTCATAATGGGCATAGTTGGCACCGTAATCGGGAAGATAGGGATAATCCCCCAACGAATCAGCCCAATGCCCGTAACCATTCAGGAATATAGGCTGCTCTTTCCTTTCTCCCTTAACATTGGTGGTTGCCACCAGGCTCTGTCCTCTTACAGTGATATCCGAGGCAACATACATGGGCGCAACTTTTTCCAAAAGGGTTCCGTCAAGATATCCGTTTAACGCCTCTATCGTTTCCCCCACCAATTTGAGCATTGCGGCATAATTATATTCATATTCTGCCATTTGTCCGGCAGACAGGAACTCATCCAAAAATCCTAAGAACCGATTGACAATATGATAATTTGCTTTTTCATATTCCACCGAAAGTCCTTGTGCTTCACATGTCGCAATCAGACTTTCTATCTCGCTGACATACGCTACCATCTTCTCACGATTTGCCTGATAACCGCCTGCAAAAGCGAATTCCACCGTTGCCGCTGCTCCGTTTGCTTCAGCCGTACAAGTAATCACCGCCTTGACTCGCTTGTCCCATGCGGAAGAAGGCAAATTGAGTGTAAAGATATATCCACCGCCGGCAGTAGTTCTTGCCGTCAGGTCAGAAAGATAAACTACACTCTCATCCACAGCATCTACCACGGTAAGTTTTATCGTTTTTCCTGCATTGCCTGCATAAGCACCTTGAATCACAACTGCCGGGTTCATGTATGTAATGGAATCAATCCAGATGGTATCCGTAAGGGTTACCTGCCCCGCCGCAATAAAGTCACCGGCATCTACCTCATAGACACAGGTAAAGGGTGCCGAGGAAATGGCGTCATTCTCTAAACTGCGTACTTGCGCAGTCAGCAATTTTCCGTACGCCGAGGGCAGAACCCCCGACGTAACAGAAAACTTACCATCTGATGCGGTACGCATTTCCCCAATTCCGTAAACTCTTCCCATCCCATCAACAATCTGCCAGGAAAGGTGTTTTCCGGCTTTCCCAGATGTGTGGGTTCCGCTCAGGACAAGTTTGTCTCCGGATATTTCTACCGGATTCAGGGTAAGATTTCCTTGATTGACCGGTGTCTGAGACACCACATCAGAAAATCTGCCTGCAAAAACAGGCTGTACCGTGCCAAGAAGAACACATAGTACGATGCATACGCTCAGAATTCTTTGTTTCATCATAGTTCACTTTCTCAATTTAATAAGTTTTGCTTTGTTTTAAGGGTCTCATACCCTTCAGACTATCCCACAGATACATCACCATGGTATAACCGCTGGGTACTGTAATGGTCTCACTCAAGGTAATCGGAGCTGCTGAAACTGCAGTTTCCGGGATGGTTGTTACATTGGTTGCTTTGAAAGATTGCAGTGTGTCATTATAGTAAGTTGCCAGAATCAACTGTGCAGTAACGCCGCTGCCTTCGCCATTGTTCTTCACATCCACGCTGACTGTTACATTGTCACCGGTCTTGGAAGTTGCAAACTCACCAATTACCAGCGGCTTTGCGTTGGGTATTACGGTTACATCAAAGCCGCTTGCACTCTCTCTACCCTCTGCATTCACTGTTTTCACAGTATAGGTATACGCCTTACCGCCGGTCAGATTCTTCATATCCACATAATGACAATTGGTCGGAATATATGCAACAGGAATATCTTCTGCGCCCTTATTATAGATTGCAAGATATTTTGCATCCTCTCCAACTGTCCAGGTCAGCGTTGCTTCATTGTAAACGCCTTCGGTATCTGCCGCTACTGCGGTAGGTGCTGCCGGTGCTGCTGCTACATCGCTGACAGTGCCGATTGCTGCAACCAGATTTTCTCCAACAGTTGCACCATTTTCTACCTTGTAAAGCGCTACATCGTCAATCCAGAAATCTTCACATACACCTTGGAAATCCAACGTAATAACAGGCTTGGTAGTGGCTTCAGCAATCGTAATCTCCCTGCTAATTAGATCCCAATCTCCATTATTCAACTTTCCTGCACCCCATGTACCGGTCGGGTAAAGTCTGTTGGCTGTTTGATTGATTCCAAAAGCATAAGTCCAGATATATTCTGCGTTAACAACCTTTCTGTAGAAAGATACTTGGTAGGTGCCGGCAGGAATGGTATCGTCCAAGGTAAGGGTCAATACCGGTCCGCTACCAAATCCATTCTTATTGGAAGCAACATGGATGGAAGGCGCCGCTGTATGATAGACCTTATCATCAATATTCATTCTGATCGATTGTTTCGGTGATGCGCTTGTGCCCAAATGCCATTTTGCCGCATCATATACCCAGCCTGCGCCGGTTGCAACCGTAGTACCTGCGGTCTGGGATTTTACAGCACCGTCTGCGTAGATAAAGTCTACACGATATACTTTATTGGTGCCTGCTGTAGCAGTTGCGTCCAGATATTCATTGAGACCGCCTGCGGTAGTTGCAAAATTATCCGCGAGCAGTACATCGGTTCCGTTTGATACATCATAAAGTTTAATCTGCTGTGCAGCAGGCGCTTTCGGATTTCTCCAGGAAACGGAAACTTTGTCAGAATCAACCTGAGCCGCAATCATATTTTTTGCCAAATCATAGGTAGGCTCAAAATCAAATTTCTTTAACAGTTTTTCAGTACTTCCGTTAATCTGATAAACTGTCAAATCGTCCAGATACATTTCCAGACCGGTTTCAATGATGAACATATTGGGATCCCATGAACCTATACCCACCGTGTTGACACTAGTTACTTTGTACCAACCGGCTTTCTCACCTTCTGTCACCTTGGTCAAGGTATAGTTTGCATTGGTGAAATACACATTAGAAATACCACTGTTTCTCATATATCCTCTGTTATTAGCACTGATAGAAACCCATATATTTCCGCCGTCCGTCCATTGGAGGGGCAACATGTAGAATTCGAAACGATAGGTATCCATATTCCCTGCGGCAGTATTCATGCCGAAGTTTGCTCTTGTACCAATATACATTTCCTTTTTCCCGAGTTTTCTCATATCCATGGTGTTAACATAAAGAGCATTGGTGTTTCCTTTTTCCACAACGTCCAGAACATAACCGTTGCCGTATGCATCAGCATTTCTCACGATACTGCCACCGGTATTTTTCGCAGTCAATCCTCCAACATTTGTGGAGAAAGCCCCTGTTCCTGCAGTAAACACTTCAAAATCACCGCTGGGATTGTTAAAGAGAATACCGCCATCGGTTCTGGTAATCTTCAAATTGTCAATATATACCTCTGCTGCATTGGTACAACCGAAGAGAGAAATCAAACCGCAGGCTGCCTGGTTTTCTGCCGTATAACCATTTCCGGTTACTTTGTACCAGGTGCCGTCACCAACTGCTGCGCCGGTAACTGCCTCTACCTCGGTGGTTTCATTGAGTCTTCCGGTTTTCATGGTTCCGCCGGTCATAATCTGGGTATTGCAACCGGCTGCCCAACCCATTCTCAGATTGATGTTTCCATCAACAGTTTTGGGATACATATAAAATTCAAAATTGTAGGTACCGCCGTTAAAATACTGCGATGCAGGTAATACAAAGGTGTTATTACCATCGGTGGTAATTTTCAGAGAACGTGCACCTGCATACGCATGGTCGGTTGCATAAGTCAGAGCACCCTGAGATTCAAACTTAAACTCCTGAATGGTGCCTGCCGCAGTTTTCAATGAAGTATCCTCATCTGCCGCAAATACCATTGGCATGGTTCCGAGAATCAGAGCCATAACTACCATTAAGGACAAAACTTTGGTCATTTTTGTTTTCATTTTCAAAACTCCTTTATATATAAATTATAAATTTTTTTACAGGTTACTAAAATTTCTGTAGACATAGATGCCGGCAACATTGTTTTTGTTAAGTTGTACGATGATAAAATCATCCATAGACAAATCAGCCGTTTTCCCTGCTGTTACGGTATTCCGCTTTGCATCATAAATCATAACCGAAATGCTTGCCGGAACCTTTAATCCAAGTTTTGTTTCTTTCGCATCTCTCATGGTGTCTACGCGGATTCTTTCTCCTGACAAATCCATCTTGTCAATCACGCCTTGGATTCTGCCGTCCTCGATAACACTTGGTGCGGACAAAACCACTTTGTCGCTCACCTTGTAAATTTGTTCCAGATTATCCACGTAGCCTTTGGCATTGACATGAATTTTAATCAAATCACCGGGATTAATACCGCTGATATCATAGGAATCATCCACCAGAATCGAAACGCCGTAATACGCAGCAGAGGCAACCGTAATCTGCCCAACTGCATTGCCCTCTCCATCAATGCCGGTTCCCACTTCGCGGACAAAGTAGACCGAATCGGTCGGTTTCTTACTATCTGTCTGGTTCAGCTCTACAAGAACCATGTCAAGGAATCCAAATTCATCCGTATTATATCCGGTATAGGAATAGCCGATATTGGATCTGAAAGAGTAGTTGTTGCCAATGTCATACAAATCTTCATTATCCGGTTCTTCCGACGGAACAAAGAACACCTTGGTATTTCCTGTCATGTAATGAACACCACCAAAGGTTGTGTTATTATATCGGAAGGTATTGGACGCGATGGGAAGTACATTCAACCGCTCCGGATTGAGAGTTGCCGCATCCTGAAACTCTGCTATACTCTGAGGTGTTTCCAAGCGTACAATGGCACCCTCACTATTTAAGGAATATCCAATCAATTTTCCTATCGCGCTTTGTGCATGTGCCTTTGCATTGGCTGCCGTATCCGCCGAATTGCCGTTTACCTTTACTTTTTCTGCAAAGTTAAACTCTTTCCATTCCCCTTCTGCCGTGAAGATTCTCAAAATAACGGGAACATCAAATACACCTTTGCCATCTCCGACTGCTTTCAGGTATCCGTACTGTACTCCGTCATTACTCTCGGTTCTTGCACCGATAATTTTACCGTTTTCATCCAGATAAAAAGCATAACTTTTTCCTACTACGATGGGTTCTGCAAACTGTTCGCTCTCGCTCGTTGCTTTCTGATAAAGAGCGGAAAGTTCATAAACTACATCTCCGGCTACCAGTTCGTTCTCTGCCTGATAATATGCGGTTACCGTTTCTACTACCTTATTGCGGATGATAGAAATTCTGGCAACTTTTCCTCCGGCACCGTTTGATTCATATACACTCAGCACATCGCCTTGCTTCACATCCTCAAAGGTTGCTGCCTCCCCGTTCAGGAAAAATTCCACGCGATTGCCCGGGTCGTCATAGGGTTTGAGTTCCAATTTGCTGAACGCACCGGTATAGGTATACACACCGCTGATCGTTTTGGTGCTTGTGGAAACTGAAGACACAATCATGGTACGGGTAAAATCCAATTTCACCACATCAATGTTGTTGTCACCTTGTTGGTCAATCAATGTTACCAATCCGTCAGGCTTGGTAAAGTCTGCTGCGGTGTAATCACTCCATACTACATTGTTGGAAAGCACTACAATGGTAGGCGGAAGGTTGATCTTTCTGCTGCTGCTTGCGTTTTCGTCACTGTAATATTCAATAGAACTAATGTCTGACGCCACATTCAAAATGTTGTTGGAATCAATCTCTACAACCTCAACTGTCTGGTAAGGTTCTCCGTAGACAATGGAAAAACTTCCGTCTGTTTCCTTTTTTGCATACGCCAGAACTTTGTATCCCAGATAATCGTATAAGAGACCGTTGGTATCTTGATACAAATCACCTTCAATGGCAACGTATCCTTCAGAAACTGCTGCCGGTTCATAAAGGCCGCTAATTCCGTTCGCTGTCACCACGCCCTCTACCTGATAAATTCTCCGGTAGATATTGAGGATGGTTCTGTCTTCGTATTCTGCATAAGAATTGCCCTCTGTACCATATGCAACCACATCCATCACACCGGTATTCATGGTCTCATACAAAAGGTGGTATGCTTCCAGATTGGTCATTTCTTCGCTGAGTGTAAGTCCGTCAGTCAAGCCTATCTGATTGGCTTTTACTAAAAATCCCGCCGGATAGCCACCCATCTCCATGCACAAGTCTTTGTATCCAAGAAGAGACATCGCCATTTTCACAGCCTCGTCGTTTCTCAACACATCTGATTGTCCAACAGCAGAGGCAGTTTCAATCAACCCCAGTTGTTCTGCCTGAAGAAGTGCATCTCCATCGTAGGCTGCCGTGTACTTTCCACCCTCCATCATATTGAGCAAAAAGTTGATAAAGGTCGCCTTGTTCATCTTGGAAAAGGCTTGATTTTCATTCTCGTAGCCATTTACGATTTCAAGTGCTTTTAGCACATCCAGTTGGGTGTTCTCCGCTATGTAATCCGCTGCGCTAACCTGGACAACCATAAGGCTGCAAAGCGTTGCCAGTGCAACGAGAATACAAATGATTTTTCTTCCCATGGTATCCCTCCTATCGTAAAATTCCGTAAATAATCATCGCCGCTTCCGCTCTGGTACAGAACCGTCCGGGTTCAAACACCCCTGCATCCGTACCATTGATTTTGCCGGCACAATAAAGCTCTTTCACATCTTCTTTTGCGTAATCTGCAATATGCGCTTCATCTTTGAATGCTGCATAATTTCTTTGATTACTCAAAACCTTGCCTGCCGTTCTCATAGCACGGGCTGCAATCACCGTAGCATCCTGTCTGGTAATCCCTGCGTGAACTCCAAAGAGACCCAGAGAGTCACCTTTGACAATTTCACGCTGGAATGCAGCACTGATATATGGATAGAACCAGTCGCTCTCGAACACATCATGGAAGTAACTGTTTGCCGCATCATTTTCAAGTCCGAACGCTACAACAATCATTTTTACAAATTCTTCTCTTGTTACGGTGTTGTCAGGGCCAAAGGAACCATCCTGATAGCCGTTGATGATTCCCGCTTCTTTCATGGTGCTAACTGCTTCATACGCCCAATGGTTTTGATTCATATCGGTAAATGCCGGCTTGGTCTGTACCTCAGCAGAGGGATTTTCCGGCACCGTCTCATCAGGCTTGATGGTAATATCTTTGTTCACGGTAGGTGTTTTGCTCGGCATACTGCCGCCACCTCCGCCACCGCCTCCGCCGCCGAAGGAACCGCCGCCGGGCGTGTTACCGCTTGGAGGATTGGATTTTACTGCCGCATCCAACACCGCAAGCAGTTGGGTTACTGTCTCCGCTTTCGCGCTTGCCAATGCCAACACCGCTGTACTATGAACCGGATAGGATGCATTGGCTATGTAGGTTGTGTATTCTACTGCGGTATCAATACCCAACAATGTTGCATAGGCCATCACCTTTTCCTGGAAGTTGGTAACCTTTGCACCATTCACAACATAAAGCGCTCTCGCTTTTTGATACCCTGTCGCAAGCGCGTCTGCTGATGCATAGGGTTTGTTTGCAACCACCGCTTTTTCAATCCATGCTTTTTGGGCTGTATCCGTAATGCTTGTGTGGCTGATCTCTTCAAAACTGTAGTTCAAAGCATCCAACACCTGGGATGCATAAGTGAGTCCACCCACATTGATTTTCGCAAGGTTCTCTGCGTTGGTGTACAAGGTGCGGAACGTTGTCTCATTCAAGGTCTGATTGGCGCCCTTGGTTGCCATGTCCTGACAAAGAGCTGCTTTCAGTTCCGGCGCGTATCCAACGTAAGCATCATAATCCAAGCCTATCGTTTTTATCTGGGCTCTGTTTGCCGGGTCGGCAAACGCCGCGTCCAGCAATGCTACCGCCGTATCCGGCGTGCTCAGGATTGTTGTAATGCCTGCAACGAAGGCGTCTCTGTCTGCTTGGCTTGCATAATCAAACTCACCAATCACTTTACTTACGCCATCAAAGATGCGAACTTTGTAGCTGCCGCCGTTCTTCATTCCAAAACGCAGGGTAAAGTCACCCTTTTGGGTTAAATACTTCTCTCCAAACCCATCAATGTCCGTCTTGGCCGGCTCACTAATTGTTCTGTCATACACCTCATAGGTAAGATAAGTGGATGTGTCGGTAGACCCTTCCACCGTCACTTTCCCTTCCGTTACGCTGATTTTGTCAATGGTTGTAGCCGCATAACCGGAAGTACAAACCATAACGCACGCCGTCACGAAACCAACCAAACCAAAAAGTTTTTTCCTCATTACCTCTCAATCCTTTCTTGATGTAATTTCTGTTATTTCTCATAAGTTGATGGAACCCCTATCGCATTCTTGGCAATCAAGGGATAACAATTAAACAAATGTTATCTTTTGTTTATCGTGCAAAATGACGGAAAACCCTTCCATTTTTTCCACATACTGCACAAACATCTCATTATGTCATATTTATTCTAACAAAAAAAGCTACTTTACAAAATACATAAATCGTGATAAACTATACACAAATGTAATCTACTGAGGTGATACTATGTTATGGCGCAACCAATTTTCCCCGGGATATCCGCTGATTTCCAGAAATCCCATTTACACCATTAATGCAGAAATCTCCGTCGTTGAGGTTGGTTATAACCGGGTTATGCCGGGTCAGAAACAGACTTTGCTACGCGATGTTTATATTCTTCATTACATCGCAAGCGGAAAAGGTGTCTATATGGATACCCCCTTTGATGAAAACTGTGGATATTTTGTCACACCTCATGAATTGGAGGTCATTCAGGCAGACCGACATCATCCTTATGAAAGTTATTGGATTATGTTTCGAGGAAAACTTGCCGGCGAAATGCTAAAGACATTCCAACTAAAACATAACTGCGTTTTTCCTTTTTCTCAAAACAAGTTGTGCGTCAAACTCATTGAAGACACTCTCTTTCACAAGGAATACACCAGCGAAGCAGAGGAAGCCTATGAACTACAATCCCTCTTCTATAAAATACTTGCGATTCACACAACCGAATCCAAGGAAATTATCAACGCTACCAACTCCATCGCACAAAATATTGCAAATTACATTCAGACCAACTATTTTGGTCCAATCAAGGTCAGCGATATTGCTGACAGTTTCCATATCAGCAGAAATTATTTATACACTCTATTCAAACGGGAATACGGCGTTTCTCCTCAGGATTATATGCTCTCGTTCCGTATTGAAAGAGCAAAGCAACTTCTCAGGAGCAAATACCCCTCCTATTCCATCAAAGAGATTTCTATCGCCGTCGGCTTTGATAATCCGTTATATTTTTCCAGACTCTTTAAGGCACGTACCGGCAGAACTCCCACAGAATACCGAAAAGAAAAGCAATAAAAAGAACTCTGTTCCGTTTTACGGAACAGAGTTCTTTTTACTCAAACAAATATGTGCGGATGCTGTGTGCTTTCACGGTGGTTTCTACTTGTTGCCCATCCATCCGGAAGAAAAATCTCTTATCTTCATCCGAAGCATTTAGAACAACTGTCACAATTTCTCCATCCGGATTTTTGAATGCTGCCACATCCAAATCCGGCGTCCATTTGCTGTTTGCAATCCGTTTGGCACCTTTTTGAATGAACTTACTGAAGTGACCGATGTAATAATAGGAATCCCTTACATAGTAATTTCCTTTTTGCGTATCCACCATAATCGGTGCATCACAGTAATTCCCCACGTGGTTGGGACCGCCCTTTTCATCCAGAACAAGGTTCCAGTCACAGAAAATATTGCATCCGTTGTTGAAATTTCCAATCATATCATGGGCATATTTTTCTCCGATTTTGACGGTATCCATAGCACCAAGACTGTATTCATAACATCCCTCTGTGAACATCAATTCTTTATCCGGATACAACTGGCTAAACAGGGCAAGTTGTTCAAAATGGTCTCCACTGTACCAATGGAATGCAACACCGTCAACCAAAGATTTCGCTTTTTCATCTTCCATCATCACCTTGGAACGGTCATAGATGCGTTCTTTATTGTGATCCCAGAAGAACAGTTTCACACCCATATCTTTCATTTTTTCCCCAAGATAATCCCGGACAAAATCCCGTTCCTCTTCTGCGGTATATACGCAGGAATCCCATCGTTGTACGGCTTTGGGCTCATTCTGTACCGTAACACCCCAGACAGGAATTCCCTCTTCCCGATAGCAGGTAATAAATTTTTCATAGAACTTTGCCCACAGTTCACGATATTCAGGGAGAAGGGACCCGCCCTCATTCATTCTTCCGGTTGTTTTCATATAAGCCGGAGGACTCCACGGAGAAACCAACAGGTCAATATCCCCATATTTTTGTGCATCCTGAATCATAGGAATCATAGATTGTTTATCACGGTTAATTTGAAAGGTATCCAGCGTTTCATCATTTTCGTCGACACAACTGTAATTTCCCAAAGAGAAATCACAACTGTTCATGTGAACCCGCCCAAAGTTGTAACCGATGCCCTCTTCCTTATCAAAATAGAGTTTGATAATTTCTCCACGCTTTTCCTTGCTCAATTTATCAACAGTTACTGCAGCCGCCTCGGTAAAAGCACCGCCAAATCCTTTGATTTCCTGATATGTGATTTCCGGCATCAGATTGATCACAGGCCATTCTTCTCCTGTGTCCAAAACTGCAACATGACCTTTTACCTCCTGCATAGGTGGTTGCCCTTGTGCTGTTTGAAAGACCTTAATTTCCATAATGTTTCCTCCCTCAGGTCTACTCTTATTTATGGTTTGGTATTATAGCACCCCCCAATTTTTTTGTCAATAAAAAATTTATTATACGCAAAAAAATCCCCGAACAAAAGTTCGGGGATTTCACTGTAAATTCGTATGAGATTATCCCTTTACGCCACCAATATTGATGCCGCCCAGAATTCTCTTCTGGAAGAACAGGAAGATAATAAACGGTGGAATACTTGCAAACACAAGTCCCATGAAATACGTATTCATCTGAATGCTGGAGTCGCCCTGCATACGATATACCTCAAGAGGTACAACGGAGTTCTTATCAAGAACCAGAAGAGGCGTAAAGAAGTCAGACCATGCTGCACTCAATACACCGATGGACTGGTAGATAATAACCGGCATTGCCAGGGGCAGCATAATACGGAAGAATACGCCGTAGTTGCTACAACCATCCAGTTTCGCAGCCTCAACGTAAGAGTTGGAAAGTGCGTCGAAAGCATTCTTAAAGAGCAGTACTGCAAAACAGTCACCGCCGGCACCCAGCCACATGGGCCAGTAGGTGTCAAGAAGGCTGACGCCCATACCCCAGTCAAATGCGAAGGGGAAGTGCAGATAGGTGATATAGTTCGGCACCATTCTGATCTGGCCAGGCATCATCATCGTCCATACAACCAGCGTAAACAACAGTTTGGAACCTCTGGGCTTCAACTTAGAAAGCACATATCCACCAAATCCGCAAACAACAATTCTTACAACCAAGCTACCGAGAGACAATACAATGGTATTAACAAAAGATCTACCCAACTGCAGATATCCCCAGGACTCAGTAATTCTGCCGACAAAACGATCCCATGACATTTCTGATGGGAAGAAACTGAACGCTGCATAAATTTCCTGTGTGTCCTTAAATGATGTACAGATGGTCCAGATTGCCGGAATCAAACTACAAAGTGCAGAAATACAAAGAATTGTAAAGAATATCCAATAAATAGTCAAGCCTTTCCAACTTTTAAGATCAGAAGAACTTAAAACGCCTGTTTGTTTTGTGTCAAATTTTTTCATGTCTTAAGTCCTCCTTTCTAATAACGGTTTTCTACTTTTTTGTTAAGCCAGAAGTAGAAAATAGTAAAACAGATCAAAATCAAGAAAGTGATAACGCCCAGAGCCATCGCCTGACCGGTACCTTTACCGCCGCTGTTAAAACCGTACTGGTAAAGTTGATAACCCAAAGAGGTGGATGCACCGTTCGGCCCACCGCCAGTCATCGCAAGAGGCTGTTCCATAATCTGGAACACGCTAATAATCTGGGATACCACATTCAGAAGAAGCAAACCTTCAATCGCAGGTCTGGTAACATGCCACAAACGTTTGAAAGGACCTGCACCATCAATCAAAGCTGCCTCGTAAAGTTCCACAGAAACGCCTTGCAGGGTTGCATAATAAAGAAGCATGGTACCTGCAAACGCTTTCCATGTGTTATAAATAATAATACCCACAATGGTAAAGTCAGGATTATTGAGCCATCCAAAGGATTCAAAGCCAAGTTTGTTCAGCACCATGTTAAGAAGACCGGTCTGATCCGGATAATACATGAAATACCACATCAACATAGCAGCAATACCGGGGATAACTGCCGGTATATAAATCAGGACACGGAACCCGCCTTTAAAGTGAACGATTTCGTTAATCATGATTGCAATAAACAGCGGGGGCAGATATCCAATAACCAACGACCACAATACATATTGTACTGTATTCCAGAGGGTCGGGAGGAACTGGGTATGGCTGATAACTTTTACATAGTTATCAAGACCACAGAATTCCTTAACTGTGTATGCCTGCATCTTAAAAAGGGACCAGACACCACCCAGCACGGTAGAACGCCATACAAATATGTACAGAATGATTACCATAGGAAGCATCAAAATCCATGCATCCAAGTCGTTGCGAAAACTGGATTTTCTTTTTATCCGTTTTTGCGCTGTTGCCACGTCAATTTGTTGAGTTTTCATAGCAGAATGTCCTTTCGTTTGAAATTTCACAGATTGTAGATAAGTCGCACAATCCGTCCATGCCCACCTCGGGCAAATTTATGCTATATGCATAATAGCATAAAATATCCGGCATGTCAATAGAGAATGCCAATTTTTTTCTAAAAAATTTGTGCTTTTTTACCAATTTATCCTTGAAAAATAATTTTTTCTACATTTTGAAACCAAAAATTATAAAAAATGTCCGGCAAAAATGCCGGACAGTTTGTTTTTAGATGTTGTCCAGATAATTCATCTGCAGATCAGATGCCGCTTTTTCAATCAATTTCTTACAATCTGCATCCTTATTGGTAAGTACTTCCTGAATGCATCCATCCAGAATGCCATAAAGACCTTGTGCACATACCGGTTCTTCTGCCTGAAGTTCTGCAGGACAGTTGGCAACAAATTCATTGTAGAGTCTTACATGATTGGGATTGCTGTTTGCATTTTTCTCAATCAACTCATTCTGGAAATTTAACGCCTCAGACTCATCAGACCAGGCGCTCATACTCTTAATGCCAACCAACTGATTATTCGCAACCTGTGTTGCAATGCTCTTCTCCAGATTGGTCTTGAATTCTTCCGTCAGTTTAAAGCTGTTGGTGCTTTCAATCCAACGAAGACTTGCATCAATCTGATCCTCTGTTGCATTGGGTTCAATGGCAGTCAGCATACCGCCCATTAAGGTTACATGGCGTTTAGGCCCTGCAGGAAGCGCCATAATACCCATCTGGTCCGGCTTCATTCCGTATTTTACCATTCTTCCGGGCATATCTCCGGCGGTAATCAGCATACCTGCATTACCGGTAGCAAAAGTCTTATACATCTCTTCTCCGCTAATCAAGGTGTTGTTAGGCAGAATATCATATTTCCACTTTAAATCCTTAATGAATTGCAGTGCTTCGACAGCCTCAGGGGTGTTGAAGGTTGCTTTCCAATTGCCGTCTGCATCCTGCTCCATAAAATCAACACCAAAGGACCATGCAACCGGATTAAAAATCCATCCACCGCTATTGGCTGCTGTGGGGAATACCATTCCGGGTTTTCCGGTTGCTTCCTTAATTTTTACTGCAAACTCTACCATCTCATACCAGTCTTTCGGCTGCTTGGGGGTGCCGTCTGCTTCCATCAATCCTGCCGCTTCAAACAGTTCCACATTGTATGTCAAACCTAGAATATACGCAGCCGTAGGAAATCCGCACACTTTGCCGTCTTTGGTCAACAACTTCAGAATCTGCGGATTGAACATGCCATCATAGCCACGTTTCTTCAAGCCATCACTTAAGTCCGCAGAATAGCCGGACTCAATGATAGAAGATGCTTCGGTAAAGTGCGCTGTATACACGGTAGGAAGTTGGTTTCCTGCAGCCTTGGGATAGAAGGTCTTAATATCAAATGCCCAGGTATCCGGAACAATCTGTACATCCGGATTATTGGCTTCAAAAAGGTTCTTTCTATCTGTATACACATCCAGAGTATTGCCCTCTTTTGCCGGCCATCCGCCAATGGAAATCACAGTTTGTCCCTGCTCATTTTTGTCACTGGTTTCTTCTCCACAACCTGCAAACAGACCGGCGGATAAGGAAATTGCCGCCAACAATGCAACCACTTTCAACAATCTTTTTTTCATTTTCTTCTCTCCTTATTATGTAATTTTTATTTTTGTCTGCATTGTACCATAACTTATGAATGCAAAAAAATACATAAATGGTTAAAAATTATGCACAAATGTTAAAAGGATTGGCGTTGTGCCAACCCTTTATCGTCCGTATCGCCGGGCAGTATCCGCAATCTCTCCTGCCAATGTCAAGGAAAGTTGTTCTTCCGTGACACGCCATCTCCAGTTTCCGTTTGCTGTAGACGGAGTGTTCATTCGCGCATTGTCACCAAGTCCCAGATAATCCTGCATTGGAATAATACAGGTATCTGCCCCGCTCCTTAGCAGCAGAGCAATCAATCCATTGTTCAACTTCTCCTTTGGGGTATAACCATCACAAAGATACTTTCGCACATTGTTCCTTTCTGCTTCCGCAATCTGTCCAAACCATCCCTGCAAGGTGGGATTGTCATGGGTTCCGGTATACGCCACGCAGTTTTTAGGATACTTGTGCGGAAGATATTCGTTACTAACACCGGTATCCCGGGCGTCAAATGCAAACTGCAGTACTTTCATGCCCGGAAACCCACAATCGGAAAGTAATTCTTTGACAGAATCCGTCACAAAGCCCAAATCTTCTGCAATGATTTTCCCTTGGGGAAAAACCTTCCTTACTTTACGGAAAAACTCTTTCCCGGGTGCATCTTTCCAGACGCCGTCAACCGCATTTTTGCTCCCGTACGGAATTGTATAAAAGGCATCAAATCCTCGGAAATGATCAATTCGCACAATGTCATACATCGAAAAGCAATGTTCCAATCGCTTCAGCCACCATGCATAACCGGTACGCTGATGTTCCTTCCACTGAAACACCGGATTTCCCCATAGTTGTCCCTCAGCAGAAAAACCATCAGGCGGACAACCTGCAACCTCCACGGGAATACAGCCGTCATCCACAGAAAACAGTTCCGGATTTGTCCACACATCACTGCTGTCTGCCGAAACATAAATGGGTAAATCCCCGATGATTTGTATACCCTTTTGATTGGCGTAAGTTTTCAGTTTGTGCCATTGCTGATAAAAAAGATATTGAAGAAATTCCCAAAATGCTATGTCTCCACCTAATTCTTCCTTGTATTTTTTCAAAGTTGTCTTATCTCGTTTGCGAATAGGCTCCGGTAATGCAGAGAGACTGCAATCTTCAAAAGCACCCTTGATTGCCATAAAAAAGGCATATTCCTCTAGCCAGAACTTCTGTTCTTCCCGAAACGTATAAAATGTTTCATCCGGTTGGTATCTATAAAACGCCCTTTTCAGGAGAGGGAATCGATTTTGATACAGTTTTTCATAGGAAACAGATGATTTGTCCTTTCCAAAATCCGTTTTTTCACATTCTTCTTTGGTGAGTAGTCCCTCCTCTATCAAGGCTTCCAAGTCAATCATATGCGGATTCCCTGCAAAAGTGGAAAAGGACTGATAAGGTGAATCCCCGAATCCGGTAGGCCCTAAAGGAAGAATTTGCCAATAGCTTTGTCCCGCCTCCTTGAGCCAATCTACAAAGCGGTACGCCTCTTTGGAAAAGCAACCTATGCCATAAGGAGATGGGAGGGCTGTGACCGGAAGTAAAATCCCTGCTCCCCGTTCAGTTCCCAGCGTCACCATAACACCGAAATGGTCGGATAGCACCTCTTCCCGTATGCCGTCAAAAACCACCGCCGATTCCTTGATCGGGACATCCTTGTCCACCATAATAAAATCCATCCGCATTCCGGACTCATCATCGGCATCTTCCCAGCCATCAATACTGCCGGGAACGGTAAATTTCCCCGCCTTTTTCTCCGCTAAATGGCGGGTGTCTTTCCATCCGTCACTAAGGACCTTGTCATACCCTTTATTCCGTTGTTCTGCCGGTGCGTTGAAATCTCCCATCAGCCAATTACGGAAGCCCTGTTTTCTTCTCTTTTGCAAGTTGTTCCATTGGGAGAGAAATGGTTCTTCCTGATCTTCCCATCTGCCGGTATGCAGATTGTAAAACCACTCATCTCCTATTCGGATCCCTAATGCCATCCGGCATCTCCAGTTGTTATAATCGTTCTCCTTGCTCAAAAGAACCGTATCGGTTTCCTTTATGGGACATCGGCAAAGGAATGCCAGCCCTTCATCATAGCGGTCATACCCGCTTTTAATTCCCAGCCACACCAGATGATACATCCATCCTTTTTGCTTAAGTTCCCTCACCGCACACAATGCAAAATTATCTTCCTTAAGGGGTATTCCCCGGGAAATGATGCCCTCCTCCTCAACACATACAGATGCATTTTTCCCTTGATTCACTTCCTGCAGGGCAATGATATCCGGGCAGAGCCGTGTCACAGCATCTGCAAACGCCTTGGCTTCCCCCGGCGTGCTGTGTGCATTCAATGTTATGAGTCGCATACCTGCCTCCTCTACAAAATATCCAGAATATCTGACTTTAACACATCCGCCTTAGGCCCATAGATTGCCTGAATCCCTGTCCCCTTTTTCAAAAGTCCCAAGGCACCTTCTTTTTTCCAATCCTCCTCCTCTTTCACTTTCTCAGGCTCCTTAACCGTTACCCGAAGTCGCGTCATACAGGCATCCACCAATGCAATGTTTTCTCTTCCTCCAAGCAAAGCAATAATCCGCTCCGCCTGAGAATCACCACCATGGGCTTTTGGTCTTTCTTCCTCGTCTGCCATCAGATCCATATCATTACCCAACCGTCCCGGCGTTGCGTATCGGAATTTTCCAATCATAAAATAAGAAACCAGATACCCGATAGCAAAGAATACAATCACCGCAAGAATAAAATTGATGATATCTCCACCCAGACCTGCACGCAAAGAAATGGGAACTCTTGTCAAAAGTTCCAGATTGCCAAAGGAATGCAGTCGCAGAGGAACGATTCCCGCAGAGGCAAACGCCAAACCTTGCAAAAAGGAATAGACAATATATAAGGGAATGGCACAGAACATAAACATAAACTCAAAAGGTTCGGTGACCCCAGTCAAAAAGACTGCCAATGCAGTAGAAATAAACATAGAACGGTATCTTGTTCTCTTGGCGGGCTCAATCCTCCGGTACATACCCAATGCAACACCCATCAAAAGTCCGGTTGCGCCAATCATCTGTCCCACCTTGAATCGTGCCGGTACAACGGTTGCCAGAAGATTCTGATACGCCTCAGTATTGCCGGCATCCTTTAGGTTAATCAAATCCGATACCCACGCAAGCCAGAGAGGATCCTGACCGAACACGGCGTTTCCTGCATTGACTCCGGTTTGAATAATATAGGTTCCTCCAAAAGAGGTATAATTCATAGGAATGGTCAGCATATGATGCAAACCGAAGGGAATCAGTAAACGCTCCAACGTTCCATACAGGAAGGGTGCCAAAAGCGGGGAGGTGTCATTAGAGTTTGCAATCCACACACCAAAATTATTGATTCCCAACTGAATCAGTGGCCAGATGATGGCAAACAAAAGTCCGATAACAATAGACCAAAAAATCACCACCAAAGGCACAAACCGTTTTCCGTTGAAAAAGGAAAGAACATCCGGTAACCGGCGGTAATTATAATATTTATTGTAGATAACTCCTCCCACAAAACCGGAGATAATGCCTACAAACACACCAGTATTCAACGCAGGAGACCCCAGCACCGAAGTAAAGTATCCGTTGACCAGAATTTCCTGACCAAACAAAGTGTGTGTCACGGCTTCCGGGTCTTGCAGCATGGCATTGGTCACACCGAAAATGGTTCCCGTAATATTGTTGATTAAGATAAAGGCAAGCAACGCGGCAAATGCACCACCCGCTCTGTCTTTTGCCCAGGAGCCGCCGATGGCAACTGCAAACAAAATATTTAAATTGGTAATAATTGCCCATCCAATATTTTCAATGATACTGCCAATGGTCACAAGAATCGGCGTTTCCGTTGCAAACATGCCAATCAGTTTGCCCAAACTGATTGCAATACCGGCAGCAGGCATAACAGCAATAACCACCATCAGGACCTTACCTAACTTCTGTAAAAAATCAAAAACTTTTTCTCTTCCCATTCTATTTCCTCCCTTACTTCAATTTCCACAATTGTGTGTTGTATTCCATGATGGTACGGTCAGAGGAAAAATACCCTGCCATGGCAATATTGACCAGCATTTTCTTAGCCCATTCCATTCTGTCCTGGTAATCCGAGTATACGGCATTTCTGGTCTCCTTATACGCCGCAAAGTCCGGAAACGTCATGAACCAATCCTTTTCAATCAGTTCATTTTGCAGCCGTTTTAAACATTGTCGGTTTCCTACACTGCAAAGCTTATCTCCGGTAATAAAGTCTACCGCCCTTTTCAGTTCCGGCACTGTCTCATAGTATTCTCTTGCTACATAACTTTTTTCCCCGTAACGTTTCAATACTGTTTCCGCTCGTGCTCCGAAGATATAAATATTGTCGTCCCCCACCAATCGGTGAATCTCTACATTAGCACCATCTTCGGTTCCCAGCGTAATTGCTCCGTTGAGCATCAGTTTCATATTCCCCGTTCCACTTGCCTCTTTGGAAGCAAGGGAAATCTGCTGGGAAACTTCACAGGCAGGAATTAATCTGGATGCAGATGTCACATTATAATTTTCCACCATAGCGACTCTGAGATACGGCGATACTTCGCTATCATTTTCAGTTAGCTCCTGCATACACAAAATCAAATGAATAATATCTTTGGCAATGGTATACGCCGGTGCCGCCTTTGCTCCAAAAATAGCGGTAATAGGCATTGACGGGAGTTTCCCGGCTTTGATGCTGAGATACCGGTCAATCAGGTAAAGCAGATTCAACTGTTGTCGTTTGTATTCGTGAAGCCGTTTGATCTGAATGTCAAAAATAGAATTTTCATTCAATTCCCACGGCAAATACTCACACAGACGCCGTTTGTTTGCCTGTTTGATAATCAGCAATTCCTCCAGCACTTTTTTATCTTTGGCATGGGCAAGCAAATCTTCCAACGCACTTGGATCTTTACGGAATCGATCGCCTATGGTACGGCAAAGAAAGGCATCCAAATCCGGATTGCATTGTGTCAGCCAACGACGGAATGTAATACCGTTGGTTTTGTTGTTAAATCGCTCCGGATAAATCTGATAAAAGTGGTTTAATTCACTGTGCTTTAAAATTTCAGTGTGCAGAAATGCAACCCCATTGATACTAAAGGTGTTGTGAATGGCAAGGTTTGCCATTTGCACTCTGTTGTCCGCATCGATAATCGCCACTTTAGGATTGGAATATTTTTTTTTCGTCCATTCATCCAGAACCTGAATCATTGGCACCAGATGCGGTACCACCTTCCGCATCATGGCAAGAGGCCAACATTCCAATGCTTCTGCCAGAATGGTGTGATTGGTGTATGCACAGGTTTTCTTCACAATTTCAGTTGCTTCCCTTATCCCGATTCCCTCTTTGACAAGGAGATAAATCAGTTCCGGTATCATCAGGACAGGATGGGTATCATTGATTTGAATTACCGCATAATCATAAAGCCGTCTCAGGTTTCCGCCCCGTTCTCTGCACTCATCCAGAATCAGCCGTGCCCCGTTGGCAACCATAAAATACTGCTGGTACAAGCGGAGCAGTTTTCCTGCCTCATCGCTGTCATCAGGATAAAGAAACAGCGTCAGGTTTTTTTCAATCTGTGCTTTATCATAAAGAATCCCCTCTTCGACCAACGTTTCATCTACCGTCTCAAGATCAAAAAGATGCAGTGCATTCACCCGTTTTTCGCCAACTACCGAAATGGTGTATTCACGGGAATGCAACACCGTATCTCCGCAAGGGATTTCATAGGATCGTCGCCCTTTTTCCAGAAAACTTGATGTGTCCATCCACGGGTTCGGTTGCTCCGTCTGGCGGTTTTCTTCAAATACCTGCTTAAAAAGTCCAAACCGATAACAAAGACCGATGCCGTCTCCGCAAAGGTTTAATGCGGCAACCGAATCCATAAAACACGCTGCAAGTCTGCCAAGTCCCCCGTTTCCTAAGGATGGTTCTTCCTCTGCACCCTCCACTTCATTCAGGCTTTTGCCATTTTCGGTCAGCAATCGTTCTACCTGATCATAAATCCCCAAACTCAACAAATTGCTGACCAGTAATTTGCCGATCAAAAATTCTGCTGAAACATAATACAATTTCTTCTGACAAGGTTCTGGTTTTCTCTCAGCAATCATCTCATTGACCATCTGGCTGATACCTGCATAAAGTTCCCGATAGGTACAGTCATAAATCGGTTTCGGGCAATGTTTTTTCAAACGTTCTGCAACTGTCATTGGAATCCTCCCCGTTTTTTTGAATCAGGGTTAGCATTTCCAATCTATACAATTTTATGCTTTGACATACAGACTTTCCCGTGGTATACTGCATTTATGAAATACGCAAACATCAAACAAGGAAAATTTATTGACCGCCCCAATCGTTTTATTGCTCATATTGATCTTGATGGAACGATTGCGGTTTGTCATGTCAAAAACACCGGTCGATGCAAGGAATTGCTTTTGCCCGGAGCAACCGTTTTTGTGGAAAAATCAGAAAATCCGGCAAGGAAAACCCAATACGACCTGATTGCCGTATGTAAAGGTGACCGACTGATTAACATAGACAGTCAAGCACCCAATCAGGTTATCAAAGAATGGATCCCCTCCTTTTTCTCTAATCTCTCCCTTGTGAAACCGGAGGCAAAGTATGGAGATTCTCGCTTTGATTTTTATCTGGAAGCAAACGGCAAAAAAATTTTTGCCGAAGTCAAAGGTGTCACATTGGAGGATAACGGCGTTGTTCTGTTTCCCGACGCTCCCACAGAACGGGGAGTCAAACACCTCCACGAGCTCTGCCATTGTATTCAATACGGATACGATGCTTACCTCTTTTTTGTGGTACAGATGGAGAAAGCAGATTATTTTACACCCAACCGCCGGACCCATCCGGCTTTTGCCGATGCTTTAGCCAAGGCAGAACGGCAAGGGGTCAACCTTATCTGCGTCACCTGTGATGTTACCCCGGATACTCTTGCGGTAAAAAATTTTCTTCCCATAAAACTATAAGAGGCTGTCTCGCTTGAAGCGATACAGCCTCTATTTTATTTACCGTTACATTGTTTTTTTCCGCAGGTTTTGGCATGCGGGCAACCGATACAGGTCTGCCCTTTTCGCTTTGCCCTGTACAGATACCATCCCGCTCCGCCTATCACCGCCAGAAATATAAGTACCAAAATTACATCTATCATTGACAGGCACGCTCCGGTTTCTTGGCGGCCTTTCGCGCCTTGCTTGCGTATTCTTCCTGCAGTTTTTTATCTGCCTTATTAATTAAAATGCCAATCATGATTGCCATAACAACTATTGCAACAAATCCTGCAAACGCCGCAACAATATTCAAAGTTTCCGGCGCTGTAATTAATGTGCCAATCGTATATACCAAATAACCAACCGTAAAGCCTACGCTAAGTTGCAGTCCAATACCGCCCCACACCCATTTTGCGCTCCTCATTTCGGCGTTCATGGCACCAATTGCTGCAAAACAAGGCGGAGTAAAAAGATTCAGCATAAGGTATGCAAGGGCTGCAACCGAAGTTAGTTCCGGAACTGCACCCCGAAGTTCACCCGTTACATCCGTCAGCAGATAACAAACTGCAATTGTGGCTACTACATTTTCTTTGGCAATAAAACCAGTTACCGTAGCTGCCGCAAGTTGCCACGCATGATATCCGATGATAGGAATCATCACATAAGCAAAAGGTCTTGCAAGGGATGCCAGAATGGATACATCCGCGGTTTCTGCAACCTGAAAACTCCATGCAAAGGTTTGCATAATATGGATGGCAGTATTACAAAGGAGAATAATGGTTCCCGCCTTGACAATGTATGCCCATCCCCGACTGCACATAGACTGAAATGCCCCCCAGAAAGAGGGTGTCTTATATTCCGGAAGTTCAATGATAAAGAAGGATTTTCTCGCTTTGTACCCAGTAATGCGATTTACCAACAACGCCCCCAAGAAGATCAGCAGAATACCGGAAAGATACATCGCTGTGCTGACCCATCCTGCCCCCTCAAAAAATGCACCGGCAAACAGTGCAATGACCGGAATCTTAGCACCACACGGCATAAAGGGTGCCAGCATCGCAGTCGCTCTGCGTTCACGCTCATTCCGGATGGTACGGCTTGCCATGATTCCCGGCACAGCACAGCCAACAGTAATAACAAAGGGGATGACCGATTTGCCGGAAAGTCCTACTTTTTTGAAGATGGGATCAAGGACAACGGCAACTCTGGACATATATCCGCAATCCTCTAACAACGCAATCAGGAAATACATCACCATAACTAAAGGCAAAAAGCCTACAACTGCAATGACGCCGCCGATAACGCCATCAACCAACAAAGCAGAAAGTAACGGATTGGCATCTGCAAGCAAGTCGCCGACCCAACCTTGGAAGATTTCCATGCCGCCTACCATCCAATCTGCAACAGGAGTGCCTATCCAAACCTGAGAAATCTGGAATACCAGCCACATCACAACAGCAAAAATAGGAATGCCCAGCCATTTGTTAATCAAAACTGCATCAATTTTATCTGCAAAGTTTCTATCCTTGGTGAAAACTTTTCTACGTTCAACATCTTCTACAATTTTATTCACAAATTCAAACCGCTCACGGTCCGCAGCCACTACTGCGCATTTGTCTGTTACATCAATTTCTTTTTGAATATAAGGTGCAGTCTGTATCCGCCCTTTTTGTTTGGCCGCGGTTTTCATCAATGTTTTCAGTCCATCTGCAGAGGTAGAAACCGTCTCCACTACCGGACACCCAAGTTTTTCAGCAAGTATTGCCGTATCAATATCCGTTTCTTTTTTCTTATTAATATCGCTTTTGTTCAACGCTACAACAACCGGAATTCCCAATTCTAAAAGTTGCGTAGTAAAAAACAAACTTCTGCTAAGATTGGTGGCATCCACAATATTAATAATAACATCCGGATTTTCTTGCTTTACATAAGAACTGGTTATGCTTTCCTCTGACGTAAAAGGAGACATAGAGTATGCGCCCGGAAGGTCAACCGCAATCAATTCCTCGTTCCCATCCCAATACATCTTTTTCATGGAATGTTCCTTCTTTTCAACGGTAACACCTGCCCAGTTTCCCACCTTTTCGCTTTTCCCCGTAAGAGCATTGTACATGGTTGTTTTACCAGAATTGGGGTTCCCCGTTAAGGCAATTCTCATAAATATTCTTCCTCCTTACATTAAAATCATCACTAGAGATTCATCAAATTCCAAGTTAGCAATTGCTAACTAAAGTGCAAAAACTTAACTGTTCTTAAATTAGAATCGCCTCTGCCAACTGGTTGTCTATGTTATACCGACTGTCTTTGATAGAAACCACACATCCGCTTTTCATATGAGAAACAACGGTAATAGGCTCTCCGCTGTAACAACCCAACGAAAATAAAAAAGAATCCAATTCTTCGTCGTAGGTTTGAATTTCTTGAATGATATATTCTTTTCCTTCGATTGCTTCTCTTAGATTCATGATTGTCACCTGATTTTCACACTTTTTGGACAAGCAATTAGCAAAGGCTAACTGCTTGTTGAAAATTTTAGTTAGCATTCGCTAACCACTAATTATCTTATCACCCTTTGAAAAATTTGTCAACCTTTTTTTGCCTTATTTTTAAAAAATTTTTCTATCTTGATTTTCCAAAAACTTTATGCTATGATACAAGAGATGAGGAGGTGATATATCTTTGAAAGAATCCGGTGAAATGTATCTTGAATCCATTTATGTCCTTTGCCGTTCCAAGGCATCGGTTCGTTCTATTGATGTAGCGGAGCACATGAATTACTCCAAGCCAAGCGTCAGTCGCGCTGTAGGACTTTTGAAACAACAGGGATATATCACGGTAGACGATGACGGCTATATTTCTTTGACAGAATACGGTGTCCAAACTGCCCAAAGTATTTTTGAGCGGCACACTGTACTGACGGAAATGTTGCTTTCTCTGGGGGTAGATGAAGAGACTGCAGAGGAAGATGCCTGCCGCATGGAACATGTCATCAGCGAAACAACATTACTTGCCATGAAACAATATCTGGAAGAAAAAAATCTGTAATTCCCAATGGACATTACAGATTTTTTATATCTTCCCAACAATGACTTGCAACTACGAAAAAAATTTGATATGATACTCTCATGTACACTAGAAATGAGGCTACGCCATGTTCACCATCAAGGTAAAAACCAACGATAAAGAATTATCCGGCACCTTTTATGAGCAGGTGCTTCTTTCTGTTGCTTTGGAACAGTTGGGGCTCCCTCAGGATAAGCCTTGTGGCGGAAAAGGTAGCTGCAAAAAATGCAGAGTAACTGCCAATGGCAAAGAGGTTCTTTCTTGTCAGACCTATGTGAACTCCGACACTTTGATTGAATATGTCATAAAGGAACAAACCCTGCAAGGAATGACCGATGGCTTTATGCCCGCATTTGAAAAAAAACCATTAATAACAGACGGGTATGGCATGGCGGTTGACATTGGGACCACCACCGTTGCCGGATATCTTTATCAGTTCCCCCAATGCCGACAGATTAAATGTGTTGCCGTACCCAACCCGCAGGCTGTGTATGGTGCTGATGTAATCTCCCGGATTGAGCACGCTGGCAAAGGCGGGCTTTGTCAACTGCAAGAGGAAATCTGCAACTGCATCCGCAACTTAGCAGAGGATTATCCCATTGAAAAATATGTGATTACCGGAAATACCACTATGCTCCACCTTTTAACCGGGAAGGACCCCTCAGGTATTGCAATTTCCCCCTATACACCTCAAACACTGTTTGGAGGGTGGTATAAGAACGCCTATCTTCCTCCTTGTATATCGGCTTATGTGGGGGCAGATATTACCACTGCTATCCTCGCCAGCGGTATGTTAAAAGACAAAACTTCTCTTCTGGTAGATATTGGTACCAACGGAGAGATGGTACTCTGGCACAATGGAACGCTAACTTGTTGCTCCACTGCCGCCGGTCCTGCCTTAGAGGGTGCCGGTATTACACATGGTACTTGTGCCGTAGGCGGCGCCATCAACAAAGTTTTTATCAAAGACGGGGCAGTGGAATACACCACCATTGAGAATCTTCCTGCTGTAGGATTATGCGGCAGCGGACTGATTGACACTATAGCCTGCCTTTTGCAATTGGGTGTCATTGATGAAACCGGATATATGGAACAGACATTTCCTATTGGAGACAGTGGCATCTGTCTGACGCCCGAGGATGTACGACAGGTACAACTTGCCAAGTCCGCCATTCGTTCCGGCATAGATACCTTACTCAACTGCAACAGCCTTTGTTATGATGATATCGACACCTTCTATCTTGCTGGAGGATTTGGTTCCTATCTCGATATACGCAACGGGGCAATTCTGAAACTGATTCCAGATGCCTTTCTTCCCAAAACGATGGTAATCGGGAACGCCGCAGGAACCGGTTCCATCATGCTTCTGCACAATAAAGATTTTCTAAAAGAGGCAGAATATATTGCCTCCATTGCCAAAACAGAAGAGTTGTCCTCCAACCATTTCTTTATGAAAAAATATATTGAAAATATGCTGTTTTGATAAAAAAAGACAACTTTCAATTGAAAGTTGTCTTTTTTGGTGACTCCTAGGGGATTCGAACCCCTGTAGCCGCCGTGAGAGGGCGGAGTCTTAACCACTTGACCAAGGAGCCGTATGGTAGCGGTAACTGGATTCGAACCAGTGACACTACGGGTATGAACCGTATGCTCTAGCCAACTGAGCTATACCGCCATGGTTGTGCCTTTTACAGGCACGAATAGTATTCTAACAGAATTTCTGTGGAATGTCAAGCATTTTTTCAATTTTTTTTGGATTTTTTCTGTGCTGTCATCAGGGTATGTTCCACCTTCAATTCCCCGACTAATTTAGCAAATGTCCAGTCCCGGTTGGTAGGTGTCAGCATGGCTTTTAACTGCACCTGCGGTATTTTCTTTTTCTGAAACATTGCCATCAAAAGATTAAACTGCAATTGCGTAAAGCCGCACATAACCAGAACCTCTGCCTCAATAGCCTTGGGCAAGTTCTCACCTTCCATAGTTGGCGCATCGTCATCTCCTGCAAGATAGCCTACCGTCATGCCGACCTCAGTATCTTCCACCCGACGGGCGATTGCTCCCAAGAGAGAAACCGCCTCAACGATTGCATCTTCCTTTTCTTTTGCCAAATGATAATATAAAACTGTCGCTTTCATCCAATCATCTCCGTCTTACTTCTTAAAATGCTCCAAAATTGCCTCGACAATACGTTTCGATGCCAAACCATCGCCATAAGGATTCACCGCTTTTGCCATTTTGTTATATGCATCTTTATCACAAAGCAATTCTTTTGCCATAGAAACGATATCCTCTTTTTTCACACCAGCAATCTTCACGGTACCGGCATCCACTGCTTCAGGACGCTCGGTTTCGTTCCGGAGCACCAATACCGGCTTACCCAGAGACGGTGCTTCTTCCTGCAAACCACCGGAGTCTGTCAGCACCAGATATCCCCGATTGATGGCGTTATGAAGTTCATCCGCGTTCACCGGTTCAATTAGTTTCACCCGTTCCAGATCGCCCAGGATTTCCTGTGCAACCTCACGGACTGCCGGATTCATGTGTACCGGATAAACAACCTCAATATCATCAAATTCCTCCACCAATTCCCGTACAGCATAGCAGATGTTCCGAAGCGGTTCACCCAAATTTTCCCGCCGGTGCGCCGTCATGACTATCACCTTTTTGGTGTCCCAATGCATGGATTTCAAAGTCTCATCCTTGAACTGATAGTCTTCTCGCACGGTGGTTTTTAAGGCATCAATAACCGTATTTCCGGTAACATAAATTGTATCGGGGTTGGTGTTTTCTTTGATAAGATTATCGTAATTCCGCTGGGTGGGTGCAAAATGCATATCCGCAATGACACCGGTAATCCGACGGTTGATTTCCTCCGGATAAGGAGAATATTTGTCATAGGTTCTAAGTCCCGCTTCCACATGACCTACGGCAATTTGGTTGTAAAATGCTGCCAATGAACCAACAAAGGTGGTAGAGGTATCACCGTGAACCAGAACAATATCCGGTTTTGCCTCTTTCATAACGCGATCCAGTCCTTCCAGAGAACGGGTAAGAATCTCTATCAACGTCTGGCGTTCTTTCATAATATTCAAATCATAATCGGGCTGAATATCAAAAATTTCCAGAACCTGATCCAACATCTGACGATGTTGTGCAGTAACGCAAACCAGAGATTCAATTTGGTCGTTGTATTTTTCCAGCTCCTTAACCAAGGGCGCCATCTTAATCGCCTCCGGTCTGGTGCCGAAGATGGTCATAACTTTAATCTTGTTCATGCTTTTCTTCCTCCATTAAATAATCGGTATGGGATGACGGGTCTTTCAATTCACCCATGAATCTTAAAGACAGCAAAATAATTGCAAAGATTGAGAGAATCAACAACATGCCGCGCAAATACCCCTTAATCGAAATGACAACCGCGGTCAAGCAAAGTGCTGCTGTCATGGTATACAAAATTGCAACGGTTTGCCGTTGAGAAAATCCCATATCCAAAAGTCTGTGATGCAGATGTCCTCTGTCCGGCGACATAGGGGATCGCCCGGTAAGAATGCGGCGGAAAATCGCAAACACCGTATCAAAAATAGGAAGTCCCAGTACCAGAAGAGGAACCGCAAACGATATAATGGCAGACAGTTTCAAGAAACCTTCTACCGAAATACATGCCAGAATAAAACCTAAAAAGAGTGCACCGGTGTCTCCCATAAAAATTTTTGCCGGATTGAAGTTATACGGCAAAAATCCAAATCCTGCGCCGGCAACAGCCGCAGTAAGAATGGCGACATTGGGGCTGTTGCTGATGATGGTCAGTGCCAGCAATGACATGGACGCAATCGAAGAAACACCTACTGCAAGGCCGTCAAGACCGTCAATCAGGTTGACCGCATTGCAAACACCGACAATCCAAATGATAGTAACAGCAACAGAAAACCAGTAATCCATCACCAGATACTCCGGGCCAAACCAACCATAAAAGGGGTTGGCAAAATGTTCGATTCGCACACCGGAATAAACCACAATAGCAGCTGCGGCAATCTGGAACAAGAGTTTCACAGTTGCTTTCATGTCAGACATATCATCAATGATACCCGCCGTCACCACAACCAAAGAACCCAGAAGAATTCCCATCGTTGCGTGGTCCATAGTAGCAAAACAAATAACGCTGACCACAAATCCGTAGAAAATCGCAAGCCCGCCAATCAACGGGATGGGTTTTTTATGCACCCGCCTGTTATCTTTCGGAACATCGATTGCGTTGATTTTATGTGCCAAAGAAATCACCGCAGGCGTTGCCGCAAAAGAAATCAAAAACGCAACCATCAACGATAACAGGACATAAAGATTATTGTTTGAGACCATATGTGGTTCCTCCTCTCAGGCTTTGTAAAATATTACGGCTGAATAAAGCCAACCTTTCGATATACCTTAGAAAGGGTTTTCATTGCTGTACGGGAGGCAACTTCTGCTCCGTTTCTGTAAACCTGTTCCAGATAATCTTTATTTGCCATCAGTTCATTGTAGCGCGCCTGAATGGGTTTGAGAGTCTCCACAACCGCTTCTGCCACAGCCGTCTTGAAATCGCCGTAACCTTTACCCAAAAACTCAGCTTCGGTTTCTTCCATGGTTTTTCCGCTGACAGCACAGTAAATACTCATCAGGTTTTCTACCCCTTCTTTTCCCTCGCCCCGTTTCACTTCGGAACCGGAATCGGTGACCGCACGCTTAATTTTACGAACCACTGCATCGGGGGAATCCAGCATCAAGATATAGCTATTTTCATTGGGGTCGGACTTGGACATTTTCTGGGTGGGGTCCTGCAAACTCATAACCCTTGCTCCGATTTTAGGAATGTATCCCTCAGGAACCTTAAAAGTTTCGCTATATGCGTTGTTGAATCGATTTGCCAAATCTCTTGTCAGTTCCAGATGCTGATTCTGGTCAGCGCCTACCGGAACCAAATCTGCCTGATAAAGCAGAATGTCTGCCGCCATCAAGGACGGATATGTGAAAAGTCCTGCATAGATATTTCCCTCATGTTTCTGAGACTTGTCCTTTAACTGGGACATGCGGGAAATTTCGCCCATATAGGTATTACAGGTCAGCACCCAACCCAATTGTGCATGGGCGGGAACATGAGACTGAAAGAAAATAGGGCTTTTTTCCGGATCCAGTCCGCAAGCTAAAAACAGAGCCAGCAAGTCTATAGCATTTTTCCGAAAATCCTTGGCAAGCTGCCGTACCGTAATCGTGTGCATATCTGCCAACATAAAATAGCAATCGTATTCATCGCTTTTCTGCAGTTCCACCCAGTTTCTGAGCGCACCTACATAGTTTCCCAACGTCAATGCACCAGAGGGTTGAATACCGCTTAAAATTCTTTTCTTTTCATCCATATTATTCACCTACCACTTCTTTCAATACATCACCCAATGCCTGAACACCCCGTTCAATATCCTCTTTGGATGCGGTGGAATAATTCATACGGAAGGTGCTGTAAGTCTTTTTGTCATCAATCATGGTAGTCGCGCCAGGCACAAACGCCACACCTTTTTCCAGAGCCTTTTGCATAACCGCCTTGGCGTCATACTGTTCCGGCATGGTACAGAAAAGGAACAAACCACCCTCGGGACATGTATGCGTCACACACGCAGGGAAATATTTATCCATCATTTCCATCATCAGCCGGCATTTTTCACCGTACACCTGACGTAGTTTTGCAATATGGGCATCAATGTCATATCGGGTAACGAACTCATAGGCAACCATCTGGGAAAGTACATTGGTGTGCACATCTTCCACCTGTTTGCAGATAATCATCCGCTCCATCAATGCGGGATCACAGCTGACAAATCCAAGACGCAAACCCGGAGACAGAATCTTAGAGAAGGATCCAAAGTATACCACTCTGCCGTTTTTATCCATGGATTTCATAGTAGGAACATCTTCTCCTGCAAACCGGAGTTCACCATAAGGGTTGTCCTCAAAAATCATGAAATCATAGGTTTCCGCCAGTTCCAGAATCTTCTTTCTCTTTTCCAGCGACATAGTAATACCGGACGGATTCTGGAACGTTGCAATGGTATAGAGAATCTTAATATTGCTGTGTTCTTTCAAAAGATTTTCCAGTGCTTCGGTATCAATACCGTCACTTTCTACCTTTACCCCGTAAAGTTCGGCATTGTTTACACGGAAGGAATTCAATCCACCGATAAAACTGGGTTCTTCACAGATAACGCCGTCGCCGGGATTCAGTAAAGATTTTGCCGCAAGATCGATGCCCTGCTGTCCACCGCTGACAATAATGGTAGAATCCTTCTCGGTAATAATTCCCTGCTTGGTCAGGCGGTCAATCACCCAATTCCGCAAAGGTGCATACCCCTCGGTTACTCCGTACTGCAACGCAACCTCGCCTTGATTCAGCAGGATATCTGCCGCAATCTCACTCAATTCCTTTTTGGGAAAGAGTTTGGGGTCCGGTGCACCGCCTGCAAAGGAAATAATTCCCGGCTTTGCCAACAACTTGAAAATTTCACGGATGGCAGAAGCCTCCAGATGCTTTACTTTATCAGAAAATTTTGCTTGTATGTTCTCCATTTTTCTATTCTCCTTAATCTTCTATAACTGCTATGTAAGGGAGTTGCCGGAACGATTCCCCGCAATCCAGACCGTAGCCTACGATAAATTCGTCCGGAATTTCAAATCCGGTATAATCTGCTTCAAAAGCAACCTGACGCCGTGACGGTTTGCTGAGCAAGGTGCAAACCTTAATCGACTTCGGGTTCCGTTCCTGAAGTATAGAAACCAACTGACTTAGAGTATTGCCGGAATCGATGATATCTTCTGCAATCAGGACATTCTTTCCTGCAATATCCACATCCAAATCTTTTTTGATCTTAATTTTCCCGGAACTGACGGTGCCGTCTCCGTAACTGGATATCTGCATAAACTGCACCTGAATATCGCCTTGTAATTTACGAACCAAATCGCTGACAAACACAAAGCATCCTTTCAGGATACCAATGACCAACAGGTTTCCGCCCTTATAGTCGGCATTGATTTTATCTGCCAATTCCGTAACTTTTACACGGATTTCTTCCTCTGTCAATAAAATTTCTCCGACTTTTCTCTGTTCAGCCATGCTGAATCACCAGTCCTCTCTTTGTATTTTTATCCGTTTTGTATGGTTCTGCAACACGATAACCAACCACAGCAAGCACTTTATCCCCGCTACACAAAAGGGGAATGTCATCACGTTTGGAAACCGGCACTTTCAAATCAATCAAAAAATCCTTCAATTTTCGTTCTCTGCCATCACGGAACACCGCAATCCGGTCTCCCTTACGGCGGGTACGAATCACAAGGGGAAAATCTTTTACCTTGTCATAATCCAATACCGACTGTCCCTCTTGCTTTGAAACCGGCATCTCTTTCAACGATACGCTGACCGAAATCCCCTCCAAATCATACACTCTCCCAAGTTCCACCTCATATTGGATGTCACTTGCAAACGGAGAGATTTCTTCCCGACCTGTTTCAAAAGCCAGCCATCCGTAGCGAACCACAGCAGAAAGACCGCCGGGAAGATGTACCGTTGCACCAGTTTCTTTATCCAAAAGGGAAAGCACCGCTTCGGTATGGCAGTGTTCCAACCGATAGGATTTTCCCATGGCATCCTGTACTGCATAAAGAAGTAATCTTGTCCGGATCCCCGGCTCTACAAGACGCATAGTCTCAATATCCAGAACCACCGGTTTTTTTGCCGGCAACGGACTATTGATTCTTTGATACAACCGTCTGGTATAGCCTTTTATGAAATCGCTGTCTTCCGCCATGTTCTGTGCCATGGCAGAAAGAGCACTGACAATATTCGGATTAAACTCCTCTTTCAGCATTGGCAACAAGCCGTGTCGAATTTTGTTTCTGGTATAAGCATCACTTTCATTGGTACTGTCTGTCACAAAATCAATGGCGTTCTCTTTCAGATATCCCTCAATTTCTGTTCTGGATACATCCAGTAACGGCCGAATAACGCCATCTGCTCTCACATACCGAATTCCGGAAAGACCTTCTATCCCGCTTCCCCTTATCATTCGCATCAATACGGTTTCCGCCTGATCGTCCTGATTATGGGCGGTGGCAATCCGGTTGATTTTCTTTTCCTCTGTCAATTCATGAAAAAACTGATATCGGGCAATTCTGCCTGCCGTTTCCTCGGAAACATCCATTTCCAGTGCAAGGGCAGGTACATCCACCGTTTTCTGATAGCAGGGAATCCGCCATGCTCTACAAAGTTTCCGGACAAATTCTGCATCCCGCTCCGCTTCTTTACCGCGGATTTTATGATTCAGATGTGCCGCCACAATCTGTAGGTTCCATTCTTTTCCGATGGTTTTCAGTCCATGGAGCAGACAAACTGAATCTGCTCCCCCCGAAACCGCCACAAGCACCGTTTCATTCGGGGACAACATCTGATATTTTGCAATGGTTTTCCGCAAGGTATCCAGTACCTTGATGGTATCATTTTGCATGGTCGCCGCTCCAGTCTGCAAACATGGTATATTCTCCCAACCAGGTCAGGTATTCATATCCTACCTCACCGTTTCTGTGCTTGGCAAAACTACATTTTGCCTTATTGGGTTCTTCCGCATCTTCATGATAGTACCCTTCTCGATGTAAAAACATAACCATATCCGCATCCTGCTCAATAGCACCGGAATCACGGAGGTCACTCAACACCGGCTCACGCTTTTCCTTATCAGATGCACGGCTTAGCTGAGAAAGAGCAATCACGGGAATATTCAAATCATTGGCAAGAATTTTCAAATTACGAGAAATTTCGGTAATCTCCTGTTGTCGGTTCATTCCCCGTCCACCTCCGGTGATTAACTGCAGATAGTCAATCACCACAAGGTCAAGGCCTTTCTCCAGCATCAGTTTCCGGCATCTGGCACCAATTTCGCTGACCGTGATGCTGGAGGTATCATCCACATAAATACCTGCCTGCGCCAGCACTGCCAGCGCCGAACCGATTTTGCTCCATTCATCGTCCTTAATCTCGCCTTTTTTTATCTTCTCGGCACTCAGTCTTGCCTCGCTACTGAGCATACGATTTGCCACCTGAACGCCGGGCATCTCCAGACTGAACACGGCAACGTTTTTCTTTGCCTTTACTGCCACATTTTGGGCAATGTTCAACGCCAGACTGGTTTTACCCATAGCAGGACGTGCCGCCAGAATAATCAACTCCGCCGCATGCAATCCCGATGTTCTCCGGTCAATATCATGAAATCCCGTAGGGATACCGGTAACGTTGTCGCTTTTCTTGGACAGCCGTTCCAGTTTGTCCACACCCTCATCCAGATACCGACCAATATGCACCAGTCCACGGGTGCTACGGTCTTGAGAAATTTCAATAATCGACTGCTGAGCCGATGCCAGTATATCATCGGTCTCCTCATCTCCGCGGTAACACTTTCCCCGAAGCTCATCTGCCATACGAATCATACGCCGCTGAACGGCTTTATCCCGAACGATGGCAGCATAGAAGCCAACGCTTTCTGTCGACGGCACCAGATTAGCCACCTCTACCACAAAGGAAATGCCCCCAATAGATTCCAGCGTCCCTCTGAGTGTCAAATGCTCTTTCAGGGTAACCAAATCAATGGGTTTTCCGGTATTGTAAAGTTCCACAATCGCCTCAAACAATTCCCGATGCCGGCTGATATAAAAATCTTCACTTCGCACCAAGCCCAGTACGTCCGGGATGCTGTTGCGGTCCAGATACATAGCACCCAGCACCGATTGTTCTGCCTCATTGCTGAAAGGCATCGCCATATCGTTTAGTTGCTCCGTCTGTTGTGTGATTGGTTCATTCATGTTTTTCACCTACTTTTCAGGTAACAATGATTTACGCTTCGGTTACCTCTACCTTAAAGGTTCCCACAATTTTGGGGTACAGCGTTACCTGCACCTCACGGATTCCGCAGTTTTTGATGCCATCCGGCAAATCAATTTTCCGCTTATCCACATCAATATTATGCTGTTCTTTCAAAGCCTGTGCCACATCTTTGGACGTGATGGATCCAAACAATTTTCCTTCTTTTCCTGCTTTGGCAGACAGTTTTACTGTCACTTCTTTCAATCGTTCTGCAATCTTGGTCGCTTTCAGTTCCTCTTGATTGCGATGATACTGTTCTGCACCCTTTTTGCCTTCCAGTTCATTCATTGCCTGCTTGGTTGCCGGCTTTGCCAATCCCTTAGGGAGCAAAAAGTTGTTTGCATATCCATCGCTGACATCAATCAAATCACCTTTTTTACCCTGTGATTTTACATCCTGCGTTAAAATTACTTTCATGTTTCGTCATCCTTTCATCTGGGTTTCAAAATCGGCAGTTCATCAAAGAGAACCTCATCAATGGCATCCTTTAATTGCATCTCTGCCAACTCCAATCCGTTATTTTTCACCTGAGCGCCCGCAATGGTAATATGCCCGCCTCCGCCCAGTTTTTCCAGTATCACTTGGACATTGACAGAATCCAAAGACCGTCCGCTGATACTGATATTTCCACCGATTTCAGCCAGCACAAATGCCGCCTCAATCCCTTGGATATTCAAAAGTTCATCCGCCGCCTGTGCCGTCACAAGACGGGTATCGGTACCCATATCAACACATGTTGCCAGTGCGATATTATCCCGATAAATTTTTGCTCCGCTGATGATGTTGGATTTCAAGATATACATGTCCAGATCGGTACGGAACAATCGTCTCACCTTAACCGGATCAACACTCATTTTTCTTAAGTACGATGCTGTCTCAAAGGTACGTACTCCCGTCTTGAATGTAAATCCCTTAGTGTCAATATAAATACCGCTGTAAAGTGCCTCTGCCTCACTCAGATGCATCGTTCTGCCCGGAACCATGTACTGCAAAATTTCTGTTACCATTTCACTGGCTGACGACGCAAACGGCTCATGATAGGTCAGCACGGAATCCTCAATGAATTCCTCACTGCGTCTGTGATGGTCAATCAAAACCACCTCATCAACATTCCGAAGCAGCTCAGGATATTCCACCATGCTGGGTCGGTGAGTGTCCACAACAATCAGCATCGTTCTTCCGTCAATCAGGGAAAGCGCTCTGTCTTCCCCTACAATGCGAGATGCATATTCCTCACCGGTCAGCAACATTTCCAACAAAGCCGGTGCATTGTTATGATTGCGGTCAACGGCGATATAGGCATCAACCTTCCGGCTGCGAAGTGCCCAGAACAATCCTGCTGATGCTCCCAGACTGTCGGCGTCCGCATTTTTATGTCCCATGATAATAACACGGGATGCCTGGTCCGCAAGGTCACGCAATGCATGGGCAATAACTCTCGCTTTGACCCGGGTACTCTTTTCCAGTTCCCGACTCTTGGCACCATAGAACTGAAAACCTTTTTCAGTTTTTACTACCGCCTGGTCGCCGCCTCTTCCCAACGCCATATCCAGAGCTGCTGTTGCCTGCTCCTGATTTTCACGCAAGGTTTCTCCTGCAGCACCCACGCCAATACTCAAAGTTACCGGGAATCGGTTTCCTTTTTCAATCAATTTAATCTGGCGAAGAATATCCATCTTTTGTTCCAGAAGCGTTTCGAATTTTGCCGCCTCAAAAAGAATCATAAACCGGTCTTTTTCATACCGGACGCTAAGACCTTCCGCCTGTTCCATCCAATCGTTGACACAATGTTCGATTTCGGCAACCAATGCACTGTGATTAGCATTTGGGGTGGTTTTCACCACCTCTTCGTAGTTGTCCACCATCAGAGAGCATACCACGGTTTTCTTATCGGAGAGTTGTTTCCGACACGCCTTAACATCAGAAACATCAGTAAAATAAAGTGCAACCAGCGTTTCAGTCAATTCCCCCCGTACAGTACGCACTACCTCACCGGAAACCAGATAGGTCTTGCCCTTGTACCCGTATTCTTCCGGCGTAGGATCATCGCTTTCCACAAACCGGTTAAAGGAAATTTCCGGAAACAAATCCTGCATATATTCCTCATACAAATTTTCTCTTCCAAACATCTCAGCAAAGCTCCGGTTATGCCACTGAACAGCACCGCCCAGCGAAACCACCACCAAGGGTGATGGAAATGTAAGTACTGCCGCCCGTGTGGTACTCTCCACACAATAAGCAAAATCCGTCAACTGGTTTGCCATAATTTTGCGTTGTTTTGCAGACAAAAACAAACTGCTCACGCCAATTACCATTGCCACCAGAATCTCCACGATTGCAGCAATCGCAACCTCACCATCAGTAACCCATTCGCTGATAAAAGAAATCAGACCGAATATCAAAAAGCCCACCGCGACAGCCAATGTGTATCGAAATACATATCGTCTGCCCAAAGAAAGTAAATTATTATTTTTCTTCGCCATGGTTCTCACCTTTCTTACCATACCGGAAGCCAAACAAGCCGTCTATCATACCAAGCAAACTCAACACTCTGAAAAGCATTCCTAAAAACAAATATCCTACCAAAAATACTGCCAGATAAACCCCGCCTCGGGCAACCCCTGCAGAAATCTTTTTTTCCAGTTTCGCATCAATCAAGGAAAGGCCGCATACCGCCAGAAACAGTTCCAACAACATGGACAAATTCAATATTCCTGCCGCAAAAACCGTAATCTCCCTCTGCATCATAGCAAAAATGCTGAGAAGTACCGAAAGATAGCATACGGAACGTGGTGCAATCAGTTCTGAAAACCGCAAGTAACTCACTCTTTTTATTTTCAGCCGTTTCAGCATAAACAAGGCAACTGCAACAGTAGCATATCCCAAAACTGCCGATATAGCAATCAGCATAGTAGGAAGATACAGCATGAACTGTTGTTCTGCCACTTTGAGAACATTTTCCGCCGTTGCCATCATTTCCTGCGCGTTATTTCCATCCATACGGGAGATCAGTTGCTGCATCATAGCCTCGGTTTCCTGAAGTGTTCCGCTGATCAGTTGGGCAAAACCATTTCCTCCATTTAAGAAATTCAATGCCAGAATTTGCAAAAGCAATCCTGCAAGCACACCTGTGCTACCATAAAGAAGTGCACCGTAATACCCCTTTCTGTGGGAAAGGGCATAGCCGATTCCCAACCCCGGAAGCAGGTGTAACGCTCCAAGCAAAAGGGTTGAAAGAATATCACCCGTAACCAACGCCAGAACCAGAACAGATACAATTGCCGTCAAAGCAGAAATTCTTGTACCATGCCGGGTCCCTAAAAATGCAATCGGCAGACCGGTCAACAACACAGTAATCACTGAAAATCCACTCACAAACCTTGCCACCATCATCAGCACCACCGTCAAAGTTGCAGACACTGCTCCGTGGGCAAGTTGCGTTCTACGATTTTTGTTCATAAACTCTCCTTATCAAAGAGGACATTCGCCCTCTTATTCGGGATAAAACCACCCATCGGTTTTCCCGGAAAAAGCAAAAATTATCTATTATAGTATCATACCAAATTCTATGCAGTTTTTCAACTAAAATTTAAGAAAAAACAGACTTTTTTCTCTCTTATAGGTATTTTTGTGCAACTTTTCCTTGAAAAACCCCATATACTGTGCTAAACTATGCCTTATGAAAAGAAAAAGGAGGGTTATTTTATGAGACGGATTCTTACGATTCAGGACATATCATGTGTGGGCAGATGCTCCCTCACGGTTGCACTTCCCATCATTTCCGCCGCCGGTGTAGAATGTTCCGTTCTGCCTACCGCAGTACTTTCCACTCACACAGCGTTCCCCTCCTATACCTTCCACGATCTAACTGAGGAACTGGACCCCATTGCCGATACCTTCCGGGATTTACATCTCAATTTTGATGCCATTTACACCGGATATCTGGGTTCATTTTCTCAACTTGATTTTGTAGACAGGCTACTGAGCCGTCTACCCAATCACCCGACGGTCATTATTGACCCGGTTATGGGCGATCATGGCAAATTATATGCCGGATTCACTCCGGAATTCGCAGAAAAAATGGCAACGCTCTGCCGGCACGCCGACCTACTTTTGCCTAATATGACTGAAGCGGCGTATTTACTGAACGAACCGTACCGGGAAGATTATGACGAAACTTATCTTCAACAAATTTTGAAGAAACTGACCAGTCTGGGTGCCAAACGAGTGGCGCTAACCGGAATCAGTCTGAAACCCGATGAAATCGGCTACTATTTTTACGATGCAGTAAAAGAAGACTTTTCTTACTACTCCAATGAAAAATTGCCGGTGGTCTTCCATGGAACTGGAGACATTTTTGCATCAGCAGTAACCGGAGCATATATAAGGGGCATGTCTTTTCCCGACGCCCTTTCTCTGGCCGTGGACTTTACCCTTGCTTCCGCCCGGGCAACCATGCTTGACCCTGATGCCCGCGATTACGGTGTCAATTTTGAGGAAGCACTTCCCTTGCTAATAGAACGTTTACAGAAAGGATTATACTATGCAAGAACAGACAATGAATCCACTGGGGCATGAACCCATCGGCAAACTTTTGATGCGGTTCGCTCTGCCTGCGGTAATCTCCATGCTGGTCAACGCCATCTACAACATTGTTGACCAGATTTTTATTGGTCACGGCGTAGGCTTTTTAGGGAATGCCGCCACCACCATCGCTCTTCCCATTGTAACCATTATTCTGGCAGTCTCCACCCTGCTAGGTGCCGGTGGAAGTGCCTTCGCCGCAATCAAGTTGGGTGAGGGCAACCATCGTGCAGCAGACCGCTCCTTGGGAACCGTCTTTACTGTAGGTGTGGTGTCCGGACTTCTTTTATCAACCTTAGGGCTTGGTTTTCTGACACCATTGGTTACTTTGTTCGGTGCCGGAGAAACCACTCTCCTATACGCGCAGCAATATACAGGAATTATCCTGATGGCGGCACCTTTCAATCTTTTGAGTATTTGTCTATCCAACTTTGCCCGCACCGATGGTAACCCATTGCTTTCTATGACCAGCATGTTGGTAGGCGCAATTCTAAATACCATACTGGATCCCATCTTCATCTTTGTTTTTCATTGGGGCGTGGCAGGTGCTGCTGTTGCAACCGCCATTTCTCAGGTCGTCAGTGCGGTTATGCTGATTTGGTATTTTACCCATAACAGTCAGATGCGGTTAAAATTCTGTTCCCTGAAACCGGATTTCAGAATTCTGAAACAGATTTTAATTCTCGGGGTTTCCAGTTGTGCTTTGCACCTTGCTTCCACTGTTTTGAATATTTTATTGAACAATCTTCTGGTTACTTACGGAGACCAGAGTGCTGTGGGCGGAGATGTGGCACTCAGCGCCATGGGGATTGTCATGAAAATCTCCATGATTGTCATTTCCATCTGTGTAGGCATTGGCGTCGGCAACCAGCCTATTCTCGGATTCAATCGGGGTGCCAACCAACCGGCTAGGGTCAAGAAAAGTTACTTAACCGCACTGGCTTTCGCGGTTTCCTTTACCACCCTGGGCTGGATTTTATCAGAGTGTATTCCAGAGTATGTGCTCTTACTGTTCGGACGCGAAAATGCCACGTTCACCGACTTTGCAGTGCGTTGTATGCGCATCTGTAACGGAGCTTTGTTTGTAGCGGGTATGCAGATTGTTACCACCCACTACTTCCAATCTACCGGACAACCTATGAAGGCAAATTTTCTTTCTTTGCTCCGACAAATTTTACTTCTGGTACCTATGCTCCTGATTCTGCCCCGTTTTATCGGATTGGACGGCGTTCTTTTCTCGTATTTGTTCGCCGATATTATTACCGGTTGCGTAGTCGTTCCATTGATTATCAAGGAACTGAAAAAATTAAATCGACAAATCAACGAGCAATAATACAAACGGCAAGGACTTTTTCCTTGCCGTTTTTCTATTATAAATATTTCTTCATGTGCTTTAGCGCATTTTTTTCCAGGCGGGACACTTGTGCCTGAGAAATCCCAATTTCTCCCGCAACCTCCATTTGGGTTTTCCCCTCAAAAAACCGGAGTTTCAGGATGTGTTGTTCTCTATCTCCCAATCGTTTCATTGCTTCCATAAGGGAAATTTTCTCTAGCCAGTTTTCATCCTTATTCTTTTCATCTTTTACCTGATCCATGACAAAAACCGCATCTGCGCCGTCATGATACACCGGTTCCTGCAGAGAAACCGGATCCAAAATGGCATCCAACGCAAGGGACACTTCCTCTTTGGGAACAGACAATTCCTTAGCAATCTCCTCCACAGTAGGTTCCCGACCCTCTCTGGCAGTCAGTTTTTCTTTCACCGCTAGCGCCTTATATGCCATATCCCGAATGGAGCGACTGACACGAATGGCATTATTATCCCGTAAATAGCGACGAATCTCTCCAATAATCATGGGAACAGCATAGGTAGAAAACTTCACCTCGTGAGACGGGTCAAAATTATCCAGTGCCTTAATGAGACCGATACAGCCTATCTGGAATAAATCATCTGCACTTTCTCCCCGATTATGGAACCGTTGCAGAATACTTAATACCAAACGTAGGTTTCCGTAAATAAATTCCTGCCTTGCCTCCATATCCCCCTGCCGAATCCTTTGGAATAGTTCCTGCTTTTCCGCCTCGGTCAACACCGGAAGTCTGGATGTATTTACCCCGCAAATCTCCACCTTATTGATCATGTAACCTCTCTCCCGTCGTAGAAATTGAGAACATGATCTCAGTATTGACTGTGCCGGCAATTTTATACTGTCAAAGAAAAGAGAAAAACGCCGATTCCGTAGAATCGGCGTTCTTTTTCTTATTTTTCCAGACCGTAACGTTTTCTGAACTTATCCACTCTACCGCCGGTATCAACCAACTTCTGCTTACCGGTGTAGAAAGGGTGACATGCAGAACAAATTTCAATACGGATGTCTTCTTTGGTAGAACCAGTTTCGATAACATTGCCGCATGCGCACTTAATGGTGGTCTGCTTGTAATCGGGATGGATGCCCTCTCTCATTGTTTTCACCTCTTTCAATCTATGAAATCAATTATTTACGAAAATTCATGGCTTGTAGAAACAAGCGTGAATTATTATAGCATAACTTTTTCAAAAAAGCAAGTACTTTTTTGAAGTTTCTGAAAATTAATCACCCATGCAGATGCCCACGTTACGAGCAGTCTTCAACCAATAACCGTCTTCTTCTACAGACTTGTTGGCGCCAATGACGTTTTCCAAAGACTCATAACCCAGTTCTGCACCTTTCAGCGCAACCATATTGCCAAACTTGCCCTCCATCAAAAGGTCAACAGCATACGTTCCGTAACGAGTAGACAGGATTCTGTCGTTTGCAGTGGTAACACCGCCTCTCTGTACATGGCCAAGGATGGTTGCACGGCATTCCAGACCTACCAGTTTTTCCAGCTGATCTGCAACAACACTGCCAATACCGCCCAATCTGATGGGATCAGGACTATCTTCTACAACCTTGGAAACGACAACTTCACCATTCAGCGGTTTTGCACCCTCTGCAACAACCACCAAACCAAAATTCTTACCTCTTGCACGGTTTGCTTTGATTGCTTCTGCAACCTTATTGATATCATAAGGAACTTCCGGAATCAGACAAGCATCACAACCGCCGGCAATAGCGGATGCAATACCGATAAATCCAGCATATCTTCCCATAACTTCAACTACGATAACACGGCTGTGAGATTCCGCAGTTGTACGCAGACGGTCGATAGACTCAGTCGCTGTTGCAACTGCTGTATCAAAGCCGAATGTAGTATCCGTTGCTGCAAGGTCATTGTCAATGGTCTTGGGAACACCAATTACCTTGACACCCTTTCTTGCAAAGTCACGGCCGGAAGTCAAAGTGCCGTCACCGCCGATAATCACCATAGCGTCGATGCCTGCTTTTTTCAGGTTTTCAACGCCCACATCAGACATATCCACATTTTTATGTTCTACACCGTTTTCATCGGTATAGGTATAATCAAAAAGATTATCCTTATTGGAGCTGTACAAAATTGTACCACCCTTAGAAATGATACCGGAAACATTCTCCAAAGTTAAGTTAACAAACTCATCTCCACCAAGGAAAAGTCCACGGTAACCATGCTTAATACCAACAACCTCCAGACCGTATTTCTGGATTGCAGTTTTGGTGACCGCACGGATAACAGCGTTCAATCCGGGGCAGTCACCACCGGCTGTCATAACACCAATTCTCTTAATTTCACTCATCATCATTACCTCCTGTAAGGAAACACTTGCGACCAAGTCGCACTATCATACTCATAATTCCTCTGTAGATAGAAGAATCAAATTAAAGTTTACATGATTTTTAACATTTTTTCAAGAAAAATGTAGGCATTTTTCATAAAAAACCCATTTTTTGTACATGTGCCCAAATTATTAAAAGAAAAAAATTGTATTTATGTGCTTTTTGTCGACATCTTTCTTTCTTTTCTCAATCCAAAATTAGTGTATCCTTTTTGTATCGAAGTTATCCCTTGCATAAAATATCTTGAGATGGTCAAGGATAACCCTATATTTGAAATCGGGAGGAAAAGCCATGCAACAATTTACATTTACAATTACTGACCCACAAGGTATTCATGCACGACCAGCAGGTTTGCTGGTAAAAGAGGCGTCCCAATTTGAATCAGATATTTCTTTGCAGTGTAATGGGAAAAGTGGTGATGCAAAACGGATTTTTTCGGTAATGGGATTGAGTGTCCTTAGCGGAGCAACTGTCACTGTGACTGCGGAGGGTAAAGATGAGGACGCAGCCATCCACACACTAGAATTATTTTTTAAGGAAAACTTTTAGGAGGCATACCATGATTACCATTCAAGGCCAAGGGGTATGCGGTGGAGTTGCTTTCGGGAAACTGCTCCATTTAAAAAAGGCAGGAAGCAAAATTCCACGCACCTACATTCAGGATACCCAAAAAGAGTGGAAACGATTTGAAGAAGCCAGAAAGTCCGCCGAGCAACAATTGGATGACCTGTACCAGAAAGCCATTGGGGAGGTTGGCGAAGAAAATGCCATGATTTTTGAAATTCACCGGATGATGCTGGAAGATCCGGATTATCTGGATTCGGTAAAGACCATCATACAGGAACAACGCCTGAACGCAGAGAGTGCAGTTTCCATTACAGCGGACACCTTTTCCGAAATGTTTGCATCCATGGACAACTCTTATATGCAAGCAAGAGGTGCGGATGTCAAGGATATTTCACAGCGAATTCTTTCCATTCTAACCGACGAAGGACGGCTCCGTCTTTCCTCACATGCGCCGGTAATTATCGGGGCTGAAGACCTTGCTCCCTCTGAAACGGTGGAAATGGACAAATCCGGCATTCTCGCCTTTGTCACAGAAAAAGGTTCTTCCTCCTCACATACTGCCATTTTGGCGCGCACCATGAACAGTCCCGCCGTTATCGGTGCCGTTGGCATTATGGAATCAACCTACGATGGTGCCGATATCATTGTAGATGGATTCAGCGGGAAAATCTATGTGGATCCGGATATGCAAACAGTTTTGACCATGCAAAAGAAAAAAGAACAAACAGACCGCCAAACCGAACTTCTCTCCAAATTAAAAGGGGTAAAACCCATTACCAAGGATGGTCAATCGGTATTGCTCTATGCCAACATTGGTTCCCTTTCGGACATGGCGTTGGTATATGCCAACGACGGCATGGGTGTAGGACTGTTCCGCAGTGAATTCTTGTATCTGGGAAGAAAAACCTATCCATCCGAGGAAGAACAGTTTTCTATTTACAAAAGCGTTTTACAAAAGGCAATGGGAAAACGGGTTGTCATTCGTACACTGGATATCGGTGCCGATAAACAAGCGGATTATTTCGCCATGCCACAAGAAGACAACCCTGCCATGGGGGTCCGTGCTGTCCGTCTGTGTCTGACCCGTCCTGCCGTATTCAAGACACAGCTTCGAGCTCTATATCGTGCATCCATGTTTGGGAAACTTGCTATTATGGTACCCATGATCACCTCATTGGATGAAGTGCTGCAGGTCAAAGATTTGATGAAAGAAGTCCGTGAAGAATTAAGACAGGAGCATCTCACCTTTCGGGAGGACTGCGAATTCGGTATTATGATTGAGACTCCTGCCGCCGCTATTATTTGCGATAAATTGGCGCCAGAAGTAGACTTTTTCTCCATCGGGACCAATGACCTGACCCAATATACTCTTGCCGTTGACCGACAGAATCCCGATGCCACCGCTTTCTTAAATCCACATCATACTGCAATACTTCGACTCATTGACACCGTGATCAAAGCGGCACACCAAGCAGGCATCTGGGCCGGCATCTGCGGAGAACTTGCCGGCGACTTGGAACTAACTGAATTATTTCTTGCCATGGAGGTAGATGAGCTCTCTGTTTCTCCCAACCAGATTCTTCCCTTAAAACAAAAAATTCTTTCCTGCAATATTTCCCAAATTCGGGAAACTGCGTTGAATCTGTTAAAATAATTACAAAAATTATAAACATTTACTTGAAAGCACCTCCTTTTTATGATATGCTAACATCATAAAAAGGAGATGTTTTTATGAGATTAAAATCAATTCTTGCACTTTTATTGGTCATCCTTCTTGTTGGATGCGGACAAGCTGATGCTCCTCAATTACAATCCGATACCGAAATCATTTCCATAGGGGAAGGCGAAACCAGTTTTATTCTTACCGTAACAGACCGCGAGGGTGCTCAGACCGCATATCAGGTCCATACTGACTGTGAAACTGTGGGGAAAGCACTGGTAGAACTGAAGTTGATCGATGGAGAACCCGGACCTTACGGCATGTATGTAAAAACCGTTGCCGGCACAACCGTGGATTATAACAAAGACGGAAAATACTGGGCATTTTACCATGGTGATACCTACGCTACATCCGGGGTCGACGCCACCAAAATAAGCGAGGGTGAAACCTACAGTTTCCGGGTAGAGTAATATGAAAGTTTCTACCAAAGAAATTGCAGTTTTCGGAATGTTGGGAGCTTTGATGTATGCATCTAAAATGCTGATGGAACTTTTTCCCAACATTCACCTACTTGCGACATTAACCATCTGCATTACCCTAGTATACCGGCAAAAAGCTTTGTATCCCATTTATATTTTTGTTGTCATTATGGGTTTGTTTTTTGGATTTCCCGTCTGGTGGATTCCCCATTTGTATCTTTGGACGGTGCTCTGGGGCGTTACCATGCTGATTCCAAAGAATCTTTCTCCGCGCCTTATGCCATGGGTCTGTGCCATTGTCTGCAGTGCCCACGGATTTTTGTACGGAACCTTATACGCTCCCTTTCAGGCGTTTTGGTTCGGGATGGATTTCAAAGGGACGCTGGCATGGATTGCCGCAGGGTTTCCATGGGATATACTTCACGGTATCAGTAACTTTATTATGGGACTTTTGATCCCCAAAATACTTTTGGTATTAAAAAGATTATGACCTTTCCCGTATGGGGAAAGGTCATATTTTATAATATCAACATCATAGCAGTCAAGATAATAACAAATCCAAAATTGTACGCCGAAAAAGAACCGATATAGGAAAGTTCCTTTCCCGGATTGTGACGGATATACTCCTGAAAGGTAATCAAGCTTGCCAGCGATGCAATCAACGTCCCTGCACCTCCGATATTGACGCCCAATAACAGATCCCGATAATTTTCGGTAAACTGAGAAAGAAGTATTGCCGATGGCACATTGCTGATAATCTGACAGGAAAGAATACTGAAAATCAACGTACTCTTTTCCAGTAACATAGAGAAAAATTCCCGAACAGCCTCGATTCGTGCCATATTTCCCGCAAAAACAAAAAAGAAAACAAAGGTAAAAAGCAACGGATAATCTACCATCTTCAAAGCTTTTCTGTCCATCACCAATAAGAACAGAGGGATAACAATCAACCCTACGACATAGGGTATGGTGCGGAACACTATGGCGATGGATAACACGAACAACAGCAAATAGACCGCCGTTCTCCATGGATGTAGTTCCATAGGTTCGTCCTTAAGAGAAAGCGGCTCTGCTTTCACAAAAAGACAGCAAATGGTAATCAGAAGAATGGAAACCAAAAACGGTGGTAGCATGATTCCCATGAACTCTCCGGTGGGAATATGAAATTTAGTATACAGATACAAGTTCTGAGGGTTGCCAAAAGGTGTCAGCATGCCTCCCAGGTTTGCTGCAATATTCTGCATAATAAAAGTAAAAGACATTAGTTTTTGTTTGCCGGTACTGTTTAACACAAAATACCCCAGCGGCAAAAAAGTCAAAAGTGCCATATCATTGGCAATCAGCATAGATCCGATAAAGGTTATGTAGACCAATGCAAGAATACACATTCTTGTGGTTTTGAAACACCTGACAATCTTCCGCGCCAGAAGATAAAAGAAGTTGATATTCTTCAAAGCACAAACCACCGCAAGTACACAAAACAGACAACTCAGCGTTTTGCAGTCAAAATAGCCCAGATATGCCTGATCTGGCGGAACTGCAACCGCAGTCAATACCGCCGCCAGAAAGGCAATGGTCATTACTGTATTTTTCCTGACAAATTTTTTGATTTTTTGCATCATTTTTCTCCATACAAAAGCAGGCTGACGCCTGCTTTTCCTTTATTCTTCTTTGATTCGTTGTGTCTCCAGCCGTTCTTCGGTTGTCTTTTGGTTGGCAGGCGCATGATGGCTCTGCCACGCTGCACGGCGCGCCTGCTGCCCTTCATCAGGAAACTGATCCGAAACCGAAATTAACGCATCCCGATATTGTTGATTTTTTCGATACAACAGATACGAAAATATCGCCATCCCGATTCCGATCAGGAAACCGAGAACTCCAAATACTTTCCACCATCCGTCATGATTTCTTCTCATTTCTGTCACTCCTTCTTCTTCAGTTTGCCCAGAAACTTTTATTTTATCAATGCTACACTGACTTCTCCGCAACGCAACTCCCGTATATTACCATTCATTGACCGAAGTTGCAGTTCTCCCCAATCGCCAATGCCTGTTACAGTATAGCAACCATCCTCACCCACTATGGTAACAGTCTTTCCAATCAGCATAGACCGCTCACGATAGGTTATAAGAAAAGTTTTTTCCTGCATTGCCTGTTTGAGATTTCGGAGCCGTCCTACAAGTTCCGCTGCCAGGCGGCACCGGATTCCCTCTGCATTCAGGCTTCCTGCAATAGCAGAGAGTTCCCCGTCAAACACGGTGGTGCAATTGATACCTACCCCAATGATTAAGGTGTTTTCCACCAATTCAGTAAGGATTCCACAAATCTTTTTACCATGAAGATACAAATCGTTCACCCATTTGATTTCCGGTTCTACGCCACAGACAGCAACAATAGCATCATACGCTGCAACTGCCGCAAAGGGTGTAACCAGACTCAATTCTTCGACAGAGAGGCTATGTTCCATCATCAGGCTCATATAAAGTCCGCTTCCCTTTGGGGAATAAAAAGATTTTCCCAATCGTCCTCTTCCCTGAGTCTGACAATCTGCCAGAATCACCCTATCCGAAGTTAAACCTTGTGCCAACAAACGTTTTGCCTCTGTGTTGGTGGAATCCACCGTATCCAGCACCGTTAGGAACGGTGCATCTTCGGTTAAATATGAAAGAATTACTTCTTTGTTCAATTCCTGATTCATGGCTATTTCTCCACCAGTTTCACATTTTCAGCGCCCAGCAATGTTATCAGTTGTTCTTCCCGTCCGTCACCGAGGGAAACCCACATACTTCTGCCCGCCATCATGGTCTGCTTGGTATCCTCATAACGAAGAATAACAGGGATATCTCCCTCTCCGCCGCGAAGAATATGCTTAACACCTTCCTCCAACTGGTTGTTCATCAGCCTCAGATACAACTTATATCCAGAGGTTTCCGGTTGTTTTTTGGGGGCGCAATCAGCAAGGAAGCAAACACTTTCCAATCGCAACTTTGGCGGCGCATCCTCCGCCATATCCAGATTTCCTGAAATCGCCACAATGGAATCTTCTAGGAGAAAGGTATCAAACTTTCTCACAAGACTTGGGAATACAAGAACTTCTATGGTTCCCGTCAAATCTTCAAGTTCCAGATATCGCATAATCTCACCTTTTTTGGTAAGTTGGTTCCGTACCCGATTGATAATTCCTGCAAGCCTTACCTGAGAACCAATATTGAATCTTCCGTCCTCATTTTCAGTAATCTCATAAATTTCTGCCGTTGCCGTCTGCTTGGCAAGTTCCCGATACTGGTTCATGGGATGTCCGGATACATACATACCGATGGCTTCCTTCTCCATTGCCAGAATATCCCGCTCCGGAAATTCCTCACAATCTGGAAAATTATCCTGAACCAATTCTTCTTCACTCATCAAAGCACCGAACATATCCATCTGCCCGGGAATAACCGTCTTTTGTTCTTTAACAGCATCGTCAAGTACCTTTTCAAACTCATTCATCAAAACAGCACGCTTTAATCCAAAACTATCAAAGGCACCTGCGCGAATTAGGTTCTCTACCACACGCTTATTGACTTTTCTTCCTGCCATTCTGCGGCAGAAATCACGAAATCCGGTAAACGGTCCTCCGCTTTCCCGCTCCGCAACAATCTCATCCACCACGGCACCGCCTACATTTTTCACTGCTGCCATGCCAAATCGGATTTTCTCACCATCAACAGAAAACTGTCTTCCGCTTTTGTTGATGTCCGGCGGAAGTACGGTGATTCCCATATTTTTGACTACTGCGATGTATTTGGTCACTTTGTCAGAATGTTCGATAAACGATGTCAAAAGTGCCGCCATAAACGCCACCGGATAATGGCATTTCAGCCATGCGGTCTGGTATGCAACCACAGCGTATGCCGCCGCATGAGACTTGTTGAACGCATAGGATGCAAAATCCATCATTTCATCAAAGATTTCCGATGCAATTTTCTCATCTACACCCCGTTTGACCGCACCGTCCACTGTCTGTCCGTCTTCGCAGGTACCGTAGATGAAGTTCTTTCTTTCCTGTTCCATCACATCGGCTTTCTTTTTGGACATGGCACGGCGAACCAAATCCGCACGCCCCAGCGAATATCCGCCAAGTTCACGAACAATCTGCATAACCTGTTCCTGATACACAATACAGCCGTATGTCATATTCAGAATATGCTCCAGCATGGGATGCTTATACCGAATTTTATCCGGATGATTTTTATTGGCAATGTAACGGGGAATGGAATCCATAGGACCCGGCCGGTAAAGAGAAATTCCCGCAATAATATCCTCCAAAGAGGTAGGTTTCAGTTCTTTCATAAACTGACGCATACCGCCGCTTTCCAACTGGAACACGCCGTCGGTCTCTCCGGCAGATATCATGGCATAGGTCTCTGCATCGTCAAAAGACAGATGGTCAATGTCCACATCCACACCATATTGTTCTTTGATATGCCGCACCGCATCCCGAATCACTGTCAAGGTACGAAGTCCCAGAAAGTCCATCTTCAAAAGTCCCAGTCGCTCAATGGTGGTCATGGTAAACTGGGTGGTAATGACATCATCATTTTTCTGCAGTGGCACATAGTTCTGCACCGGTTCCCGCGTAATAACCACGCCTGCCGCATGGGTAGATGTATGCCTTGGAAGCCCCTCCAATTCCATTGCCGTATCCAGCAGTTTTTGTATCTGGGGATTGCCATCATACAGTTCTTTTAACTTATAATTCACGGTCAGTGCCTTTTCGATGGTCATCTTCAGTTCCATGGGAATCTGTTTTGCCACCTCATCTACCACACCGTAAGGAACATTTAAGGCTCTTCCCACATCTCTTACTGCAAGACGCGCTGCCATAGTACCAAAGGTAACAATCTGACAAACCTGCTCTGTCCCATATTTTCGGTTCACATAGTCAATGACCTCGCCTCTGCGTTCATAGCAAAAGTCGATATCAATATCCGGCATACTTACTCGTTCCGGATTTAAAAATCGTTCAAAAATCAAACTATACCTTATGGGGTCAATATTGGTAATCTGCAGACAGTAAGAAACTACGCTACCTGCCGCACTGCCACGCCCAGGGCCAACCATAATCCCATTTTCTCGGGCATGGTGAATAAAATCCCAAACAATCAAGAAATAATCTACGTATCCCATTTGCTGGATGGTAGAAAGTTCATAGTCCAGTCTTTGCCGGACAGTTCCATCATCGTTGGGATACCGCATAGCAAATCCCTCATCGGTAAGTTTTTTCAAATACTGATAGGAGGTCATCCCGTCAGGCACATCAAATTTAGGAAGATGCAGTTTGCCAAACTCGATTTCCACATGACAACGGTCAGCAATCGTTTGACTGTTGGAAACCGCATCCGGAAGATAGGAAAACAACTCCTGCATCTCTTCTTCGGATTTCAGATACAGTTGGTCGGTAGACATTTTCAGTCTGTCCTCATCATCCACCGTTTTTCCCATCTGGATACACATAAGAACATCCTGGTTCTGGGCATCCTCCCGACGGACATAATGCACATCATTGGTGGCAACCAAAGAAAGTCCAAGTTCCTTGGAAAGAGCAACCAGTTCCCGATTCAGTTTCTGCTGTTCCACCATACCGTGGTCCTGAACCTCTATGAAATATCTATCTTTACCAAAAATATCGACAAACTCTAATGCACGGCGTTTTGCTTCCTCATAATTTCCGGAAAGAATCTGTCTGGAAAGCACCCCGGCCATGCAGGCACTTAATGCAATCAACCCCTCGCTGTGCTGTCTCAGCACCTCCATGTCGATTCTTGGGCGGTAATAATAGCCATCTACAAAGCCAATGGAAACCAGTTTCATCAGGTTGTGATAGCCAGTCTCATTTTCCGCCAGAAGAATCAGATGGTAGCTGGAGGAATCATATTCATGCACTTTATCAAATCGGGTACGTGCGGCAACATAAACCTCACAACCCAGAATGGGTTTGATGCCCCGTTTTAAAGCTTCTTCATAAAATTCGATGACACCAAACATATTGCCATGGTCGGTAATTGCCATGGCGGTCTGCCCCAACTCCTTGGCACGGTCTAAAAGTTTGGGAATAGTGCCCGCACCATCCAGCAAACTGTACGCCGTATGTGTATGCAAATGTGCAAATGCCATGGAAATCCCTCCTTTGTTTTATTACGATTCCTGTAACGCCATCTTCATCAAGCGCTTTAAACGGTGATTGACACCGGATTTACTGAGAGGCGGCTCTACCAATGTTCCCAATTCTGCAAGGCTCATTTCCTTATGTTCCAACCTTAGATAAGCAACTTCCCTCAAATCATCAGGAAGATTATCAAGTCCCACCATCTTATCCAGTATCATAATCGCCTGAATCTGTTCCACCGCCGCATTGATGGTTTTTTCCAGATTGGCAGTTTCACTATTGGCAGCCCGGTTAAATTCATTATGAATTTCTTTTTCTATTTTTACATTTAAAACTTCCATTTGTGCCTGAAACGCACCGATATAAGACAAAAAATCTGCAATCGCTTCACTGTTTTTCAGGTACAACACATATTTGGACTTACGGAGAACCAAGCGGAACGGAAAGCCAATTTCCTGCAACAGCCGGAGCATATCCTCGCTCAATTCCTTATGGGGTGTAACAATCTCCAGATTATAATTCTTTCTGGGATCAATGACCGTTCCGGCGCTTAAAAAAGCACCTTTCACCAACGCACGTCGGCAACATTCCTCCCGTACAGTCTCGGTCGCAATGCGATAGCAAAGTTTTCCGTTTTCATCCAGTACATTCAAGGTTTGAAGCATGGCTTCATCTTCGCCGTACCGGTCCAGATTAGCGCCAAACAACAATAATCCCGCATATTCCGCCCTTACACAGCAGGGAGATTCTGTCTCCGTTCTATATAGTTCTTCCTTAGTTTGTTGGGAAAAGGATACCATCTTCTCACCGCCTATTTTGTGATATCTCTATGGGTAACTGTGACAGAATGTTTCTGTTTGCTCAGTCGCTTGGCAAGTTCTTCTGCGATACTCACACTGCGGTGGTGACCGCCGGTACAGCCAATGGCTATTACTAGTTGCGGCTTTCCCTCTTTTTCATATTGAGGAAGCAAATATTCCACCAAATCAGTCAGTTTATCCAGAAAAGTAAGACTTTCAGGTTGTTCCATCACATAGTCCCGGACACAGGTTTCCAGTCCGGTATGATTCCGAAGTTCCGGAATATAAAAAGGATTGGGCAAGAATCTGGCGTCAAACACCATATCCGCATCCAAGGGAATCCCGTTCTTAAATCCAAAGGTTACCAGATGAATCATCATGTTTTCACCCGGCTCCTGCCCTCCGTACAAAGACATCAGATATCCTTTCAAATGGGCAGCTGTCATCAGAGACGTATCCACAATTTTATCCGCCTGTGCCCGAAGCCCCGCCAGAAGTTCCCGTTCTTTTCGGATTCCTTCAATCAGTCTTCCGCTTTCTGCCAACGGATGCAGGCGCCGGGTTTCCTTATACCGTTTGATCAAGGTTTCTTCCGACGCTTCCAAAAACAAGATTTCATACGGGTATCCCAATTCCGCAATCTGGCTAAGGGCACCGGACAATTCGCCAAACAAATTTCCGCCCCGAATATCACATACCAATGCCGCAACATCCGACGGTGCTGACGCTTTATGATAAATTTCAGCAAATTTGGGAATCAGGGCAGGAGGCATATTGTCCACGCAATAATATCCCAAATCCTCCATGGCTTTTACGGCTTGGGATTTTCCTGCACCGCTCAATCCGGTGATAATAATAAATTTCATTTTCCTTCACCTCTGTATCGCAAAGCAGAGTTGGGTTGCGATGTTAAAACTCACCGATAAACTTAACTTCCGGTTCCAGTGTTACACCAAATTCTGCTTTTACCTTACGCTGTATCGCTTCCACCAATGTCCGTACATCGTTTGCCGTTGCGCCTTTATCATTCACAACAAATCCTGCATGTTTTTCAGACACGGAAGCTCCTCCCACACGGAAGCCCATCAGACCGGCGTCCTGAATCAGCTTTCCGGCAAAATATCCTTCCGGTCTCTTAAACGTACTGCCTGCACTGGGAAGATGCAGCGGTTGTTTGGATGTGCGTCTTTCTTGCAAATCGTCCATAACCGCCCGAATGGCATCACTGTCACCATTTTTAAGCTGCAGTTTGCAGGATAAAATCACATAATCATTCTTCGCGAATATACTGGTTCGATACCCAAAACCACAAGTGGCTCCATTCACGGTGCAGATCTCACCCTCTGGATTCAAATAGGTCACCGATGCAATCACATCTGCCATTTCTCCGCCATAAGCACCTGCGTTCATATAGATAGCGCCACCCAATGTCCCGGGAATGCCGGCAGCAAACTCCAGCCCGCTTAACCCGTTTTGCAAAGCAACATTGGCAAGTCGGGAAAGCTTAATGCCGGCCTGTGCAATCAAAGCATCTCCCTCTGTCCGGCAATCTGCAAATTCATTCCCCAACTGTATCACTGCGCCGCGAATTCCTTTGTCACCAACTAAAATATTGGATCCGTTACCCAAAACCAGATAAGGATACTTATTCTCTTTCAAAAGGTGAATGACTGCCTGAATCTGGCTTTCATTTTGCGGAAGGATCATCCAATCGGCAGGTCCTCCGATACGAAAGGTAGTGTGGCGACTCATGGGTTCTTGTTTAAGTATACGGTCGGCACCTACAATTTCAGTCAACCCGGCTATCATGAGCGATGCTCCTTTCTCTCTTTCAAATATTGACTAAATCTGTCCAATGTCAGGTTCATAATCAGTTCTTCGGGGAACTTAATTTCCTCCAGAAGTTGCATGGCATGCTCCGTTTCTCCTATCGCAAAGGGCGTATGCGCATCGGAACTTACTACAATCTTTGCCCCTAATTTCTTGCATGTAAGTGCAATCTCCCGGCAGTGCACGGCCGGTTTTTGTCCGCACACAAAAGAATGGTTGTTAATTTCGATACATTGATTGGCGTCCCGTACGGCAGAGATCACGGCCTCATGGTCATATCCCAGGCGAAATCTTCCTGTATGCCCTAAAATGGTTACATAGGGGTTTTGGGTTACACTCAGCCATGATTTGGTGTATTCTTCTTCTGTCATGGGATTAAAACACGGAATGTGCACCGATGCAATCACTACATCCAAAATGGATAAAATGTTTTCAGGCAAATCCAATGTTCCGTTGCTATCTAGAATATTCGCTTCGGCACCGCAGAACACACGTACCCCGTCAATCACCTCAGGTATGGTACCAATCAGATTATCAAAATGCCAGAGATGGGGCGAATCGGGAAGGTTCGGTGCATGATTGGTCATGCAAATTCCTTTCAATCCTTTCTCTTTTGCTATTTTTACATTTTCCCACAGCGTTCCGTAAGCGTGAGTACTGGCATTGGTATGGGTATGGGTATCTACCTGAATGTTCATACAATCTGTCCTCTCTTATTCTTCCGCAGAAAGTCCGCTGATATGTTCGGTAATTCTGCGATTCAATTCTGCCGCTGCATTGTAACCCTGATTCTTCTGTCGGTTATTCATGGCAGCCACCTCAAAGATAACAGCAAGGTTTCTTCCCGGCCGTACCGGTATGGTCAAAGACGGAATATCCAGACCAAGAATGTTGGTGTATTCATCCACCAACCCCAGACGGTCATACTGTTTGCCCTGCTCCCATGCTTCCAGATGGATAATCAAATCAATTTTCTCCGAATCTTTGACTGCACCCATACCGAAGATGTTTTTTACATCGACGATACCGATACCACGGATTTCTATAAAGTGCCGGATAATATCCGGTGAGAATCCCACCAGCGACTTGGACGAAACACGTTTAATTTCCACCGCATCATCGGCAACCAGCCGGTGACCTCTTTTAATAAGTTCCACAGCAGCCTCACTTTTACCAACACCGCTATCTCCCATAATCAGTACGCCTTGACCATAAACCTCAACCAAAACCCCGTGTCGGGTAATTCTGGGTGCCAGTTCCACATTCAGATACGCATTGAGGGTACTGGTAAAATACGAGGTAGAATGAGGTGACCGCAGCACCGGCGTCTGGTATATCTCTGCCAGTTTCATCATTTCAAGAGAGGGTACCGCATTGCGGGTAAGCACTACCGCTGTCACCTGTTTTTCAAACAAACGTTCCAGACAGTCATATCTCTCCTTGGGACTTAATGTGGCAAGATATGTATTTTCCACCATGCCGAATACCTGTATTCGTCTAGGATCAAAATAATCAAAAAATCCGGTAATCTGCAATCCAGGTCGGTTAACATCAGTTGTTTCCACCATGATTTTCCGTTCCGGATCATACAGTTTTTCCAGTTTCATTTCATTGATAACCTTCGACAAAGCAACGGTAAATTTCTCCATCATTTGCACCTCTTTATCTGATAATTGGGTATACATCCCCAAGATAAATTCCATCTTTTTTATTATATACCATACGCCCAAAAATTTCAATACAAAATAATAAAATAAACACGCTGCGGAATTGATTTTCCGTAGCGTGTTTTTTGTCAGCAATCCGCAGTCAGCAATTCAGTGATTGCCAGTATTGCATGTTTATCCACATCCAACTGCATAAGTTCCATCAATTTATGCTGCATCGGTGTATCCTTTTGAATGATTTGATACAAAACACCCTTGCTGTCGTTGGGTATCTGTTCTAATTTTTCTATGATATGACACAATTTTGCATCAATATCATTGTCTGCTTTTTGTATTCCGGCAAGCTGAATTTCAAGGGTTCCTTTCACCTTGAACATATATACTGTCAAAACGCCATTCACATAAGACGCTGAGAATTCTTTATCAACACCATCTTCTGTTACAATCACATTCTCCGGTTCCTGTACACCAACGATTTCAATGGCATATCCTCGTTGCTCAGGCACGACAGAACAATCTCCTATGGGTGCGTGAACAGTAAAGACTGTCGTTTCACCCCAGATCAATTCCATCTTGGTAATCGCAAACTGACCATTCTTATAATTTTCTGTATTTCCGTCATCCTCGTACAGTTCAAAAACATTGTCAGCGCCCGCAAATACTCTGATATTCATATCTTCAGGATTTGCCATACGATTACCCTGAGAGTGTTTTGTTAACGGAATAATACCGCCGCTTTTCACGAAAACCGGCATGGCATCCAGTTCACGGAACATGGTCATCGTTTTTCCACCCTGATACCGAATATTGCTGAAAAAGTCATACCATTCACCCTCCGGCAAATAGGTTTTTACACTTCCCATAGTGGTAACTGCATCATGGGGAGATGTAATGGGAGAAACCAACATTTCTGTTCCGAACAGATATTCATTTTTATATTGATACGCTTCGTGTTCCGTATATCCGTAGTACAAAGGCTGAACCAATGGCTCTCCCTGGGTAGAGGCACGATAATTCATGGTGTAGAGATAAGGAATCATCCTGTGACGCAATCTCAAAAATTCTTTCATGGAAAGTTCCGAAATTTTATTGTATTTCCATGGCTCTTTTCCATTAAAGGGACTATTGGAACTGTGCAAACGGTTGACGGGTGAAAATACGCCCAGTTGGAACCAGCGGGTAATCAATTCCTCGTCCCGATATCCAGCCATATGTCCGCCAATATCATGACTCCACCAACCATAACCGATATTGGATGCCGTCGCCGTAAAATAAGGCTGAAAGTCCAAAGATTCCCACGTGATATGGGTATCTCCTGAAAACCCGATAGGATACCGATGGCTTCCCGGTCCTGCATAACGGGAGAACATCATTCCTCTTTGACCGTTTCTGCAGTTATCAATGTAATGAAAATGATTGAGCATCCAAAGCGGATCCAATCCCGGGATTCGGGTTGTGTTTCCTTGCTGCCAATCCATCCACCAGAATCTTACTCCATCCTCTTCCATAGGATTGTGGAGATACTTGAAATAGTTTTCCATAAAAACAGGGTTCTCGATTTCAAAGGGGACCGTTTCTTCTGTGGCAGGGTCAATCCCCATTGCCGTCGCCATTTGCGAATATGATTCCTCATGGGCGGCAACGCCCTCTTGGGGATGCAAGTTCAAACTGGGTTCCATTCCCTCCTGATGCAAAAAGGCAAGGAAACCTTTGTAATCCGGAAATAATTCCCGATTCCATGTATAACCGGTCCAACCTGTCCCATATTTGGGGTCAATCTGGGTGTAGTGCCAGTCCATATCGATCACTGCAACACTGAAGGGAATTTCTTCCTGTTTGAACCGTCTGACCAGATTCATGTATTCATCCTGAGTATACGCATGGTATCTGCTCCACCAGTTTCCTAAAGCAAAACGAGGAAGCATAGGGGTATGTCCGGTAAGTCGATAAAAATCCTTAAGACACGCTCTGTAATCGAACCGTTTTTTTGCATCGCCGTAACAGAAAAGGTACTGGTCAATTCCTGCATCTTTTCTTGGCTCCACCCAGCCATCGTCCCGAATGATTAAAGAACAACTGTCATCCAATACCGTCACGGTTCCCATACTCATAATGCCTTTTTCCAACGGGCAGGCACCATTGATAGTATCCAAAGTACGTGCAGTTCCAAAGAGATTATCATAAGTTTCCGTGCCGTAACCCCACACGGTACTGTTGTTTCCGGCTTTTACTCGGGAATTTTCTCCACGATACCGCACCTGTAAACTGTTAGGAGAAAATCTTTCTTTGGTATAAGTGATCTCCACATGCTCTGTCGTTATCGTCAAAATGCCATTTTTCTCGGTAACTGTAAATTCAGGAACTTCAAAATTCCTACAAATTGCAAGCTGCGTTGCCCGATCTTCAAACTGCCCATCAGGATGATATTCAATCCGAATCAGACGGGAAGTGAGGATGGTAAATCGGTATGTATCTCCCTGCACAACAGCACGGGGGTCCGCAATCGGCATAGTCGGATAACGATATTTGTTGTTTATCATAGAATCACTCCAATCATAGCGCCTTCCTTGAAAAGCAGTTATACAGTTCGTTCCTCCCCTTGAACTGTAATCTTTACTTCCTGTCCGGAAATACGTGTGACAGTACATCCTTCAACATTAATCAACACCTTAAGTTTTGTACCCCGATAAGTGATATAGAATGCATATTCTTCCCATCTATCCGGTAAAACAGGATCTAAAGATAACCCTTCCGGCGTCACATATAATCCGCCGTATCCCATTACCGTTGCCAGCCATATACCACCGATGGAGGCTGAATGGATGCCGGCATCCGAGTTATCGGTGTTGTCACCCAAATCCACACAGCAGGAATCATAAAAAAGTTTGTCCGCCATCTCTTTGATACCAAGTCTTGCAGCAACCAGAGCATGAATGCACATACTTAAGGATGAGTCGTGCAATGTTCTTTCTTCATAATAGGCAAAATTTTTACGAATGGTTTCTTCGTCAAACAGTTCTCTCATGCTGTAAAAAAGCATTACCAAATCTGCCTGTTTGAATACCTGCATCTTCAAAATTTCAGCAAAGCCAAATTCATAGAACATAGTAAAAACTTTCGTCTTTGTCTTATAATGTGTAATGTCATAAGGTTTCAAATCCTTTACACCAACGAACTGTTCTATGATTCCATCTTCCTGTGGTTTTGGAAGATAAATATTCTCTGCAACCTCAGTAATTTTTTCTGTAATTTTTTCTACATTATAATCGCATCTAAGTTTTTTGTAAAGGTCTTCCGGACAATTTTGCAAAATATTTTTTGCAAGTTCCAGATTCTTCTTTGCCATATAATTTGTATAAGCGTTATTATCTACAAATTCTTTATACTCATCCGGTCCGATAACTCCCAGAATTTCATATCTACCATTTTTCTTTTCTGCTCTGCTCGCCCAGAAAAGAGCCGTCAGCACAATCATTTCGTTTCCGTATTTTTCCATAAACTCTGTATCTCCTGTAACACGGAAATACTGGTCAATGGCATAGGCAATCCCTGCGGTTACGTGAATTTCTGTTTCGTTCATGTAGTACTGCCTTCTCTCACCGGTAACCAGGTCCAAATCTCCAAACTGATTGCTCATCTCCCCATCTGTAATCCATGTACTTTCCCAAGGATACATCGCACCAAGATAGCCATAGCCTTTCGCTTTTTCTTTTGCAACATCTAAAAGTTGATACCGGTATTCCAGAAGCCTCCGCGCACAAGCAGGGTCATGGAACAGATAATACGGAAAAACAAACATTTCTGTATCCCAGAAAGAATGTCCTCCATATCCTTCACCACTCAATGCTTTTCCACCAATGCCGAGCCGATTGTCATCCGGACTTGCCATAATATGCAAATGATATTGCGAAAAAAGAATTGCTCTGTCAAGGAATATGTCTCCGCTTTTAATTTCTACCAGAGAATCATTCCAGAATGCTTCCCATGCAGTTTGGTTCTCCTTACGAAGTGTCTCAAACCCGACTTGCTCCGCTTCTTGGATATAGCGAATTCCATCTTGTGCAAGCGTCGCCCCATCCACAGTTTGTCCAGCGTACTCGATATCCCGTGCAGTTGCAAAAGAGGATAACTTGGTAAAGGTAACAGATTTCCCTGCACCAAGTTCCATCTCCATATGATTATAAACGCTTCTTCTGTCAATTGTGGTCTTGCCCTCCCACGCATGGTTTGCCGTCAGACTGTAATGTACGGCAACATCCACTTTGGATTGCAAAGTACACAAATACAATCCACGAATCCCATCCGGATACGCTCTTTTTTGCGGATGGTCAAAGTGCTGCACGCCGGTATTGGTCACTTTTCCGTTAATACCGGACACAACACTTAGGGAGATGGCTTGTGGAGATGAAACTTCCACCGTTTGTGCCATAATATGTTTTCGTGTTTGAGAGATAAATCTATTGTATGCAATGCGAACTTTTTTACCGGATGATGTCGTCCATGTCAATGTACGGGAAAATTCCCCATTTCGCATATTAAGTTCCATAGCAAAATCGTCAATTTCTTCACTCTGCATGGTAAATCTTTCCCCATCTACCCACAATTCAAAATTAGTTGTATCGGGGATGTTGGCAAGCTCAGCCGGTTCATCCTTAGATTGGTCAAAAACTCCGTTGATTAAGGTATCCCTCACAGTATCTGCATATTCTTCTTCAAAGGAAGCACGAACCCCCATATACCCATTTCCCTGTGTCCAAAGAGATTCCCGTTTTTTCATTCTAGTCAAATCGGGAGTATTTGATTGCAATTTCCATTTACTTTCACAGCATTGTTTCATGTTTTTCATAAATAACACCCCTTTCTTTAAAAAAAGTATAGCATTTTATAATACAACATGCTATAATAATTTTGTTTAAAAATATCAAATATTTGTCGAGGTGTATTATGGATAGGGGATATAAAGAAAATACATTTATGATAAACGGACAGATCAGTTCCCTGCATTGTATGAAAGAACACATCAAAAACCCCGGAGAATGTACCCATGCACATTATCATAATTATTGCGAAATTTTGTACGGTATAGATTGTGATATCAACATCTGGGTTGATGATCAACTGGAATGTTTTCAAACCGGAGACATCTGTTTTATTTATCCTGACCAGACACATTTTATGTACTCCGAGCGGTCAGACAACCAATATAATGTCATTAAATTTTCGCCGGATATTCTCCGCTACGATGGACAGATGATTTCTGAAGTTAAGCAACTGTTTTTCACCTTATACCGAAGCAAAAATAAAAGGCATGTTACCCCTGCCTCCATGCTTGATAAATCCCTGTTTCAGGAAATTATTCGTGACATTTTTCAGGAATGGGATGCAGAATCCCCCGGATATGAATTTGCCATAAGGGGGCAAATTTTGCGTCTATTTTCCCTTTTGTCACGCATGCATACCCCATCAGCCCTAACCCCAACAGTTTCTAACGCAAATGATGAAACAGTAGCAACCATTCTTGCTACCGCCAACTACTGTATAGAACATTATGATACCATTACCGGGAAAGAAGCCGCCGATCGTTCCCACTTAAGTTACAGTTATTTTTCCAGAATGTTTAAGCAGATTATGGGAAAGAGTTTTTCTGAATTTATCAGTAATGTTCAAATTAATACGGCAAAAAACCTTCTGCTTACCGGTTCCCTTTCCGTTACTGAAATTGCGGAACAGACCGGGTTTTCCTCCTCCAGTCACCTGATTGCAACCTTTAAGCACGAAACCGGTATGACGCCCCATCAATACAGAAAACAAATGAAGGAACTGTATCAGACCCCGATGGGATAATCACATTTGCAAAAATAAAAACCTCCAACTTCCGTTGGAGGCTTTTCAGTTCCGGCGACGACTTATGTTCCCGGGCGGTCGCCCGCCAAGTATTGTCAGCGCAGAGAAGCTTAACTACTGTGTTCGGAATGGGAACAGGTGTGACCTTCTCGCCATAGTCACCGAATAAGCGTGACGCTTAACCCAATGCCGTTGCTACTCACTGCCTAAGATACTCTCTTGCTCCGCAGCCACAAGCATTGCAGTCAACACTTAATTGTCAAGATTGAATAAGAGAAGAATAAGAAATTGTTCTTACTCACAATTGAGGTCAAGCCCTCGACCTATTAGTATCGGTCAGCTGAACGTGTTACCACGCTTACACCTCCGACCTATCAACCACATAGTCTACGTGGGGTCTTACCTGTTTAAAACAGTGGGAAATCTTATCTTAGGGTGGACTTCACGCTTAGATGCCTTCAGCGTTTATTCCTTCCGCACATAGCTACCCAGCCATGCCTTTGGCAAGACAACTGGTACACCAGTGGTG
>JAFYXJ010000018.1 GCA_017546205.1 Clostridia bacterium | reverse complement strand
GGGGTGCTTGCCCTGCTGTCTCATAAATTCCTGAGAAAAATCCACCATCTTGGCAACTTCCGCACCGTCGGTCAGCTGATAGTCTTTCAAATATTCATGAAGACGGGAGGAACGTTTGATGCTCATAGTATGTACGGTGGTGTTTTCCGGAGAAAGTGCCTCAACTTCTGAAAGGGTATACTGAAATTCTTTCAGCCCCTCGCCGGGAAGTCCCGCAATCACATCCATATTGATACAGGAAAAATCGTATTCCCGTGCAAGTTTTACCGCATCCCGAATCTGCTGTGGGGTGTGCGCTCTGCCAATGAGATGCAGGGTTTCTGCATTCATGGATTGGGGGTTAATGCTGATGCGGTCAATGTTATGGTTTTTCAACGTTTCCAGTTTCTCAGGGGTAATGGTGTCCGGGCGTCCTGCCTCGACGGTAAACTCCCGGCAAGAGGAAAGGTCAAAATCTGCCTCAATTTCAGTCAAAAGACTGTCCAGTTGCGGTGCGGTCAGGGTGGTGGGAGTTCCGCCCCCGATGTACACCGTTTCCAGACGGCGGTTGTGCCCGGCTAAGAGGTTTCCCACATAGGAAATCTCCTTTTTTAATGCTTCCACATAATCAGGAATCAGTTTTTGCGCCTGACGGGTTCCGCAGGTAACAAAGGAACAGTAGAGACAACGGCTGGGACAGAACGGAATCCCGATATACAGACTGATGCCGTCAGGGTACATGGTGCGTTCAGCCTCCGCTTCACAACTTGCAACCAGATAGGCAAGTTCTGCTTTTTCCCTACCGCATCCCAGTTCACGGGTAAAATGCTCCAATATCTGTTCCCGTGTTTTTCCCTCAAGAATCATACCGGTAGCGATTTTCGCAGGACGGATTCCGTTCAGAATCCCCCACGGGCGGTTGGTTTCTTCATGCATTACAGATATGGGTTTTCCCTTCTTTCTTTTCCAATGGTGGTTTTGGGGCCATGACCGGGATAGACCTCCGTGTCATCCGGAAGTGTCATCAGTTTTTCCTGAATGGACTTGAGCTCCTGTCTTCCGTTTCCGGTGGGCAGGTCGTATCTGCCGATACTTCCGGCGAACAAGGTATCACCGGAGAAGAGGATACCTTCCCGATACAGACAAATGCTGTCTTGGGTATGCCCCGGTGTGTGCAATACCTGAAAGGAGAGGGTGCCTGCCGTTATCCTATCCCCCTCGTCAAGGAGACGGTCGGGCGTTATGGGTTCCCAGTCATACCCTGCCAGGACACACAAGTTGTTCTCTCCGCTTTTTAAGGATGCCAACCCGTTTTTGTGGATGGCAATGGGCACATGGGTAGCGTTCTTTAAGTCTTTTAAAGCCAGAATATGGTCATAATGCCCGTGGGTCAGCACAATTTCTGTCAGGGTGTAACCCTCTTTTGTGAGAACTTCCAGAATGTTGTCTGCCCGGTCAGGGGCATCAATCAAAATTGACTGACCGGTTGTCTCATCCGCAACCAGATAACTGTTGGTGCCGAGCATGCCCAGTGAAAGCGTGTGTAGTTTCATAGTATCCCTCTATTGTCTTCGCCGTACTACCGAGAGTACGCCGTCAATATTTTGCAGTTTTTTGATAATGTGTTCCAGTTGTTTGGTATCGGAAATTTCCATGGTCAATTCAATGATGGCAAGGTTGTTTTTGCCGGTTCTTGCATTGACATTGGTGGTACGGGTGTTCAGTTCCGATACGGTGGTCATGATATCCAGAAGCAGATTGCTCCGGTCAGACGCATTGACGGTGAGGCCGGTCTGGAAGTTGCTGTTGGTATCTCCTGCCCAACGAACCGGCACAAATCGGCTCATCTCCTCTTCATGGGAGCGGGCATGAATCATGTTGATACAGTCTTCGCGGTGAATGGCAACCCCCCTGCCCCGTGTGATATAGCCTACAATGGCATCTCCCGGTACCGGATTACAGCAGTGGGAGAATCGAATCAGGCAATTGTCCAGTCCGCCCACAATAACACCGCTGGTGTTGGGCTTGGAGGTGGTTTTTACCACCATAGGAATCATAGACTCATCGGAAACACCCTGTTCTTCCAGAATCTTTTTCTGGCACTCCGCCTTAAAACGGGTGACAAAACGGGAAGCATTGGTGCTGCCGTAGCCGATGGCGGCATACAAATCCTCAAGATTGTTAAAGCCGTACCGCCTGAGCAAAGTTTCAATCAGGCTCTTATTTTCCAGGAAACTCAACGGGATGGAGTTTTGACGCATGTTCTTCTCCAGAAAATCCTTACCTTTTTCTAAGTTTTCGTCCCGATTGATTTTCTTAAACCATTGGTTGATTTTATTTCTTGCCTGAGAGGTTTTGCATATCTTCACCCAGTCAAGATGGGGACCTTGATTGGCACTTCCGGTGATAACTTCCACAATATCTCCGTTGCTTAACTTGAAGTCCAGAGTTACAATTTTTCCGTTGACTTTGGCACCGGTCATCCGGTTGCCCACGGCAGAGTGGATGGCATAAGCAAAGTCAATGGGTGTTGCCCCAACCGGCAGACTGATGACATCGCCCTTGGGGGTAAAGACAAAGACCTCATCGCTGAACATATCAATCTTTAAGGTCTGCATAAAATCTTCTGCATTGGTGGTGTCTTTCTGGATTTCCAGCAGTTGTTTAATCCACTCCAGCTTGCTGTCCATGTCCGAACTTCCGCTTTTGCCCTCTTTGTATTTCCAGTGGGCGGCAATGCCGTTTTCCGCGGTGTGGTGCATCTCCCAGGTGCGAATCTGGATCTCAAAGGGGGTTCCCTCCGGACCTATCAGGGTGGAGTGGAGGGACTGATACATATTGGGCTTGGGCATGGCGATATAATCTTTGAATCTGCCGGGAATGGGCTTGTAGAGTTCATGCACCATACCCAGAACGGAATAACAGTCCGAAACGGTGTCCACAATTACACGGACCGCAAACAAATCATACAGCTCGTCAATGGTTTTGTTCTGCATAAACATTTTTCTGTAAATGCTGTAAAAGTGCTTGGCTCTGCCCTCAATATGGGCTTTGATGCTCAGGGAAGAAAGCTTTTCTTCCAGTATCCTTAAGATGTCCTGAATATAATTCTCTCGTTCGTCCCGCTTCTGGGCAATTTTGTCCACGATTTCATAGTAGCCGATGGGGTCGATATACCGAAGCGCCAAATCCTCCAATTCCCACTTGATTTTGGACATACCAAGTCGGTGCGCCAGAGGTGCGTACACCTCCAGGGTTTCACGGGCGATTTCACGCTGCTTTTGCTCCGGCTGATATTTCAGGGTTCGCATATTGTGGAGTCGGTCTGCCAACTTGATAACCAACACACGGACGTCCTCTGCCATGGCAAAGAACATCTTTCTCAGGTTTTCAATCTGCTGTTCCTCTTTGGATGTATAGGGAATTTTGGTCAGTTTGGTAACCCCGTCAACCAGCAGAGTGATGGTTTCGCCAAATTCTTGAACCAAATCCTCACGGGTGACCGCGGTGTCCTCTACCACATCGTGCAGAAGCGCCGCGCAGATGGACTGCAAATCCAGTTCCATATCTGCAAGAATATATGCCACATGGGCAGGATGGGTCACATAAGGCTCGCCGGACTTTCTGACCTGACCGGTGTGCTTTTCCTCTGCATACTGGTATGCTTTAATGACAGAATCCAGATTTTCGGATTGATAATAACTGCGGATGCGTTCCAGCAATTGCTCCAATGTGATGATTGCCATAACAAGCCCCCCTTTTCATACAATTTATGAAAAAACGCCGGTTTGTATCATCCACCGGCGTTTTGTAATCAGGCTTCAGCCTCTGTCTTTTTAATATCTTTCAGTATTAACTGTACATTCTGGAATCCCTTGTAATCGTTGATGTCAAGGGCAAAAGCAACGTCAATAAAGTCGCCCTCTTCCAGATGCTGATAATATTCACCCATGCCAAAGCCGACAGAATCCAGATACTTGCCGTCTTTGAGCAGAGTCATACGCAGATGCTTGCCTTCACTCATGGTGCTGATTTTATGTATTTTGATGTTGCGAATTGCAAATGCAGGCGTAGGATTATCAACACCAAAAGGTTGCAAACGGTTAATATCATGCACTGTTTCAATAGAAATATACGGTACCTTGATTGCCGCATCCAACATAATGGTGGGTGTCATCATCTGCTCCGTAAAACTGTCTTTGGTACAGTCATTGATTTTCTGGCGAAAAGCCTCAATGTTATCTGCTTTGATGGTCAGCCCTGCAGCAAGTTCGTGACCGCCAAACTTTTCCAAAAGGTCGGAACAGGATTCCAGAGCACCAAACAGGTTGAAACCGTTGACACTTCTGCCGGAACCTTTTGCTTCGTCGCCATCAATGGCAAATAAGATAGACGGCTTATAGAATTTTTCAGTAATCTTGGAAGAAACGATTCCTACAATACCGTGATGCCAGTTGTTGTGAGGAATCACAATCACCTTGTCGTCTTTGACCTCAGGATGGTTTTCCAGATACTCAAGTGCCTCTTTAAACATTTTCTGTTCGGTGTGCTGACGGTTGGTATTTTCCTCGCACAAGGATTCGGCGAGACTCTTTGCCTTTTCAGGATCGTCAGTTAAAAACAGTTCCACGCTCCGACTTGCACAACCCAGTCTGCCGCTGGCATTGATTCTGGGCGCAATGATATAGCCGATGGTGGAGGTTGTGATGGCTTTGCCGTTGGTAGAAACATCTATCAAGGCTTTGAGACCAACATTCTTGGTATTCTTGAACCGTTTCAATCCTTCGGTAACAATGACGCGGTTTTCGTCAACCAACGGGGAAATATCTGCAACAGTACCCAGACACATCAGGTCTGCATACTTATCCATCAATGCAGGCAGAGAATTGTTTTCATCCAATGCCTGAATCAACTTAAAGACCACGCCCACGCCGGCAAGACTCTTAAACGGATAGATACAGTCTTTCCGCTTGGGATCAATGGCGGCATACACATTGGGGATGGTTTCTTTACATTCGTGATGGTCGGTTACAATCACATCCAGCCCGATTTCCTTGGCGTACTCGCTCTCTTCCACAGCGGTAATGCCGGTATCCACGGTAATAATCAGGGTGGAACCGCTTTCACGGATTTTGTCCAGAGCCTCACGGTTCACACCGTATCCCTCCTGAATCCGGTCAGGCACGTAATAGGATGTTTCAATGCCCATCTCGGTCAGGTGCTTGTAAAGGATGGCAATAGAAGTGATACCGTCTGCGTCGTAGTCGCCGTAGATGGTTACCTTTTCCCGATTGTCACGGGCTCTGCGGATGCGTTCTGCCGCTTTTTCCATATCCTTCAAAAGATAAGGGTCATGGGTAGAACCCAAATCTCTGGAAAGAAACCGGGCAATGGCATCGTCGTCATGGATGCCCCGGTTGTAAAGGATAATGGCAGTCAGCGGAGAAATCTGGAATTTTTTTGACATTTCAACCACACGGGTTTTGTCAAATTCTCTCAGCAACCATTTTTTCTTTAACATAACATATATCTCCCTAAATTATAATTAACAAGGTTAGCGGAATTATTTTACCACGAATTGAAACAAATTACAACACTTTTTTCAAAATTTGCATAGGCTTATTTCAATTCTGCGATAGTTACGCCGTTTTCGCCCTCTCCGTATTTTCCAAGACGGAAAGATTTGACCTGAGGATGCTTGCGAAGCATCTGGGTGATGCCGTTTCGGAGGGTTCCGGTGCCTTTGCCGTGAATAATACTGACGGAGTTCAGACCTGCCATGGACGCTTCATCCAAAAACTTATCAGTTTCCAGCAAGGCCTCTTCCAAAAGCATACCCCGTAAATCAATCTCGGATTTGACGGTGCCGCTGCGGAGGGTTCCGCCCTTTTGACGGGGAGTATACCCTTGTTTGGAATCGGTTTCCTCATCTTCCAGGAGAGTAAGATTCTCTATCTTGCTTGTAATCTTCATAATGCCTACCTGTACCTGAACGGTGTTGTCTTTCTTGTTGATGGCAAGGACACTTCCCTTGTCGCCAATATCATCCAACTGCACGGTTGCCCCCAGTTTCAGGCTGTTAATATTGATAATGCCTGCTTTTTTGACCGGTTTCTGTTTTTCTTTGGGAGAACGGTTTTTCTTCTGTTTCAGTCCCAGTTCCCGCCGAAGTTCGGTCATGACTTTCAGGGCATCCTGTTCATTCTTTTCTTTTTGTGCCTGCTTAAATGCGGCAAGAAGTTCTTCGGTTTCCGCCTGCGCACGGCTTAAAATCTTGTCTGCCTTTTCTCTGGCGCGGTCAAAGATTTTGTCTTTCTGCTTTTCAATTTTTTCCCGTTCGTCTTCTAACTGCCGTTTCAGGGTTTCAATCTCATCCCGCATCCGTCGGGTCTCTTCCGAATCCCGCTCAGCGGTCAAACGGTTCTTCTCAATGCTGGAAAGTACATCTTCAAATTGCAGATTTTCTTCGGTCAAAAGTTCCTTGCTTCGTGCAATGATTGCCGGAGAAAGTCCCAGTTTCCCCGAAATGGCAAAAGCGTTACTTTTTCCCGGTGTACCAATCAGAAGACGGTAGGTGGGACTTAACGTTTCCACATCAAATTCGCAGGATGCATTTTCCACACGGGACGTGGAAAGAGCGTAGAGTTTCAGTTCGCTGTAGTGGGTGGTGGCAACACATTTGGCACCCATTTTCTGAATATGTTCCAAAATGGCGGTGGCAAGTGCTGCACCCTCAGTGGGGTCAGTTCCGGCACCCAATTCATCGAACAAGACCAGACAATGTGCCTCTACCCGTTCTAAAATGCGGACAATATTTTTCATGTGAGACGAAAAGGTAGAAAGACTTTGCTCAATACTCTGTTCGTCGCCGATATCAGCAAAAATATCATGGAAAACCGGCATGGTACTGCTGTCGGACGCGGGGATAAACAACCCCGACTGGGTCATCAACGAGAATAATCCTACGGTTTTCAGTACTACGGTTTTACCGCCGGTGTTGGGACCGGTGACAATCAGGCTGTCAAAGGTGTCCCCCAGATAAACGGTGGTGGGCACAATTTTCTTCCGGTCAATCAAGGGATGTCTTCCGTCCTTGATGAACACCTTGTCCTCTTTGTTCAGGAGGGGATGAATTGCTTTCATGTCAAGGGCAAGTTTGGCTTTTGCAAAGACAAAATCCAGATGAATCAAGGTGTCAAAATTATAAAGCAGTTCTTCGGATACTTCTGCCGCCATGGCGGAAAGTTCCGCTAAGATTCGTGCGATTTCTGTCTTTTCTTTGATTTCCAGTTCGTGCAGTTCGTTGTTGGCATTGACCACGCTTTCCGGCTCGATGAAGACGGTGCTCCCCGATGCGGAGATGTCATGAACAATACCGCGCACATCGCTCCGATGTTCTGCTTTGACCGGAACCACATAGCGGTTGTTCCGCATGGTGACAATGGTATCTTGCAAAAACTTCTGATAATAGCCGGAACGAATCATACTGTCCAGAGAATCTTTGATTTTTGCAGAGGCATTTTTGGTTTTTCTCCGGATGGAGGCAAGTTCGGGACTTGCATGGTCTGCCATTTCCTCGTCGGACAAAATGGAACCGTTGATACGGTCTTCCAGCGTCTTGTGAGGGGTCAGTTCCTCAATATAACCGGAAAGAACGCCGCTTTGCTCCGGCGTCAAGGATTTCAGGGTTCTGGCGTTTTTCAGAATCCGTGCCAGATTCAAAAGTTCCGGCATATTCAAAGTGCCGCCTACAGAAAGGCGCTTGACCTGTTCTTTCACATCCTGAATCCGAAGAAGTTCCGGCATTCCGTATTTGAGAATCAGGGTAACAGCACTGTCTGTTTCTGCCAGTGTTTGTTCCACCTGACGAAAATCTGACGACGGGGTCAGGGCAAGAATCCGCACTGCAGTTGCCTCGTTTTTGGCAAATCCGCAAAGCAGTTCCAGTATTTTATCGTATTCTAAAGTTTTCAGGGTTTTCTGTTCCAAATCTGTCATCCTCCCGTTCTTTTCTATTATACACGGAATTTCAGGGTTTTGTCTACCCTTTTTGTAAGAATTTCATATAATACAGTTGAAAGGTTTTTTTAGTTTTCGGTTGAAAAAACCTGAATACTGTGTTAAAATGTTGTGTTAGAAGTTTGGAGGAAGAGATATGGAAAGATATCTGGATAACAGTGCAACCACCCGTCCCTATGATGAAGTGACGGAAAAGGTTGCCTCTGTGATGAGGGAGCAGTACGGCAATCCCTCATCTCTACACCGAAAAGGCATTGGCGCAGAAAAAGAACTCAAAGCCGCCAGAGAATCCATTGCCGCCACCTTAAAGGCAAGTGCGGGAGAGATTTATTTCACCTCGGGAGGAACCGAGTCGGACAATCTGGCGATTCTGGGCGTGTGCGGCATCAGCCGCGGACGGCATATTATCAGCACGCCCTTAGAACATCCGGCGACCATGAACACGCTGGCAAAATTGAAAGAGGACGGATGGCAGGTGGATTTTATTCCCGTTGACAGAGATGGTGTCATCAGTCTTCCTGCCTTTGAGGACTTAATACGAAGCGACACGGTGCTGGTAACCGCTATGTTGGTCAACAATGAGGTGGGTTCGGTTCAGCCTATTGCCCGTATGGCAAAAATCTTGAAGAAAAAGAACCCCAAAGCCATCTTCCATGTAGATGCTGTTCAGGGGTATTGTAAAGTCTCTTGTGATGTACGGGAACTGGGGGCGGATTTAATCAGTATCAGCGGTCATAAGATTCACGGCCCCAAAGGTGTCGGCGTCCTGTATGTGAAAAAGGGAACCCGCCTTGCACCTTGTCTGTATGGCGGCGGTCAGCAAGATAATGTAAGACCCGGAACCGAGAATGTGCCCGGTATTGCGGGTATCGGTGTTGCAGCGTCGCTGTGCCACAGCCGTATGGCAGAGTCGGTGCCCCGCATGGAGAATTTGCGAAAACGACTGGAAGAGGGAATTGTATCCCGGATTCCCGATGTGAGGGTGAACACACCGGAGGGTTGTGCGCCTCATATCCTGAATGTATCTTTTGGTAAGGTGCGGTCAGAGGTGGTGCTCCACTCTCTGGAGAATGAGGAAATTTATGTTTCCAGCGGATCGGCGTGTTCCAGCCATAAACGGGAACCCAGTTATGTGCTTACTGCCATGGGCGTAGACCGTGCTATGATTGACGGAAGCATCCGGTTCAGCCTTTCGGAGTTTACAACGCAGGAAGATATTGACGCTACGGTGGATGCCCTTGCGACCATTGTGCCAAGACTGAGAAAATTAAAATAGAATGGAGAATACCAATGAAAAAAGCAGATATTGTTCTTTTGAAATACGGTGAAATCGCATTAAAGGGTCTGAACCGCCCCATGTTTGAGCAACGGCTCCTGAAAAATGTGGGAAAGGCATTGGCGCCTTTGGGTAAGTTCAGCATCCGTAAATCCCAGTCCATGTTGTATGTGGAACCTCTGGAAGAGGGCATCGATATGGAGATTGCCATTGAGCGGATGCAAAAAGTGTTTGGTATCGTGAACATCTGCCCTGCTGTTTCCTGCGACAAGGATATGGACAGCATTGCAAAAACCACGGTGGAGTGCCTCAGGGAGATGGACGTCGAGGGAAAAACCTTTAAGGTAGAAGCCAAGCGGGAAGATAAGCAGTTCCCCCTGAACTCCCCTCAGATTTGTCAGCAGATGGGCGGTGTCATCTTAAAAAATGTCAAAGGACTTAAGGTTGACGTGCATAATCCTGATATTTTGGTGCAGATTGAGATACGGAAAAAAGCATATATCTTTACGGAAAAAGTTTCCGGTGCCGGCGGTATGCCGGTGGGAACCAATGGTAAGGCGGCACTTCTGCTCAGCGGCGGTATCGACAGTCCGGTTGCCGGCTGGATGATTGCCAAGCGCGGTGTGGGGTTGGATGCGGTGCATTTTCACAGCCACCCCTATACGTCAGACCGTGCTAAGGAAAAGGTTATTGATCTTGCCAAGATTCTCTCTGCCTATACCGGTAAAATCAATCTTCATGTGGTACCCTTTACCGATATCCAACTTGCCATCATTGACAAGTGTCCCAAAAACTATCTCACCCTGATTATGCGCCGCGTGATGATGCAGATTGCAGAACGGATTGCAAAACAGGGGCATGCCCAGGCATTGATCACCGGAGAGAGTATCGGTCAGGTTGCCAGCCAGACCATGGAAAGCCTTGCAGTAACCGACAATGCGGTATCTATGCCGGTATTCCGTCCTTGTATCGGTATGGACAAGGAGGAGATTGTTCAGATTTCCAAAAAGATTGATGCGTATGAAACCTCTATCCTGCCCTACGAGGATTGCTGTACCATCTTTGTTCCCAAACATCCCAAAACCCGACCTGACATTGCAGAAATTGTGGAGGCGGAGCAGGCACTGACCAATCTGGAGGAAATGATAGAAGACGCCATTGCACAGGATGAGGTTATCGTCATTCAGCCTGAATAGGAGAGGTAACATGAATTTTGAAATTATCTCGGTAGGAACCGAACTGCTGCTTGGGCAGATTGTCAATACCAATGCACAAGATATCAGCAGAATGCTCAGCGAACTGGGCATGAATGTGTATTATACTACGGTGGTGGGGGACAACCCTAACCGATTGAAAGAGGCGCTTGCCCTTGCGGCAAGCCGTGCTGACGGTGTGATTACCACCGGCGGGTTAGGACCTACCGGTGATGACCTGACCAAAGAAACCATTGCCGAATATTGCGGACTTTCTTGCGTGATGCATGAAGAAAGCAGACGGCGTTTGGAATCCTATTTCAAGGAAAAGGGCAGATATATGCCCAAGAATAACTTGAAACAGGCAGAAATGCCGGAGGGATGTATTGTTCTGGATAATGACAACGGTACTGCCCCCGGTGCTATTGTGGAGACGGAAAAGAATGTGTTCATCATGCTCCCCGGCCCTCCCAGGGAGATGCGTGCCATGCTTCGGGATAAAGTGCGCCCCTATCTGGAATCCAAAACCAACGGGGTGATTCACTCTAGGAGTCTTCGGATTTTCGGGCTGGGCGAATCGGCGGTGGAGGAACGGTTGGAATCTTTGATGAAGAATCTGACCAATCCCACCCTTGCTCCTTATGCCAAAACCGGAGAAATGGAACTTCGGATTACGGCATCTGCAAAGGATGTTGAAGCTGCGGAAGAGATGATTGCGCCTGTAGAGGATGAAATCCGGAAAGAGTTGGGCGACTTTATTTATGCCGAGGGGGAGAATGCCAATCTCCAGACTACGGTGGTGGACCTTCTGAATCAGAGGGGACTTACCCTGACCACGGCGGAAAGTTGTACCGGCGGGCTGGTTGCCAAAAAGATAACCGAAGTGCCCGGTTCTTCCGGATGCTTTCATTGCGGATTTGTGACCTATTCCAATGAAAAGAAAGAGGAGCTTCTGGGTGTACCCCATGATATTCTGGAAACCTACGGTGCAGTTTCCAAGGAGACAGCGCTTTGCATGAGCAAAGGTGCCAGAGAGGCAGGGGGTGCCGATATCGGCATCGGTATCACTGGTATTGCAGGCCCCGGCGGAGGAAACCCTGAGAAACCTGTGGGCTTGGTGTATTTAAGTGTTTGCGCCAAAGATGTGCATAAGGTATATCGGCTGATGCTCAGCGGAAGCCGTGATGTTGTGCGGGAACGGGCGTCTTTGTATGCATTGGATGCCGTCCGCCGATGTGTTTTAGATAGTTTAAGAGACGATTATATCTGGTAAAAAAACGGCAAGGTGAACCGCAAGGTTTCCTTGCCGTTCCTTCGTTGACAAACTTGACAGTATATGATACAATGATATTTGTAAAAATTTATCTTCTGTACAGAAGAAGGAGGATATCGGCAATGCAGTTTGTGATGGACTGTCTGCGTGTGAATGACAGCGGAAATTTAGAGATGGGCGGATGCGACCTTGCCAAGGTTGCCGCAGAGTTTTCAACACCTGCCTATGTGATGGATGAGACTACAATACGGGAGAACTGTCGGGTTTACCGCCGTTCTGTGGAGGAATTTTATGGAGGAAACGGATTGGTATTGTATGCCAGCAAGGCGCTTTCCTGTAAAGCCATTTATCGCATTATGAAAGAAGAGGGTTTGGGCGTGGATGTGGTTTCCGGTGGGGAACTGTACACGGCATTACAGGCTGATTTTCCGGCAGAAAAGATTTATTTTCATGGCAACAACAAAACCGAAGAAGAACTGATATTTGCCCTTGACAATGGCGTTGGTAGAATTGTCGTAGACAACCGCCATGAACTGGAATTGTTGAATCGTCTGGCCAAGGAGCGGGATAAAACCGCAAAGATTTTGTTCCGGATTAAGCCGGGCATTGATGCTCATACTCACAGTTTTATCCAGACCGGACAGATTGATTCCAAGTTCGGCGTAGCGTTGGAAACGGGGGAGGCAGAGGAGATTATCCGTCATGCCCTCACCCTCAGCAATATTTCAGTGGTGGGTATCCATTGTCATATCGGTTCCCAGATTTTTGAACTGGATCCATTCCGGATGGCGGCAAAGGTGATGCTTGGGTTTATGGCAAAGGTTCGGGATACTTACGGACTTTCTCTGGGAGAATTGAATCTGGGCGGAGGCTTCGGCATCAAGTATGTGGAAGAAGATATGCCGGTTGACTATGAAAAATACATGGAGGCGGTGTCTCAAACCGTTTCGGAGGAATGTACCCGTCTCAATCTGGAAAAACCTTTTATCGTGATGGAGCCCGGCAGATCCATTGTGGCGTCTGCAGGCTTGACCTTATATACTGTTGGCTGTATCAAAGAGATTCCGGATGTTCGTACCTACCTTTCGGTAGACGGCGGAATGGCGGACAATCCCCGACACATTATGTATGGTTCTGAGTATGAGGCGGTATTGGTGGAAAAACCCCTTGCACCGGCAGATACCACCGTTACGGTTGCAGGCCGTTGCTGTGAATCGGGAGATATCCTCATTCAATCTGCGCATCTTCCCAAGGCAGAGCCGGGGGATATACTTGCCATTCAGGCAACAGGTGCTTACCATTATTCCATGGCAAGCAACTACAATCGGATTCCCCGTCCGCCTATTATCATGGTGAAAGATGGAAAGGCAACTCTGGCAGTCCGTCGGGAAACCTATGAAGATATACTGGGTTGCGATTTATAAAAAGGAGGAAAGGTTATGCTTTTTTCTGTTCTTCGTGACGGCTCTATGAGCGGGACTGAAAAATTGTTGTCCCTGTTGGTATTGTTGTTTTGTATCCTGTTGTCTTTGACGGTGCATGAACTTTTTCACGGTCTTGCGGCATACTGGATGGGAGATAAAACTGCCAAAAGTTCCGGCAGGCTGACATTGAATCCTTTGTATCATCTGGAACCTATGGGTGCGTTGTGTCTGTTATTATTTGGATTTGGCTGGGCACGTCCTGTTCCGGTCAATCCATGGAATTTCAAACACAAAAAAGCAGGTATGGTGCTAACCTCTCTGGCAGGCCCTCTCTCCAACTTTGTGCTTGCGTTTTTGGCGCAACTGGCAATTTGTGTTCTTCTCAATCTAAAGTTTAGCCATGAGGGTTTTTTGTTTTCCTTGGCAGTTGTTTGCATGATTATCTGCCAGTATCTGGTGGCAATCAATCTGGGTTTGGGATTATTCAACCTGATTCCCATTCCGCCTCTTGACGGGTCAAAAATCCTGAACGCTGTTCTGCCTGCAAGAATCTATTTTAAGATTATGGAATGGGAACGGTACGGATTTATTCTGCTGATTTTATTGATTAACCTACCGTTTTTCAATCAATTACTGTATTTTTGTGAGGATGCGATTCTTTCGCTTTTTAATAGTATTATCGGATTGTTTATGTAAGTATAGGTGTTGGTATGGAACAGTTACAATTCAAACTGGAGCATTTTGAGGGTCCGCTGGATCTGTTGCTGACTTTGGTTCGTAAGAATAAGGTCAGTATTTATGACATACCCATTTCCGTGATTCTGGATCAGTATCTTGCAGTTGTGCAGGAGATGCAGGAACTGGATTTGGAGGTATCCAGTGAATTTCTGGTGCTGGCGGCAACCTTGTTGCAGATAAAATCCCGTATGCTCCTTCCCAAGACAGAGGAGGAGGACGAGGATGAACTGGACCCCAGAGAAGAACTGATTCGCCGTCTGGTGGAATACAGCAAGGTGAAAGACGCGGCGGAATATTTAAGACCCCGTCAGTCCATCGGTGCATCCATGTTCTTTAAGACCCCGGATGTGATTGAACGACCTCCGGCAGAATGGAACATGGCGTGTATGACACCGGAAAATCTGATTGCCGCCTACAAGCGGGCGTACCAGAAACTGGAACGGAAATTACCGCCCCCCAAACATTCGTTCCACGGGATTGTGGGACATGAGAAAGTTTCGGTACGGCAAAAGGTAATCGGCATCTGGAAACGGCTGATGAAGAAGAGCAAGATGAAGTTTAAGGAACTGTTCGCCGGCGTCAAGTCCAAACCGGAAGCGGTGGCATCTTTCCTTGCTGTTCTGGAATTGATTAAATTAAAGAAGATTCGGGTAGAATATACAGAAAGCGAAGATTTTTCCAATCCTCAGATTTTCCGTGAAGATACGGCAAGTGACGGGGACTGGACGATGATAGAGGATTAATGTTATGGAAATCAGAGAGATACAGTCGATTTTGGAAGCAGTTCTTTTTTCCGCAGGGGATGCGGTGGAACTGGAGAAATTGGCAGACATTGTGGATGTGGACAAAAAATCCCTGCGGGAGATTCTGCAAAAGATGATGGATTCCTACAACTTTGAACGGAGAGGCATTCATATCATCCGTATGGAGGATAGTTACCAGATGTGTACCCGTGGTGAATACCACGATTACGTTGCCATGCTGGCAGAACCCAGACGGAAACAAAGTCTTTCCAATGCAGCGATTGAGGTGCTTGCCATCATTGCCTATAAGCAACCGGTGACCAGAAGCACCATCGAACATATCCGTGGCGTCAACTGTGACTATGTGGTCAATCGCTTGATGGAACGGAATCTGATAGAAGAAAAAGGCAGACTGGACGCACCGGGCAGACCCATTTTGTTTGGCACAACGCAGGAATTTTTACGATGTTTCGGCGTGGCAACCTTGGAAGAACTTCCGGAATTTGAATCCTTTGGAAGTCCCGAGGGTGAGGGAGAACAGATCAGCATGGATATTGATGCGGAACAAATCGGCATGCTCCCTCCTCTGGAACCTGCCGAGGAGGAACCGGAAGAAGAACTGCTGTAACAGAGAGGCGGGATAGCGTATGCGCTATGTATGGGTTGGCTTGTTGACGGTTCTTTTGACAGTTGTCGTCCTGTTGATAGCGATAATCTGGCACCGCTGGAGTATCTATCTTCGCTTGAAAGAACGTCGCTTGGTGTTGGAACTGCGTGGATTTGGATTCAGACGGACTTTGTTTGACCGTGACTTCTCGGTGCCCAAACCCCAAAAACCCAAGAGTAAGCAGAACAAGCCACAAAAAGAAAACAGGTTTTCCGGTCGGTGGAAACCGGATACAAAAAAAATCTACGACGAGGAAAAGGGCGGTTATCAAAGCGATGGTATTCGGACTGTTGTGGGACAGTATCTGGAACTTTGGGAAGAATTAAGGGAAACCTTTCGGGCGTTGTTTGACGGCATGCGGTACAAGATTGAGATTTGTGACACCCGATTGTACCTGACATTCGGCACGGGAAATCCGGCACATACCGGAATGGCTTATGGTGCGGCGTGGTCGGCAATCGGAGCGGTGTATCCCATTCTCTGCCGATATTTTCGGATGGAATATCCGCAGGTGGACATGCAGGCGGATTTTAACACCAAACGGTTTGATGCAGAACTTGAGAGTATAATTAAGATAAGACCTGCGCATATTATTCATGCGGGATTCAAAGAATGCCTGCGTATGGCGGTTACTTATCTGAGAAATAATAAAGATAAAGATAAAGGAAGTGGCGAACATGTCAGAAAACAAACATCCCATTGAGGGAATTATGTACACAGCACTTCAGGGGCTGAAAGAAATGATTGATGTGAATACCATCGTAGGCGATGCCATTACCACCCCTGATGGTACGGTAATAATTCCTATTTCCAAGGTAGCACTTGGTTTTGGTGTAGGCGGAAGCGAATTCGAGAAATTCCGTAGCGGCAAACATGGGGAAGCCCCCAAAGATATGTTTGGCGGCGGTACCGGCGGCGGTATCTCTCTGACCCCCGAGGCGTTTCTGGTGGTAGGCAACGGTAAAATCCGGATGCTTTCCATTACCCCCCAGAACGGCATTTATGACCGTCTGTTGGATATGGCACCGGAGGCCATTGACAAGGTATCGGAATTGTTCCATAAAGGGAAAAAAGTAGAAGTCACCGTTGACGACCTTGACGAAGAAGATTTCTGCGAATAACAAAAAGAATTTGTTGGAAGATATAAACAAAAAACCTCTCAAACAGCATTTTATGCGTTTGAGAGGTTTTCTGTTTACAGCATTATAGTTTTTTATACCTCAATAAAGGTGGTGTTTTTGTAGCGGTCTTTCATATCCCCGTCAAAACAAAAGTCGCTGATGACATAATCTACATCGTCCATAGTGCCCATATATTCTTTGGCACTGTCACAGATTTTTTCATGGTCTACAAGGAAAAAATGCTGATTGCTGTGGGCAAACATTTCTTTGTGCATCAGGTAATACACACCGCCGCTGACAATCTTTCCGTCTTTGCAACAACCGCCGGTGGAAAAGAACATTTTATCGGCACCGTATCGCCGTACCTGTTCTACTGTCTCATCTCCGCAGAGCATGGAGGGAACCTCTACAATTTTCCCGCCCAGACAGATAACATTGATGGCATGTTCTCCTAGGAAAGAGGCAAGTGCCATGTTGTTGGTGATTACGGTCAGATTTTTTCGGTCGGTGATGTATTTGCCGATATATTGGGCGGTGGTAGAGGAGTCAATAAAAACCGTGTCTCCGTCATGAATCCACTCCGCCGCCTTTTTCCCGATTTTGTTCTTGGCAGGCCGCATTTTGTTGTATCGGAACAAAAGGGGCACCGCGCGGGATTTTATTAATTCAACCCCGCCGTAACTGCGTTTGACCAGTTTTTGTGCCTGCATGACATTCAAATCCCGATTGATGGTTGCACTGCTGTAATGGAGCTCTTCGGTTAAAAATTGTACTGTTACATAGCCGTTTTTTTCCAGCAGTTCGCAAATGACTTTGATTCGTTCTTTTTGATGCATACCCTCACCTCTTGAGAAATGTTGAGAAATTGACAATATTTTGCCCATAGTTGAAAAATGTTGAGAAAGTCTATATAATAGTATACAGTTTATCAGGGAAAAGTCAAGAGAAAGAAGCGATACCATGAAAAATTTAGCAGAGGGCAATATTTATAAAAATTTTATTCTGTTTGCCATTCCGGTTGTGCTGTCGGGACTGTTGTCTCAGGCATACAACACCATCGACACCATGATTGCAGGAAAATTTTTAGGCAGCGACGGACTTGCCGCCCTTGGTGCAACCGGAGATTTGATTACCTTCCTTTCTTGTATCTTCTGGGGATACAGCACCGGCGTATCTATTTATTCGGCGCGGTTGTTTGGCGGGAAAAGGATGCGGGAACTGAAAACCATGGTATATAACAATCTTGTTTTGCTGATGGCAGCGGCGTTGATTATGGCGGCAGGTATCACGCTGTTTTGCCCTCAGATTCTGGAATGGTTTCGGGTGGATCCTATGATTCGGCAGAATGCATCCATTTATCTTTTGATCTATGTCTGGGGTATGTGGTTGATTCTTCTGCAGGTAGCTTTGATTTTTATGATGCAGGCCATGGGCGCCAGCAGTTTTCAGTTCTGGATGTCTCTGCTTTCGGCTGTTTTGAATGTTGTAGGTAATATTTTTACCATTACCGTGCTTGAGTGGGGTGTTGCAGGTGTTGCCGTTTCCACGGTGGTATCCGCATTGGTTGCCGATATTTTTCTCTGGAGCAAAATGAAAAAGATATTCCAGCAACTGGGCGTCGGGGAACATCGGGTAATTTTTGATAAAAGTTCCTTTCGAAAATCTTTTACATACGGCTCATGGAATATGGTGCAGCAGATGATTCTCTATGCTTCCACGATGATGATTTCACCTATGATTAACGGGCTTGGCAGCACGGCGACTGCCGGCTATGTAGTTGCCCGTCGGGTGTATACCCTGAACAACTGTATTTATCAAAGTTCAGCCAAAACCCTCAGTAATTATGCGGCACAATGTATCGGCGCAGGGAAAAAGGAGAATTTGAAGAAAGGCTACCATGTGGGGTGGTTGCAGGGATTTCTGCTCACCTTGCCGATGCTCCTTGTTTGTGCTTTTTTTGCAGAACCGGTTTGCCGGATGTTTTTCCCCAAAGGTGAGGGGGCGGAGGCGCTTGCCTATGCGGTTTCCTTTGCCAGGTTTTTTCTGCCTTTTGCTATTTTAGATATGACCGACAATCTGTTTCATGCCTTTTTCCGCGGAACCGGTGCAGTTCGGCTGTTGGTGGTTTCCAGTCTGATTTACTCGGTATCCCAGATGTTATATACCATTCTTTTCATTGACAAATTCTCCATGAACGGTGTCTATCTTGCATGGGTGCTTGGCTGGGCAACCGAGGCTTTGTTTGCATGGACGGCGTATCAACTGGGTTGGTGGAAAAAATAAAATTTCTTTCATTCAGGTCTTGCAAGATAGCAACTTTTTTTGTATAATAAGAAGTTGAGAGTACAAAAGAGAGTAAGGGGGTCTTGTCATGACCAGAATGGGATTCGATAACGAGAAATATCTGCGGATGCAATCGGAACATATCCGTGAGCGGATTTCCAAGTTCGGCGGAAAACTGTATCTGGAATTCGGCGGGAAACTTTTTGACGATTATCATGCGTCAAGGGTTCTGCCCGGTTTTCAACCTGACAGTAAGTTGAGAATGTTACTGCAGTTGAAGGAACGGGTGGAGGTTGTGATTGTTATCAATTCTGCCGATATCGAAAAGAACAAACTGCGGGGCGATTTGGGAATCACTTATGATATGGATGTGATCCGGCTGATTGACTGCTTCCGTATGATTGGATTGTATGTGGGCAGTGTTGTGATGACCCAGTTCTGCGGACAACCTACTGCAGAAGCGTTCCAGAAACGTCTGGAAGCATTGGGCGTTCGGGTATACCGCCATTATATCATTGATGGATATCCCTCTGATATTGCAAAAATCGTCAGCGACGATGGTTATGGCAAGAATGAATATATCGAAACCACCAGAGAACTGGTGGTAGTTACCGCGCCCGGACCGGGCAGCGGCAAGATGGCAACCTGTCTTTCCCAGTTGTATCATGACCACAAACGGGGGATTCAGGCAGGCTATGCCAAGTTTGAAACCTTCCCCATCTGGAATCTTCCCCTCTCTCATCCCGTGAACCTTGCTTATGAGGCGGCAACCGCCGATTTGAACGATGTGAATATGATTGACCCCTTCCATCTGGAAGCCTACGGTGAAACCACGGTCAATTACAACCGTGATGTGGAGATTTTCCCCGTTGTGACTGCAATGTTTGAGAAAATTTTAGGCGAGTGCCCCTACAAGTCTCCTACCGATATGGGTGTTAACATGGCAGGTAACTGTATTGTGGATGATGGTGCGGTATGTGAGGCGTCAAGGCAGGAAATTCTCCGTCGGTATTACACCGCATTGTGCGACCAGAGAAAAGGTCTCCTTTCCGAAGATGTGATACTCAAACTGGAACTTTTGATGAAGAAAGCCGGCATCACCGTCCATGACAGAGATGTGATTGCTCCGGCGTTGCAGAAAGCGGCACTGACCGGTGCGCCGGCGGCAGCAATGGAACTTCCGGACGGAACCATCGTAACCGGAAAAACTTCGGATTTGCTGGGGGCGTCCTCGGCACTCCTTTTGAATGCACTGAAAACCATGGCAGGCATTGACGATGCTGTTCATTTGATTGCACCGACGATTATTGAACCCATTCAGCATTTGAAAGTAGGGCATTTGGGCAACCGCAATCCGAGACTTCATACCGATGAGGCACTGATTGCACTTTCTATCTGTGCGGCAACCGACCCGCAAGCAGAAAAATGCATGGAACAACTGGGCAAATTACGGGGGTGTGAACTGCACTCTTCGGTGATTCTGTCCTCGGTAGATGAAAAGGTTTTCCGCCGTCTGGGCGTGAATTTAACCTGTGAACCGCAATTCCAGAATGCAAAACCAATTGTAAAATAATAAAGAGCCTTCCTTGTGGAAGGCTCTTTGGTTTACAGATTAAAAAACGCATCTTTTCCGGGATATTGTGCCATGCTGCCAAGTTCTTCTTCAATGCGGAGGAGGCGGTTGTACTTTGCCACCCGGTCAGTACGGGAGGGGGCACCGGTTTTGATTTGTCCGCTGTTCAAGGCAACAGCAAGGTCGGCAATGGTGGTGTCCTCGGTTTCACCGCTTCGATGAGAAATGATGGCGGTATAGCCGGCACGGTTGGCAAGTTGAATTGCCTCTATGGTCTCGGTCAGAGTTCCAATCTGGTTTACCTTGATTAAGACTGCGTTGGCGGTCTTTTTTTGAATTCCGGTACGAATCCTTGCAGGGTTGGTGACAAACAAATCGTCCCCCACCAACTGTACCTTATCGCCAAGGCGTTTGGTGAGCATTGACCAGCCCTCCCAGTCTTCTTCTGCCATACCGTCCTCGATGGAAATGATGGGGTATTTTTCTGCCCAGTCTGCCCAGAAGTCCACTATCTCCTCCCGTGTCAGCATCTTATCCTGTTTCCAGAAATAATAACTGTGTTCCGCACCCTTTTTCCGTGCTTCGTTCTGCATTTCGGTAGAGGCAGGGTCAAGGGCGATTTTGAAATCGGTTCCCGGTCGGAATCCGGCTTGCTCGATGGCTTCTACCAAAAGTTTTACCGCGTCTTCGTCACCATCCAGATTGGGGGCAAATCCGCCCTCGTCTCCAACGGCGGTGGAAAGTCCCCTCTCTTTCAATATCTCTTTCAGGGTGTAAAAGACTTGTGCACCCCAACGCAAACCCTCCTGAAAGGTAGAGGCGCCTACCGGCATAATCATAAACTCCTGACAGGAAAGGGAATTGTCGGCGTGTTTACCTCCGTTAATCACATTCATCATAGGAACAGGGAGGGTGTGGGCATGTACACCTCCTAAATATTGATACAGACTTTCACCCACTGCCATTGCGCCGGCTTTTGCACAGGCAAGGGAAACCCCCAAGATGGCATTGGCGCCTAAGTTTGATTTATTGGGGGTTCCGTCAAGGGCGATCAATGCTCGGTCGATGGCAATCTGGTCCAGAATATTCATGCCAAGCAATGTTTCGCAAATGGGACCGTTCACATGGTCCACTGCCCTTTGTACCCCTTTTCCGCCGTAGCGGGCATCTCCGTCCCGTAATTCACAAGCCTCAAAGGCTCCGGTAGATGCACCGGAGGGCACAGACGCCCGTCCCAACACTCCGTCTTCGGCAAATACCTCAACCTCTACGGTGGGATTACCTCTGGAATCCAAGATCTCCCGTGCAGTCACATCTACAATTCCAATGTACGCTTTCATAAAAAAACCTCCTTGGCAAACTTGATTCTATCACAGTTTGCCCCAAGGAGGAATTTTTATACTATTCAGATAATTTCCGCTTGATTCTCTGTAGTGCGTTGTCAATGGATTTCGGAGGACGATTCATGGTCTTTGCAATTTCCCGATAATCCATACCGGTCAGGTACAGGGAAAGTACCGTCCGTTCCAAAGCACTTAGTTTTTCAGCCATTTCGGTTTCCATTGCCTCTGCCCGTTCCCGGCGAAGCATCATTTCTTCCGGATCGGTAGATTCCTGTTCCACCAGAATATCGGCAAGGGTTCGTTCGGTGTCGTCCTCATAAACCGGCTTGTTTAAGGAAACATAGGAGTTGAGAGGAAGATGCTTTTGACGGGTGGCGGTTTTTACAGCGGTTAAAATCTGCCGTTTCACGCACACATCCGCAAACCCCCGAAAGGAAGCCTGTTTGGTGATATCAAAATCGCGGATGGCCTTGAATAAACCAATCATCCCCTCTTGCATCAGGTCATCCCGATCCGCCCCTACCAGAAAATAATCCTTGGCGCGGGCGCGCACCAGATTTTTGTACTTGGAGAGGATGTACTCAGTTGCCAATTTGTCGCCCTCTGCCGACAGTTCTACAACCTGTTCGTCAGGGAGCATATCATAGGGGAGCAGTTTATCGTCCATGGTCTTACAGATTAGCAGTCAGGTTGGCAGTATCCCGAGCGATCATCAACTCTTCGTTGGTGGGGATAACCATAACCTTGACTTTACTGTCAGCGGTGCTGATAACCGCCTCTTTGCCTCTGGACGCCTTGTTGATGTCTTCATCAATGGCAGCACCCAGATAACCCATGTATTCCATAATCTGTCCGCGCATTCTTGCATCGTTTTCACCAACACCTGCGGTGAATACGATGGCATCAACGCCATTCATGGCAGCAGTGTAAGCACCGATGTATTTTGCAACTCTGTAAGCAAATGCGTCCAGAGCAACTTTTGCAAGGTGATTACCCTCGTCTGCAGCCTTTTGTACATCACGGAAGTCGGTAGAAATACCGCCGCTCATACCCAAAATACCGGACTGCTTGTTAAAGATATTCAGCACTTCGTTGATATCCTTGCCTTCTTTGTTGCAGATATACTGTGCAACAGCAGGATCAATGTCACCGCTTCTGGAACCCATAATCAGACCTTCCAGAGGAGTAAGTCCCATACTGGTATCTACACATTTACCGCCGATGGAGGCAGAAATGCTGGCGCCGTTACCAAGATGGCAGACAATGACTTTAGCATTGTCGCCCAATGCACCAAACTGAATTGCTTCGTGAGAAACAAAGTTGTGGCTGGTGCCGTGGAATCCGTATCTCCGGATGCTGTATTTCTCCAGATATTCGTGAGGAATTGCATAAGTATATGCTTTTTCAGGCATAGCCATACCGAATGCGGTATCAAATACTGCAACATTGGCTTTGCCGGGCATTGCTGCTTCACAAGCTTCAATACCGGTCAGGTTTGCAGGATTGTGAAGAGGACCTAAGTCAAAGTATTCACGGATAATCCGCTTTACATCCTCGTTAACAACGATGGAATCGCAGTAAACGGTTCCGCCGTGGAGAACACGGTGGCCCACTGCGTCAATCTCGTCGGTGCTCTTGATGACACCATGGTCAGCGTCAATCAGTGCTTCCATCACCAGTTCGACGGCAACTTTGTGCTCCGGTATAGGAGTTTCTTTTACAAAATCCTCTTTGCCGGAAACCTTGTGGGTCAGTTTGGAACCGGGAATACCGATTCTTTCACAAGCACCCTTTGCAAGAACTGCTTCGGTCTCCATATCAATCAACTGATATTTCAAAGAGGAACTTCCTGCATTGATAACCAAAATTTTCATTTGACTCATCCTTTCTATTTCTTTTGTTGTTGTGCCTGTACGCAAGTAAATGCGGTCACACCAACAATATCTTCAAAACTACATCCGCGGGAAAGGTCATTGACCGGCATTGCAATACCCTGTGTCAAAGGACCGTACGCTTCAGCCTTTGCAAGTCTCTGTACCAGTTTGTAGCCTATGTTACCTGCATCCAGATTGGGGAAAATCAGGACATTTGCCTTACCCTCAACCGGGCTTCCCGGTGCCTTGGAGGCATTGATTGCCGGAACGATGGCAGCGTCTAACTGCAGTTCGCCGTCCAGTTTCAAGTCCGGAGCCAGTTCTTTTGCGATGGCGGTAGCCTTCTGGATTTTTTCAACCTGTTCAGATTTTGCACTGCCGTAAGTGGAGTAGGAAAGCATAGCAACTTTCGGTTCAGCACCAACCAGTGAACGGAAAGAGTTTGCAGAAGAAACTGCAATCTGTGCCAGTTTTTCTTCATCGGGATATTCGTTCAGACCGCAATCGGAGAATACAAAGGTTCCGTTTTCGCCGTATTCACAGTCGGGAACAATCATCAGGAAGAAGGAAGATACAACCTTGATGCCGGGCGCGGTTTTGATAACCTGCAGAGCGCTGCGCAGTACGTTTGCGGTGGAGTTTACTGCACCTGCAACCATACCGTCTGCCATACCGGTTTTTACCAGCATACAGCCAAAGTACAGCGTGCTGAGAATGGTCTCGGACGCCTGCTCGGGGGTCATACCCTTGTCCTTTCTCATTTCATAGAGTTTGTTTGCAAAATCAGCGGTCAATTCGCTGGTTGCCGGATCAATGATTTTTGCACCGGACAAATCCAAATCAGCGGAAATCTCCTTGATTTTTGCTTCGTTACCAAGCAGAATGATGTCAGCAAAACCCTCTTTTAAGATGGTATCTGCTGCCTGTACCATTCTGCGGTCCTCGCCCTCTGCCAGAACGACAGTCTTTTTGTCAGCCTTAGCCAGAGCCTTGATTTTTTCCATGAATGTTGCCATGAAAACTTACCTCACTTTATGTAGAATTTTAACACATACAGACTTATTATACACCCTAAAAAATGTTTAGACAAGAGTATTTTGCAAATTTTTCTTGAGAAATACAAAATTTGTGCTATACTTATAAAAGAAAGAGAAATTTTTCCGTTTTTTTGAAGAAGGAGGGCATGAAATGAAGATTGCAGCGGTGGTTTGTGAATATCATCCTTTTCACAATGGTCATGCATATCAACTGAAAACAGCAAGAGAACAGTTGGGGTGTGACGGCGTTGTGGGAATCATGAGCGGGAATTTTGTTCAGCGTGGAGAACCTGCCCTTTTCCCTAAACAACAACGGGCAAAAGCGGCCCTCTTAAACGGCATGGACTTGGTTCTGGAACTTCCTGCGGTACAGACGTTGCAATCGGCAGAACGGTATGCCAACAATGCGGTGGCAACTTTGCATGCCCTTGGTTGTGTGGATACTTTATTTTTTGGTGCAGAATGTCCTGATACCGATGTGCTGATGCAGATTGCCATGGTGCTTGCCCGTGAGGATACGGCATTCTCCCAGGCGATCAAAGGCTATTTGGAGGAGGGCGTTTCCTTTGCGGTTGCCCGTTCTCGAGCAGTAGAGGAAATTCTGGGCCCTGCTTCGGCGGAGATTTTAAGTCAACCCAATAACATTCTGGCAGTAGAATATTGCAAAGCGTTAATCCGCAATCACAGTAATATCAAACCCCACGCGATCTTGCGAAAAGGTGTAGGACATCATGATGCTGATGGAAATGGCGAGTTCGCCTCCGGTTCTGCCATACGGGAGAAGATACAAAAGGGAGAAGAATTTTTGCAGTATTTGCCAACTGCTACCCATCCAATATATGAATCGGGACAGACCTTTAGGACAGAGGAATTTGAACGGGCGGTTCTGGCATCACTTTGCATGAAAACACCGGAAGAACTGGAAAAGATTGCCGATGTCTCGGAAGGACTGGAATATGCAGTGCTACGAAGTGCTTTTGAGCATCAAACCTTGGAGGAAACGGCTCAAGGGGTAAAATCTAAACGCTATGCTTTCAGCCGTATCCGCAGAATTTTGCTGAATGCTTATCTGGGCATCACCAAAGAAGATAGCCGGATGCAACCTGCCTATATCCGGATTCTGGATTTCAATGAGACCGGACAGAAGATTCTTCATCACGCCAAAACCACAGCAACGCTTCCTCTTGCAAAAAACGGAGCACAGGTGAAAGAACATCCCCGTGCCCTTGCCTTGTGGAAACGGGAACTTGCCATTGACAAAGTATATCGGTTATATCTGCGATAAAAAAATCGTAGTGCAGTTTGTCTGCACTACGATTTTTGCTTATTTTGTTCCGCTACCGAATACATCAGCCACTTCGGTAATGGAGATAAATGCTTGCGGGTCCTGATCATGAACAATGGTTCGCATCTTCGCAATCTGGAACCGGTTGACTACAAAGTAAATCATGGTCTTATGTTCTGCAGAATAGTAGCCTTGTGCCGGAACCAGCGTAATGCCGGAGCCAAAGGTATCGGAAAGAGCTTTGCCGATATCTTCCGGTTTTTCGGTGATGATGGTTGCTGCTTTTGCTTTGTCAAGACCCTCTACAATAAAGTCGATGGTCTTAAGCCCTACGGCATAGGTGATAATAGAGTAAAGAGGCAGACTCCAACTGTGGAGCAAAATACCGCCGGCAATATAGAGAATAACATTGTAAAGCATGACAAAAGTACCAACTGTGATACCAATCGGCTTTGCAAAGATGACCGCAAGAACTTCAATCCCGTCAATGGCACCGCCAAAACGAATGGTAAGACCGCTGCCGATACCGGAGATGATGCCGCCGAACACGGCACATAACAAAAGGTCTGTTCCTGCAAAATGGGAACCTAAGGAAGGGTCTGTGGGGAAAAAAGCGTTGATAAAAAATGCCGCTAAGGAATAAATCACCACCGCATAAACCGAGTAGACGGTAAACTCCATCCCTTGTTTTTTCAGTCCATACAGGAAGATAGGCAGGTTCAGAATCAACAGAAACAGAGATAGGGTAAATGCCTCCGGTGTTAACTGCCAGAGAAGCATGGATGTTCCTGAAATACCGCTGTCATACAAGTTGACCGGTGCCAAAAACATGGTAACGCCGAATGCGTTGATACAGCCAGCCAATGTCAGTAAAAGAAAGTTTGCGGGTGAGAGCAACAGTTTTTTCTTCATTGCTTACACCTTGATAAGATTTCTCTTAATCTTTTTGGTGGTGGTTTTTACAAACTCGCAATCTCTGAATTTCACTTTCTTAATCTGTTTGTAGGACGCCAGTTTTTGATTCATGGCAAGAATATCTTCCTTGATTTGTGCCTTGACTGCATCCACATTTTCTTCTGCATTGGTGTAAATTTCTGCAACAATCATCTCGTTTTCCTGATAGACAACCACCTCGGTTACGTTGTCTATGTAGGAAATCAAGGTTTCAATCTCTTCCGGATATACATTTTTGCCGTTGCCTAAGATAATCAGATTCTTCTTTCGTCCGGTGATAGAGAGGAAGTTGTCTTCCATTTTTCCGATATCGCCGGTGTTGAACCAGCCGTCTTTCATTACCTTTGCGGTCTCTTCCGGCTTGTTGTAATATCCCAGCATGACAATATCACCTTTAACCCAGATTTCACCCTCGCCGTTTTCGTCGGGATTCTCAATCTTAATCTGGGTGGTGGGGACGGGATTTCCTACAGTGCCGTGACGGATATTATTGTTCCGGTTCAGGGCAACGATGGGTGAACATTCGGTAATACCGTAACCATTGATGATGGTAACACCAATATCGTCAAACCCTTTCAGGTACTTGTCCGCGATGGGTGCACCGCCGGAAATAATCATTTCCAGATTACCGCCGAAGTTATCAATGATGGATTTGAACAATTTTTTTCTCAGGTCAATGCCCACTTTTCGCAAAGCATTGCTGATGGCAATCATGGTTTTTACCAATTTGGTTTTGCCTTGTTTGTCAATACCTTTCCAGATATTCTTGTAGAAACTCTCTACATAAAGGGGAACAACAGAGATGTGACCCGGTTTTGCATCCTGAATATCTTTCAATACCATTTTCAGGCTGTTGTTAATAAAGATGGTGTGTCCCATCCATAACTGACAAATGATACTTGCCATAGCGCCAAAGGTGTGATTTAAGGGAAGAATGGCACAAGTGGTTTCAGGAATAATCATACAAGACATCGCATGGTAAGCGTTGCTTGCCAGGTTTTTGTGACAGAGCATAACACCCTTGGGGTCGCCGGTAGTACCGGAGGTATAAATGATGGCACTCATCTTTTCCCGGTCAATAACGATATTGTCGTATTGGTTGCTTCCGGACTCACGAAGTGCTTTACCCTTTTGTACCATATCGGCAAAATCCTTTTCGATACAAAGGAAGTTCTGGGTTTTTACACCGATTTCCTGCATCTCCTGAACGCAGGCAGACTTGGAATCTGCATGCACCAAAAGGGCGGATTCACTATCATTCAGCAAATGCACAATCTCACTGGATTTCAGTTCTTTATCAATAGGCACCAGAACCAAACCGATGTTCATAACTGCAAAATAGGTAACAACCCAAGGATAACTGTTTTCACCCAGCAATGCAATGCGGTCACCGTTTCCGTAGCCTGCATCTAAAAGATATTCTCCAAAAGCATAAACATCTTCTGCAAACTGGCGGAAGGTAATATCTACAATGGAGCCGTTCTCTCTGTACCGGAACGCAAGTTTCTCCGCATAAGCCTCTGCTCCATAGGCAATCAATTCTTTCAAATTTTCAAGATACTGTCTTTCCACATGTTGGTCAGGAATTTGTTTCGACATACAATTCATCCTTTCTGACTGATACTATATATAGTGTAACATATTGCGTCAAATTACACAAGAATTTTCTTTGACTTTCATTGACAAAATCTTTTTCGGGGTTTACAATGAAAACGGGTGACGAAACATGAGACAATCTTTAAGAATTACAGACGGCCCTGTGGGGCGGAATCTATTTTGGTTTACGGTGCCGATTATCCTCACCGGACTTCTGCAGTTTTGTTACAATATGGCAGATGTTATTGTGGTTGGTCGGTTTGCAGGCAAAGAAGCCCTGGCTGCAGTAGGCAGTACCGGTTCTCTCAGCAATCTGTTTATCAATTTGTTTATTGGTTTGTCGGCAGGTGCTTCGGTTTGTGCGGCACAATATCTGGGTGCCGGCAACAAGGACGCCTTGGATAAAGCCGTTCATACCGCAATGGGTATTGCCCTTTTTGGCGGTGTGTTGATTGCAGTGGTGGGTGTTCTGTTTTGCAGAAACTTGCTGATTATGATGGATGTGCCGGCAAATATTCTGGATGAAACAGAACTGTATATGACAATTATTTTTCTGGGCATGCCTGCCAATCTGGTTTACAATTTCGGAGCGGGAATTCTAAGAGCAACGGGAGATTCTAAACGCCCCTTGATTTTTCTTACCGTTTCCGGAATTTTGAATGTAGCGCTGAATCTGGTGCTGGTGATTGTGTTCCATCTGGGAGCTGCCGGCGTGGGAATTGCCACCATCGTAGCCCAGGCACTTTCTGCGGTTCTGGTTCTGTACTTTCTGGCAAATAAAACACAGGAAATCCGATTTTCGTTTCGGAAAATCCGATTTTCCGGAAAATATATGCGAAAGATATTTCAAATTGGTATACCCGCAGGCATTCAGGGAACTGTATTCTCTATCTCCAATGTACTGGTGCAGACCGCGGTCAACGGATTCGGCGATGCTGTGGTTGCCGGTAATGCAGCGGCAGGAAACATCGGTGATATTGTGTACATCGTTATGAATGCGGTACATCAGACCATGATTACCTTTGTTGGACAGAACGTGGGTGCCGGAAACATAAAACGGGTGAAAAAAATTATTCTCACCGGTTGTTTGCAGGTAACGATAATCGGCATTTTCTTCAGCATCATTCTGGGAGCGTTCGGCAGACCGTTGCTTACCCTGTATGTGCCGGGCGAAGAAGAGGTTATCGCCTACGGCATCACCAGATTATGGTATTTACTGCCCCTATATTTCACATGCGGATTGATGGATGTTCTGGTAGGTGCCCAACGAGGGATGGGAACTTCTCTGGTACCTATGTTTGCATCCATTCTGGGGGTGTGCGGCATCCGTATCGGTTGGATTTTGGTGGTGTTTGCCTCGGTACACACGTTGGAATCTTTGTATCTGTCCTATCCTGTGTCGTGGATAGTAACTGCCATCATTCAGGCGATCTTGTGTTGTTGGGTTTATAAGAAAACAAAGGAGCAGTCAAACTGACTGCTCCTTTATGGTTTATAAGAAGAATTCACCGGGGGTTACATCCGGCGTGATTTCTACACCGTCCGGACTGGGTGTAACAGCCGGAGCCAGGTCTACCGGCTCTGCATCGGGGTTGTAAACAACCACATCGCCAACTTTCAATCCAAACAGAATTTCCACATTGGTGTCATCTGCTACGCCGTAACTTACCCGTACCAGTTTGCAACCTTTGGGAACCTGAATCCAGGGATAGGACAGGGATTCATCCATGGCATTGTCAATGTCAATGTGAATGCTGTTTACCGGGTTTTTCACCAGAACCAGAGCGGTTTGACCGTCTGCCTCCATCAATGCCTTGTGAGGCAGATACATGGTGTTGTTGGCAGAATCCCGAATTACCGTTGCAGTTACCTGCATACCCGGCTTCAAATCTCCCGGTTCAGTTACGGTAATTTCCACATCAAAGAATGGCTTGCCGTTTTCGTCAGGGATTCCCTCAGCGGAAATACGGGTGATTTCTCCTGAAAAGCTTGCATCGGGCATGGATTCAGTCTTGACCACCGCCAGCATTCCCTGCTCAATATCACGAAGTTCATATTCATCTACACGGAAACTGAATTTCAAAGAAGATGTATCCAGAATCACCATCATGGGTTTCTGGGTATCGGTAACCCCTACATTATCGCCCGCCTTGGTGTTCTTTTCTACAATTACGCCGTCAATGGGGGAGGTAATGGTAAAGTTTTTCAGGTGTGCTTCTGCGACCTGTACATCCAACTGGCTGCTTGCCCGGTCATAAACAGGAGCCTGTCCGGTTTCTTTGACGGAAGTAACTGCAGCAATCAGACTGTTGATGGAAACGGCTTTTCCTTCGGTTGCGTAAACGGAAGAAACGGTACCTGCATAAGGCGAGGTAATCGCAACAGTGCTTTCATCTTCTTTTTTTATGGTAGCAACCACCTGTCCGTAAGAAACACTGCCGCCCGGACGGATGTTCACCGTATAAATGGTGCCATCTGCAGGGGCGTAAATTCTGTCGGTGACGGTGGTGGTGGTATTTGCATACTGTGCCTGATTCAACTGTGCTTTGGCACGCTCCAGAGCAAGTTTTGCTTCGGTATCGTCCAATTGATAAAGGACGGAACCCGCGCTGACACGCTCGCCTACTTCAAAACCGGAGACGGCAACCTTTCCTGCAACCAGAGAGGTAATTTCGTATCTGGCAGCGGCAGAAAGAGTGCCGGAAACCTGAAAAGAGTCAATGACACTGCCTTTGGCAACAGATGTTTCAGCGTATCCCCGCAAGGGATTCCCTAAAACCGCTGATGCCCAGAGAATCACAGCAACCAGAATAACGCCGATAACAGCAATACTGCCAAACAACAGCCCCTTTTTCCCTTTGTTTTTTTGAGGCGCAGGATTCAGCATCTCATCATAAATACAGGGAATCTCTCCCGTGTCATCCATAGATGTATCACGGGGTGTCTCCTTAGGAGTAAGTATAAAGTCCTCAGCGGGGGACTCCCCGTCGGACGATTTGAATTTACGGAACCAATCAGCCATTAGAATACCTCCTGACAGAAATCATATTGGTTTTTTTATTGTATCACAAACAAAAAATAGGTGCAAGATGTATTCTACCAAACTCTTTGGATAAAGTTGTTAAGAAACTATGAAATTTTACAAAAAAGAAAAGGAGGTACGAGTACCCCCCCTCATAGTTTACAGGAACGGTTGCAAATCTTTGCGGAGACGTTCCTCTAAGGAAATCAAATCCTTTGCCATGTTTTTGGAATCTTCATCCGCTGCCTGATATTGATTCAGATACCGGGTGAGGGATTTGACACCCATATCGCACCCGTCGGTCATCAAATCCGCCACAGTGCGGTCGCTGTCATCCATGCTCATCATTACATTGGTTTTAATCCAGGACATGCCCCGTGCCACGGGATTGGGATCTTTTCCGGATTCTTCGTACCGGTTCAGCAATTCATGAAGACCGCTTCCCAGTTCTTGATGTTTTTCTTTGCTGGAATGCAGAATGCCTTTTAGTTTCTCACTTTTGACTTTGTCTAGTACATCGTCAATGGAGGTTACTCCCATTTTCACGCCGGCATTGCATTCTTTCAAAAGTTCAATGGTATCATTGTGTATCATAAACTCATCTCCTTTTCTGTCAGTATCTCCCGAAAGAACCATTCTTATTCTGTCTTTCTCACCGAAGCACCAATGCTTTGTAGTTTTTTCTCAAAATCTGCATATCCCCGCTCCAGATGTTCAATATCGTCAATCACTGTTTCGCCCTGAGCGGCAACGGCGGCAATCACCAAGGCGGCGCCGGCACGCAGGTCGGTGGCACGGACTCTGGCACCGCTCAGCCTCCGGCTTCCGTCAATGACGGCAGTCCGCCCGTCAATTTTAATCTTTGCACCCATCCGCAAAAGTTCCGACACCTGCATAAACCGATTTTCAAACACAGTTTCCACCACCAGACCGGTGCCGTCCGCCACACTCAATAGTGCCATAAACTGAGCTTGCATATCGGTAGGAAATCCCGGGTGGGGCAGGGTTTTAATATCCACCGCCCGAAACCGCTCGCAGGGTGCAATGTGGAGCATATCCTCTCCCATTTCCACCAGAAATCCCATTTCCTCCAGTTTGGCAAGTACTGGCTTGCTGTGGGCTGGATGGACATTGGTCAAAGTCAGATCCCCGTGAGAGGCGGCGGCAAGGGTTAAAAATGTCCCTGTTTCAATTCGGTCGGGGATAATGCTGTGGGTGCAGGGAGAAAGTTCTTTCTTTCCTACGATACGCACTGTATCACTCCCCGCTCCCGAGATTTCTGCTCCCATGGCGGTCAGACAACGGGAAAGGTCAATAATTTCAGGCTCTGCCGCAGCATTCTCAATTACCGTTGTTCCATCGGCAAGACAAGCCGCCAGCATCAGGTTTTCCGTTGCTCCTACGCTGGGAAAATCCAGATAAATGTTACATCCTTTCAATCGGTCACAGACAGCCTCCACATAACCGTGCCCCTGACGGATTTTTGCCCCCATGGCAGAGAACCCTTTCAGGTGCAGGTCAATGGGTCTTGCACCGATTTGACAGCCTCCCGGCAAGGGTAGACGGACTTTTCCCCACCGCGCCAGCAGAGGCCCTAAAATTAAAAAAGATGCCCGCAGTTTCCCCACAAGTTCTAAAGGGGCCGTTTTCCGCCGGACATCAGAGGATAGTGAGACGGTAACCTGATTTTCACAAAGGGGTGTACAAGTTGCTCCCATAGAAGACAGTAAATGGCACATACTATGGACATCCGATACCGACGGAACATTGGTAAAAACCGATTCTCCCCGGGATAAAAGACCTGCGGCAAGAATGGGAAGCGCGGCATTTTTGCTTCCGCTGATAGAGACCGTACCGGAGATGGGATTCTGAGGTGTGATAATATACTGTGCCATGGCAAAAGTCCTTTCTTTTTTTACAATTATGTACCGGACAAAAAGAATTTATGCGGACAGAACAAAGCTGTCCGCGCAAAAATTATTTTTCTTTTTGTATTTTTGAAAGCGTGTCGGGCAGAATAACCGAGAGCATGGAATCTGACTGCATGAACAGTTGCGGATTGTAAGAAATCAAAGCATAAATGGGATAATAGGTTCTTACAAAATCAGTTTCATTCATCTTTAAGACCTCCTTTTGTTTTTTACATCTTTAGTTTGAAAAGTTTCAAAAAATATATGTTGCAAAAACTATGGAAGGTATGATACAATATGCTATAATGTAGTGAATTTATATTTAGGGGGAATTTATACCTTATGGACAGTAGCACGGGGCTGATACTGTGGCTTGCAGTACTTATCCTATGTTCAGCATTTTTTTCTGCAACAGAAACGGCGTTTTCGTCACTTAACCGCATTCGGTTGAAAAATCTTGCCGCATCCGGTAACAAAAAGGCGGAACTTGCACTTCGCATGGCGGAAGAATATGATAAAATGCTTTCCAGTATTTTGATTGGAAACAATGTGGTTAACATCACGGCATCGGCAATTGCCACCGTTTTGTTTTTGAAAGTTTCAGAGGAATACGGCGCCACTCTTTCTACCATTGTGATGACGATTCTGGTTTTGGTTTTTGGCGAGATTTCGCCAAAAAGTCTGGCAAAAGAGTCACCGGAAACCTTTGCTATGTTTTCAGCACCTATTCTTCGGGTGATTATGACGGTGCTTGCGCCGTTTAACTACATTTTTGGTCTTTGGAAACTTTTGCTGAACAAAATTTTCCGCACCAAAGAAGATCGGGGTATTACCGAACAGGAACTGCTGACCATGGTGGAGGAAGCCCAGAGCGAGGGTGGTATTGACCAGCAAGAGGGTGACCTGATCAAAAGTGCCATTGAGTTTAACGATATGGAGGCGGGAGAAATTCTTACCCCCCGTGTGGATTTGACTGCGGTTGATATCGAGGAAGATCATCAGACCATCTACAATATTTTTATGGAAACCAAGTTTTCCCGCATTCCTGTGTATAGAGAGACCATCGATCATATCGTGGGTGTTATCCACCAGAGAGATTTTTTTGTGATGATTCGCACCAAAGGTCAAACCATGGAGGATATTATCAAACCGGTGGTTTTTGTATCGGATTCCATTAAGATTTCTAAGTTGATTAAACATCTCCAGAAGAACAAATCCCACATGGCGATTGTGACAGATGAATACGGCGGAACCATGGGCGTTGTCACCATGGAAGATATCCTGGAGGAACTGGTTGGTGAAATCTGGGATGAGCACGATGATGTGGTAGAGGATGTGGAACGGCTGGAGGGCGGAGATTACCTGATTTCCGGCAGTGCACCCATTGAAGAAGTGTTGGAACTGTTTGACTGCACCGAGGAGACGGAACAGAATACCGTTTCCGGTTGGGTGATGGAAAAACTGGAAAAGATTCCCGAAATCGGCGATGTGTTTGAAACGGAAACCCTTCATGTTATCGTGAAGGAACTGGATGGCAGACGGGTTGCTAAGGTATTGATTCGCCAAACATGAAAAGAAGACGAATAACAAAAGAGCAAGGAACTATGTTCCTTGCTCTTTTGTTATTCGTCTGTTCCAAAGTCAAAACCGATTTGTTCAATCCCTTTGTCCGCGTCGCGGATAATACTGCCGGCGGCGGGAATATTCCGGCTCCGGTAATGGGAGGTGTTCCCGATTCCGCTCTGGCTTGCCAGTGTCACTTGTTTTACGGTAGCGTTTTTCCGCAATGTAAAGACGTTGACGCCTTGACTGCTTCGGGTTGTTTTTACCGGAATCTTTTCTGTATGTACGGTCAATGCCTTATCGGCGGTGCTGATTAACATAATCTCGGCATCCTCAGGCAGATATAACATACCAGCCAAAGGCGAATTGGTGGAGAATCCGCCGGTAAGTTTTTTCCGGTTGGATTTGGTGGCATAACTGGAAAGGGGAATTTTTGCACACTTTCCGTTTTCAAAGGCAAACAGCAGATGTCCGCTGTAATCACCGCTTAAAATCATGCCTACAATCTCGTCTTTTTCTGCCATACCCAGAAGATTGGGGATAAATTCACCCAACTGACTTGCCTTGCCGTCAGGAATATCGCTGGCACGAAGTTTGTATACATCACCGCTTGCACTGAAGAACAACAGTTCACTGCGGTTGGATGCATCAATTTCCTGAATGATTTCGTCTTCTTCTTTCAGTCGTTGTTCACCGCTGGTTCTCAAAGATACCAGAGATATTTTCTTGATGTAATTGTGTTTGGTGCGGAAGAGTTTCAGAGCGTAATCTTCTACCGTCTGCTCTTCCTTGCTGTCATCAATGATGTCGGATTCTTCAATCAGGTCGGTACGACGGATGGTGCCATACTTTTTGGCAGCCTCCCGCAGTTGTTTTTCAATCAATTTGTTGACCCGTGCTTTGCTGTTTTGAATATTCTCAAGGTCGGCAATCTCTTCTTTTAGTTTTTCGATTTCATCCACATGTTTTAAGATGTAATCTTTGTTCAGGTTCCGCAGTTTAATCTCTGCCACAAATTCAGCCTGAATTTCATCAATACCGAACCCTGCCATCAGGTTGGGAACAACCTGAGCGTCGTCCTCGGTTTCGCGGACAATTTTAACGGCTTTGTCAATATCCAGAAGAATCAAACGCAGACCTTCCAGAAGATGCAGTTTGTCACTCTTTTTGCCGATATCAAAGGCAACAGAGCGGAGCACACAGCTGCGGCGGAACCGCAACCATTCACAAAGAATGTCGTTGACACCCAACACCAGAGGAGAAGCCTCTACCAGAATATTAAAGTTACAGCCAAAACTATCCTGCAAAGGTGTCATCCGATAAAGTTTTGCCATCAGTTTGTCAGGGTCGGTCCCCCGCTTTAAGTCAATGGTCAGTTTGAGACCTTTTTTGTCAGTCTCATCACGAATGTCGGAGATTTCTTTGATTTTGTTTGCCTTGACCAAATCCACAATTTTTTCAACAATTGCCTCTACGGTAGTGGTGTAGGGAATCTCATGGATATCAATGCAGTTTTGTTTTTTGTCATAGGTATACTTGGCACGCATTTTGAAACTGCCTCTGCCGGTTTTGTAGATTTCCCGCATTTCTTCCCGGTTATAGATGATGGAACCGCCAAAGGGAAAATCCGGTGCCGGCATTACATCCAGAAGATCAGCCTCCGGGTCTTTCATAACCAGAATGGTGGCTTCACATAACTCACACAGATTAAAACTGCAGATATTGGACGCCATACCTACTGCAATACCCTGATTGGGGTTTGCCAACACATTGGGGAAGGTAGTAGGAAGCAGAACCGGCTCTTTCATGGTGCCGTCATAGTTGTCTACAAAGTCAATGGTGTTTTTGTCCATATCCCGAAAAATCTCACTGCACACCTTGGACAGTTTGACCTCGGTATAACGGGATGCGGCGTAAGCCATATCCCGGGAATACTGGCGTCCGAAGTTACCTTTGGAATCTACCAGAGGAAGAAGCAGAGAACCGTTTCCCTCGGTAAGACGCACCATGGTTTCATAAATCGCCTGGTCGCCGTGGGGGTTTAATCGCATGGTCTGTCCGACTACATTGGCGGACTTGGTGCGGTTTCCGCTGAGCAGCCCCATTTTGTACATGGTGTAAAGGAGTTTGCGGTGGGACGGCTTAAACCCGTCAATCTCGGGGATTGCACGGGAGATAATGACACTCATGGCATAGGGCATATAGTTTTGTTCCAGAGTATCGGTGATTTGTTGTTCTTCAATAATCGGTTGTTTCATTTCAAAACTCCTTACATAACATCGGTCAGGTCAATAAACTGATGTCCCACATTGGCAATATGTTCTTTTCTGCCTGCCAGATTGTCGCCCAGAAGCAGGTCAAACATCTGTTGGGTTTTTTCCATATCATCGGGCATTACTTTGATTAACCGCCGTGTTTCGGGATTCATGGTGGTTTCCCACATCATTTCAGGCTGGTTTTCACCCAGACCTTTGCTTCGCTGAATGGTGTATTTTTTACCCTCCAGTTTTTTCAGGATGTCCGCTTTTTCGGTTTCGTTAAAGGCGAAGTAGGACTTGTCCTTATGGGTAATCTCATAAAGGGGAGATTCTGCAATATACACATACCCTTTTTCAATCAAGGTAGGAGCAAGCCGGTAAATCATGGTCAGGACCAGAGTACGAATCTGGTATCCGTCCACATCGGCATCGGTACAGATAATGATTTTGTTCCACCGGAGATTATTGAGGTCAAAGGAGTTTAGCTCCTTGTTGTGCTTGGTGCTGATTTCCACACCGCAACCCAAAACCTTTAATAGATCCACAATGACATCACTGCTGAAAATTTTGTTGTATTCTGCTTTCAAACAATTGAGGATCTTACCGCGGATGGGTATGATTGCCTGAAATTCGCTGTCCCGTCCCAGTTTGCAGGCACCCAACGCAGAGTCACCCTCCACGATGTAAACCTCACGCCGGCTCACATCTTTGCTCCGGCAGTCCACAAACTTTTTCACACGGTTTGCCACATCCAGGTTACCGCTCAACTTCTTTTTAATGTTGACACGGGTTTTCTCTGCGGTTTCACGGCTCCGCTTGTTGACCAAAACCTGCTCACAGATTTTGTCCGCATCCATTTTATTTTCAATGAAGTAGATGCTGAGTTGTTCCCGCAGGAACTCGGTCATGGCATCCTGAATAAACTTGTTGTTGATGGCTTTTTTGGTCTGGTTTTCGTAACTGGTCATGGTAGATAAGGAGTTGCTGACCAGAATCAGGCTGTCCTCCACATCGGAGAACTGGATTTTACTTTCGGTTTTGGTATATTTGTTATTCTGTTTGATGTATTGGTCGATGGCATAAACAAAGGCATTTTTTACTGCTTTATCGGGGGCACCGCCATACTCCAGAAAACTGGAGTTGTGGTAGTATTCCAGAACATTCACAGCATTGTTAAAGCAAAAGGCAAAACTCATCTTTACCTTATATTCATCCAAATCCTCACGGTCACGGCCTTTCCGCTCGGTTTCGATAAAGTGGACGGAGGTCATTTCTTTTTCCTGGCTCAGTTCCTTGACATAGTCTACAATACCGTTTTCGTAGTAATATTCAAAGGTATCAAAATGACCGGGTGTGGATTCGTTTTTCAGGACAAATTTCAGTCCGGTATTGACAACTGCCTGCCGTTTCAGCACATCCTGATAAAATTCCAGAGAAATGTTGATGTCGGTAAATACTTGCAAATCCGGCTTCCAACGGATACGGCTTCCGGTATGACGGTGACGGAAGGGGGTCTTTTCCAGACCGCCGATGTTTTCGCCACGCTCAAAATGCAGGTTGAACTTATGCCCATCACGAAGTACTTCAACATCCATATACTCAGAACTGTACTGGGTTGCACAGGCGCCCAGACCATTCAGACCCAGAGAAAACTCATAGTTTCCTCCGGCGTTGTTCTGGTACTTGCCTCCGGCGTAAAGTTCACAGAAAACCAGTTCCCAGTTGAATCGTTTTTCTTTTTCGTTGTAGTCCACCGGAATTCCACGCCCGTAGTCCGCAACCTCAATGGACATATCCAGATATCGGGTAATTTCCACCACATCGCCGTAACCCTCACGGGCTTCGTCAATGGAGTTGGAGAGGATTTCAAACATGGAATGCTGACAGCCCTCAATGCCGTCAGAACCAAAGATAACCGCAGGGCGTTTGCGAACCCTGTCCGCACCTTTTAAGGCGGATATACTGGTATTGTCGTATTCGTAATTGTTTTTAGCCATCAAACTACCTCCAAAACAGAAATAAAATTCTGTAATTCATGCCTTATCTTTTATCATAACACAAAATGTTGCGGTTGTCAAAGGCTTGCATAAATAAATGTTGGGAACTGCAAATTTTATGGATTTTCACCATTCTCCCTTTCTTGACTTTGGGACAGGATGGGTATATAATAGCAGAAAAGGAGTGACGATTCATGAGAATTGGAATTTTAGGATACGGAAACCTCGGCAGAGGGGTAGAATGTGCCCTGATGCAGAATCCTGATATGGAACTTAAGGGGGTATTTACAAGACGAGCCCCCAAAACTGTCCGGATTTTGACGCCGGATGTTCCGGTTTATTCAATAGAAGAAGCAGAAAAAATGCAGAATGAAATTGATGTTATGATTCTTTGCGGAGGCAGTGCTACCGACCTTCCGGAGCAAACCCCAAAGTATGCACGGCTGTTTCATGTGGTGGACAGTTTTGACACCCACGCAAAGATTCCCGAGCATTTTTCCAAGGTGGATACCGCATCCAAAGAGGGCGGAAAAGTAGGTGTTATTTCTGTTGGCTGGGACCCGGGCATGTTCTCTCTCAGCCGTATGTATATGGGTGCCATTTTGCCGGAGGGAAAGGATTACACATTCTGGGGTAAAGGCGTCAGCCAAGGCCATTCTGACGCAGTACGCCGTATTGACGGGGTGCTGGATGCCAGACAGTATACCATTCCAAGACCGGAGGCTATCTCCGCAGTAAGAGGCGGAACCATGCCGGATTTGACCACCGGAGAAAAACATACCAGAGAATGTTTTGTGGTGGCAGAGGAGGGTGCAGACCTTGAGCGGATTGAGCGGGAAATCAAAACCATGCCCAATTATTTTGCTGATTATGAAACCACCGTCCACTTTATCACCAAAGAGGAGATGGCAAGAGACCATAGCCAACTTCCCCATGGGGGCGTGGTGATTCGCAGCGGACAGACCGGTATCGACAAAGAGCATACCAATTTGATTGAATACAGCCTGAAACTGGACTCCAATCCGGAATTTACCGCATCGGTGCTGGTAGCCTATGCCCGCGCTGCATATCGGTTGGGTGCAGAGGGCGTCGCAGGTTGCAAAACCGTTCTGGATATTCCTCCTGCATATCTCAGCCCTATGAGCGGCGAAGAATTAAGAAAACAGTTGTTGTAAAAAAGCGTTGTTTTTCTTCACCTGTCTTTCGTCTAGGTATTATGCGTATACAGGGCAAAAAAAAGTGTGGTAACCTTTGAAGAGACAGCGTTTTTATGCGTGGCTTTGCAAAGAGTCACGCTTTTTTTGCTTGTAATTTGTAAAACTTTGTGATATACTATAATTACCACAATTTATAATATCATTGAATGTAAGCCATTACATTTATGCATATATGAGAGCATAAGGTGTACGCTATGTAAAAAGCGTATGCTTATCTCGTTATCCTTGTGCTCTTGTGCTATGGTATATAAGTTGTGGTGACTTTTCGAGATAGCCTCTGCGTTTTTTATGCGTGGCTCTGCGAAGGGTCACGCATTTTTTATTTGGGGAGGGATAGATGTGGTTGATTTCGAGCGGCTGTATTTCAAACTGTTTGCAGCCATGGCAGATGCCATTGATGCATTGCAGGAGAGAAATGATACGCAACAAGCAATTGACATTTTAATACAAGCACATATTGAGGCAGAAGAAATTTATATCAGTGATGAGGATTAACAAAAAACCTCCGGGATTTCCCGGAGGTTTTCTTGTTTATATCTTGGTGATGGAGATTACAACATTCTCTCCATTGATGTTCCAGTCTTTACCATCTGTTGCATCAGAAGATAAGGTGTCGGCAAGAAGTTGTGCTTTAATTTCTTCGGCATTGTTCTTGACAACGGTTGCAATCAAATCACTGCCGCCAAACTGAACCAGAATCCGGTCCGTAACCTCAAATCCGCTGTCTTTCCGCATGGTCTGTACCTTGCTGATAAACTCACGGACATAACCCTCTTCAATCAGGGCGTCGGTCAGGTTGGTGTCCAGAACTACGGTAAATCCGGCATCGCTGTCGGATACGAATCCGTCTTTCTGCAGTGTATCAATCAGGACATCTTCCTTGTTGATTTCCACATCGGTACCCTCAACGGTCAATTTCAGCGCATCTCCGCTGTTTAATTGTGCCATGACAGCGGCGCCGTCCATCTTGGCAATCTCGTCAAAGATCGGACGCATCAGTTTTCCGTATTTGGGACCCATGGTACGCATCTGGGGTTTGAACTGATAGGTGATAAAGGCACCTGCATCTTCGGTAAATGCTACCTCTTTGATGTTCAGCTCTTCCAGGATAATGTCGCTGTATGCCTCGTTGATGTTGGATGCAGACTGTACAAACAACTTGGAAAGAGGCTGACGGTTCTTGATGTTCGCCTCGTTCCGGCATGCACGGCCCAGCATAACGGTCTTGCGGATAGCGTCCATGTCCTGTTCGATTTCGGGGAAGTTCCATCCATCGCAAACCTTGGGGAAATCGCAAAGGTGGATACTTTCCGGAGCAGTCTTGTCAACAGAAAGCACCAAATTCTGATAAATTTCCTCGGTCATAAAGGGGATAAAGGGTGCACATACCTTGGAAAATTCAACCAAAGTGGTATATAAGGTCATGTAAGCACTGATCTTATCCTCAGTCAGTTCGCTTGCCCAGAAACGATTCCGGCACCGCCGTACATACCAGTTGCTCAGTTCGTCAACAAATTCGCTCATAGCACGGGTTGCTTCGGTGATGCGGTAGTTTTCCAGATTTTTGTCCACCGTTTCAATCAACTTGTTCAGTTTGGAAAGAATCCACTTATCCAGAACGGAAAGTTTGTTGATATCCAGCGTATGCTGGGTGGGGTCAAACTGGTCAATTTCTGCATAGAGCACATAGAATGCATAGGTGTTCCAGAGGGTGCCCAGGAATTTACGCTGAGACTCTGAAACATTCTTCGCAGAGAACCGATTGGGGAGCCAGGGCGCAGAGTTGGAATAGAAGTACCAACGTACCGCATCGCTTCCCTGGTCATTGAGGATATCCATGGGCAGGATGACATTGCCTTTATGCTTACTCATCTTGATACCCTTGTCATCTTGTACGTGTCCCAGAACTACAACGTTCTTATAAGGAGCCTTGTCAAAGAGCAGGGTAGAAATTGCCATCAAGGTATAGAACCAACCTCTGGTCTGGTCGATAGCCTCACTGATAAAGTCAGCGGGGAAGTTCTGCTCAAACAGTTCCTTATTCTCAAAGGGATAATGCCATTGTGCAAAGGGCATGGAACCGGAGTCAAACCAGCAGTCGATAACCTCGGATACACGGGTCATTTCTCCGCCACACTTTTCACAACGGAGTTTTACCTGGTCTACGTAGGGTTTATGCAGTTCAATGTCGTCAGGACAGTTGATTCCCATCTCTTTCAGTTCCTGAATGGAACCGATCACGTGACGGTGACCGCAGGAACATTCCCAGATAGGAAGGGGAGTTCCCCAGTAACGGGAACGGGACAGACCCCAGTCAATGATGTTTTCCAGGAAGTTGCCGAACCGTCCGTGCTTGATGTTGTCAGGCAACCAGTTGACGGTGTTGTTGTTTTTGAGAAGATTGTCACGGACAGCGGTCATCTTGATGAACCAGGTATCGCACGCGTAATACAAAAGCGGTGTATCACAACGCCAGCAGAAAGGATAACTGTGTTCAAAGGGGATAACGGCAAAGCATTGCCCTCTCTCTTTTAAGTCGCGGATAACCAGTTTGTCAGTATCTTTGACAAACATACCGCTCCATTCGCCGCAACCGTCAATAAAGTTACCTTGGGTATTGACGTGGTTGATAAAGGGCAGGTTGTTGTCCTTACCTACTCTGGAGTCGTCCTCACCGAATGCCGGTGCAATATGAACGATACCGGTACCGTCATCCATGGTAACATAATTATCTGCAACCACGTAGTATGCCTTGCCCTCAGGCTCAACAAAGGTATAAAGCGGCTCATATTCCATACCGCAAAGGTCGGTACCGATGTAGGTTTCAAGAACGGTCAGAGACTGGTCAGCAAATACTTTTTCACAAAGTGCCTGTGCCAGAATATAAATGCCGTCCTCTGCCTGAACTTTCACATAAGTCTGATGGGGATTGACACAGAGTGCCACATTGGACGGAAGGGTCCAAGGGGTGGTTGTCCATGCCAGAAGATATTCGCCCTCTGCACTCTTGATGGGGAATTTGGCAATGACAGAATTCTCTTTGACATCTTTATAACCCTGAGCAACCTCATGGCTGGAAAGAGAAGTTCCGCAACGGGGACAGTATGGCATAATCTTGTGCCCCTTATAAAGGAGACCTTTGTCCCAGATTTGGCGGAGTGCCCACCATACAGATTCAATATAATCATTGTGATAGGTTACATAAGGACTTTCCATGTCCGCCCAGAAGCCGACACGGTCGCTCATTTCCTCCCATTCACTCTGATAGGTAAAGACGCTGCCCTTACATTTTTTAATAAAATCTTCAATGCCGTATTTTTCAATCTCAGGCTTACCGCTGATACCCAGAGCCTTTTCTACTTCCAGTTCTACCGGCAGACCGTGGGTGTCCCAACCTGCTTTTCTCAAAACATGGTAGCCTTTCATGGTGCGGTAGCGGGGAATCAAGTCCTTAATGGCACGGGTAAGTACATGCCCGATATGGGGTTTTCCATTTGCAGTAGGGGGCCCGTCAAAGAATGTATAATTCTCCTGCCCCTCCCGATTTTTCATACTCTTTACAAAAATATCATTTTCTTTCCAGAATTTCTCCACTTCTTTTTCGCGGGCAACAAAGGAAAGTTCGGTTGACACTTTCTGATACATGTAAAAAGCACCTCCGTTTCATGCTTATTAACCTATATATTTTATACCATATTCTTGGATTTGTAAAGGGAAAAAGCAAAAAAAGAATAAGAATTTCCAAAAAGATGGCATACGCTGTAAGATAAACTCATACCATACCTTGAGGTGATTGTTATGTTTGTGATACGGATGCGTACCGTTTTGCTGTATTTGTTTCTGCTTGCGGTCATTATGATGACTGCTCAATACGCAGGAGGAGGACAAGAACTTCCGGTTTCCGGCAAGGTGGGAGGAAAAGAACTTCCTATCTTAATGTATCACGGCATTTGTGAAAAAGACAGCGATGCAAGCAAGTTTGTGATTTCTGTCCGGATGTTGAAAGATGACCTCAAGTATCTTAAGGAGAACGGATACCAGACCGTTACGGTGAAAGATGTGATTGCCTATGTGAAAGGAGAGGAAGACTTGCCGGAAAAACCGGTAATGCTTACCTTTGATGACGGCAACTACAATAATTACTATTACGGGTTTCCCTTGCTTAAAGAATATGAAATGAAAGCGGTTATCTCTATTATTGGAAAATACACCGATTTGTTCACCCAAAAGCCGGACGAAAATCCGACTTATTCTAATTTAAACTGGGCACAGGTCAAGGAAATGATGGATTCCGGCTTGGTGGAATTTCAAAATCACAGTTACAATCTTCACGAAAACAAAGGTGCAAGAAACGGTGCCAAAAAGCGTTTGGGAGAAAGCGATGAAGCCTACGAAAAGGTGCTCAGGGAAGACTTGGGACTTTTGCAACAAGAGATGCAGGAACATACCGGCTATACCCCCACGACCTTTGTCTATCCCTTTGGAGGAATCAGTCAGGCATCGGTGAAAATATTAAAGGATATGGGCTTTCAGGTTACCCTCTCTTGTGAAGAGAAGAATAATTATCTGACGGTGGGAGATACCGAGTGCCTGACCATGATGAACCGGTTTTTACGCTCCGATCAGGCAAGTGCCAGAGCGATACTTGAAAAACTATAAAGAAACGGCAAGGAATCCCTTGCCGTTTCTTGCTATTTCAGTAACTCTTTTACTTTGTCGATATCCTTGATGTCAATCAAACAGGAAATCTCCGTTTCCCCCGTAGTAATCAGTTTGATGGAGATGTCCGCTTCTGCCAATTGAGACAGCAATTCTGCCGCAACGCCGTAGGTGTTGCGCATGCCCGCCCCGGACAGAATCACCTTGGTATTATTTCCGTTTACCTCGGTGGAAATTTCCTTGTTCATCTTTTTGAATTCAGTAGTTGCACCAATCACTTGTGATAAGGATTCCTGCGGTACCGTAAAAGAAAGGTTAATCCTATCCTTGTAGGGTGCGGTCTTGCAAATCATATCCACCGTAACCTGACGGCTGGCAATTTCTTTTAAGATCAATGCAAGACTTTGGGGAGTATTGGGAATATTGTTCACCGTGACCAGTGCTACATCTTCCAAGTAGGCAATATCTGTAATGGTTGGTATCATCATGCACCGCCTTTCTGCCCACAGCGTATCCTTTTTCCTGCCGGTGGGCAGGACAGGCTTTTTTCTACTGTGCAGCAATCAGGTCTTTCATTGCATAAAGTCCCGGCTTTTGTTCCTTTAAGAAGAACGATGCTTTCAAGGCACCCACCGCAAACACCTCTTTTGATGTGGCGGTGTGTTTCAGGCTGATGACCTCATCGGTGCCGGCAAACAGAACCTCATGTTCACCCACGATGGTACCACCCCGCACGGCATGAATGCCGATTTCCCGCTTGTCACGCTTTTTGCGGACAGAATGACGGTCATAGGTATACTCCGCCTCATAGGAAACAGTGTCAGAAATGGCATTGGCAATGGCAAGTGCAGTTCCGCTGGGCGCATCCAGTTTCTGATTGTGATGTTTCTCGATGATTTCAATATCAAAGGTATCTTCTAAAATCTTGGACGCTCTGGCAACCAAATCAATCAAAAGATTTACGCCAAGAGACATATTGGCAGAGAAGAAGATGGGGATATTTTTTGCCTCATACTGAATACGGGAAACCTGCTCTGCAGAAAGTCCGGTGGTGCAGATGACCGCCGGAATTTTTTTGCTTACAGCATAATCCAGAATCCGGTCCAGCATGGATGGATGCGAAAAATCAATGATCACATCCACCGGCTCGGTAACGGAACACAAATCGTCGTAAATCGGGAATTCAGCCGTAGGCTCCGTCCGGATATCAAATCCGGCGCAAATCGTCGCGTCGGGATTTTGAGCGACTGCACGGGTTACGGCTTTGCCCATATTCCCGCTTGCACCGCTTAAAAGTATCTTTATCATTTGTTTCACCTGAATTTCTTATTTCAGCAAACCATGTGCCTTCAAAGTAGCCTTCAATTTCTCCAGATTTTCTTCTACCATGTCGCAAAGGGGCATCCGGAGGTTGCCAACCTGAAATCCCATCAGATTCATAGCGGTCTTAACCGGAATGGGGTTCACCTCAATAAACAGAGAATGAACCAGATCCAGAAGGCTTAAAAATGTTTTTCTGGAAGATTCGATATTACCCGCCAGATAGTCGGCACAGATATCGTGGGTTTCCTGAGGCATAACGTTAGCAAGTACAGAGATAACACCCTGTCCGCCGATAGACATAATAGGAACAATAATGTCATCGTTGCCTGCATAGATGGCAAGGTCGGTATTTGCTGCAATATCAGCTGCAAACGCCAGATCGCCGGTTGCTTCCTTGACGCCGACTACATTGGGCAGTTTGGAAAGTTTCTTCAAAGAGTCAAGAGAGAATCCAAGACCGCCGGTGCGTCCGGGAATATTATACAAAATCATAGGAATAGAAATGGCATTGGCAATTGCTTCAATGTGTGCACAAAGCCCCTTCTGTGTGGTCTTGTTGTAGTAAGGTGCAACCACCAGAACGCCGTCGGCGCCTGCTTCTTCGGCTGACTTGCTCAGGTGGATAGCGTGAGCGGTATCGTTACTTCCTGTACCTGCAATAACCGGAATCCGTTTTGCAATTTTCTCTACCGCAAAACGAATAACGGAAAGATGTTCCTCGTCAGGCATGGTAGAGGGTTCTCCGGTGGTACCGCAAATTACGATTGCGTCGGTGTGGTTTTCTACATGGTAGTTCAGCAATTCTTCCAACTTTGCAAAGTCCACTCCGTTTTCATTAAAAGGGGTAATCAATGCAACAGCAGAACCGGTAAAAATAGGTGTTTTCATAGTATCGGCTCCTTTCCGAATCAATCAAAATAACCTTTTGCCGCAAGCAGTTCAGCCATCAGGACTGCACCGCCGGCAGCACCGCGCAGGGTGTTGTGTGACAGACACACAAATTTGTAATCATACTGGGAATCTTCGCGCAGACGACCTGCAGAAACCGCCATACCTCCCTCAAGATTGCGGTCCAGTTTCGTCTGGGGACGATTGTCTTCTTCAAAATAATGGAGGAACTGTTTGGGAGCAGAGGGCAGTTCCAGTTCCTGAGGTTCACCGCTGAATGCTTTCCAATCTGCTTTAATCTGGTCAATGGTGGGTTTGTTTTCGAATTTCACAAAAACGGCAGCCATGTGACCATCCGATGCGGGAACGCGGAGACACTGGGTGGTTATTGCAGGTGCGGTTGCGTCTACAATCTGGTCGCCCTCGATGGAACCCCAGATTTTCAGAGGTTCAATCTCACTCTTTTCTTCCTCGCCGCCGATGTAGGGGATTACATTATCCACCATCTCCGGCCAGGTCTCAAAAGTTTTTCCGGCACCGGAAATTGCCTGATAGGTGCAGGCGAGAACCTGTGTGATGCCGTACTTCATCAAAGGATGAAGGGCAGGTACATAACTTTGCAAAGAGCAGTTGGATTTTACGGAAATGAAACCGCGTTTGGTGCCCAGACGTTTTTTCTGTGCAGCAATAATTTCTGCGTGTTCCGGATTGATTTCCGGAATAATCATAGGAACGTCAGGGGTGTGACGGTGTGCGGAGTTGTTGGAAACCACCGGACACTCTGCCTTTGCATACGCTTCTTCCAACGCGCGGATTTCGTCTTTTTTCATATCAACGGCACAGAACACAAAGTCTACCTGATTTGCGATGGTTTCAATATCCGCAGTCGCATCGTAAACAATCATGTCTTTTACCGCATCGGGAATGGGGGTAGCCATTGCCCAGCGGTTGCCCACCGCTTCGGTATATGTTTTGCCTGCGCTTCTGGGAGATGCGGCAAGCAAGGTCAAAGAGAACCAGGGATGGTTTTCCATCAGGGTGATAAACCGCTGTCCAACCATACCGGTTGCTCCGATAATTCCAACTTTGTACTGTTTCATGATATCTTCCTCCTCATGTTCTGGATCATCAATCTCTATATCATATCTATTATATGCCAATCCATGGTAGTTGTCAAATCTTTTTTACCCGTAAAACCCCTATTTTTCATGGAAAAAACGGTCAAGAAACTGTCATTTTGCTATACAAAAGAGAAAATCCTGCCGAAATCTGCAAAAAATGTCTGGTAATTTTCTGTTTTTTATGGTAAAATATTTGTAATGAAAAAAGAAAGGTTGTGAAGAAGATGCAAAAACGGATTGGTTTGTGTTTACTTCTTTGTGTTCTTCTTTTGACAGTATACCCTCTTGGCGTGCACGCAGATTATACGCTGCCCCAGTTTGTGAGAATCGGACTGATGTACGGAAACGGTGCACCCAAATCTGTCGTGCTGGAATCTGTAAACGGGTTCCAGATTGGTAAGTATGACGGCAGAGAATTCAGCCTGAATCAGGAAACTGACAAGAAAAAACTAACCGTTTCCATGGCGGAGGATGGCATATCCATTGCTGATGCAACGGGAGTAATGCTTGCTTCGGCACTCAAGAGTGTGGGAATCAAACCCAACGCTTCCGGCAAAGAGCAGAAACTGAAAATTGACGGGGTGGAATACCGGGGCGGCGTAGACTGTACTGCCGATGGAGATAGAATGACGGTGGTCAATGTGGTGTTTCTGGATCACTACCTTTACGGTGTAGTCTCTCGTGAGATGAGTGCATCCTGGCACAAAAACGCATTGAAAGCCCAGGCAGTCTGTGCCAGAAACTATGTGACAGTACATCTTGATAAGCATGCATCCGACGGTTTTGACTTATGTAGTGGCGTCCATTGTCAGGCGTATTCCGGTACCCGTGTGGAGACGGAACAATCCTTTGCCCCGGTGGATGAAACCACCCGTCAGGTATTGACCTACGGGGGCAAACTGGCAGAATTGTATTATTCGTCTTCTATGGGAGAACGCACCGAGGATGTGAAACATGTTTGGGGAAACAGCGTTCCCTATCTGATCAGCGTGGATAACAGCTATGAGGATACCGCATCGGTGACCAACGGGATCTGGAGCGGAACTTTGACCTGTGAAGAGGCTACTACCATCATGCGGAACAAAGGCTATGATGTAGGCGATGTGAAAAAAATTGAGGTACTGGAATACACCGAAAACGGCAGAGTTTTGAAAATGGAAGTGACAGGCAGTAAAGGGTCTAAAGTATTTCAACGTGAGGGATGCAGAACCCTTTTTAACACCGTAACCAAAAGTCAGGCATTTACGGTGAAACCAATCTATGAGGGAGGACAGAAAATTCCTTCCGATGTACAGATTACTGACGGAACCAAGACCGGAAGCTTCCCCGTATCGTCTCTGGTGATTCTTTCCGCAACCGGAAGAAGCAATGTGACCACAGCGCTGATTACAGTCAGCGACGGTGTGACACAGACCACATACAGTAAGAAAAAGGCGGACGAGGGAACCCTGACCGGATTTCGTTTTGACGGCACCGGATGGGGACACAGCGTAGGCATGAGCCAGTATGGTGCCAAGGGAATGGCAGAGGCAGGCTTTGATTATGTGGAGATTTTGCTCCATTATTTCCCCGGCACCAATTTGGAAAACGCTTATTGATGGATGGAGGACAAGCGATGACAACCAAAGATTTTTACTATGACCTCCCACCGGAACTGATTGCACAGACGCCGCTCTCCGACCGGACGGCGTCTAAACTTTTGGTTATGGAGCGGGAGACCGGCGAACTTACCCACCGTATATTTCGGGAAATTACAGACTACCTGAAGCCGGGTGATTGTCTGGTGATGAATAACACCCGTGTTATCCCGGCAAGACTTTACGGCTGTAAAGAGGGAAGCGGCGGGAAAATTGAATTTTTGTTGCTGAAACGACTGGAACTGGACACTTGGGAAGTGATTCTGCGACCCGGAAAAAAAGCCAAACCCGGCAGTCGATTTGTGTTTGGCGACGGATTGCTCCGAGCCCAGGTTTTGGAAGTGATTGAAGACGGAAAAAGGATTGTCCGTTTTGAATATGAGGGGGTCTGGGAAGAACTTCTGGATCGTTTGGGGGAGATGCCCTTGCCTCCCTATATCAAAGAAAAACTTGAGGACAGAGAGCGGTACCAGACCGTGTATTCCAAGATCGAGGGTTCGGCGGCAGCACCGACGGCAGGATTGCATTTTACGCAGGAACTTTTGGAAAAGATTCAGGCAAAAGGTGTTCAGGTGGCATACCTGACTCTCCATGTGGGGCTGGGTACATTCCGTCCGGTTTCGGTTGAAAACGTGGAAGAACATATCATGCATACCGAGCAATATGAAATCTCGCCCGAGGCGGCTGAAATCATCAACCAAACCCGTAAGGCGGGCGGCAGAATCGTGGCAGTAGGCACCACCTCGGTTCGTACGCTGGAAACAGTAGCGGATGAGGATGGAACGGTAAAACCCCAAACAGGAGACACCAATATTTTTATCTATCCGGGATACAAGTTCAAGGCGGTGGATGCGTTGATTACCAATTTCCATCTGCCGGAATCTACGCTTTTGATGCTGATTTCTGCCTTTGCAGGAAAAGATAAGGTGTTTGCCGCATATCGGGAAGCGGTGGAACAGAACTATCGGTTTTTCAGTTTCGGTGATGCTATGTTTATGAAATAAAAATATCCGAAGAGTTTTTCTCTTCGGATATTTTTTATTGGAGCATATTTAGAAATATCTGCGCAAGTTCTGCACGGGTGGCATTTCCCTGAGGATCAAAACATTGATTGTCCTTGCCGCGGATATACCCGCGGTGAGCAGCAAAACGAACGGCATCTTTTGCCCAATTGGAAATCAGGGCATCATCTTGGAAGGTGACCGTTTCTGTCGTAACCGTTGCCACTTTGTTTTTCAGGTAATTATAAATCAGAGTAACCATCTCTTCCCGTGTGATTGCAGTCTCCGGTGCAAATCGGTTGTCACCGATACCGCCGGAAATATCCAGTTGCTTTGCAGCAGCAAGATAGCCGGTATACCATGTGTTGCCGCAATCGGCAAAATTGTCGCCCGCCATTTCGGGAATGTGAAAAGCTCGACAGAGCATAGTGATAAATTGTCCGCGGGTTACTGTGTCCTCCGGGGCAAAAGAGGTTTCGGAAACACCGCTGGTGATGCCCTTTTGAAAAGCAAATTGCACCGCATGATAGTACCAGTCTGTCGGCGTTACGTCAGCAAAAAGAAATACGGATTCCGGTTTCTCCTGAGGAGCATTTGTAGGCGCAGGGGTTACCAGCGGTCGGGTTGTAGCCGTTGGCTTTACAATACCCCCTCCGCCACCGGAGATGGCTGTTCCGGTTGAAGGGGCATCTGTGGGAGACGGCGTTTTTGCAGGTGGTTCCATTCCACCGAGTATTCCGATGGTGCCGTTCTTCACCGTCAGGGAAACGTTGTTCAAATCCACATCATACACATCATCTGCCTGATAGGTCAGGTTCACAAAGGCGTTGCCGGCAGGGGCAGTTTCCAACACCTTGAACTGAAGTTCCGCAAGTGGACCGTCGTCGGTAATATTGTTAGGAGAAGCACTGTTCCAGAGCAGAATGTAGGGGTAGGTGTCATAACTCTTGCTGAAAATTCCGCCCGGAAGCAAACGCTTGTCGGTTGCGCCCACCAATTCCAACCGGGTTTGGTCGTAGGTCAACTGAAACCGTGCAGCAAGAATTCCGGTGTTATTCTCCAAAGAGAGGTTGATGGTCACGGTCTCTCCGGGTACTGCATCTACGTTGTCCACAACAACTGCAAAACCATCCGCAAATACAGAAACTCCGCTTAAACATAAAATACATGCCAATAAGCATAATAACATTTTTTTCATTTTTCTATCACCTTCTTGTAACTGCAGTATAGCAGGAAAGATGGATTTTGTAAAGGGTTATGATTGACATTGGCATCGGAACATGATACACTAAACGAAAGAATATTGCAAAAATGAGGTACTTATGTTTACATTAAAAAAGCAAAATGACCGGGCAAGACGGGGCGAGTTTCAGACCGTACACGGTACAGTCCAGACTCCGGTTTTTATGAATGTAGGAACTGCGGCGGCAATCAAAGGTGCTGTCACCGCACTCGACTTAAAAGATCTTGGGTGTCAGGTAGAACTTTCCAATACGTATCATCTCCATCTTCGCCCCGGCGATGATGTGGTGCGGGATATGGGCGGTCTTCACAAGTTTATGAACTGGGACAGACCCATCCTCACCGACAGCGGAGGGTTTCAGGTATTTTCTCTTGCCAAACTCCGGAATATCAAGGAGGAGGGTGTGTATTTTTCTTCCCATATTGACGGCAGAAAAATTTTTATGGGGCCTGAGGAAAGTATGCAGATTCAGTCCAATCTGGGCTCCACCATTGCTATGGCGTTTGACGAATGTATTGAAAACCCTTGTGCAAGAGAATACGCACAGGAGTCGGTGGCAAGAACAACCCGTTGGTTAAAGCGGTGCAAGGCAGAACTTGCACGGCTGAACAGTCTTCCGGGAACGGTGAATCCCCATCAGATGCTCTTTGGTATTAATCAGGGAAGCACCTATGAGGATTTGCGGATTGCGCACATGCAAGAGATTGCGGAACTGGACCTTGATGGTTATGCCATCGGCGGTCTTGCGGTGGGAGAATCCACCGAGGATATGTACCGGATTATCAGCGCAGTGACCCCCCACATGCCGGAAAACAAACCCCGTTACCTGATGGGGGTAGGAACAGCGGTGAATATTATTGAAGCAGTGGCACGGGGTGTTGACTTTTTTGACTGCGTTATGCCCAGCAGAAACGCCAGACACGGACATATTTTCACATCTCAGGGAATTCTGAACTTGTTCAATGCCAAATACGAAAGAGACGAGAGACCGTTGGATGAGCATTGTCAATGTCCCACCTGCCGAAACTTTTCCAGAGCTTATATCCGGCATCTGTTCAAGGCAAAAGAAATGCTTGCCATGCGTCTTGCAGTGATGCATAACCTGTATTTCTACAACAATTTGATGGCAGAAATCCGTGATGCCATTGACAACGATACCTTTGATGCTTACCGCAAAGAAAAAACAGCAATTCTGGGCATCAGAATATAAAGAACGGCAAGGAAAACATTGAGTTTTCCTTGCCGTTCTTGAGTTTTTTAGTCTACAGTCTCGTACATGGTTTTGGCGTCATCTTTGTACGCCGTTTCCTTGACTTCCAACACACGAACGCTGATGGGACGGGCACCAAACTGAATGGTCAGCACATCCCCGACTTTTACATCATAGGAAGCACGGGCAACCTTTCCGTTGACCGTAACCCTGCCGGCATCACACGCTTCATTGGCGACAGTGCGGCGCTTAATCAGCCGGGAAACTTTTAAATACTTATCTAATCGCATAGATTTTCTCCTTTGCTATTTCAGTCGCAATAGTTTTGCGATGGTTTCACCTTTGGGAAGCATCAGCACATCTTCTTTGCGGATGGCTTTGACCGCAAATGCCGCAAGGAAATAGATGATGCCGCAGATACCGATTTCTCCTGCAATCAATCCTCGACGAATCCAGATGTTGATGGCGCTGTCCGTTAAAATATGCACCGGAGTTACAAAAGTGGCAAACACATATCCCGCCGCACCCATAATCAGTGCTGCCCCCAAGGGACGCAACAGAAAACTGTCAGCCCTAAAGCGGATGCCGCCATGACGGACAATTTGATAAAGGTTCAAAACAGCAATCACCAGATAGCAGAGGAAGGTGCCAAGCGGTGCCCCGTCAATACCCAGATAAGGAATCAGCAGGAAGTTAAACAGAATTTTGGAAAGTCCGCCGATCATCATGTTGATAACCGGATAAAATACCTTTCCGTATGCCTGCAGAATGGAGTTGGTCACCGATACAATGGCAACCGGAATAATGGCAATTGCCAGAATGGCGAGCACCGATGCAGCATTGGTGTCCGAGAACAAAACGTACAAAACTTCCTTGGAAAGTACAGACATACCAAGGGCGCAGGGCGCGGCAAACAGCACCGCAATCCGAATGGCGCTTTCGGTAATGGATCGGGCAGAAGTATGTTCCTGACGGGCAAGAGCAGAGGAAATTGCAGGGACTACACTCATGCCCAGTGCTACAACCAGAGTTAAGGGGAGATTGAACATGGTCAGAGCTTTTCCGGTGTACATGCCGTAAAGCGTGGCCGCTTGCTGGCGGTAAAGTTCCAGTCCCGTCCAGCCTTCTTCTGCCACTTTTTGAGCAAAAGCCGTGCCTTCTTCAAACATAAAGGCGTAGTTGGAAAGAACTTCGGGTCGAACCACCAGCCGACGGGTGATGGTCGCCATATCAATCAATGTGGTCAGACTGGAAACTGACGCTCCAATGGTAATGGGAACTGCAATCAGAATCAGTTCTTTCAAAATAACCTTACGGGAACGAATGGAATCCTGTTGTGCCACGATGGGTGCTTTTTTCCGCTTGTAGCATAGGTAGATTATCGTCATTAAAAGGAATGAGAGCAAAGTTCCTACTGTAACACCGGAGATAGCCCCTGCTGATGCAAATATTGTGCGGATGTAGGAGGATTGTGCCTGACCGGATGCCCAGTCAATGGGGACGGACAGACTATCGCTGATAGACATTTTCATAAAGAACGACGCCAGAAAATATCCAACCAGTAACTTTGCCAATGCTTCAATGACCTCGGATGCAGCTGTGGGATACATGTTTTGTCTTCCTTGAAAATATCCTCGATATACCGATGCCATAGCAACAAAGAACACCGCCGGAGAAATGGCAGTAATGCCCAAAGATGCACCGGGTACAGCAACCAGATTTTCCAGCACATCAGGGAAGAGATAGAGAACCAGTGTGCCCAAAAGGCCTACAACCGCAAGAAAGCATAAAGCAGTACGGAAAATCCGTTTTGTTTCCCGTTCTCTTCCGCGGGCAAGACTTTCTGCCACCATTTTGGAAATGGCAATGGGAAATCCTGCCGTTGCAACAATAAACATAAAGGTATAAATCTGGTAGGCTACGTTAAAGTAGCCCATGCCGTCATCACCAATCAGGTTAATCAGCGGAACCTTGAAGACAGCACCGATCACCTTGACTACCAGATTGGCAATTCCAAGAATCAGGGCGCCGTGAATAAAACTGTTGGTCTTTTTTTCGCTCATTTTCTTCACCTTCTTAGAACATAGTATATTACAGTTTGTCTGAAAAAACAACCGGTTTATTGAAAAATCCATGCAGGGAATCCTACATGGATTTTATTTACGCTTCGATTTTTCCCCGTACTTCATCCAGCGTTTTGGAGACGGAATGGTTGATGGGCTTCCATTCTACCTTTTTGAAAAGTGCGATGACAGCAATGGGAATGTAGGAAAGCATAAAGAATGGAAAGGTAAACAAATTCCCTATTTTCTTTCCTGTGCTGCAATGGATTTGGTCCCATTCGGTAATGGTGGTAATGGTGCCCAGAATCAGGAACAATCCGTAGAAGTTTGCCACCGTCTGGAGCAGAGTCCAGAGCAAATCTACTGTCTCAGGAGAGCGGGTCAAAAAGCCAAGAGGAATGGCAATCAGGTTGATAATGATACTCATAAGAGTCAAAAGCATTGCCGGCATAATGGTCATCAGCATGTCGAAACAGGAGAAACTTCCCCCAAAGATGCCCCGGAACAACTTTCCGCCGTAATGGGCGAACACCTGATAAAATCCTTTTGCCCAACGAAGCCGTTGGGTATAGGACTGACTGAATTTGGTAGGCTGTTCATCATAGAGAATTGCATCCCCGCAGTAGCCGATAATCTCACCATGGATAACGCTGTCAACCGTAAACTCAATATCCTCGGTAAGCAGATGATGAATCCAACCGCCGTTGTTGCGGATGACATCTGCACTAACCAGAAATCCGGTACCGGAGATGGCACAACTGGTGTGTAACTGCATACGAGAATTGTTCAAAAACTTTGCCTCACGAAGGAACCACAGAGAGTATCCTCCGGAAATCCAGTTGCTTCCAAAATTTTTGGAATTTCGGTAACTGGTAATGATGCGGTATCCCTGATCAAACACCTTGTTCATTTCCATGATGTAATTCTGATCAAGAAGATTGTCCGCATCAAAAATCATGAACGCCTCATATTCTTTGTCGGCGTGTTCTGTCTCAATAATCTTAAACATCCAGTCAAGAGCATAGCCTTTGCCTACCTGTTCGGTGTTAAACCGCTCATAAACCAGAGCACCGGCATTTCTTGCAACCTCTGCCGTGTCGTCGGTACAGTTGTCGGCAATCACAAAAACATCCACCAGCTCAGATGGGTAATTCTGGTCTTTGATGCTGTCTACCAATTGTCCCACTACCGCCTCTTCATTTCGGGCAGAAATAACCACCGCAAATTTATGGTTGCGGTGCGCTACATAGCGTTGCGGTTTTTTCAGCAATCCTACAAATATGTAGAAAAACTGATAAGCGTAGCATAATGTAAAAACAATGGATATAATCCAGTTCAAATAAATAATCGTTTTCATAGGATTCTCCTTGTCATGAAATCGTTCCTGATATTCAACTATACTTATATCTCTGATATATTAAAAAAATATAAATAAAGTATTAATAAATTATAAACACAAGCCGTCAAACACACAATTTGGAGAGAACGGATAAAACTGAAAGGAAAAAACACAACAGATTGTGGATTTTTACAACAAAAAACCACAAAAGTGGGAACTTACAATTTTGTTACAAAAAGACTGGTCAAAGGAAAAATTTTGTGTTATACTGAAACTGCGTCAGAAAGGAGCAATGGTATGATCAGAAAATCATTGATAGAAACAATTTTTGAAGCGGCATCCATCGAGCGGTGGAATGACCATATTCGGCCATCCCGAGGGTTTACGGAACTGGATAAGCAGTCTCACAAACTGCTTTGCGCATATACGTTGGGGAAACTGAATCCTGATATCGACTGGCTGCTTTTGATAGAGGGCGGTATTTTTGAATTTTTGCACCGGCTGGTGCTAACTGATATCAAGCCGCCGATATTTCATCGGCTGATGAAGGAAAAAGGAGAGGAACTGAACCGTTGGGTTATTGAAGAACTACGCAATGACCTTGCTTCCATCCCTAATGGTTTTCTGGAACGGTTCGAACGGTACTTTACCGAGAAAGAATATGCCAAAAATGAAAAACAAATTCTGGAGGCGGCACACTACCTTGCTACCAAATGGGAATTTGACATCATCTATGATATGTGTAAAACCTACTATGGCATTGAGCATACCCGAAGAGAACTGGATGAAAAACTGGGGACTTTAGAAAAACAGCCCTGTTTTTCCATGTTGATGAAAGATAACAACTACCGCGGATTCATCAATCTTTTGGGTGAACTCCGTTTTCAGCAGCGGTGGTCCCGGTCTCCCAGAATTCCGGCAACTTCGGTGATTGGACACATGCTGATTGTGGCTGTGCTCTCCTATTTCTGTTCCTTAGAAATGGGTGCCTGCCGGCAGAGAACGGTGAATAATTTCTTAGGCGGGCTGTTCCATGATATCCCCGAAGTTTTAACCCGAGATATTGTGTCTCCGGTAAAGAATTCGGTCGAGGGACTGGATGCACTGATTAAAAGTATTGAGCAGGAACAGATGGAGCAGGTGCTTTATCCGTTGATTCCCGAAGAATGGACAAAGGAAATCGCCTATTATACCGATGATGAGTTTGCGGACAAAATTATACTTGATGGCAAAGTTGTTCAGGTGAAAGATGGAGAGATTAACCGCCAGTACAATCAGGACTGCTATCAGCCGGTAGACGGCAGAGTGATCCGTGCCTGCGACCACCTTGCGGCGTGCATTGAGACTTATATGTCCCATACCTGCGGGGTGACCACCCATACATTGCAGGAGGGAAACCGTGCGCTGTATCTTCAGTATCGCAATGCAAAAATAGGTGGCATTGACTTTAGCAGTCTGTTTGAATATTTCAGAATTTAACAAAAAGCATCCTCTTGCATAACATATACTATCTTATTGCAGGAGGTTGTTTTTTTATGATGTATGCGATGATGGTTCTGCTTTCCTTTCTCGCGGCATACGGTGCAGTACAGTTGATGTGTCATTGGATGGTTGCTTTTCGGATTCGGGACGGGGCAACACCGGTATGCCGGCATACAGTATTGGGTGTACGGGACGGAGAACAATGGATTGAGGGAATGGTACGTACCATGACATGGGGAGATTGTCCGGAGGAAATTATTGTACTGGACTTTGGGTCAGAGGATCATACATCAGAAATTCTCGCACACCTTTCCCTAAAATATCCTTGTATTCATGTCATGCATCCGGAGGAGTATGTGGCGTTTCTCCGTTGTCTGAGAGAACGCCAGTGTTAAAAATATTTCAGGAAACGGTGTACAAAAAGGAAACTGTGTGATATAATCTTCCAAACAGAAGACAGCCAATAAAAAGGAGTAGGTATGAATCTTTACTTTGCCCCTATGGAGGGGATTACCGGTTATATATACAGAAATGCCCACAAGGAAATGTTCGGTATGTGCGATGTCTATTTTGCCCCTTTTCTTGTGCCTACGGAACATGAACGCATCAGCCGGAAAACATTGCGGGATATTCTTCCGGAGAAGAATATTGCAGTGGTGATTCCGCAAGTTTTGTCCGGCCATGCAGGGGCATTTCTGGAATTTTCCAAAAAGATAGAAGCGCTGGGATTTTCTGAGGTCAACCTGAATCTGGGTTGTCCGTCGGGAACAGTGGTGAAAAAGAAACGGGGGGCAGGTGCCCTGAAAGATGTTGAATTTTTGGACAGTTTTCTGCATGATATCTTTGCGGAAACGACGCTTCCTATTTCGGTGAAAACCAGAGCGGGATTCTGGTCCCATGAGGAATTTGATGAACTTTTGCGGATTTTTAATCAATATCCCATTAAGGAACTGATGATACATCCCAGAGTGCGGGAGGAATACTATAAAGGTATCCCCAATTTGCAAACTTTTGAAAAAGCCTATCAGGGGACAGAACTGAATCTGTGTTACAACGGAAACATTACCACTGTGCAGGAATATCGGGAAATAAGGGAGCGGTATCCCCGGTTACATAGCATTATGATTGGCAGAGGCGCTGTGAAAAACCCTGCCATATTCCGTGAAATCCGGGGCGGAGAACCGCTGAAAACTGAGGAATTGCTTGCTTTTTTCAAGGTGCTGGAGGAGCGGTATCTGGCGGTGTTGGAGTCAGAAGTATATACCTTGCACCGAATGAAAGAACTGTGGCTTTATGCTATGGACAACTTTCCCGAAGAAACCAAAATTCTGAAAGCGGTCAAAAAAGCAAATCGCCTTGGGGATTTGAACGGTGCTGTGCAGTGTTTGCCGATGCTGAAGAAAGGAGCGGGGGTATGAGAACGGAACTTCTGGAAGAACTGAAAACCGTGACGCCGGAAGAAGAAGCGATTCTTCAAGGAAATCACGTTGTGGATCGTACCATTTATGTATCGGATGATACCGATGTTTTTGACTATGGGAAACTGATGGGCGATGAACGGATTTTCGGGATGCGGACCCATACAAGATTTGTGCATTTTCAGAAGCATACCCACAATTTTATAGAAGTGATTTATATGTGTACGGGCAGTACCCATCATGTCATCAATGGCAAGGATGTGCTGTTGCAGGAAGGAGAACTTTTATTCCTGAATCAATGTGCAACGCAGGAAATTTATCCGGCAGGGAGTGACGATGTAGCGGTAAACTTTTTTATTCTGCCTGAATTTCTGGAATACGGACTCAGTATGATCGAAACAGAAGAAAATCCGCTTCGGGATTTTATTGTAGGATGTCTCAGAAGGGGAAGTTCTGCCCCGGGATATCTCCATTTTAGGGTGGCGGATATGCTTCCGGTACAGAATCTGGTAGAAAACCTGATTTGGTCTTTGCGGAACGAACAGCAGAATATTACCAGTATCAATCAGGCAACCATGGGGATGCTGTTTTTACAACTGATACAGTGTGCCGACAGACTGGAAACGGACATGCAGGCAGAAAAGAAACTGATGCTTCCGGTGCTGAGTTATATAGAGAAAAATTACCGGGACGGAACCTTTCGGCATCTTGCGGAGTCTCTCCATTATGATTTGAGTTGGCTATCCCGGGAAATCAAAAAACAAACCGGCATGACCTATACGGAACTGGTGCAGAACAAACGATTGAGTCAGGCGGCGTATTTGCTGACCGCTACCGCCAAATCGGTGCTGGAAATTGCCGGTGAAGTGGGGTACAGCAACATCGCATATTTTCATCGGCTGTTTCAACAACGATATGGGGTTACCCCGAAACATTACAGAAAAAAGAGGTGACAAAATGATACAAAAAGGTGTCTATCAGCATTACAAAGGAAACCGCTACGAGGTTTTGGAGATTGCCAATCACTCCGAAACGCTGGAAAAGATGGTGGTTTACCGCGCCCTCTACGGAGAGGGAGAAGTGTGGGTGCGTCCCCTTTCTATGTGGAGCGAAGAGGTGGAAACGCCGGATGGCAAGGTTCCGCGTTTTCGGCTTATCGGTCAAGAATAAACCAGCCCATCAAAAAGATGCCCAGTATGCCAAATAACCCATAGATGTATTTTATTAAGGAAGAAAATCCAATCAGGGAAAAAGGGTATGCTGCAAGACAGAATAAAAGCACCCCAATGACTCGTTCCTTTCGGGAGGAAAAAGGTATCTGTGACAGAATGCCAAACCCCTCGGAAACAGCAGTGGTGGTGATTGCCATAAACAGAACGGCGGTATAAAGGAGTTTTTCCGACCGTCCTATCAGTGCTGCAAGATGAAGGAGCGGGATTTCGCTATTTTCCAGAATCGGGAAGTAAAGACTCTGGCAAGTCCATATCAGGAAAATCAAACTACCCAGTACCAGGCCTCCTGTCCATGCTGCAATTCGAATGCTTTTGGGGGTGGTATCCTTGGCAAGGGGGACCAGTACGGTTGGCGCAGAGACAGTATTATAACTGACATAGCAAATAGCAGAAAGCAGCGTTCCTTTAACGATGCTTCCGGATGCAAAGACCGGTTCAGCGGTCAGGATTCCGGCAAAACAAAGAAACAAAATGCCTCCAATCATGCAAGGGACAAGCAATAGATTTAAGGCAATGATGCCTTTCAGGTCAAAGACCAGAACCGCAAAACAGAGAATCAGCAATAGGAAACTTCCCAACCAGGAGGGCAACATTAGGCTTTGATTCAATAAGGCACCACATCCTGCAAGCATGGTGAAAAAACCGCAGAATAAGTAGCAGAGAAGAAAACGATTTACCCATGGCGCTAAGGGCCCGCACAGAGAAGTAAGATATTCTTTGCAGGTAAATAACCGATATTGATATGCCCGACGCAGAATGCGGTAACAGACAAGTGTCAGCAAAAGGGTAGCGATGACCACACCGCGGTTGTGGTGCAGGTTGGGGATATTAAAGTATTCCATAATTTCTCTGCCGGATGCAAAACCGGCACCGATCACCAGCCCGATATAAACTGCTGCGAGATGCAGACCTTGTTTCATAAAAATACCCCCTTTCTTTCCATATATATAGAGAGTGGATAGGGGTTGATTCCGACTTTTTTGGGAGTCGAGAAAATTTTTCAATTTTTTTCAAAAAAAGATTGACAAACTATTACAAATGTGTTAAAGTATTTATACCTCTGTCAAGGGGTTTTATTTGTGTGAATAAAAGAACCAACGTTTTTACGGCGTTTTCGCCAAAAACAGGTTTTGAAATTGGAAGAACGAGGTGAAAAGAATGCAAACAAAAATTACACTGGCATGCACCGAATGCAAGCAGAGAAACTACGACACCACCAAAAATAAGCAGAATTGTCCTGACAGACTTGAGATGAATAAGTACTGCAGATTCTGCAGAAAGCATACATTGCACAAGGAAACCAAATAAGGTTTTGTGCGTAAGGAGTGTTAAATTATGGAACGCAGTAAGCCGAATTTTTTTGCCAGAATTGCAAACTACTTCAAAGAAGTTAAATCTGAATTGAAGAAAGTAGTTTGGCCGAGCTTAAAGAAAGTCCGTCAGAACACTTTGATTGTTATTCTTTATGTTCTGATTGTTGGCCTGGTTATCTGGGCTTTGGATATGCTCTTCGGATGGGGCATGGCATTCTTTATCAATCGATAATTAGGAGGGAAGGGATTCGTTCCCCTGTATAATGGCAAACGCAAAATGGTATGTCGCGCACACCTATTCCGGTTATGAGAATAAGGTGATGACCGATATTCAGAAAACCGTGGAAAATCGGAATATGCAGGATATTATCCAGGAAATCCGTGTTCCCATGGAAGAGGTTGTTGAGATTAAGGACAACCAGAAAAAAGTGGTAGAGCGGAAGATTTACCCCGGTTATGTCATGGTTAAAATGGTTATGACCGATGAAAGTTGGTATGTTGTCCGCAACACCAGAGGCGTGACCGGCTTTGTCGGTCCCGGTTCCAGCCCGGTTCCTCTTTCTGAGGCGGAAGTTGCCAATATGGGATTGGAGCGCGTCACTGTACAACTGGACTTCGCTGTTGGCGATAGTATCCGGGTTAAGTATGGTCCGCTGGAAGGTTTTGTCGGTGCAATCGAAGAGATTATGCTGGACAAGAAAAAAGTTCGTACCAAGGTTTCCATGTTCGGACGAGATACCGATGTGGAATTGGAATTTAACCAGATTGAAGCTTTGGTATAAGAGTTTGTTACCCACACGGATGATTCCGTTTTTATATTCCGGTCTATGTACCGGTCTGTGGGAGGGAAGGCTGTCCAAAGGACAGGAATCCCGATAATACCACGTTTGTGAAACAAGGAGGTGTATTCAAAATGGCACAGAAAATCACTGGTTACATTAAACTGCAGATTCCCGCAGGTAAGGCTACTCCGGCACCCCCGGTTGGTCCTGCTCTCGGTCAGCACGGTGTAAATATTATGGATTTCACCAAGCAGTTCAATGAAAGAACACAGAAAGATGCAGGTCTGATTATTCCGGTTGTTATCACCGTATATCAGGACAGATCTTTCAGCTTCATCACCAAGACTCCCCCGGCTCCTGTTTTGATCAAGAAAGCTTGTAAAATTGAGAGCGGTTCCGGCGTCCCCAACAAGACCAAGGTTGCAGAACTGAAGAAAGCTGATCTTCAGGCAATCGCAGAACAGAAAATGCCCGACCTGAACGCAGGTTCTCTCGAGGCAGCTATGTCTATGATTGCAGGTACTGCACGCTCTATGGGCATTACGGTCGAAGAGTAGTATTGAAAATAGTGGGAGGAACACCATGTTGTGTTCTGTGAAACCACCATAGGAGGATTTAACATTGAAGAAAGGTAAAAAGTATCAAGATAGCGTTAAGCTGATTGAAAAGGGTAAGTTCTACGACCCCGCAGAAGCGCTGGATCTGGCTTGCAAAACTGCTACGGCAAAGTTTGATGAAACCGTAGAATTGCATGTTAAGCTTGGTGTTGACTCTCGTCACGCTGACCAGCAGGTTCGTGGTGCGGTTGTACTGCCCAATGGTACCGGTAAAACTGTTCGTGTTCTGGTATTTGCAAGAGAAGGCAAAGCAGACGAAGCAAAGGCTGCCGGTGCAGATTATGTAGGTGCTGAGGAATTGGCACAGAAGATTCAGTCTGAGAACTGGTTTGATTTTGATGTTGTTGTTGCAACTCCCGATATGATGGGTGTTGTTGGTCGTATCGGTAGAATCCTTGGTCCGAAAGGCTTGATGCCGAACCCCAAGGCTGGTACCGTTACTCCTGACGTTGCAAAAGCAATTGAGGAAATTAAATCCGGTAAGATTGAGTACCGTCTGGATAAGAACAACATTATCCATTGTCCTATTGGTAAAGCATCTTTCGGTGCAGAAAAGTTGGCTACCAACTTTAATGCATTGATGGGCGCAATTGTAAAGGCAAAGCCGGCTGCTGCAAAAGGTCAGTACCTGCGTTCCGTTACCGTTGCATCTACCATGGGCCCCGGCGTAAAAGTCAATACCAACAAGATTGACTAATTTAAACAGAAAAAAATCAATTTAATATAATTCCGCAGACAGCAGGTGGCGCTTGCCGTAAATCCTGCCGAGGATGACCGTACAAGAGATTGTATTGTTTTGTCCCTCGCTGCAAGGTTGAGGGACTTTTTCATTCGCGGAATCGAATGTCAGAAAGGAGGATGTTACATTGCCGAGTCAGAAAGTTTTAGAGAGTAAAAAGGCGATTGTTGCACAGCTTACAGAGAGATTCCAGAACGCCCAAGCCGGTGTTTTGGCAGACTACAGAGGTCTTACCGTAGCCCAGGATACCGCTCTCCGTATCAAGATGAGAGAGGCTGGCGTTGAGTACACCGTTTTAAAGAATAACCTGGTGCGTTTTGCTGCTGAAGCTGCAGGCATTGATGGTCTGGATCCTATTTTGCACGGTCCTACCGCAATTGCAACCAGTGCAGATGACGTTGTAGCACCTGCAAAGGTTCTGGTAGAGTTTGCAAAAGAGAACGAAGCACTGGAACTGAAAGGCGGATTTGTAGACGGTAAGGTTATCTCTTTGGAAGAGGTTAAGACCTATGCTGCTATCCCCTCTAAGGAAGTTCTCATCTCCAAGATGTTGGGCTCCTTGCAGTCCCCCATCAGCGCACTTGCAAGAACCTTGCAGGCTATTGTTGATGAACAGGCTGTTCCCGGTCAGGCAAAGGCTGAAGAAGCTGCGCCTGCCGAAGAGGCTGCTCCGGTTGAAGAAGCTCCCGTTGTTGAGGAAGCTGCTCCGGCTGAAGAAGCACCTGCAGTTGAAGAGGCTGCACCCGCTGAAGAAGCTGCTCCCGCCGAAGAGGCACCTGCAGCTGAAGAAGCACCCGCTGAAGAAGCAACTGACGCTGAATAATTGCGTCAAATCAAAATTACCTCAAGTGGCGTAAGCCTGAGAGGAAACCAAAAATAAATTTTAATGAAAAATTGGAGGATTTTAAAATGGCTGATATCACAAAGATTCTTGATGAAATCAAAGAACTGACCTTGCTGGAAGTAAATGATCTGGTTAAGGCTCTGGAAGAAGAGTTCGGCGTATCCGCTGCTGCTCCTGTAATGGTTGCAGGTGCTGTTGCTGGTGGCGCTGCTGCTGCTGAAGAGCAGACTGAATTTGACGTTGTACTGGCAGACGCTGGTGCTCAGAAGATTAAGGTAATTAAGGTTGTTAGAGAACTGACCGGCCTTGGTCTGGCTGAAGCAAAAGCTCTGGTTGACGGCGCTCCCAAGACCGTTAAAGAAGCTGCTTCCAAAGAAGAAGCTGAAGACATTAAGACCAAACTCGAAGAGGTTGGCGCAAAAATCGAACTCAAATAAGTTTGATAGCAGAAAGCCCGATGCAAATGCATCGGGCTTTAACTTAATGACAAAGTCATTAAGTTGGGCAGATGCTGAGAAACGAAGCGTATATTTTGTGAAATCGTTTTCGTCGCTGTACGATGGTACTGCAGAGAACGATTTCACAAAAAGCAAGCAACGGCGGGGAAAACTCGATGTTTTCCTCGCCGTTTTCTCAATTTTCACATCTCACTGCGGATAGGCAAATGCCCCTGTATTGTGCATATAAAATT
>JAFYXJ010000017.1 GCA_017546205.1 Clostridia bacterium | reverse complement strand
ACAAAGAGAATGGTGGCAGAAGCGGAAGCATTGGGTGCGGATGCGATTGTTAATATCCGTTATGCATCTGCTGCGGTAATGCAGGGTGCTGCTGAAGTTATCGTATACGGAACAGCGGTTAAGTTTGTAAATAAATAAAAAATAAAGTCCTCGCAATTTGCGAGGACTTTTATCTATGTTTAGATATACCCATTACAACACCATTGGGACTACTATAAGCTTCGCCGTTAGGCGTACCAACTTTAGGGGTCATAAGTATTAGTGATAGTATTGTACCAAGTTTCAGGTTCTTTTTCTTTCTTCTTTAATTTGTTAAAGAGCCTTTTGAAAATGTTCATAGATTTTTCTCCTTCAACTTTTTATTCATTATAAGACAAAATATTTTATGTGTCAAGGATATTTATATAAAAAACAACCCTGCAAAGTAATTTGCAGGGCAATTTTTATTGTCTTTTAAGAATTATTTGCTCTTAATAGCAGCCTGAGCAGCAGCAAGACGAGCGATCGGCACACGGAAAGGTGAGCAAGATACGTAGTCAAGACCGATGCTATGGCAGAATTCTACGGATGTGGGGTCACCACCGTGCTCGCCGCAGATACCTACATGGAGGTGTTCGTTAGCGGGTCTACCAAGTGTAACTGCCATGTTCATAAGCTTACCAACACCTGTCTGGTCAAGCTTTGCAAAGGGATCGTTTTCGAAGATCTTGGTATCGTAGTAAGCGGACAGGAACTTGCCGGCATCGTCACGAGAGAAGCCGTAGGTCATCTGAGTCAGGTCATTGGTACCGAAGCAGAAGAATTCAGCTTCTTTTGCAATATCGTCAGCGGTCAATGCTGCACGAGGAATCTCGATCATGGTACCAACTTCGTACTTCAGTTCAACGCCTGCAGCTGCGATTTCAGCATCAGCAGTAGCAACAACGTCGTTCTTAACGTACTTCAACTCTTTGATATCGCCAACCAGAGGAATCATGATTTCCGGAACGATCTTCCAGTCAGGATGAGCCTTCTTCACGTTGATTGCGGCACGGATAACAGCCTTGGTCTGCATCTTAGCGATTTCCGGATAGGTAACAGCCAGACGGCAACCACGGTGACCCATCATGGGGTTGAACTCGTGGAGAGAAGCAATGATTGCTTTGATATCCTCAACGGTCTTGCCCTGAGCTTTAGCCAGTGCTGCAATGTCAGCCTCTTCGGTGGGAACAAATTCGTGGAGAGGCGGATCCAAGAAACGGATGGTTACGGGGTTGCCTTCCAGAGCTTCGTACAACTTCTCGAAGTCGCCCTGCTGATAAGGCAGAATCTTTTCAAGTGCTGCTTCTCTTTCTTCTACGGTGTCAGAACAGATCATTTCGCGGAATGCTGCAATTCTGTCAGCCTCGAAGAACATGTGCTCGGTACGGCAGAGACCGATACCCTCAGCGCCCAGTTCGCGAGCCTTCTTTGCATCAGTCGGAGTATCAGCATTGGTACGAACTTTCAGAGTTCTGAACTCGTCAGCCCATTCCATGATTCTACCGAACTCGCCAGCGATTTCAGCGTCAACGGTAGGAATGATACCGTCATAAATGTTACCGGTAGAACCATCAATAGAAATGCAGTCGCCTTCGTTGAAGGTTTTGCCAGCCAGAGTAAACTTCTTGTTTTCTTCATCCATGTTGATGTCGCCACAACCGGATACGCAGCAAGTACCCATACCACGAGCAACAACGGCTGCGTGAGAGGTCATACCGCCACGAACAGTCAGGATACCCTGAGAAGCTTTCATACCGGTAATATCTTCAGGAGAAGTTTCCAGACGAACCAGAATTACTTTCTCGCCTCTTGCGTTCCAAGCTTCTGCGTCTTCAGCAGTAAATACAACTTTACCGCAAGCAGCACCCGGAGATGCACCCAGACCTCTGCCCATGGGGGTAGCAGCCTTCAGTGCTTTTGCATCAAACTGAGGATGGAGCAAGGTATCCAGGTTTCTGGGGTCGATCATAGCAACAGCCTTTTTCTTATCGATCATACCCTCATCAACCAGATCACAAGCAATCTTCAGAGCAGCCTTAGCGGTTCTCTTACCATTTCTGGTCTGCAGCATGTAAAGTTTTCTGTTCTCAATGGTGAACTCCATATCCTGCATGTCTCTGTAGTGGTCTTCCAGAATCTTGCAGACTTTGTTGAATTCCTCGAATGCTTCGGGGAATTTCTCAGCCATCTGTGCGATGGGCATCGGAGTACGAACGCCGGCAACAACGTCTTCACCCTGAGCGTTAACAAGGAACTCACCCATCAAGCCCGGGTCACCGGTAGCAGGGTCACGGGTAAACGCAACACCGGTACCGCAATCGTCACCCATGTTACCAAATGCCATCATCTGTACGTTAACGGCAGTACCCCAAGAATAGGGAATGTCGTTGTCACGACGATAAACGTTTGCACGGGGGTTGTCCCAAGAACGGAATACAGCCTCAACTGCACCCATCAACTGCTCTTTGGGATCGGTGGGGAAGTCCACGCCGATTTTGTTCTTATATTCAGCCTTGAACTGGCCAGCCAGAACTTTCAGGTCATCAGCGGTCAACTCGATATCCTGAGTTACACCCTTTGCTTCCTTCATTTCGTCAATCAGTTGCTCGAAGTATTTCTTACCAACTTCCATAACAACGTCGGAATACATCTGAATGAATCTTCTGTAGCAGTCCCAAGCCCATCTGGGGTTACCGGATTTTGCAGACATTGCTTCAACAACATCTTCGTTCAGACCCAGGTTCAAGATGGTGTCCATCATACCGGGCATGGATGCTCTCGCACCGGAACGAACGGAAACCAGAAGAGGGTTCTCCTTGTCACCGAATTTCTTGCCACAGATTTCTTCCATCTTTGTGATGTTTTCCATGATTTCAGCCTGAATCTCGTCGCTGATCTTGCGACCGTCTTCATAATACTGAGTACATGCTTCGGTAGAAACGGTGAAACCCTGAGGAACAGGGAGACCGATTTTAGTCATCTCAGCCAGGTTAGCACCTTTACCGCCGAGAAGCTCTCTCATCGAAGCGTCACCTTCTTTGAAAAGGTATACAAATTTCTTTGCCATTGGAATGACCTCCTGTGTATATATATTGTTTCTTTTTTTCTAACGGATGGTTTGGAAGAAAGAACGGAGCAGTTCTCCGCAGGTATCTTCCATGATGCCGCAATAACACTCCGGTTGATGCATCAGTCCGGGATGGGAGAGGAGCCCGCTGTTGGACACCGCAAACCCGCCCTTGGGATCATAAGCCCCGAAGTATACACGACGTAATTTTGCCTGAGCAATAGCCCCGCAACACATGGCGCAAGGCTCTAATGTGACATAGATATCGCAATCCGAAAGACGCCAGGAACCCAGCACTTTGCATGCCTGATCGATAGCGACAGTTTCCGCATGAAGCAGAGCGTTTTGCTCCTGCTCCCGCAAGTTGTGACCCCGGGCAATGATTTCCCCGTTTTTCACAATGACTGCCCCTACTGGAATCTCGCCGGCATTATATGCTTTGCGGGCTTCCAACAAAGCCTCTTCCATAAACGGATTTTGCATATCTGTCACCTGAATCTTTTACTGAATGTAAGGTGCCAACTCAGAGAGCAACTGATCACAGTTATCGCTGAGAGCCTCAACCTTAATCGGTTTGCTCAAATCCAGACTGAAAATTCCCATGATAGATTTTGCATCTACAATGTAGCGTCCGGATGTCAGGTCAATCTCAAAATCATACTTGGTGACAATGTTCACAAAGTTTTTGACATCGTTGATTGACGATAAAAGAACGGTAAATGTTTTCATTTTGTTCAACCTCCTGAAAATGGTTATTTTCATCCGTTAAAATTATACAATTTTTTCTTGCATTAGTCAATAAAAAAATGTATAATAATTGTGTCTTTTTCTATCTAATTCTTTATGCAAAATGAAGAGAGGCAAGGAGGTGACAGGCATTAACGTTAAATTTTATACATTAGGCTGTAAAACCAACCTCTATGAAAGCGATGCAATGGCTGAACTGTTCCGCCATGCAGGACATCAGGTGGTTATGGGAAAAGAGCCTGCGGATATTTGTGTCATCAATACCTGCACCGTTACCGGAACGGGGGCACAGAAAAGCCGTCAGCAAATCCGCCGTGTCCGTCGGGAGCATCCCGATGCTGTGGTTGCGGTTACAGGATGTCTGACCCAGACCGAAGGGGAAACCTTGCGGGATGAGTTGGGGGCGGATGTAATTCTTGGTAACAAATACCGGAATCAAATTGTGGAATTGACCATGCGCGCCCTTTCGGGGGAAAAGATTTATGCAGTGGAAAATATTTTAAAAGAAGACTCTTTTGAGGAAATGGGCACCGTTTCCCGCCAGGGACGGGTGCGGGCAAACCTGAAAATAGAAGACGGATGCAACAATTTCTGTGCCTATTGTATCATTCCTTATGCCAGAGGTCCGGTGCGATCCCGTGCACTTTCGGAAATTCGGAAAGAAGCGGAAGCGCTGGGGGATGCAGGGTATCAGGAAGTGGTGCTTACCGGTATTCATATCGGTTCTTATGGAAGAGACAAAACAGATGGCACCACTTTGGCAGATGTGATTGAAACGGTTCATCAGGCAGAAGGGATTTCCCGGATTCGCCTTGGTTCTCTGGAACCGGTGGTGGTAACGGAAGAATTTGTTCAAAGAATGAAGAAGTTACCCAAACTTTGCCCACAGTTTCATATGTCTCTGCAAAGCGGATGCGACGAAACCTTGAAACGGATGCGCAGACGGTATACAGCAGAGGAATACCGCCAATCGGTACTCCGGTTGAAAGAGGCATTTCCCGATGTGGCAATCACCACCGATTTGATGGTGGGCTTTGCAGGGGAAACCGAGGAAGAATTTGCTCAATCCTATGCATTTTGCAGAGAAATGGGATTTGCCCAGATGCATATTTTCCCCTATTCGGTGCGCAAAGGAACAGCGGCAGAATCCTTTGGGGGACAAGTTCCGGAGCCGGTAAAGCAGGAGCGGGCACAGAAAATGCTTGCGTTAGCAACCACAATGAAAGAGGAATTTTATCAAAAGTATATTGGCAAAGTGCTTCCGGTGCTGATAGAACAGAAAAAAGGTAATTGTTATCATGGAACCTGTGCCAATTATATGGACGTCATGGTAGAGACAGAACAGGATTTGACCGGACAGATTGTTCCGGTCACCATGACAGAATTTAAAAATGAAATGTTAAAAGGAATCATGTAAGGAGGAAACATTATGAACTATCAGGTACCGGAAAACCCTGAAAAAAACCGGAGAAACACAGAAACGCTATTAACAGTTTCAATTCTCTTGACGGCATTGTATCTGACTGCCAATCTGATGGCAGTACGGGTGATTGAAGTGGGAGGAATCTCCCTGTTTGATGCGGGAACCATTATTTTTCCCTTTACCTATATGTTGGGGGATGCATTGGCGGAAATCTGGGGTTTTCCCGTTGCAAGACGGGTGATTCTTTTGTCGACGGCAGGTCTTTTGCTGATGTCTGTTTTTACGGCGTTGGGGATATGGCTTCCTTACCCCGTTTATCAGGCGGAACTGGTTGCAGCATACGATACTGTGTTTGGATTTGTACCAAGAATTATCTTTGCATCCATTGCTGCGTTTGTCTGCGGTGAACTGCTGAATGCCTTTGCTTTGGTTAAAATTAAGGAAAAAACCGGAGAGAAACGGCTTTGGATTCGTACCATTGGAAGTTCCTTGTTGGGACATGGTGCGGATACGGTGATTTTTGTACTATTGGCATTCGCAGGGGTTAGTCCGTGGCAGGATTTGCTCTCTATGATAGGGGTGCAATATCTGCTGAAAGTGGCACTGGAAGCAGTGACGGGAACGCCCTTGGTTTACGGATTGATTGCCTGGTTGAAAAAAAGATAAAAAAAGACTTGCTTTTTTTCAAAAGATGTGATATACTATCTTTCGTTCCGATTGTTCGGAACGAAAGAATAACCGCCGATGTGGTGAAATTGGCAGACGCAACGGACTCAAAATCCGTCGGGGGCGACCCCGTGCCGGTTCGACTCCGGCCATCGGCACCAACAAAAAAGTCACCTTTGTCTTGGTAGACAAAGGTGACTTTTTTGTTGATATAAATGCCTGACGGAATTTGCGATATACCTGACAGTGCGATGTGTTACTGCGTAAGGCGATATGTCCCTTTGGGACGAGAATGGGAATTTATTTCATATCCAAATCGAAACAGCCGTCGCCATGCCCTGTGATGGCAGTATGGTAAAATGCGTGAATTGCTTTTTTCAGAGAAAGCACATCCTTTGTTCCGGCGGTTTCCCATGCGGAATGCATAGAAAGTTGAGAAACGCCAATATCAGCGCTGTTGACCGATACTTTTTCGCAAGCTAGGTTTCCCAGCGTGGAACCTCCGGGAATGTCACTGCGGTTAACATAGGTTTGAACCGGCACGCCAGCGTGGTTACAAATTTGACGCACCATGGCGCCCGAAACGCCGTCAGTGGTATATTTCTGGTTGGCATTATATTTCAAAAGGACACCGCCGTTCAACAAGGGGCGGTTGGTGGGGTCAGATTTCTCGCTGCGGTTGGGGTGAACCCCGTGCCCGTTATCACAAGAGAGAAGAAAACTGTTATGGAGAACAGAACAATACGCCGAATGAGAGATGCCCAAACTGTCGCTGATGCGGGAAAGGATGTCGGAAAGAAAGGTGGATTTTGCACCTTGCTTGGTGCCGGAACCGACCTCTTCGTTATCAAATACTGCAAAAACAGGCAGAACCTCGGGGTGGTTTCCCTCAAGAAATCCTTCCAGTCCGGCATATACACAGAGTAGGTCATCCAGACGGGGCGAAGAGATAAATTCTTCCTGTTCTCCCCAGATACTGCCCCATTGCCGACAATGAAGGAAAAGGTCTGCGTCCAGAATTCTGGAGGGAGGCAACGCCAGTTCTTCCCCAATCATATCCCAAAAACTCTTTTCCCCGGCTTGTCCCAACAAAGGGAGTAAATCTGTTTGGGGATTGATACTGCGTTCCTTGTCAGCAGAAGATTTCAAATGCGGTGCAAGGTTGGGAATGGACAGCAAATCCCGATTGATGTGCAAAAGCAGACTGCGGATGCCGGTAGGTGTTTCTGCCAATACCCGACCTGAAATGGAGAGAGGACGGTCAAACCAACTTTCCGCAATCATTCCGCCGTAGGGTTCGGTATTTAGTTTTCGGTATCCGTTTTCGCAGATGTCCGGTGACGGTTTGATTTTAAAGCAAGGTGCGTCCCCGTGGGATGCGGTAATCATAATACTTTTTATTGGTTCTGTTGGAATGCGGAATGCAATCAGCGACGATTGATTTCGTGTCACAAAATAAGCCTTGCCGGGCTGAACTTGCCACATCGCACCCTCAGAAAGGGATTGATAACCCTGTTCCTTGAGTCGAGATGCAATCGTTTCCACGGTGTGAAAGGCATCGGGGCATTGGCGGATAAACTGCAGTAAGTTCTGGCTTAGAGCATGTTGTTCGGTCATGGAAAAACCCTCCTTTTTCCATATTGTATCACAAGAAGAAAAATTTATCAATCCAAAATCACCCAAAGAAAAGGGTTATCAATTATATGAAATTTCTGTTAAAATTTTGGGTGAAAAGTTGCAAAAAGAGGGTTTTTGTGATATACTGGAAGCAATATAATTGGAAAGAGGTGATTCCCATGAGAAACAGATGCGTTTTCGTTGCTCTTTTGGCTGTTATGCTTCTGGTTCAGAGTACGGCATTTGCGTACGAACCTAGTTTCTGGGCAAAAGACGCTGTGGATGGTGCAATGCGATTTAGCATTCTTTCGGAAGAGTATTCCCAGAAATCTTATCAGACGTCCATTTCCCGTGGGGATTTCATCAATATTGCGGTGAACCTTTACGGCACCATTACCGCGGAAAATGTGTCAACCAATGGGGTAAACCCCTTTACCGATACCGATGATCCCTTCCCCAACATGGCATACTATGCGGGAATTGTCAGCGGTGACGGAACGGGCAAGTTTAATCCGTGGGGAACTTTGACGCGGCAGGAATTATGTAAAATTATTACCGGTCTTCTGGATTCTGCCGGTGTGTTGGGACCCTATTTCCCATCCCAGAATGTGTTTGGGTCTATCTCTGATGAGCATAAGATTGCTGAGTGGGCAAAAGACCATGTGGCGTTTATGTTGGATAACAATCTGATGGCAGGCGATGATCAGGGGCGGTTCCGTCCTACCGATCCGGTAACCAGACAGGAGGCGGCGATTGTTGCATACCGCTGTTTCGTCCGTTATGGGAAAGAACTTGACGGAAAGGTCAAAACGGTGCTTCGCTCTACCAAAGATTCCAAAGGGAGAACCATCCAGACTTTGGTCAAGACGGTGACGCTTGCAAACGGTGCGACGGTTCCTCTTGCTAATTATGAAACCATGGAAGATTGGACGGATGAAAAACCGGATGGTAAACCGGGTTTTGCACCCTCCGGAACACCGCTGCAGACCAAAGGTGCAGACGGGCTGTACCGCCTGAAAACTTATTCAGAAACTTTGGCATCAGGAGAAGCAGACGAAAAGTTGAAACGGATTTTCCCCGGTGGAAAGAAGTTTGCATCTTATGAAGAAGCCAATCAAATGATGAGTGAGGTAACGGTCCCGGCATGGAAACTGGATAAAGATGGGAAATTGTATTCTTCTACCCTGACCTTTAAAATTCACAGCAAACTGCGGGAAGATGTTATTGCAATCTTTGATGAAATATACAATGCATCAGAGAAAGTACCGCTTAAAGATGTGAATGCATACAGTTGGCGAAACGCCATGTCCAGCGGAACTTATTCCGATCACAATTATGGTTCTGCAATCGATTTGAACTATAATGAAAACTACTGCGTTTATGCCAGCGGTACGGTGGTGGGAAGTTTCTATGATCCGGAAAACTCTCCTTATTCCTTCCCGGCAGACGGAATTGTGGTACAGACATTTGCCAAGTACGGATGGCTCTGGGGCGGAAATGCATGGGTAAACGGAACGGTAGACTACATGCATTTCAGTTACTTAGGAAAATAAATAAAAAGCAAGGAACTTTCGCTCCTTGCTTTTTTTGTGTTAAAAATCAAATTTCAAATCTTTCATTCTAAGGTCTTTCCCAATAAAAGGAATAACGGTATATCCACCCATAATACGGGAGAACAACCGATGGCTGTATACTTGTTCCAATGCCTGCAGTGTCAGGTTGGAAGAAAGAATCACGCTCTTGGACCGCATCAGCCGGGTGTTAATCAGGTCGAACATAGCCGCTGCAGAATAACCGCTGACATACTCGGTTCCCACATCATCGATAATCAAAAGGTCGACATCGTAAAGATAGCGGGATATTCCTTCGGCTTGTTCCAGTTCTTCTCCGGAGAGTTTGCCGAATTTCAGTTTTTCCAGCATATCAAACAAGGTAAATGCAGTCTGGTAATAGACGCTTTTTCCTCTTGCCAGCACATAATTGGCAATGCATCCGGAAAGAAACGTTTTCCCCGTTCCTGCTGGGCCAACCAGAAGAAGATTGGCATGAGTGGTATCAAAGGTTTCTGCAAACTGAAGACCTTTTTCATAGGCATGTTTCATTAAGGCCAGAGGTTGGTGCCCGTTTTCTCCGGCAGGCTGACCGGCAAATAAAGAAAAATCAAACCGGTCAAAGGTTTGTTCTGCCATAAAATCAGTCAGGTTAGCATTGGCTAGGGTGGATTCTTCAATCAGTTTTTTCAGGCATTGACAGCGGTCTCCGGTTTCGGTAAATCCGGTGTCCCGACACGCTTTACAGGAATAGATATCATCCAGATAGGTTTCCGGCAGATGCAATGCTTTTAACAGTGCCGAACGTTCTTTTTGCAACTTTTTGATGGTGGTTGCAATATCATCAACGGTGCTGTTGCCCTCAAGAATCCGTTTGGCAATCATGGAACCTTGTATTGCCATGGCTTGTTCAATGCGGGAGTAATCCTCATTTAAGGAGCGAACTTCATTCACACGCCGCTGATGCTCCAACTGATTTTTTTCGCGAATTTGATGCAGTTTCCGCGATGCTTGGGTGTATGCAGATTCCATGGTTATTCCTCCTCATCCAGTATAAGATCCAAGATTTTTGCTTCCAATCCGGAATAGTCGTTGGCGTTGGCGTCCTGATAATTATTAAACGGACTTTTTCTTGGTAAAGGTTCTTTGGAAATAGGCTTTCCGTGGACTTCCCCTTGCTGAACCTGTTCAGTTGTGGTATAGCCGGCATCCACCCAGCTTTCCAGAATTTTGTTCATGTATGCCCAACTTAACTTTCCGGTGTTGGTAACGGTACGATCATAGGCCAGGGCGATTAACTCGGTAGAAATGCGATCGTTTTCGCTCCAGAGTTTCAAATACTTCTTTTCAGTTGCAGACAACGCTCGATCGTAAATACCAAGAATGTTCCGGATTTCCTTTTCCACGCTGTCGGCGTTTTCCAGGACCATAACATGTGCCTCTGCCGCCTCAAAGGAATCAATGCCCCGTTCTGCCCAGTCAATGGCAACAGTTTCCAGATAACGGCGGTTGGTCTTTCCACGCTTTGCGGCGTAGGAAAGAAGCATGGTGATAACCTCCACCGGAAGACCTAGCCAATCAATAAAGGAATACAGCATTTCCATATCTGATGGAGTCAGTATTTTATGTAGTACGGTTTCCGCCTGATAAAACAGACCCGACACCGATTTGTTGCTCGCGGAAACGGCGTCAATTTCTGCCATAGAATAGGAGGGGCGGGAAGAACGTTTTTTCTCCAGTAAAACAGGGGCGGAAGAAACGGATTTTTCGGCATGGTCAGGGTAATGGTATCCATCACAATCGTAAATCAGTTCGCCCTGACTGACCCAGAAATCCATAATAAAGAGGACCCGTTCCTGTGACATGTCAAGTTCTCGGGCAAGTTGCTCCGTTTTGGGGAAACAACCGGTTTTTGCTACCTGATAAGAAAGGTACATATAAAGTCTAAGATATTCGGGGTTGGAAAACCGAATATGTTTTTCCGCAAAGGAGAAAGGAATTGAAAACTGTTGCACAGTGGGTCACCTCCATTCGGGTTAAGATTATTTTCCCACGCAGAAGCGTGAGAATACTTGGTCAATGATTTCTTCTTGTATGGTCACGCCGGTGACTTCTCCCAGTGCAGACAGAACATCTTCCAAATCCACATACAGTAAGTCGTAAGGCATGTCCGATTCCAATGCCTCGGTGGCGCGGGACAGGGCATCCCTTGCTTTTAAAAGGGAATCCCGTTGCCGGGTGTTACTCAGGTAAACCTGACCGGGCTGTACCTTTCCGTCGAGGAACAGGGCGGAGATGGCGTTTTCCAACGCCTGCAAACCTTGGGGAGGGCCTTCCTTTGGAGTTGCGGTACATAAAACCCCGTCTATGGGCATGGAGAGTGTTTTCGCCACCATTTGGGCGGTAACAGACGAGGATAGGTCGGTTTTGTTTAGGAGCACCAACGTTTGTTTTCCTTGCAGAGATGCGGCAATCCGCTGGTCTTCCTCGCAAATGGGCTGGGTTGCGTCTATCATCAATAAACACAAATCCGCATCTTTGACTTGTTCCATAGTGCGGTCAATCCCCAATCGTTCCACCTCGTCGGCTTCCTCATGATTGCGGATGCCGGCAGTATCCAGAAGTCGCAAAGATACACCTCCCAGATGCAGATGTTCTTCAATCACATCCCGAGTGGTGCCGGGGATATTGGTAACAATGGCGCGGTCGGTTCCGGACATGGCGTTAAGGAGAGAGGATTTTCCTACATTGGGGCGTCCCACAATGACGGTAGTAATGCCTTCCTTCAAAATGCGTCCGGTATCAAAACTTCCCAGAAGAGCGTCAATGCCTTGCCGAATTTCAGAAAACTGTTTTGCAATGACTTCCGGCTCCGGCGTTTCCACCTCTTCCGGATAATCTGCTGCTGCAGAAATATGGGAAGTAACAGCAATGACTTGCTCTCGAATCTTGTTGATGGCATCGGCAAGTTGCCCGTTCAAGGAACGAACTGCATTTCCAAGGCCGAGGGATGAGTGGGCGTCAATGATGTCCATGGTTGCCTCTGCACCGGTCAGATCAGTTTTCCCATTAAGAAAAGCACGACGGGTAAACTCGCCGCCCTCTGCCATCCGGGCACCGTTTTGCAACAGTTCTTCCAGAATGCGTCCGGCAGCAAAGAATCCGCCGTGGCAATGGAACTCTACCACTGTTTCTCCGGTAAAGGAGCGGGGGGAGCGCATAACAACCACCAGAGCACGGTCAATAGGTTTTTCCGGATTGCCGCCCTCATGCACAGTGCAGAGAGTCAGTTTGTGGCTTTCCAACTGGGAAAGAGGGTTGCCGTTTAGGGGCGTTGCCAGCTGTTGGGCAATGGATTCTGACTGGTCGCCGCTCAATCGTAAAATGGCAATGCCACCCGAACCGATAGGGGTGGCGATTGCAGCAATGGTATCATGTAATTTCATAAAAAGGCCTCTAGTTTTTCTTGATATTATCTACCAGATCTTGAATGGTGCCGGAAAGTTCGGTGTCATTTCCTAAATTTTCTTTTACTTTTTTGATGGCCACCATAACGGTAGAATGGTCACGGTTAAATTCAGAACCGATTTTGGTAAAAGATTCATCCAGAATCTCACGGGAGAGATACATGGCGATATGACGGGGAGATGCCACATCATTGGAACGCCGTTTAGATGCCAGAGAACCGGAGGGGAGACGGAAGTATTTCTCCACCTCGTCAATGATAACCTCTACGGTGACGTTCCGCTGAGGAAGTGAATGCAGAATTTCTTTCAACGCCTTCTGTGCAAGTTCCAGAGAAATGGTGTTGGTGCGTTCAATGCCGGCGTATGCCAGAATCCGTTTTACAGCACCTTCCAGATCCCGTACATTGGATTTGATGTTGTTGGCAACGTATTCTACAATTTCTTCATCAAAAGTAAAATATTCTTCTTCAATCTTAGAACGGAGAATTGCCAGTCGGGTTTCATAATCGGGCGGTTGAATATCCGCAATCAATCCCATCTGGAAACGGCTCTTCAACCGGTCTGCCAGATGCGGCGTCTCAGAGGGGAGGCGGTCGGATGTAAGGACAATTTGTTTTCCTGCATCATACAGGGTGTTAAAGGTATGGAAAAATTCCTCCTGTGCAAGTTCCTTGGTTGCAAGGAATTGTACATCGTCCAAAAGGAGCAAATCCACAGTCCGGTGCTTGGTGCGGAAATCCTGATTGGTTTTTTCCCGGATTGCAGTAACCAGTTCGTATGTAAATTTTTCACTGGTGGTATACAACACTTTTTTATTAGGATAATTCTTTAAGTAGTAATTGCCGATTGCCTGCAGAAGGTGGGTCTTTCCCAATCCGCTTCCCCCATAGAGGAAAAGAGGGTTATATTTGGGAGAAGGAGACTCTGCAACACCCAGACATGCCGCGTGGGCAAGATTGCTGTTGTTGCCCACAACAAAACTTTCAAATGTGTAGCGGGGATTTAAGGTGCTTTCCTGACGGATGGGGTCTCCGGCAAGAACCGGGTCACCGGAAGGAGCCTCGGATACAACATCCAATTCATAACTGCGTCCGGCCGCAATAGCAATACTGCTTTCCAGCATAGACCGGAATTTGGTCATAATCATGGTTCTGTTTAGGTCGCCGGGAACTGCAAGACGGATGGAGGTTTCCGTCAGGGCTAACGGCTTGATGGGTTTAATCCAGGTATCAAAAGATACACCGGAAATTTCTTGTGCTAAATCGCTTAGCACAACATTCCATATTTTAGTAAGTTCTTCCATGGTAAATTCCTCCAGGTACTATCGATAGTTCATCGAAACTCTCTGTAAAAAAAGTGTGAAAAAGAATAGGGGCATTCGGAGCATTCCCCTAATTATCCGCATATTTCTTATAAAAGATGTTACAATTTGATTACATTATAACATATCTTTTTGAAATTTCAACACCCAAAAAGCAAGAAAATTTTCCAAAAAAATTTGTTTTTGGGAGAAGTTACAAAATGTGGTGGGTGAACCTTTTTTCCATAACAAGATATTTGATTTTCTTTGAAAAAAAAGATAAAAAAATTTTTTTAAAGGAAAAGGGGGTTGACAAGAAGAGGTTCTCGTGATAAAATAATACAGATTTTCTTGTGATTTAGAATTTAGACATATGATTCGAAGGAGGGATAGCAATGCTGAGAACTTATCAGCCTAAGAAAAGACAGCGCGCAAAGGAACACGGATTCAGAAAGAGAATGAGTTCCAAGAACGGCCGCAAGGTTTTGGCAAGAAGAAGATTGAAAGGCAGAAAGAAACTGGCTGCATAAGAAGAGTTGGCCAGACTATGCCTGACTGTGATGCAGGTGCCAATGCGTGGTTGTCTGCCGCAATTCGGAACCCGAAATTGAAGTTGTCGTTTTTTCGACAGTCCGGAAGACGCCCCAGGCGTCTTTTTGTCTATTTGCACAGAAAGATAAGGGGTATTTATGAAGATAATCAGTTTGACTCGCAACGGACAGTTTCAGCGGCTTTACCGTAAGGGACGGTCTTTTGTTGCGCCTACTATGGTGGTTTATGTTTCTGAAAACCGATTACCGGTGACTCGTTTGGGGATTACCACCGGAAAGAAAGTCGGCGGTGCGGTGGAGAGAAACCGTGCCAAACGGCGAATTCGGGAGTTGTTTCGCATCTCCCTGCCGAACCTGAAAGCGGGTATGGATGTTTGCGTGGTTGCACGCAGCTATACGGTGACAGCTCCGGCTGAAAAAATGCGGAAAGATTTTGGAACGGCCATGGAAAAACTGGGGATGTGGAATCATGAAAAACCTGTTGATTCGTCTGATTCAAGGGTATCAGAAGCGGATTTCCCCGCTTAAAAAACCCTGTTGTCGGTTCTATCCCACTTGTTCAGAATATGCCATTTTAGCCATTCGGAAATATGGCGCATTTCGGGGAACAGGAAAAGCCGTTTGGCGGATTCTGCGATGCAATCCGCTGCATCCGGGAGGAATTGACTTTCCGTAAATATTGAGACCCACAAAGGAGGAAACGCCATGAATATTCTCATGCAAGGCCTGGGTTGGATTTTAAAATTGTGTGATACGCTGACCGGAAGCTATGGTTTGGCGATTATTTTGTTTACTGTATTAATTAAGTTGATTCTGCTTCCTCTCACCGTGAAACAGCAGCGTTCCATGATGATGATGCAGAAACTGCAGCCGCTGCTGAACGAAATTCAGCAGAAGTATGCAAACGATAAAGAAAAGCAGAGTATGGAAACCATGAAGGTTTACCAGAAATATCATGTAAACCCCATGAGTGGTTGTCTGCCTCTTTTGATTCAGCTTCCCATTCTGTTGTCTTTGTATTGGGTAGTAAAACGTCCCATTACTTATTTGATGGGTGTTCCGGAAGATGAATTCTGGCGGATTATCAACGCGCTGAAGGAGTGGAGCGAGAGTAATCCTGACGCTATTGCAAATCTCCTTTCTGCGGTTCGGGTTGATTCTTTGGATAAGTTGGCAGAATCCGGTTACAAGATGTTTAAGGAAATGGAGATTCCCATTGCCAGATTCTTGGAAACCAACGGTGCCATCATGCAGAATCATTGGATTACCGGAAGCGGCAATACCTATGAGGTTATCAACTTTGGATTTTTGGGCATGGATCTGTCCCAGACTCCCAGCCTTGGTGCTTTGACTGGATTTTTGTTCGGTTCTGCACAAGGGTTGGCCTTTGACACCATGTTGCTTTGGTTGATTCCAATTTTGTCTGGTGTGTCTTCGTATGCATCTATGAAGATTTCTCAATCCATGCAGCCCCAGCAGGCACCGCAAAAGAATGCCAATGGGGAAGAAGCACCCAATCCTATGAAATCTATGAACCTGTTTATGCCATTTATTTCCGCATGGTTTGCATTCAGTTTGCCGGCGGCGGTAGGTCTTTACTGGGTTGCAAGCAACCTTTTGCAGATGGTACAGCAGGTAGTTTTGAATAAAGTGATTCATGTAGATTTGACGGAAGAACAAGTTGAAGGGGAGATTGTTAATGTTAAGAAAAATCGAAAAAAACGCAAAAAATAAGGAAGAGGCATTGAAACTGGCGGCTGAGGAGTTCGGCGTTCCGGTAGAAGAACTTTCTTATGAGGTTGAGCGTGAGGTTGGTAAAGGTCTGATGGGACTGCTTCTGGGCAGAGAGGTTATTATTTCTGCGTGGATTACCAAAGAGGCAGAGGAAGAGGAAAGACTCCGCAAGATCGCTGAAGATCGTGCCCGTTCCGCACAGTTGCAGAACGGTGAAAATCCTTATGCTCCCAAGCAGGATCCGGAGTTTAAGGACCATGTGGGTCCGGACGGACGCAAAAAGAAAGAAAAAGCGCCGAAAAAAGAGGTTAAGCCTGAAATCAAAGAGGAGACAAAGGATGCACCTGTTTCTCAACCGGAGCCGGCTGTCAAGAAAGACAAGTACGCAGGCAAAAAGAGAGATGTTACTGAACAATCTTTAAAGGATGCAGAGTATTTTGCAACCGAACTGGTGCACAAAATGGGTCTTGCAGATGCAGAGGTTGCTGTCGTTAACGGCGGTGAATCTGTGGATGTGACCGTTTCCGGTTCCAGAATGGGTCTGTTGATCGGCAAACGTGGCGATACGCTGGATGCAGTACAGTATCTGACCAGTTTGTATGTGAATAAGGAAAAGAATTCTTATATCAAGGTGAATGTTGACACCGAGGGTTACCGTGCAAAGAGAGAGGAAACTCTGGTAAAACTGGCAAAGAGCCTGGAGAGGAAAGTGCTCCGTGACAAAAAGGCAGCTACACTGGAACCCATGTCTCCCAACGAACGCAGAATTATCCATTCTGCATTGCAGGGAAGCAACAAAGTAAAAACCTACAGCGTAGGAGAAGAGCCCAACCGCAAGATTGTGGTTGCGCCCGCTGACGAAGCAGAATAACAGGAAACGCAGTTCTCTGCTTGAGAACTGCGTTTTGGCGTCTATATCAGAAGGAGTGAATGCAAATGAAACGGGAAGATTTGAGAAACATAGCAATCATTGCCCACGTTGACCACGGAAAAACAACACTTGTGGATGAAATGCTGAAACAAGGGGGCATATATCGGGAAAATCAGGTAGTAGAAGAACGAGTCATGGATAACAATGACCTGGAGCGGGAGAGAGGGATTACCATCCTTGCGAAAAACACCTCCGTATACTATCAGGATATCAAAATGAACATTATTGATACACCGGGACATGCGGATTTCAGTGGTGAGGTTGAACGTATTCTGAAAATGGTAAACGGCGTTATCCTCCTGATTGATGCGGCAGAGGGTCCCATGCCCCAGACCCGGTTTGTACTGCAAAAAGCATTGGAAATGCAGCATCGGGTGATTATTGTGGTGAATAAAATTGACCGTCCTGATGCCAGACTGGATGAGATTCCGGATGAGATTCTGGATTTGCTGATCGATTTGGAAGCCAGCGACGAACAGTTGGAAAGTCCTATTATCTTCTGTTCCGGCAGAGCAGGAACGGCGTCTCTTTCCCAGTATGAACAGGGCAAAGACCTGACTGTTCTGTTTGAAACCATTAAGAATTATATTCCTGCTCCCGAGGGAGAAGAGAATGCGCCTTTGCAGATGTTGGTGTCTTCCATTGACTATAATGAATATGTGGGAAGAATTGCCATTGGTAGAATTGAGCGGGGCGTACTTCGTCAGAATCAGGAAGTTATGGTATGTGACTACCATGAAAAGCATGCACCTTATAAATCCAAGATTGTTAATATTTATCAGATTGACGGCTTGAATCGTACTCCGGCAGAATCTGCAAAGGTGGGAGATATTATTTGTTTCAGCGGTATTACCGACATTACCATTGGGGACACGGTAACTGCGCTGGAAGACCCTACACCGCTTCCCTTTGTAAAAATCAGCGAACCTACCATTGAAATGACATTTTCCGTCAATGATAGTCCCTTTGCCGGACGGGAAGGAAAATTTGTTACATCCCGCCAACTGCGTGACCGTCTCATGCGGGAATTGTTGAAGGATGTTTCGCTCCGAGTGGAAGAAGGCGAAACCACCGATAGTTTCAAGGTGGCAGGCAGAGGGGAAATGCATATTTCCATCCTGATTGAAACCATGCGCCGTGAAGGATATGAGTTTTCTGTCAGCACCCCCAAAGTTCTGATGAAAGAAATTGATGGACAACTTTGCGAACCGGTAGAACGGTTGATGATTGATGTGCCGGAAGAATCCATGGGTGCAGTCATGGAAAAAATGGGTACCCGGAAAGCGGAAATGCTGCAAATGGCACCTCAGGGCAGTCGGATGCGGTTGGAATATTTGATTCCTGCCCGGGGACTTCTTGGATACCGGAACGAATTTTTGACCGATACCCGTGGCGAGGGCATTATGAACTCCATCTTTGACAGTTACCAACCGTTTAAGGGCGATATCAGCCGCCGGCATACCGGTTCTCTGGTCGCGTTTGAAACGGGAGAAGCTGTAGGCTATGGTATCTTCAAAGTGCAGGACAGGGGAACCATGTTTATTACCCCCGGTACCGAGGTTTACGAGGGGATGGTGGTTGGATATTCTCCCAAGAGTGAAGATATCAATGTTAATGTTTGTAAGAAAAAACAGTTGACCAATACCCGTGCATCCGGCAGTGATGAGGCATTGCGGTTGACGCCGCCTCAGCAAATGAGTCTGGAGGCTTGTCTGGAATTCCTTGCAGATGATGAATTGTTGGAGGTCACACCGGAAAATCTGCGATTGAGAAAGCGGATTTTGAACAATCAACTTCGTGCCAAAGCCAATGCTCGAAACAAAGGCTAATAAGAAAAAACCCATATCACTCATTAAAGAGTGATATGGGTTTTTTAATCAGGGGTGTCTTTCAGTTGGATTTCTACGGTTTCCCCTTGTGTTTCAATGATTGCATAATGACTGCGTGCAGAACCCGGGTTAAGAAACCAGATGCCGTTCTGTTTTTCCAGAAACGGAATATGGGTATGACCGAAGATGCAGATGTCTGCACAGCAGGCGGTTGCCTCTTGCTTGAGTTTTGCCAGAGAACCTTTGACCCCGTACAGATGCCCGTGGGTTAGTAAAAATCGTTTATTCTCTAAGACGAATTCCCGACGGGTAGGGACGTCCCAGACTGCATAATCATTGTTACCAAGAACGCTGATACAAGGCGTGGTTCGCCAGTATGCCTCAATATCCTCCACATCCTTCTGCACATCGCCTGCATGAATGATATAATCTACCTTTTTTTCCTGTTCCATGGCACGCCAGATGGAGGAGAAATCCCGATGGGAATCGCTGAATACAATTGCTTTCAATTTAAAACACCTCAAGTATCAGTATACCATATTTTCAAAAAAATGTCACTTATTTTTTCTTTCTGCATACAGTATAAAGAGACTATGGAAAGGAGGAGATGGGATGAATCTGGATGAAATGTTAAAGCGGGTGAACGGCAATAATCTGCAACAAGCCATGGAGCAGATGGGGAAACTCCTGACTCCGCAACAGATGCAGACGGTGCAACAGATGTTAAACGGAAATCAGGGACAGGTCAAGGAAAAACTGAATCAGGTCAATGCAGAGGCGTTTCAGCAGGAACTGAGAAAGAATCCCAAACTTGCGGCGCAACTGGCAAATAATCCTGAAATTATGCAAAAAATTAACCAACTGTTAGGGAAATAACAGATAAAGGAGGGCGTCAAATGGCAGAAGAATCCATGGATTTATCCTGTGCGGTGGATATGCTCAAAGAGATGCTTTCGGGGGAGGAAGGACAACAGACTATACAAAATCTGATGGGGATTCTCGGCGATGTGCAGACAGCGCCGGCTCCCGGCGTAGCAACCGGCGGATTGGACCCTGAAAATCTGGAGATGATGATGCGGTTGCAAAAGGTCATGAGCATGATGCATGAACAAAAAAACAGCAGCCGGACACGGCTGCTGATGGCATTGAAACCATTCCTGAAATCCTCCCGTCAAAGCAAGGTGGATATGGCAATGCAGATGATGAATCTGGGACAGGTATTTACCGTTATGAAAGAGACCGGGGAGGGAGGATGATGTACCGTCGCTATCAGCAACCGCCGGTCAAACAACCGACGAGGATGCCAACTCGGACGCAGAATCCTCCCAAACCCATACCTGCTGTCACGTCTTCTCATCCGAAGAAACCGGAAATTTTGGACAAGAAACAACAAAATCCGGTGCTTCGATTCATACCTTCAGCCCTTTATAATCCGGACACAAAAAAAGTTCTGGGAATGTTCAGTGCAGAGGATTTGCTCCTTGCGGGGTTAATTTTTCTTTTGCTGGAAAATGAAGAAAAGCAGGACGATATGCTCATCTATGCCCTGCTTTATATCCTGATTTCGGATTATTTATCGTAGGCGGCAACCAGTGTTCCGCCAAATTGCCGTACGAGAGCGTCTCCTTGATTTTGCACCAGACATGCAGTAGAAAGACAATCTGCCACAAGGGCAGAATCAGCCTGAATGGATACCGAAGCAAGTCCGCTGTCTGCCGGATATCCGGTTTTGGGGTTCAGGATATGGTGATAAAGTCTGCCGTCATAAACAAAATTCCGTTGATAGGTTCCGCTGGTAACCACAGCGCCTTCGGAAACGGAAACGGTGGTGCGGTAACTGCCTGCAGTTCCGTGGGGGTCCTGAATCCCGATCTGCCAGACTCCGTCATGGCGGTTAGGATTGTGTCCGTATACATAAATGGTTCCGCCAAAATCCAGAATTGCATACGGAACGCCGGCATCTTTTAAGATTTGTACGGCACAGTCTGCTGCATAGCCTTTTGCCGCACCGCCCAAATCGACGGAGACACCGTCGTCAGTTTTTGTGACGGTTTGTGTGTTTTGGTCCAATATCAGTTTATCATAACCTACATGGGGCAGCGCGTTCTGTATGGCGATGTGTTCAGGCGGTTGGGGAGATTCTTCTCCGTGAAACGGCCACAGAATAGAAAGGGGTGCAACCGTGACATCAAAGGCACCGTCTGATGCTTGGCTGACTGCAAGGGCGACAGAAAGAATCGATGCGGTGTGGTTGTCCAACGGGACAGGCTCCCCTGCTTTTGCACGATTGATCCGGGTAATGGTGGAATCGGGGGAATACAGATTCACCGATGCCTGAATTTCCTCTACCAGAGCAAAGGCGTCATGGACAGCGGATTTGCTGTCTCCACCAGCACGGATGGTACAGACGGTGTCCATCAGGAAACGGGTTTCTTCATAGATGGGTTGTCGGGGATTGCAGGAAACCAGAAAAACAGATAGCAACAAAAGAAAAAACAAGCGTTTCATAGAACCCCTCCTTTCTACCAGTATTATACAAAAAGAAAAAACTCCGGTCAAGGTGATTTTTATGGAAAAAAGTTTAACATTTTTTGAAAAAATACTTGAAAAATTTCTATATCTGTGATACAATGGCACATACTGGACGAAAATGTGTTCGAGAAGAACGAGGAGGATATGTTGAAATGATGTTAGCATTGACCATTATTCATGTAGTAGTTTCCCTTGCACTGATTATTGTAGTGCTGTTGCAGCACGGCAAACAGCAGGGATTATCCGGTTCCATTGCAGGCGGCGCGGAGACTTTCTTTGGTAAGAACAAAGGAAGAACCATCGACGCAATGCTGAAAAAGTTCACGGCAGTTGTTGCAATTTTGTTTGTAGTTTCTTCTGTTACTTTTGCTGCAATGGCAATCAATATCTACAATAAGGAAAATGAAGTTCAGCAGACTGAGACACAGGAAATGGGCGAAGAAGGCATGACCGTTTCTATGGATGAGAACGGAAATATGGTAGACGCAGAGGGCAACATTCTTATGACTGCAGAAGATCTGGCAGCAGCTGAAGCAGAGGCTGCACAGAATGCGGAAGCAGAGGGTGAAGCCGAAACCGCCGAAACGCCTGCTGAGTAAATGTGGAACAGAAAAGGTGGACTTTTGTCCACCTTTTTTTATTGATTCAAAGGAGGAGACTGATATGAAAGATACCAAACTTTATGTTGTAATTCCTTGTTATAACGAAGAAGAGGTTTTGCCGGAAACATCTTCCCGAATGGGGGCATTGTTTACTCGTATGCAAGAGGAGGGTAAAATCTCTCCCGAAAGCCGGATTGTCCTTGTGGATGACGGAAGCAAAGATAAAACATGGCAACTGATTGAGGAACTTTCGGAGAAGGATTCCCGTTTCCGCGGTATTAAACTGGCACATAATGCAGGGCACCAGAATGCGTTGCTTGCAGGATTGATGACAGTAAAAGATGTATGTGACTGCAGTGTTTCCATTGATGCGGATTTGCAGGATGATATTGAGGCAATCCCTGCTATGGTGGACGAATATGACCGTGGAATTGATGTAGTTTACGGGGTGCGGAATTGCCGTGCTACCGATACCGGATTCAAACGATTTACAGCAGAAGCCTTTTACAAACTGATGAAAGTGCTGGGTGCAGACGTGATTGAAAATCATGCGGATTACCGGCTGATGAGCAGACGGGCATTGCAGGCACTTTCAGAGTTTCCGGAGATTAATTTGTTCCTCCGGGGTGTTGTGCGTCTGGTTGGTTTCCCCAGCAGTCAGGTGTACTATGCCCGTAGCGAACGGTTTGCCGGAGAAAGCAAGTACCCCTTGAAGAAAATGTTGTCTTTTGCTTTTGACGGCATCACCTCATTCAGCATCAAACCGATTCGGTTGGTGTGGGGTGTGGGATTCCTTGCCTGCCTGATTGCAGTAGCCGCTGCAGTATATTCTTTGGTGGCATGGGGATTTGGCAAAAGTGTCAGCGGATGGGCGTCTTTGATGATTTCCATCTGGTTTTTAGGTGGCGTACAACTGGTTTCTGTAGGTGTTATCGGTGAATACATCGGCAAAATTTATAAGGAAGTAAAACGCCGTCCCAGATACATTATTGAAAAAACAAATGTATAATAAAAAGCAAGGAAAACACTCTGTTTTCCTTGCTTTTTTATAGTTTGGATAATAGCTCCATTCCGCCAATCCGGTTAATCAATTCCAGCAAGGCGTTGGCAGACATGCGGGGAGGAAGATTCAGTTTTTTGGACAGTTGTTGCCGCCTTTGTGCGCTGTCTGGTTTGCCTGAATAACCCATGGCGCAAAAATCCGCCTTGGTGACGGGGGTGAATGTGATGTCCTCCTCTTCTAAGGTAGCGACAGTGGATAACAGGTCTAAAAGAAGTTGGTCGGTCATCCCTTCAACGCCCAGCAATCCGTCTTTACCGGGGACATCTTTTCTTCGTTCTTTTCCGAAGATGGCAGGGATATATAAATTTTTAATGGAGCACGTATTTCCAAGACAACTTTTCAAATAATTGCGAATCCGAAAGCCCGCGCGGTCTGAATCGGTCAGGATTAATACGCCCCTGGTTTTGGCAAGTTGCCGGATGCTTTGAAGAATTGCTTTGTTGCGGTAGAGATGGAAACCGTGGGTACAAATAATAGGAGCGTCTGTCAATTTGCGCAGGCGTTCCTTATCATATTTTCCTTCCACCACAATGACATCATGAATATGTACCATAGGTTCCTCCAGAATCTGTTTTTTTTATTTTAGTACATGGACTTTGGTATTGTCAATCTTTTCTTTTGCATATATTGAAAGAAAGAAAAGAGGTGGACAGCAGTTGAAAAACCAAATGCTGCAAAGTGCAGGTATTCTTGCATTTTCAGGAATCTGTGCCAAGTCCTTTGATTTTGCATTTCGGGCATTTTATTCCAGGCAATTGGGGACCGAAGGAATGGGACTTTTATCTCTGGGGTTTGGGCTTCATGGAGTTATGCTGACGGTTTGTACGGCAGGTCTGGGGGTGGCGGTATCGAAAGTTGTTTCGGAGTATCTGGAACAAAAAGAACTGACAGCAGTACGGCAGAGCGTTAATCTTGCCCTTTGGGGGGTAGGCTGTCTGGGCCTTGCGGTTATCCTTTGTATTCTGGTGGGTGCAGAATGGATTGCAAAATCCTTGTTGGGGGACGGAAGAATTGCGGCAGGTCTTTGCTGTCTTGTGCCCAGTGTTTTGTTTATGGGAATATCCTATTGCCTGAAAGGATATTTTTACGCCTGCCGGAAAGTGTGGATTCCGGCAAGTTCGGAGTTTCTGGAACAAGCAGTGAAGTTTTTATCCATTAGTCTGTTGCTTCAATGGTTTCTCCCGAAAGGGATAGGCTATGGATGTGCGGCAGTATTTTCCGGAATCAGCATCGGTGAATGTTCCTCTTGTCTGTATCTGACCTTGTTTTATTGTAAAGAACTCCCCTCTCTTCGAGGCGGTGAAGAAAAAAGCAAGGTGTTTGCACCTCTCCTTAAGGTGTCGTTCCCGTCTATGGTCAGTTCTTTGTCCGGTTCTGCACTTCGCATGCAGGAGGAAGTACGGATTGTTTCTGCCCTCAAACGGTTTGGGTTTACCCATGCGGCTGCGGTCAGCGGATTGGGTATGGTGCATGGTATGGTGCTCCCGATGTTGGTATTTCCCCTGACGTTGTTAGGTTCTGTTACCACTCTTCTGGTGCCGGAAATTGCAAGAAGAAACGCGCTTAAAAATAAAATCCGTTTGTTGCGTGTGGTAAAAAAGGTGTATCAGGTGGGGTTCCTTGGCGGAGTTTTTATTTTCTTGGTGTTTCTGGGATTTGCCCGGCCGTTGACAGAACTTGTGTACGGTAGCAGCGCTGTGGCGCCTGTGGTGCGGGTCCTTGCCGTTTTAACACCCTTAATGGTGTTGGATTCCCTTTCCTTTGCTATTCTCAACGGATTAGGAAAACAAGTATCTTTGCTGGTTTACAGCATTACCGATTCTTTACTACGGCTTATGGCGATTTATTGTCTTGTACCGAAGTTTGGTATGGATGCCCTTTACTGCATTATTGCGGTCAGCAATCTGTTTACCTGCGGGTTAAGTTTTGGTACGGTCTGTCGGATTCTAAAAAAATTATGATATTTTTGAAAAAATAGCAGAAAATAAAGAAATGATTTGGCGAAAAAAACATAAAATCAGGGATTGAAAAATCATAGATTTTGGCGTATAATAAAAAAATAAAATGCATAGGAGGAACAGAAAATGGATAACAACAAAAGACCGGATACCATGGAACGTATTACCACCAAGGCTTTGGCGGACGCTTTTATTGAGGAACAGGTGCAGGAGATTCGTGCCCAGGTAGGAGATAAAAAGGTGCTTCTGGCACTGTCCGGCGGTGTAGACTCTTCGGTAGTTGCGGCACTGTTGGTCAAAGCGATTGGGAAACAGTTGGTATGTGTACACGTCAACCACGGCCTTATGCGTAAAGGCGAAAGTGAGCAAGTGATTGAGGTGTTCCGGAATCAGTTGGATGCAAACCTGATTTATGTGGATGCAACAGACCGTTTTCTTGATCTCCTTGCCGGCGTCAGTGAACCGGAAAAGAAGAGAAAAATTATCGGTGGTGAATTCATCAAGGTGTTTGATGAAGAGGCAGGAAAACTGGAAGGAATCTCTTTCTTGGCGCAGGGAACCATTTATCCCGATATTCTGGAATCTGACGGCGTAAAGGCGCACCACAATGTGGGAGGTCTTCCGGAAGAAATGGAATTTGAGCTGGTTGAACCGGTGAAACTTTTGTATAAAGACGAAGTGCGTGTGGTAGGTTCTGCTCTGGGTCTGCCCGATGAGATGGTAAACCGGCAGCCCTTCCCCGGCCCCGGTCTTGGTGTGCGGTGTCTGGGTGCTATTACACGTGACCGTCTGGAAGCTTTGCGTGAGGCAGATGCAATTCTCCGTGAGGAATTTGCAAACTGCGGTCTGGCAGGCAAAGTATGGCAGTACTTCATTGCAGTTCCTGATTTCAAGAGCGTTGGCGTTAAGGATGATAAGCGTTACGAGGGTTGGCCGGCAATTATCCGTGCGGTGAACACCGTGGATGCAATGACCGCAACCATCGAGGAAATCCCTTACGCGGTGCTTCATAAAATTACAGACAGAATTACCAAGGAAGTTCCGGGTATAAACCGTGTACTTCTGGATTTAACACCGAAGCCGATTGGCACCATCGAGTGGGAATAAAATGAAAAATCCCCGAAGCCTTGAAAATCAGGGTTTTCGGGGTTTCTTAAAATAAAGACGGACATCCCGGTATTCTTTATGCGCTATTCTTCCGTACAGCCTGCAATATAATTGTAACGTGCAACAAAAACAATATTGCTCTGCCGGAAGATGAATGGTTTTTAAGTTTGGTAAGAAAGTAAGGTGAAAACATGAGGATAGCGATATGCGATGATGAAACAATAATCTTGGACGAGGTTTCATCCTATATAAAAAAATATTCTAAGCTATGCGGAAAGTCGGAGCTTGAAGTTTTTCCGTTTAACTCTGCAAGCTCACTTTTAAATAGCATTGATAATGGTGCCTTGTTTGATATATTTATGCTTGATGTATATATCGGTGATGAAATGGGGACAGAACTTGCAAGAGAAATCCGGAGAAAAGGCATTGAAAGTCCTATTGTATTTTTAACAACCTCAATAGAACACGCGCCTGAAAGTCTTGAAACAGGCACACTGCGCTATCTGATAAAACCGTTGAAGCCCGAAAAATTTTATGAAGCAATGGACGTAGCCTATACTCAGGCTGAAACTTTAAGCAACAAGCTTATTAAGCTTAAAACAGACAACGGCAACGAGAGTGTAAATGTATCACGAATTATATTTACCGAGGCTCATGGACATTATCAGTTTTTGACATTGAGTGACAGTTCCAATCTTCGCGTTAGAATGACTGTTACAGAACTTTTCGAGATGTTAGAAAATATGGGCGACTTTATAAGATGTGGCAGTGCATACATAATAAATATGCGAAAAATCAAAATGGTAACGCCTGAAAGTATTGTTTTAATAAATGAAAAGATAATACCCATTCCAAGAGGAAATTATTCAGCAATAAAAAAAGCCTTTTGGGAGCTTCAATACGAAGGACAGGAGGATTAAAAAATGTATTTGGCACAAGTTTTGATTGAACAGTTAGTTGTTCTTGTGGCACACGCTATTTCGGGCATATATTCAACCAATTTAAAATACAGCAAAAAAACAACCTTTGCCATTTGGGGTATTTGGCTTGTTTTACAGGAGGCGTTTTGGTGTTTAGGAGAATTTGTGGCAACTGATATTGCTGTGAAATTCTTTTCCGTGTTTGTGTCTGCATTTATCTTTCAGTATATTGTTTTCTTTGCAACTACGAAAGGCAGATTTTCTCAAAGGCTTTTTACCATACTTACATATTCCATTTTCTTCTGTATATTTATGGCATTTAATACAGCAATACAAGGCTCATTCCCTGGTATGCACATAATGATCAGGATCATTATTCACGTTGCACTTATAGTAGGTATTTTATATTATTTCTTAAAATGCGTGTGTCCTCTTTGCCACGCTGCATCAAAGAGTATTGTGACGGGTTGGTATCCGCTTGTTTTTGTAAATATTATATTTGTGATTACGATAGTGGCAACATCGGTATTCCCCGTTAGAATTGCAAGCTTTTATGTATCTGAATTTATACCGTTTCTTTTCCTCAGTATTTCAATCTTCGCGGTATATCCCGTCATATTTTCCAACATCAAAAATATGACAGAGGTTGCAACCAAAAGAGAAACAGAACAGCAAAATAAGCTCCTTCTTTTGCAGATAGAAAAGGAAAAACTGCAGATGACACACGAATACATGGCAATTCACGACAGACGTCATCACAACCTGGTTCTCTTGAAACTTGCAAACAACAACGATGTTGAAAGCGTAAAGGAATACCTAAAAACACTTGTAGAAAAAGATTCTGCCATCTTTGGTGAATCAAACTATTGTCAAAATACTACTATAAACACAGTTCTTTCCGTATATGAAAAGAAAGCAAATGACGCAGGTATTACAGTAAAAATCGCAGCTCGTGCCGGACAAAATATACCCATATCTCCGCAAGACCTGGTTATAGTAATAGCTAATATTTTTGAAAATGCAATCAACGCCACAAAGAAGCTTAAATCAAAGGACAAAGTTATTGATATTGATATAAGAGAAAAACAGACACGCTTGCTTGTGAAAATAGAAAACCCTTGCAAAACTAATCTGAGATTCGATGAAACGGATTACGGTATTGGAATCAGCTCCGTTATAGCTACTACGGAAAAATATCAAGGTATGTATGACTTTACGGCGGAAGACGGAATATTCAGTTCAAAAGTCTGCCTGAATTATTAAAAGAATAAATTTAGAAACTCTCCTTCGGGAGAGTTTTTTTGTGCTTGTCAAGGGTTATTTTTATAAAAACTGCAATTTATGCCAAAAAACATACAATGTATGCCAAAATCAACATTTTTAATTAAATTTATATTATTATAAGTATTACAATTTTGCAATTGTAGGTTTTTTAAACACCAAAGGAGGCGTAATAGTGAAGGACAAAAAGTATGACGATAATGGTTATCTTATTGTATCCGAGATAGATAGTTGTTCCTTGTGGGAAAAAGATACTAATCCTTGTTATGGAAGTTGTGAACATGATTGCTTTTATTGTGCCTTTTCAAACTTCAGGCAGGATGATTATATTCAGAACATAGCAGGGAAAGCGACAACAGAACCGCTTTACAGTATCTGTCAAAACGAGAAAAATCGAATAAATAAATCCGAGAAGGAGGATAAAAAATGAAAATCAAAAGACTTTTATGCTTAATGTTTGCGCTTGTTATGATATCGGGAGTATTCTCGGGCTGCGGTGTTAAAACAGATGAAAAGGTTTTTAAGACACTTGAAGATTTTGAAAATGCAAATCTTGGTATTTTGACGGGAAATGCGTATGAGGATATAACCAACAACCTTTTCCCTGACAGTAAAAAGAATAAGTATGACACAATTGCGGATTTGATTATCAGCCTGGAGAAGGGAAAGATTGATGGCTTTCTTATGGACTATGCCCACTACTCATCAATCGGATGGGAAAAGTCGGGATATACGGCAATAGAAAGCAGTTCACCTTCAAAAGTTGAATATGCATATGTTGTGGCAGAAAACGAAAAGGGCAATAGACTCAAAGATGAAATCAACAAACATATCTCTGAAATTAAAGAAAGTGGAGAAATTAAGGCTTTTGAGGAAAAGTGGTTCTCAGGCGTAAGGCCTTTAGAGCATCCTGACTGGGATAGCTTAACAGGTGAGAGGGGAACTATATATATTGGCATTGCAGATAATGACATTCCGGTATCCTATCAGGATGATACAACTCTTACAGGCTTTGATACAGAGGTTCTTTATAGTTTTGCAAAAAAATACGGATACAAGCTTAACTTTTCTACCGTTGATTTTGATTTGATGCTTGGCGGTGTCAAGTCCCAGAAATTTGATATGGCGGTTGGCGGTATTGAGATAACCGATGAAAGAAGAGAAACCTTTAATTTTACCGATTCTTATTATCAAAGTCCGGTTGTAATGGTAACCAAAGCAGCGTCTGACAAGGGCAGTATGCTTGCTGATCTGTCCGACAAAAGAATCGGTATTGTTACCGGAACGATGACAGCTGTGTTGCTTCCTAAATTGATTCCTACGGCACAGTATGTTGAGTTTAATACCGTGGCAGATGCGAAAATGGCACTTGAAAGCGGAAAGGTAGAGGCTTTTCCGACTGATGAATCCATTTATCTTGCCATGCGTTGGGAGGGAAGCAAGGTTGAGCGCATTGACCAGCCTATCGCCCCCAGCGACTACGGCGTGATTTTTACCAAAGGAAAAAATCCTGAGCTTCAGAAGGAGTTTAATACCTATCTTGCCAAAATCAAGCAAGACGGTACATGGCAGTCGCTTCAGGATAAATGGTTTGGGAATAACGAGCCTACCGAGTTTGTTTCCTACGATGATCTGACAGGTGAAAAAGGCATTCTGAGAGTTGGAATCAACTCTTCAAGCAAGCCGTTTACATACGTTAAGAACGGAAAATATGCAGGCTATGATATAGAAGTAGTTGTAGGCTTCTGCCGCGAATACGGATACGGCGTTGCGTTTGAGGATACGCTGTTCGCAGGCGTATTGACCGGTGTTGCTGCAGGTACTTATGATATGGGTGCAGCAGGCTTTACTATTACTGACGAGCGTCGTGAAAGCGTAGATTTTTCAGATATTTACCACACCGAGGATCTGGTTCTTGTCGTTAAGGAGCAGAACAATAGTGCGGATCAACAGACAAGCCACCTTTCTGATCTTTCGGGGAAAAAGATTGGTGTTATGACAGCATCTATTCAGGCAGTTATGATGCCAAAGCTTGTTCCTGACGCAGAATATATGGAATTTAATTCAATATCAGATATGATTGTGGCACTTAACAGTAACAAAATAGATGCTTTTGGTTGTGACGAATCCTTATATACATCAATGCTTTGGGAAGATCAGGCAGTTGACCGCATTGATGAGCCTATTGGTAAAAGTAATTATGGACTTATATTCCAAAAGGGCAAAAAACTTGAGCTTCAGAACGAGGTTAATGAGTTTATTGCCGCGATAAGTGCAGACGGAACGCTTAAAGCGTTGGAAGAAAAATGGTTTGGATCAAAAGAACCGACAGAGTTTGCATCATATGAAAACTTAAATGGAACAAAGGGCACAATTAAAGTTGCCATAAATTCTGCCTCTATGCCGTTTGTATATCTTAAAAACAATAAATTTGTCGGCTTTGATATTGAATTTATTATTGCCTTTGCTAAAGAATACGGCTACGATGTTAAGTTTGAAGATACAGCATTTGCAGCGATTCTCGGCGGCGTTCAATCAGGAAAATATGACATTGGTATCTCCGGTATTACCATAACCGATGAAAGAAAAGAAAGTATGGACTTTTCTGATGTTTACCACGTAGAAGATCTTGCTGTAATTATAAGAAGTGAAGCAGGTGCAGATGCCCTTTCGCAGTTTAACAGCGCAACACTCGGTGTTGTTACAGGCTCACTATACGGTGGATATTCTAAAGAGCAGTTCCCGGGTGCAAGCATCAAAGAGTTTAACAACTTCTCTGATGTTCTTGTTGCCTTAAAGCAAGGCAAAGTTGACGGAATTATGCTTGATAAACCAAACTTTAACTCCGTTGCACGAACAGACAAGAGCCTTAAATGCAACACAGTTCCCGCATATTCTGTGGAAATCGGGTTTGGATTCCAGAAAAATGACGGTGGCGATGCACTTCAGGCACAGATGAACGAGTTTTTGGCAAAGCTTGATAGCGATGGTACAACCCAAAAGCTCATAGATAAATGGTATGGCGAAACAGAGCCGCAAGAAAACATACCATTAGAAGAACTTAAGGCAAACCAAAAGACACTTAATGTATCTATCGACACAACAAGAAAACCTTTTGTATATATGTATGAAGGAAAACCTGTGGGATTTGAAATTGAAGTCCTTTATCTGTTCTGTAAGGAATATGGCTACAATGTCAATATTTCAGATGTTTCCTTTGCATCAGGACTTGCAGGTTTGGCGAGTGAAAAGTATGACCTTGTTTGTGGCGGACTTTATATGACGCCTGAGCGAAAAGAAAGTGTAAACTTTTCAAATCCTTATATGAATGCAGAAGTTGTTATGGCAAAGTGCGAAAGGTCAGGCTTTGATAACTTTATGTTATCCATTAAGGAGAGCTTTGAAAAAACCTTTGTAAGAGAGAAAAGGTGGAAGCTTATTGTAGAGGGTATTTATACCACGATGATTATAAGCTTGTTCTCTGTTCTCGGTGGAACACTACTCGGCTTTGCACTTTATATGGCGGCACGCAGCAAGAAGAAGTGGATATCTAAACTTACTAAAGCAATAGCAAAAGTGTATTCCACAATTATTGCAGGCACACCTACGCTCGTTGTACTTATGCTTTTGTTCTATGTGGTATTCACTTCTCCCGATATGAGTGGAATTGTAGTTGCAATCGTTGGCTTT
>JAFYXJ010000016.1 GCA_017546205.1 Clostridia bacterium | reverse complement strand
GGAGGGAAAAGACGGCGTCTATACCGTTACCGTACAAGTGGGGGAGGAACCGTGCCTTCTTTGGTATGATTTTCGGGTAACCGAGGGGGGAAGAACCTATTTCTATTGTAATAATCCGGAAAACCTAGGCGGTGTTGGCAGACAATGCGACAGTCCCATGGGTGGTTTTCAGATTACGGTCTATGATAAGGAATACCATACCCCTGCATGGTTTCGGGGCAAGGTGATGTATCAGATTTTCCCTGACCGGTTTTACGGCGTTCATGAAAACGGGGAGATACCCCGCAAACGACAGGAGTACGCCATTCACTATGATTGGTATGAACCACTTGCGTGGCACCGGCATCCGGCAGAAGACGGACCTGCCTGTGACGATTTTTACGGTGGTAATTTGAAAGGCATTCAGGAAAAACTCCCGTATCTTAAGTCTTTGGGGGTGGGCGTGCTTTACCTGAACCCGATTTTTGATGCCTACTCTTGTCATAAATACGATACGGCAGACTATAAAACCATTGACCCCATGTTCGGCACCGAAAAAGATTTCCGTGAACTTTGTGCCAAAGCGGAATCTATGGGAATCCGTGTGATTCTGGATGGGGTGTTCAGTCATACGGGAGCTGACAGCATCTATTTTAACAAATACGGAAATTACGGGGAACATCAGGGGGCATATCGGGACTATCATTCCCCCTATCACAACTGGTACCAGTTTACCGATTTCCCCAATTATCAGAGTTGGTGGGGTTGCAGTAATCTTCCCAATGTCAATGAGATGGAGCCCACCTACCTTGACTATATCCTCAGGGAGGAAGATGCGGTTATTAAAAAGTGGTTACGGATGGGTGCGTCCGGCTGGCGTCTGGATGTTGCGGACGAACTTCCGGATGAATTTATCAAAATTCTCCGTCAGGAAGTCAAAAAAACCAATCCCGACGGGGTGATTATCGGAGAAGTATGGGAAGATGCATCCAACAAAATTGCTTACAGTCAAAGAAGGGAATACCTCCTTGGTGGAGAACTGGACAGCGTGATGAACTACCCCTTTAAGGATGGGGTTCTGGGATTTTTGATGGGTTGGATGCCTGCGGAGGAACTGAATCGCAGAATCCTTTCCCAGATGGAAAACTACCCCAAGGAGACCTTGCATTCTTTGATGAATATTCTGGGTACCCATGATACCATGCGTGTCAAATCTCTGCTGGGCGGTATGCAGGAAGACTGCGGAACCAACCGCTTATCTTCAGGGTGTGAAGAACTGGCGACAGCACGGCTGAAACTGGGTGCATTTCTGCAGATGACCTTTTACGGCGTTCCCTGCATATACTACGGAGATGAGGTAGGCATGGAGGGGGGAAAAGATCCCTACAACCGGGGAACCTACCCATGGCGCCATGTGGACAGCGACTTGCGAGCGTGGTATCAGGCGTTGGGGAATTTGAGAAACACAACCCAAAGCCTTTCTCATGGGGATTTGATTCCGGTCTATGCCAAAGAAGATGTGTATAGTTATCTTAGAAAGACCGAAAAAGGTGATATGGCGCTTTGCTGTGTGAATCGTGCCTTTGAACCTAGAACGATAACCTTGGATAGCGCCGCGTGGAACGGACGAAAACTTACCCAATGGGGAACCGGAGAACCATTGGAACCTACCTTGACTTTATCGCCTCTTTCGGCAAAATTGTTTCTTTCATGAACCAAAAATCCCTCTTTGCATAAGGTATAATAGACGGATGAAAGCGGGTGATGAGAATGTGGAGAAGAAGATGCGGATGCAGAGGGAAAAATCCTCTGCCGATAGGTGCAATCCTGATTTCTCTGGGGTTGGGTATCTTTCTGGCACATATTATACCCTATTATCTGCTGATTACCATGTTGGGCATTGCCCTGATATGCGTAGGAATCCGTAGCCTCATGGGCAAATAGAAAGGAGCATACCGGTATGCAAATTGTTGTAGTCAAAGCCCCTAAGGTGCTGAGAGGAGTACTTAGGCTCATGTTCAAAATGAAAAAAAGCGAACCCATGTAACAGAAAACGGCAAGGGAAACCTTGCCGTTTTTCTGTGAAATTAATGGATATGGCGTTTTAGTCTCTGATAAAGTATCAGGGAAAGAATTGCCATGACACAATCCAGAGGGAGGGTTGTCAGCACGCAACCGGTCATAAGAGCCGACACAGACAGCGTCTGGCTCAGGTAGAGGGTCGCAATGATGTAGTACCAGAGACTTCCCAAAAGATAAATCAAAAAAAGTCCCAGAATGACGCCAAGTGCCGGACGCTGTTTCTCGCCAAACCAACCGAGAATAAAACTACATGCCAGAAACCCAACCAGATAACCAAAGGTTGGCTGAACCAGATACCCGATGCCTCCGCCCTGATTGAATACGGGAAGCCCCAAAAGCCCCAATGCCAAATAGCACCCTACGGTAAGGGGAGCAAATTTTTTCCCCAGTAACAGACCGCAAAGGAGTACCACCGGTGTCTGCATGGTAATGGGAACCCCGAACAGCGGAATGCTCAAACGGGCACCGATTGCTAAGAGTGCGATAAACAGTCCGCATAGGGTCAAGGCTTTGAGTTTGTGCATAACCGTTACCTCCGTAAGAAAATGGCTCCCCATAGGGAGCCGTTTCCTTAAATATAATGGGTTTTTTCCTGCATGTCAACCAGGTCCTTGTCAACCTTGTATTTTGCAGCACGGCGCTGTTCAAAGAACTTCACAGCAACCTGTTCAAACAGAGCGTAGGAAAGAACGTCTTCTTCCTGTTCCATCCACTCTGCACATTCCTTTTTCAGACGGTCAAGTTCCGGTTTGATCAAATCAGCAGGACGGCAGGTAATCGCCTTTTCGTCGCCGATAATCTTTTTGCGGAAATCTTCGTCGATGGGAACGGGAGTCTGTCCGTATTCGCCTTTGCAGATACCCTTGGTTTCTTTGGAAACCATCTTGTACCGCTCGCCCATCAGGACATTCAGAACTGCCTGCGTACCAACAATCTGGCTGGTAGGGGTAACCAGAGGAGGATAACCCAAGTCTTCGCGGACTTTCGGCACTTCTTTCAGCACCTCATCCAGTTTGTCCTCTTTACCCTGCTGTTTCAACTGGGAAACCAGATTGGACAGCATACCGCCGGGCACCTGATATTTCAGGGTGTTGATGTCAACGCCCATAACCTTGGTATCCAAAAGTCCGCTTGCCAGATACTTGTCACGCAGAGGTTTGAAGTAATCTGCAATCTCGGTCAGGATATCCAGATTCATACCGGTATCGTATTCGGTGCCGGCAAGGGTTGCAACCAACGGCTCTGTGGGAGGCTGAGAGGTTCCCAACGCCATGGGCGACAGTGCACAGTCAACCACGTCCACACCGGCCTCAATGGCTTTCAGATAGGTCATGGATGCCACACCGCTGGTATAGTGGGTGTGCAGTTCCAGAGGAACTTTGACAGCGGATTTCAACTGTTTTACCAACTCATAAGCATTGTACGGGGTCAACAGACCTGCCATATCTTTGATACAGATGGAATCTGCACCGCAGTTCTCATATTCTTTTGCCAATTTGACAAAAAATTCATTGTTGTGTACCGGGCTGATGGTATAAGAAATTGCAGCCTGTACGTGACCGCCCTCTTTTTTGGTTGCGTTGATAGCGGTCTGCAGATTACGCACGTCATTGAGTGCGTCAAAAATACGAATAATATCAATACCGTTTGCGATAGACTTTTGTACAAAATATTCTACCACGTCATCAGCATAGTGACGGTAACCCAACACGTTCTGACCGCGGAATAACATCTGCAGTTTGGTGTTGGGAGCCGCAGCACGGATTTTACGCAGTCTTTCCCAGGGATCCTCATTCAGGAACCGGAGACAAGCGTCAAAAGTCGCACCGCCCCATACTTCCAGTGCATGATATCCTGCTTTGTCCATCAAAGGCAGCGCAGGAAGCATTTCCTCGGTGGTCATACGGGTTGCAATCAAAGACTGATGCGCGTCACGGCATATGGTTTCAGTAATTCCTACTTTATCCATAGAAAATCTCTCCTTTCAGTATTATATTAAGCAAACATTGCAAGGAACACACCCGCTGCAACCGCACTGCCGATAACGCCGGCCACGT
>JAFYXJ010000015.1 GCA_017546205.1 Clostridia bacterium | reverse complement strand
TAAGGATATGAAAAAGTCCGGAATAAATCCAATGATTCACGGATTTATAATATCAGCACTTGTAGTCATTGTTGCCATTTGTGTTGAGTGGTGTATGGGATTAGTGTAATTTAAGAATGATTTTTTATTCCTAACTTAACAACATATCAATTATATGAAAAACGATCAATAATCAAACAAAGGAGATAAAAATGTCTAAAAGAAAAAGCATAATAATGACGCTCCTGGGAACGATGATAACAGGACTTGCAATCGGAGTGTTTTTGACACCGAACAAGATTGTTGGTGGTGGAGCGTCTGGTATTTCAACTATACTATTTCATACAATAGGAATCCAACCCGGTATCAGTTTCTATATAATAAATATTATTTTTCTTTCTGTGGGTTTCAAACTTCTAGGAAAGAAGTTTGTGGGGGATACCCTTTTGGGTACGCTTTTATTGTCATTTTTTACACAAGTGTTCTCGGTAGTGCCGGTATACACCGAAAATTTGATTCTCTCTACAATTTTTGGCGGTGTTTTGTACGGGATGGGAATTGGACTTGCCTTTGCGGCCGGTGCTTCAACTGGCGGAACAGACATTTTGGGAAGAATAATTCAAATCAAACTTCCACATATCCCGATAGGTAAACTGCTTCTGGCGATTGACGGAGTTATCATTGCTGTTTCTGCATTTATATTTCGTGACATTGAACTTGTTCTATACGGCATAATCACTTTGTTTATAACAAGTTATAGCATAGATTGGGTAATCGACAAGTTGAATGTATCAAGAATTGCATTCGTAATAACAGACTATGGTGAAGAAATTTCTCAAAAACTCATTTCAACATCATCACGGGGTGTAACACAGGTTAATGTTCATGGAACATACACCAACATGGATAAAAAAATGCTTTTCTGTGCATTAAAGGAAAGCGAAGTAGAGGTGTTTCAAAAGAAAATTCTTGATATCGACCCTGGGGCGTTTATCGTATTTTCCGAGTCACAGAGAATCAAAGGAAACGGATTTTATCTATATAAATAATTTGAGAGGAAATTTAAGTGTACATCACTTTAAAAGGAATAAAAGTAGGGAACTTAATATTTTCAACAATGTCTAAAGGAGGGGGACCACCGAAGGTGGTGGAGAAATGCGCCCCTTTAGGCAAGGGCGGCTTTGAGGCATGGAATCTGGACTCTACAGTCTTTATAATAAGACCGTCGAAATTTGTGAAAATAGAAAATATATGTTTATAGAAGAATGATATTATGATATTTCATTAAAAGCAGTTTTATTTTTTTGATTATTTTAATCGATAGAAAAGGAATCATAATTGCAATTTCTTTATTGGCATGTTATACTAAAAGAAGAATGATATCAATCTGATACAGATATAATAAATACCATAACAAAAGAAAAGGAGTGTTGGACAATGGAAAAAGAAAAGATCACTTATGAAAATAAAAACAACTTCCACAAACTTTCGGAAAGTGAGAAGAAGAATGTCTTTGCGTTTTGTGAGGACTACCGTCAGTTTATCAGCAAGGCAAAAACGGAGCGGGAGTTCTGCGAAGACAGTTGCAGATTGCTGGAATCCAACGGGTTTGTTCCTCTGGAAGACAAGAAAACCTTGAAAGCAGGGGATAAAGTTTATGCGGTAAACCGCGGCAAAGGTCTGATTGCGGCAGTTATCGGCAAGCAGCCAATGGAAGACGGCATTAACCTTGTGGGTGCTCATATTGATTCTCCCAGACTGGATTTGAAACCGAATCCTCTTTATGAAGATCAAGGTATTGCATTTTTTAAAACCCATTATTACGGCGGAATTAAAAAATACCAGTGGACAACTATGCCCCTTGCCATTCACGGTATTGCAGCATTGGAAGACGGTACCCAGATTAAGATTGTTGTGGGTGAAAAAGAAAGTGATCCGGTATTCTGCGTGACCGATTTATTGCCACATCTTGCACAGAAACAGATGGCGCAGAAAATGAATGAAGCCATCCCCGGGGAAAACCTGAATGTGATTCTGGGCAATATTGAATGTGATGATGAGGATGCCAAAGAGGCGGTTAAAGAAAATATTCTCCGGATTCTGCATGAAAACTACGATATTCGTGAAGAAGATTTGCTAAGTAGTGAAATTGAGGTTGTTCCTGCCTTTGATGCACGAGATGTAGGGCTTGACCGGAGTATGATTGGTGGATACGGCCAGGATGACCGTGTGTGCGGCTATACAGCGCTTCGGGCAATACTGGAGATGAAGAACCCGGACAAAACTGCCGTTTGTCTCTTGGTAGATAAAGAAGAAGTAGGCAGTATGGGTGCGACCGGTATGCAGTCCAGATATTTTGAGAATATTATGGCAAAACTGTGTGCAAAAACAGCAAAAAACTATTCTGATTTGATGCTTCGGGATTGTCTCAGCAACTCTACTTGCCTTTCTGCTGATGTAGGGGCAGCACTTGACCCCAACTATGCCGAAGTATCGGAAAAGAGAAATTCTGCGTTTCTCAACTGTGGGCTTGTGTTGACTAAGTACACCGGTGCTCGCGGAAAGAGCGGCGCAAGTGATGCCGGCGCAGAACTGGTGGCAAAAATGCGGAAAATCTTTAATGAAAATCAGGTTGAGTGGCAGATGGGTGAACTGGGCAAGGTTGACTTAGGTGGCGGTGGAACCATTGCACAATTTGTTGCCAATCTGGATATGGATGTTATTGATGCAGGAGTTCCCCTGCTTTCTATGCACTCTCCCTTTGAAATTGCCGGAAAACTGGATATCTATATGACCTACAAAGGTTATAGAGAATTTTATCGCAACAACTAAAGACAAGCTGTGTGTATTTTCACCTCAAACTGGGCAGAATACCCGTGAGGTGAGTAGAATGCTAAAAGGAAAAGTTACGGTTGTAGGTGCCGGAAATGTAGGCGCTACAACGGCATATACCCTGATGCTTAGCGGTCTGGTATCGGAAATTTTATTGATTGATATCAATCGGGATAAGGCGGATGGGGATGCTATGGATATGAACCATGGCATTAGTTTTGTTTCTCCGGTTCGGATTGCGTCGGGAAGTTATCAGGATATCAAAGGCAGTGATATGGTGATCATCACCGCCGGCGCCAGCCAGAGAGAGGGAGAAAAGAGAACGGATTTACTCAAACGTAACGCGGAAATCTTTCGGGAAATCGTGGATAACGTGCTGAAATACTGTCACGATGATACCATTTTGATGGTGGTTACCAATCCGGTGGATATCCTGACTTATATTACCTATAAGATGTCGGGATTTTCCAAACGCCATGTGATTGGCTCCGGAACTGTTCTGGACACAGCACGGTTGAAATTTCTTTTGGGTGAGCACACAAATGTTGATGTGAGAAATGTGCACACCTATATTATCGGAGAACATGGCGATTCTGAGGTAGCCGCGTGGAGCGTAACCAATGTTGCAGGAATGGGCGTGGAGGATTATTGCGGTGCTACCGGTTCCTGTGATTGTCTGGATTTATGCAAAGACACCTTTTATCACAAGACCCGTGATGCGGCGTATGAAATTATTCAGAAAAAAGGCGCAACCTATTATGCGATTGCCCTTGCGGTCCGAAGGATTGCAGAAAGTATTATCGGTAATGAGAATTCCATTCTCACCGTTTCCAGCCTGTTTGAGGGAGAATATGGAATTTCTGATATTTGCTTGAGTGCCCCTACCATCGTGGGAAGAAACGGAGCAGAAAAAATTCTGGAAATTGAATTTTCCGATCAGGAAATTCAGGGATTGCGTAGTTCTGCCGATAAACTGAAACAACTTGCAAAGGAGATTGGTTTTTAATGAAGAAACTTCGTATTTCCGGAACCGTGCCGGAGTCCATTGTGGATGGACCCGGCATTCGGTACACGGTATTTGTTCAGGGATGTCCCCATCATTGTGAGGGGTGCCATAACCCACAAACCCATGATTTTGACGGCGGAAAAGAGATAGAACAGGAGAGAATTCTTAATGAAATCAAGAAAAATCCTCTTTTGTCCGGTGTCACCTTTTCCGGTGGTGAACCCTTTTGCCAGCCGGAGGCATTGGCAGAACTTGGGGAGGAAATTAAAAAAATGGGACTGAATCTGGTTTGCTATAGCGGGTTTACTTTTGAAGAACTGTATGCTATGGCGGAAAAAGATGCTGGAGTACATAGTCTTCTTTCCTTGACCGATATTTTGATTGACGGGAAATTTGTGTTGGCTGAAAAAAGCTTGATGCTGAAATTCAGAGGTAGTAAAAATCAACGAATTTTAGACCTGCCTGCATCCTTGAAAGCGGGAAAAGCAATGATAATGGAATTGTAAGAACGGCTTTGCCGTTCTTTGTCTTTTACTTGACAAAGTGTGCGGTGAGGGATATAATAAAATTGCGTAATTTTACGCAGAGAGGACTGATGAATTTGTTTATTGACGAAGCATATATCAATCAACTGTTGGAAGAAGCAAAGACTACAGATTCCAAGGAAATTGATCGGATATTAGATAAAGCAGACCGTTTTGAAGGATTGACACATCAAGAGGTTGCAAGTCTTTTGATGCTGGAGGATGAGGAACAACTGAAACGGATGTTCTCCATTGCTTATAAAATCAAACAGCATATTTACGGTAACCGTATTGTTATGTTTGCACCCCTTTATGTCAGTGACTATTGTGTCAATGAATGTAAGTACTGCAGTTACAACTGTAACCACAAGTTTGAGCGGAAACGGTTGACCATGGACGAGGTAAGGGAAGAGGTAAGAATCCTTGAATCTATGGGATATAAGCGGCTGGCACTTGAGGCAGGAGAAGATGACGAAAACTGCCCTATCGAATACATTCTGGAGTGTATGAAGACAATCTATGATATGAAGTTTGAAAACGGTGAAATCCGTCGGTTGAATGTGAATATTGCCGCAACTACAGTTGAAAATTATCAAAAATTGAAAGAGGTAGGGATCGGTACCTACATCCTTTTCCAGGAAACCTACCATAAGCCTACCTATTTGGATATGCATGTATCCGGACCTAAGAGAAACTATGAGTATCACACCACAGCCTTTGATCGGGCAATGCAGGGCGGTGTTGACGATGTAGGTGGAGGCGTACTGTTTGGATTGTATGATCCGTATTTTGAGGTTATGGGTCTGATGCTTCATAACGAGCATCTGGAAAAAGAATTTGGCGTAGGATTCCACACCATTTCTGTACCCAGAATCCGGAAAGCGGATGGAGCCCTGCAAACGAAGTTCCCCTACTCTGTGGATGATGAAACCTTTAAAAAACTGGTGGCTGTAATCCGTCTTGCTGTTCCCTTTACCGGTATGATTGTGTCTACCAGAGAAAGCAAAGAAATGCGGAAAGAACTGATTGGTTTAGGCATTTCCCAGATGAGTGCCGGTTCTGCAACCGGCGTGGGCAGTTATAAAAAGAATAAAGAATCCCATGTGCAATTTGAAGTTATTGATGAAAGAGATGCTATGTCAGTTATCAAATGGATTATGGATGAGGGTATGGTTCCTAGTTTTTGTACCGCATGTTATCGCAGCGGAAGAACCGGTGACCGGTTTATGTCTCTGGCAAAATCGGGAAATATTAAAAATGTATGTCTTCCCAATGCATTAATGACTCTGGCAGAATACACACTGGATTACGGTGATGAAGAATTCAAAGAAAAGGCATATGCAACCATTGCCCGTGAACTTCCTAAAATTGAGAATGAAAAAATCCGCACTTTGACGGAGGAAAATATTGAAAAAATCAAGAAGGGTGAACGGGATCTTTTCGTATAAACGGAGGAAAAATCATGGAACAAACACCACTTTCCATGCGAAAACATGTGGCCCTTGTGGGGGATACCAATTCGGGAAAATCCACCTTGTTCAATCAATTGCTGGGACAGGAAGTCTCTATAGTTTCCAATGTGAGCGGAACCACGACCGATACGGTGATTAAAGCCATGGAATTGATTCCCTATGGACCCATTGCGTTGATGGATACGGCAGGACTTGGAGATTCCTCGGAACTTGGAAAACAACGAATCGAAAAGACAGAAAAAATGCTTGACCGTGCAGATTTGATTTTGTATATCAAAGATATTTCAGCACCGGGCGCTACGGCTGTATATTTTGGAAAGCCTACCTTTGTGGTGTACACCAAATGTGAATCGCTGGCAGAGGATGAACTTTCTGCATTGAAGAAAGATAATCCGGATGTAGTGTTTCTTTCTAATCATGCAACAGTTGGACTGGATGACCTGAAAACACGGATGGTGCAGGAACTGACCAAACTGGATAAAGAAAAAGAAGAATCTGCTCAGGAAGAAACATGGGTTGGGGATTTGCTCCCCAAAGGAAGTACCGTTGTTTTGGTAACCCCTATTGATAGCGCGGCACCCAAAGGAAGACTGATTTTGCCTCAGGTTCAGATTTTGCGGGACTGTCTTGACCATGATATGAAGGCAGTAGTCACTAAAGAAACTACCTTGAAAGAAACATTGGAAGAACTGAAAAAAGTGGATTTGGTGATTACTGATTCACAAGTATTTCCTATGGTGAATCAAATTGTATCCAAAGAAATCCCACTGACCTCATTTTCTATGTTGCTTGCCAGAAAAAAAGGCGATTTTTCCCAATATCTGCAAGGCGCAGAGGGGTTTGAAAGATTGCAGAACGGGGATGCGATTCTGGTGCTGGAGGGATGTTCTCACAATACCACCCACGAGGATATCGGAAGAAGAAAACTTCCCCAGATGGTCTATGAAAAGCTGGGGGTTTCCTGTCGGTTTTTCTATTTTACCGGCTACGATTTTCCGGAAGATTTAAGTGAATATAAAATGGCACTTTCCTGCGGTATGTGTATGGTAAACCGTCAAGAGGTGGAAACCCGTATGAAGCGTCTTAAGGATGCGGGAATTCCGGTTACCAATTATGGTGTTGCCATTGCATATCTCAACGGAATCTTAGATAGAACAAAAGAATTATTTCAATAAAAAAATACCTGTTGTCGTAGGCAACAGGTATTTTTTTTTGTTGTACACTTTATTTTACAACCTGAATGGTCAACGCCACAGATTGAGGCGGAATGCTGAAGGTTGCTCGCTCGCTGCGCAGACCTTCGACTTTGTCACCGACTTTGAGTTCACCCTCAATTTTGGTTTCTTCAGAGAGAATCAAAGCAATTGCATCCGCATCTTCTGCAGGGTTGCCCAGCACAATCATCTCGTCGGTGATTTCAGTGATGATTCCGGAGAAAGCCACGCCTTCAACCTCGATTTCCTCTACAACAACATCCGTAAGACGGATAAACTTTGCAGTAGTCTGCGGAGGGATGCTCATGGTCATTGTTGCACCATAGCCAACGTTCAGGGCGTCACCTACTTTGATTGCATCAGCAGTTGCGGTTTCCTCACCTGCACGAATGACAGTGGTGTCTGCAATGAGTACCAGAACCTCACCACGAACTTCATCCTCAACCAACAGAGAACCGTCTTCCTGAATCTCTTTTACAGTCACAAAAGAGGGAGTTACAATTTCATAAACGTTGGCTTCTACTTCGTTGTATACGCCACCCAGCATTTCTGTTACAAAATTGATGGGAACATAGGTGGTGCAGTCATCAACCAGTGTAGGTGCGGCACCCAGCGGACGATGTGCCTGACGGGAGAATGCATAGCCATCGGTTCCTATTTGCATGGTGATAAAGGAGGCACCCTGAATCAAATCGATGGACTGATTTTCGCCGTTCCAGTTTACAGTATAACCCAGATTCTCACCAACAAAACGCAAGGGAATCATGGTGATGTCGTCAATGGTGATTGCTTCTACAGAGGGAATGCAACCGCCGTTAATATGAGCTGCTGGCTCGGAAGCTGCCGGCTCGCTGATAAGCATAATTTCTTCCTCATTTGCAAATGCTGCTCCGGTGAGAAGCATACCTGCTGCAGTCAATGCTGCAAAAAATCTTTTTGTGTTCATTTCTTATTCCTCCAAAATTTTTATGTTTTTGAATCTCTTCTCTTGATAAGACGAAACCAAAATAAAAAAAGTTCCAACTTTTTTGAAAAAAGAAAAGTGAGGATCCCGCGGAAGGAATCCTCACCCAAAGGAGTATGATGATAGGTTGGGGTTAACAATCATAAGGGAGTCCAATAAAACTCCATTAATATTTTATAGCATTTTTATTCTTTTGTCAAGGTTTTTGTCAAAAAAAACTTCATAAATTATTTTTTTCGGACATAGAATTGTAGAAAGGTATAAAGGAGGAATAAAAATGGTCATTCATACGGTAGTCCAGGGCGATACTGTTCTTGCCCTTTCTAAGCAATATGGTGTGGCGGTGGAAAACCTTCTTGCAGACAACGGCTTATCAGCAGAAGATTCTTTGGTGATCGGGCAAGCCTTGGTTATTTCTATTCCAGAGCTCGTACACACAGTTTCGTCAGGAGATACTCTTGTTTCCATTTCTGCACAATATGGAATTTCGTTGAGACAACTTTACAGAAACAACTTTATTTTGAATGGTCAGGCAACCCTGGCGCCGGGACAAACTCTGGTAATACGGTATCAGAATCAAGGAAGCAAAGGAAGTTTTGTTACAAATAGTTATGCCTATTCTTATATAGAAGAAACACTTTTGAAACCTCAATTGCCCTATCTGACCTATTTTGCACCCTTTACTTATGGTATCAGTACCACGGGCTCATTGTTTCCCCTGGATGACGAAAATCTACTTTTACTTGCCAAAGAATATGGTGCAAAACCGTTGATGCATTTGTCTACCCTGACAGAAGAAGGCGGATTTAGCAATGCTCGTGCAAGTCTTGTTTTTAATGATGATACAATCAGGGAGAATTTAATAGATGAAATTCTCGCAACCATTCAAGAGAAAGGATATCGGGGTTTGGACGTGGATTTTGAATTTATTTATCCGGAGGAACGGTTTGACTACATTTCCTTTTTACAAAGCCTCCGTATTAGATTAAATGATCAAGGACTTCCCTTGTTTTCTGCTCTTGCGCCCAAGACATCTGATACACAGATGGGAGTTTTGTATGAAGGACATGATTACGGCGGAATCGGTGCATCGGTCAACGGTGTGCTGTTGATGACTTATGAATGGGGATATACCTTCGGCCCTCCTTTGGCAGTTGCTCCGCTTCCAAATGTGCGTCGGGTGGCAGAGTATGCGTTGACAAGGATTCCACCGGAAAAACTGTTTTTAGGCATTCCAACTTATGGATATGATTGGACGCTTCCGTTTCAACGGGGGAATCCGGGTGCGCCGTCTCTGTCACCGGTGGAGGCAGTGAATCTTGCACGAAGATACGGAGCGGACATTCAATATGATACCAATGTCCAGTCTCCATGGTTCCGTTATACGGATGAAGAAGGACGACTTCATGAAGTCTGGTTTGAAGATGCAAGATCCATTCAGGCAAAACTCAGTCTTGCCAAGGAATTGGGTTTTCGGGGTGTGGGATATTGGAACTCTATGCGGGAATTTCCACAAAATTGGGTGGTACTTAATCAAGAGTATAATATAGAAGAAACCTTTACATTTTAATCTCTGGTACCGGTTTTTCCGGTACCTTTATTTTTTTGAAATTCTGCTTGATTCTTTTGTCTTTTTTTGGTATACTATATCATAGAATTATATACGATGGAGGAATAGTATGTTTTACTATATTTCAGGTGAATTGGTGCATAAGACAGATACCTTTGCTGTCATTGATGCAGGAGGTGTAGGATACCGGATTTATTCTACGCTGACATCTTTGTCTGCCTTGGGCGAAGTTGGAAGTCAGGCAAAACTTTATACCTATATGAACCTGAAAACAACCTCCGATATTTGCGTTTTGTATGGGTTTGCCACGCTGGAAGAACTTCATATGTTTGAAATGATTCTGGGAGTTTCCGGTGTGGGTGCCAAGACGGCGGCAAGTCTCCTTTCGAATGTTTCACCGTCAAAGTTTTCTCTTTGTGTGGTAACGGGAGACGCCAAGTATATCGCGTCCCATACACCCGGACTTGGCCCTAAAGGTGCACAGCGGATTATTCTGGAGTTAAAGGACAAGTTTAAGGGTGTGGAACTTGACGATATTGGAAAAGAAGACTTATTTGTTCCGGAAGTCGATGACAGTAATGAGGCGGTTTCTGCTTTGGTTGTGCTGGGGTATTCTCCTCAGGAGGCAAAAAAAGCCCTGAAAGGTGCAGAAGGTTCCTTGGAAGAAAAAATAAAGCAGGGTTTGAAAAATCTTATGCGTGGATAGAGGATAAACCATGGAAGAAAACAGAATTATTACAACCGGTGAACGGTTTGAGGATAAGGAACAGGAGTACAGTCTCAGACCTAAATTTCTCAATGAGTACATCGGTCAGGAAAAAGCAAAAGAGAATCTTAAAATTTTTATTGAAGCTGCAAAGCAGAGAAGAGAATCTCTCGACCATGTTTTGCTCTATGGCCCTCCCGGCCTTGGAAAAACTACATTGGCGGGGGTCATTGCCAATGAGATGGGGGTAAATCTTCGCATCACTTCCGGCCCTGCAATTGAAAAACAGGGAGACCTTGCGGCACTTTTGACCAATCTGGGTCAGGATGACATTTTGTTTGTGGATGAGATTCACCGCTTAAGCAGAAGTGTTGAGGAGATTTTATATCCGGCTATGGAAGATTATGCCTTGGATATTATCATTGGTAAAGGCCCATCGGCACGATCTATTCGTTTGGATTTGCCCAGATTCACCTTGATTGGAGCAACGACCCGTGCAGGTTCTCTTGCAGCGCCGCTTCGGGATAGATTTGGTGTTATCAGCCGTTTGGAAATTTATAATAAAGAAGAACTTGCAACTATCATTACACGGAGTGCTGGTATTCTTGACATCGAGATTGAGCCGTCGGGCGCATTAGAAATTGCATCCCGTTCCCGTGGGACCCCGAGAATTGCCAATCGTCTGCTTAAGCGTGTCCGTGACTTTGCACAGATTATGTCAGACGGCGTGATAACCGGGGATGTTGCTGACCTTGCACTGAAGAAATTGGAAATCGACAGCCTTGGATTGGATGCCAGTGATAAACGTATGTTGCTGACGGTTATTGAACATTACGATGGAGGACCTGTAGGGCTTGATACCTTAGCTGCAACCATTGGGGAGGAAAGTGACACCATAGAGGATGTTTATGAACCGTATTTGATGCAGATTGGATTTATCAATCGTACGCCGAGGGGAAGAGTGGTAACCAGAAAAGCCTATGAACATTTTGGAATTCCCTATCAGGCACGGGAAGATGTAATCAATATTTCATTGTATGACGAAGTTGAATAAAGGAGCAGAAATTATGTGTAAGAAAGAAAAGTTTTATATCACCACCGCCATTGCCTATACTTCAAGAAAACCTCACATCGGCAATACCTATGAGATTGTGCTGACAGATGCCATTGCTCGGTTCAAACGGTATACCGGGCATGATGTATATTTCTGTACCGGAACGGATGAGCACGGACAGAAAATTCAGGAACTTGCGGAACAAGCAGGCATCACCCCAAAAGAATATGTAGATGGTGTTGCGGGAGAAATTAAGGAAATCTGGGATTTAATGAACACATCCTATGACAAATTTATCCGTACCACTGATAGTTACCATGAGGAAACTGTTCAAAAGATTTTCAAAAAACTTTATGAACAGGGAGATATCTATCTGGACTCTTACGAGGGATGGTATTGCACTCCTTGCGAATCATTCTGGACGGATACTCAATTGGTAGACGGCAAATGCCCTGACTGCGGACGAGAAGTTCATAAACAAAACGAGGAAGCATATTTCTTCAAAATGAGCAAATATGCAGACCGGTTGATGAAACATATTGAAGAAAATCCTGATTTCATTCAGCCGGAATCCAGAAAAAAAGAAATGGTCAACAATTTCTTAAAGCCGGGGTTGCAGGACCTTTGCGTGTCCAGAACCAGTTTCAACTGGGGCATTCCTGTATCCTTTGATCCCAAACATGTAACCTATGTATGGCTGGATGCTTTGACCAACTATATTACCGCTATTGGTTACCGATGCGACAGTAAGGAAGCTCCTTATGACCGCTACTGGCCGGCAGATGTGCATATTATCGGTAAGGATATTCTTCGGTTCCACACCATTTACTGGCCGATTTTCCTGATGGCATTGGGAGAACCTCTCCCCAAACAGATTTTTGGTCATCCGTGGCTTTTGAACGGACAGGATAAGATGAGTAAATCCATCGGTAATGTTATTTATGCAGACGATTTGGTTCGCAATTTCGGTGTAGATGCAGTCCGTTATTACCTGCTTCATGAAATGCCTTTTGCACAGGACGGCACCATTACCTTCGAAACCTTAATCAGTCGCTTCAATTCTGATCTTGCCAACACCCTTGGAAATCTGGTTAACAGAACGGTATCCATGGTTAATAAATATTTTGATGGTGTGGTCTATGCTCCGGCTAGCGCAACAGACTTTGATGCTGATCTGGAAAAGGTATGTCTCTCTTCTGCCAAAGCGACAGAAAACTGTATGGACAAACTCCGTGTGGCAGATGCCATGGATGAAATCTGGAAGATTGTTGACCGTTCCAATAAGTATATTGATGAAACCATGCCTTGGGTACTTGCAAAGACTGAAGAAGGTAAAGAAAGCTTAAAAACAGTGATGTATCACCTGATTGAATCCATCCGTTTTATTGCATCTCTTTTGAGTTCTTTTATGCCGGATACTGCAAAAGCCATTGCAGAGCAGATTGGTGCGGACGAACTTTCCTGGGAAAGCCTTTCTTCTTTTGGTGCAACCAAGGCAGAGGCAAAAGTTGGTCAGGCAACCCCGCTTTTTGTTCGTCTTGACCCGGAACAGAAACTTCAGGAACTGGAAGAAGAACTGGGTAAAAAAGAGGAGCCTGCTGTTACCATTGAGCCTTTTAAGGATTTTGTAGAGTTTTCTGATTTTGAAAAACTGGATATCCGTGTAGGTAAAGTCCTTGTCTGCGAAAAGGTTCCGAAGTCTTCCAAACTCTTGCGGTTTGAGATTGAGACCGGCAGTGAACGCAGACAGATTCTTTCCGGCATTGCAAACTATTACAAACCGGAAGATCTGGTTGGAAAAAATGTTCTCTTTATTGCTAACTTCCCACCCAGAAAGATGATGGGACTGGAATCCAATGGTATGATTCTTTCGGCAGAACATGATGGGAAACTGGTGGTAACATCCACACTGGGAGATATACAATCCGGTGCTTGTATCGTATAGGAGACAGAGATGAAAAAGAAAGTGATATGGGGGATTTTAGGTTCCTTATTGATTCTTGTAGCAGTATCGGCACTCTATGTGATGATTACCAAAGGATTTTTTCGAGATCCGGAGAGTTTTCTGTTCCGTGCAGAAAATAAACTTCGTAAAGTATATCATCAGGTATCGGATACAACACCTGCTATTCAGGAAGAAATTATTGCAACCGCAGACGGACATCAGGTTTTGATTGACCGCCCTAAGGGATATATGCTTTCGTTTCCAGAAGATATGGTGTTTGATATCAGTAAAAGTCCGGAATTAATTATGGCAAAAAATGATTGTCTTTCAGTTACGGTAACCAGAGAATGGGCGCCCTACACAGATGTATGGTATTTTATTGATAATTATTGCAATCAGTATTATCTGAATCCTCATTATATAGAATGCAACGATATTACCATTCGGGAAAATGAAAAATTTTTCCACCGAGATGCGGAAGCACAGCGGATTGCCCTGTACCGCACACCGGAATCGATTGGTGCTATGGAACATCCCAATGAATATACGTATTGTTACATTCTTTCCAAAACAGGGCCTCAGGCGTTTTTCCGAGTGATGTTTAAGTATGATGATTACCAAAAAGCAAAACCTATCATAGATGAAATTCTTGCATCTTTTGAAGAAATCCGCATTGAAGGTGAAAATGTATTCAAAGGCGAATATGCACCTATGGAGAATCCCAATTGGAACAGGGAAACCAAGGAACTGTATCAGGAAATCCAGAAAAGCGATGACCTGAAATGGGGTATCTTTGTGGATGGGGCATACCAGATTGAGAGGAACTATCAATGGTTGGTGGATTTGGAGAAAAAGGTAGATTATCAGTTTGATTTTGCTCTTCACTATGTGAATCTGGATTGGGAGTTCCCCAAAGAGGAATTGAAAAAATTTTACGACAACGGCAAAATCACCGAACTGACCTTGCAAATTTCCAATTTCAACAACGATGATTTGTTTGGGAAAAACATCAACTTTGATGTATATGATGGACTCTTGGATTCGCAAATCCGTGCCTTTGCAAAAGGTGCTAAGGAATTCGGGCATCCGTTTCTGTTCCGGCTGAATAATGAAATGAACAGCGACTGGGTGAACTATTCCGGCGTTGCAGCGCTTTCTGACCCTGAAATTTTTGTAGACAACTGGAGAAGAATCTATGATATTTTTCAGGAGGAAGGGGTTGACAATGCCATCTGGATATTCAATCCCAATGCTGAGGATTGTCCGCCGACCCATTGGAATTCATACATTGCATATTGGCCGGGCAGTGAATATGTACATATGATTGGAATGACCGGCTATAATACCGGCACTTATTATGCCGATGTGTATCATGAAAAGTGGCGTACCTTTGATGAAATCTATCGGGAACCGTATGAAAAATACATGCATGTATTTTCAAAATATCCCTTCATCATCACGGAGTTTGCATCTAGTTCAATCGGCGGAGATAAATCGGAATGGATACGGCAAATGTTTGATTCTATCAAAGACTATGACAATATTAAAATGGCACTCTGGTGGAGCAGTGCAGACTATGACATGCGGGAAGCTACCTATAAAACCCTTGCCCGTCCATATTTTCTGGATGAAAATGAAGAAACAACCCAGGCGTTCCGTCAGGGAATTCAAATTTTTAAATAAAAGGAGGATGTTCTATGGAAACCAGTATTAAATATTCTTATGAGCAGTTAAAAAAATTCTGTACCGATGCGTTTTTGAAGTTCGGCTTTAATCAGGAGGAAAGTGAGATTATTGTGGATGTGCTGCTGACCAGTGATCTTTACGGCATTGAATCTCACGGCATGCAACGGTTGGTTCGGTATCATAAAGGTATCGAAAAGGGCCTTATCAAAGTTGATGCCAAGCCGGAAATCGTTTTTGAAACCCCTGTTTCTGCTGTCATTGAGGGTAATGATGGTATGGGACAGTTGCTCGGACATAAAGCAATGCAGATTGCTATCGAGAAAGCAAAAACAACCGGTATGGCAGTTGTGACGGTCAGAAATTCCAATCACTATGGTATTGCAGGTTATTACGCAAAAATGGCATGTAAAGAGGGGTTGATTGGTATGTCCATGACCAACTCCGAGGCGATTATGGTTCCCACATTCGGCAGACTTGCCATGTTGGGAAGCAATCCCGTTGCAATTGCAATGCCGGCAGAACCCTATGATTTCTTCTTTGATGCATCTACCACAGTTGTAACCCGTGGTAAACTTGAAATCTATAATAAAATGCAAAAACCTTTGCCGGAGGGTTGGGCATTGGATGCAACCGGAAAAGGAAGTTCCGACGCATCGGATGTGCTCAAAAATATTGTGGCGAAAGCAGGAGGAGGTATTATGCCTCTGGGCGGTGAAACCGAACAAAGCGGAAGCCATAAAGGATACGGATATGGTATGCTTTGTGAAATTTTCACATCCATTCTTTCCATGGGACTGACCTCCAATCACACCCATATCGGCGGAAAAGGCGGAACCTGTCACGGTTTTGTGGCAATCAATCCTGCGGTCTTCGGCGATGCGGAAGCAATCAAGGAACATCTGTCCACCCTTTTGAGAGAACTTCGGGAATCTCCCAAGGCAGAGGGCGCGGAACGGATCTACACCCACGGGGAAAAAGAGGTTCTTGCTTGTGAAGACAGAATGAAAAACGGCATCGATGTACATATCAACACCGTTGCCGAAATGGTAGACTTGTGTAACTACTTAGAAATGGATGTAAAAGAATACTTGGGAGAAGAAGCAACCAGGCTGACACTCCGCCAGAGTTCGTATGCATAATAAGGGGGAATTATGATGGATTTGAAAGCAGAAGCATTAAAAAAGCATGCAGAATGGCAAGGTAAAATTGAGGTAATTTCCAGAACACCGGTAAAAAACAGAGAACAATTGTCTCTGGCTTATACTCCGGGCGTGGCAGAACCCTGCCTGAAAATTCAAGAGGATATCAGTAAATCTTATGAATTGACCCGTCGGCATAATCTGGTTGCAGTTATCACAGATGGCAGTGCCGTTCTGGGACTTGGTGATATTGGACCGGAAGCCGGTATGCCGGTTATGGAAGGTAAATGTGCACTTTTTAAGGAGTTTGCAGATGTGGACGCATTTCCTCTTTGTATCAAAACTCAGGATGTAGATGAGTTGGTAAGAACCATCTATCTGTTATCCGGGAGCTTTGGCGGTATCAATCTGGAAGATATTGCAGCACCCCGTTGTTTTGAGGTAGAGCGTAAATTAAAGGAAATTTGTGATATTCCCGTTTTCCATGATGACCAACACGGAACTGCGATTGTAGTTGCTGCAGCAATGCTGAATGCCTTGAAAGTTGTCGGAAAAGAAATCGACAAGATTCGTGTTGTTATTAATGGAGCAGGCAGTGCAGGGACCGCAATCGGTATGCACCTGATGAAACTGGGCGTGAAAAATTTGACTATGGTTGATCGGTTTGGTATTATCTGTGAGGGAATGGATGGGTTGAGTATGGCTCATCAGGAACTTGCTAAAATTACCAATCGTGAACACCTGCAAGGGGTACTTACTGATGCACTGAAAGGCGCAGATGTATTTATTGGAGTTTCTGCCCCCAATATTGTTTCCAAAGAGATGGTCAGCACCATGGCTGACGGTGCTATCGTATTTGCTATGGCAAATCCGGTGCCTGAGATTCTTCCTGATGAAGCAAAAGCGGGTGGCGCAGCGGTCGTTGGAACAGGGCGTTCTGATTATCCCAACCAGATTAATAATGTGGTTGCCTTTCCTGGAATTTTCCGGGGTGCGTTGGATGTTCGCGCAAGTGACATCAATGATGCAATGAAGATGGCGGCATCTTATGCGATTGCAGGTCTTGTATCGGATGAGGAATTGAATGCCGAATACATTTTGCCTATGGCGTTTGACGAACGTATTGGAAAAACTGTTGCAGCGGCAGTTGCCCAAGCGGCAAGAGAAAGTGGCGTTGCAAGGATATAAAAAAAAGATTGGGAAAGCAATTTGCTTTCCCAATCTTTTTTATTTTGTTCCAAAAATTCTGTCGCCCGCATCACCAAGACCGGGAACAATGTAACAATTCTCGTTTAATCCCTGGTCAACGTTGGCGCAGAAAATATCAATATCAGGATGTGCCTCGGAAAGGGCTTTGATACCTTCCGGCGCGGCAATCAAACAAAGGAACTTGATTTGGTTACCGCCGTAAGATTTGATTTGTCTTACTGCATCAATGGCAGAACCTCCGGTTGCAAGCATTGGGTCAACAACAACAATTAATCGCTTGTCAATGTCTGCAGGAAGTTTACAGTAGTATTCCATAGGTTGCATGGTAACTTCATCTCTGTACATACCAATATGACCTACTTTTGCAGAGGGAACAAGTCGCAAAAGACCGTTTACCATGCCAAGTCCTGCACGGAGAATCGGCACAACTGCCAACTTTTTTCCCTTCAACATTTTTTGAGTGGTTTTGGTAATAGGTGTTTCAATTTCCACGTCCTCAAGAGGTAAATCCCGCAGAGATTCATAGCACATCAGCATGGTGATTTCTTCTACAAGTTCACGAAATTCTTTGTTGGTGGTGGATTTTTGACGCAACAGACTGGTTTTGTGTTGAATCAAAGGGTGATCAAAAATGGTAATGTTGCTCATAATGTTCTCCTAACTTATTCTTCCTCAGATGCTTTAGAAACAATTACATTGGTAATGATTCCAAGAATCAATGCACAAGCGATAGAGGTAATGGTAACCTGACCGAAGTTCAGGGTCAGTCCGCCGATGCCGGCAATCAAGATAACCGATACCACAAACAGATTTTTATTTAGATTCAGGTTTACCTGTTGAATCATCTTAAGACCGGATACTGCAATGAAACCATAAAGAGCCATACAAACACCACCCATTACGCAGGATGGAATGGAGTTTACGAATGCAATAAACGGAGAAATGAATGCAATCAGAATTGCCAGAATAGCGGCAGTAATAATGGTTGCAACAGATGCGTTTCTGGTGATTGCAACACAACCGACAGATTCGCCGTATGTAGTGTTGGGACAACCTCCAAAGAATGCACCAACGAAGGAGCCGATACCATCACCTAACAGTGTTCTGTGAAGACCAGGCTCTTCCAACAAGTCAGTTTCAATGATAGAAGAAATGTTTTTATGATCCGCAATATGCTCAGCAAATACGACAAATGCAACAGGAATATAGGCAACTGCAATCGTGCTGATATAGGCTGCATTCAGTTCTTCAAAACCTTTGAATGCGGTCATAAATGTAAAATCAGGCACTGCCAGGAAAGTATTCAGGGTAACACCGTTTTCAACCAAAGCCAGGAACGGCGCAACATTCAGAACTTTCAGCGCATCTACATCTGCAGCAAAGCCAATGATGGTAAAAATTGCGGCAGCTGCATATCCACCAAGGATACCCATGATGAAGGGGATCAGTTTCAATGTTTTCTTTCCGTAGGTGGAACAGATAATGGTTACAAATAAGGTGATAATTCCGCAAAGAACAGTAATCAGCGGAGATGCCGCAACATCAGGAATACTACCCTTTGACATGTCGCTGATTGCGTTGCCTGCAAGGCTCAAACCGATGATTGCAACGGTAGGACCGATGACTACGGCAGGCATTACTTTATTTACCCAGTTTACACCGGAAAATTTAACAATGATTGCAATGACAACATAAACAAGGCCTGCAAACAATGCACCGAGAATCAATCCCAGAAAACCAAGGGACATGGATACGCCACCTGCAAAGGCCGCCAGCATGGAGCCGATAAAAGCAAAGGATGATCCTAGAAATACCGGTGATTTCCTTTTGGTAAATGCAATATAAACAAGTGTTCCTGCACCTGCACCCAAAAGCGCAGCAGCTGAACTCATTGTGGTACCGCAAGAACCATTGATGATAACCGGCACTACCAGTGTTGCTGTCATGATTGCAAGCAACTGCTGAATTGCGTAGATAATCAATTGTCCAAACTTGGGTTTGTCGTTGACTCCGTAAACTAATTTCATTGGTAATTCCCCCTAAGGATAAAATATGATAAAAACCTTGGTTTTTACCTTATAGTAAAATATAACCTAACAAAATCTCTTTGTCAACAAAATATTACTTTTTTTATCGAAAAATATAAAAGAGTCTGATAGTACGTCAGACTCTTTTTTTGGTTTAGTATACAACGATAATACGAACTTGACCGCCGTTTGCGGGTTTGTGGTCATAATATGCAGAAAAATGCAAATTTTCTTCCATTAAAATATCGGTTATGGGGATTTTAACATATTCTGCCTGATATCCGCTGCTCTTTTTATAAACCGATACATTGGAACTGATGGGATAGACAGTGTTCTGATAAGTCAATTCACTTGCATTCTTTAAAGTGACACCGCTTGAAAGTTCATTCAGTTTCATCATGCTGTCGGGGTTTCCGGCATTGCCGGCAATCTTGATTCCAGAGCCTGCGGTAAGGTTGAAGATACTCCCACGGGTGTTTAATTGATACAGTTTTCCGTCAATCATGTAGCTGTATGTGCCGGAAAGAGACTGTGTATTATTGGATGCAGTGGTCAGAAGTCCGTAAGAGAATCCATCCCCTGTCACATCTTTTAAAATCAGTTTGTTTATTTTTCCCGCAGAGTTCTTTTCCCAATAGAGAACCTGAGAGGAGGAGATGTTCACGCCGTCAAGACGCTGAGGGAATATTTTCGCATATACACTGGTGGCATTTCCGTCTACAGTACCGATATCCAGAATCTGCACATCCGGAGCCAGAGCTTGTTTGCCCAACTTTCCGGTTGTGTGAACATAGGTGCCGTTCAGGTTTTCCGATTCATTGATTCGGGTTACTCTTGCATATCCGTTTTTGAAAGATACAGATACCACCTTGTTTTTGTAAGAACTGAAATTTTGGTCTGTAGTATATTCTCCGGTTGTTCCGTCGGGGAAGACAAGTTTGATATAATATCCCGTGTAGGAGTCAACAACACCCTCTTGATATTCTTTCCGTCCGGTTTCAAGCAGGTATCCGGTCAAATTTTTGGTAGAGGTAGAGGAGGGGGAAACAACACCGGCAATCTGTCCGGTTTTCCCCAAAAGAAGGGTGACGCTGTCACCGTAGGCAAAGGCTCCGCCGGATGCTAGAGCAGAAAAGGCACTTCCGCTTTCAATGGTGTATTCCTTGCCGGACAACGTGATGGTTTGGGGCATATCCTTGTTGGGAAACGCGTTTTGATAGATACCAGTTACTTTATCACTGTATGCCAGAATCATATTCAAATCCGGCAGAAAATATGCAATATCATAGGCCTGCAAGTCATTCAGGGAAGCAGAATGTCCGTTTCTCATAACCTTGGTCGAGGCGTTGGTTTCCCATGTAGTGATGCCGGTGCCGGAAACGGTCAGGGGTCCTCGTACATCACCGCTGCGGCAGGTGATGGAATCAATACCGTTTGCAGAATGCTTCACACGGAGGATGTCACCAAGCTCCAGAGAATTTTTCAGGTTGGCAAAACTGCTTTGACTCTTTCCTTTATATATAGGTGTGTTATCAGGAACCTCCAAAGAGGTCATCGTCCCATTGTGATAAACCATCACCGCACCGGGAAGAACTGCGTAAAGCAGATACTGTTTATAATCCTGATTTTCGGTGTCCGGAACAAAGGCAAGTAATTTGTTTCCGTTTTTTACAGCGGCTTCACCGGTCATCCCAAGAACTGTCCGGTCAAAAGTATTTGTGATTTTGTAGGTACCGCTGCTGGTATGAATTTCATCCGATGCAATGGCGGGATCGTCAAGACTGTCGGAAATCAGGGTTACATCTTCGGTAATGGTTACACCAAATACGGACGCAAGTTGGGAGTTTTGGTTTTTGATTTTGGTGCCCAGAGCGTTATAAATCAATTGAGCTACCTGTCCCCGGTTCAGATAATCTCCCGCTGTTGCATCAACCTGCTCACATAGTTCCAGATTGTTGGCAAGACTAATTTGCCCGTAGGGCCAGGAAACCCCGAAATCGCTGTTTCCGTAGCCTAGAACACGGAGGAGGATGGTAATGCCTTCTTCAAATAAAACCGGTTCATCAGGACGGAATGTTGCATCAGGGTATCCGCTGACCAGACCATTTACCACACCTACCCGAACATAGGACGCCGCCCAATGTTTATAAGTGACATCAGGAAAGGGGGAAATGGCAAGATTGGTTGCAACACTGTTTTTGAAGCTGGATGCGGCAACGGCAACCTTGGTGAATTCTGCACGTGTTACGGTATCATTTAACCGCAGATTTCCGTCCGGATCGCCTTGCATGACAGAAAGTTCACGCAGAAGTGTAAAGATGCCGGAAACAGGTTCGGTCGCTGATACAGGCAATCCCCAAGTTGAAAAGAAAGTCAGTATCATGCAAAGAGATAAAACGCTTGCAATTATTTTTTTCATGGTATGTTCTCCTTATCTTTAATCAGTCATGACGCAGTGCATCAATAGGGTTTAATTTTGCTGCATTCTTTGCGGGAAGATATCCAAAGAGAATGCCAATACCCACAGAAACGCTGAATGAGAGAAGTACTGCACCCACAGAGGGGGTAGCACTCAAGTTCAGCATGTTTCCAAAAACAATTGCCAACACTGCGCCAAGAACAATTCCAACGATGCCTCCCATACCGCTTACGGTGGCGGCTTCAATGACAAACTGGGACATAATATCCCGACCTTTTGCACCCAAAGATTTACGAATGCCGATTTCGCGAGTTCGTTCCGTTACGGAAACAAGCATAATGTTCATGATACCGATACCGCCTACCAATAAAGAAATACCAGCAATACAAACCAAAAGAATCTCCATGGTATCCATCATATCGGTTGCCATATCCATAACGCTCAGCATATTGCTGACTCGGAAATAGTTTTCGTCACCCAGTTTTTCCAAAAGCATTGCTTTCAGTGCCTCAATGGCAGGGGTCACCTTGTCCTGATTGACGGCGGTCAGGGTGTAACTGCTGACGGTTCCTGTTCGCGACAAGCGGACTGCGGTGGTATAAGGAATGTAAATCACATCATCGGCACTTCCGCTGGTAGAGTCGTCTTTCTCGGCAAGAATACCTACAACTTGATAAACGTTTCCGTTAATTTTAATGTTTTGTCCCAGAGCAGGGGTAAATCCAAATAATTCTCTTTGAATATAGGTTCCAATGACACATACTTTTCTGTGTGCATTGATTTCCTGAAATTCCAAAAAGCGTCCGCTTTCTATTTCCAAAGCTTTCATGTCGGCGTATTCTTCGCTGACACCGGTTGCTGTGGTTGTAATGGAAGTAGTTCCCACTTTTACGGTTGCCATATTGAGATTGCAGGATGGAGAGATTCCCTCAATCAATTCGGGATGTTCGTCGCGGAATGCATACATTTCATCTTCGTTGATGGTACGACTTCCACCTCGATTGGTAGTGCTGACAGTAATGGTGGTTAAACCCAGTTCTTCAAAGGAATCTGTCATCATTCCTGTCATGCCGTTCATCAAACTGATGAGGATAATCACCGCAGAAACACCGATGATAATACCCAACATGGTAAGCAGAGACCGCATTTTATCATACATAATATTTGCAAGTGCAAGGGTAAATGATTTTTTTAGACTCATATATCCACCTCCGTATCTCCTGCGTGGATAATAGAGGCAAACTTATGGATGTCTGCTTCTCCGTCATAAACCACCTGACCGTCTGACACGCGGATAACCCGTTCTGCCTGTGCGGCAATGGTGTTATCGTGGGTAATCAGTACAATGGTATTTCCCTCTTTATGGAGTTTTTTCAAAAAGTTCAGAACATCTTTACCGGTTTTGGAATCCAAGGCACCAGTAGGTTCATCGGCAAGGATAATGGAGGGGTTACCCGCCAGTGCTCTGGCGATGGAAACTCTTTGCTGCTGTCCTCCGGAAAGTTGGGATGGGAGATTCTTTGCTTTATCAAGCAATCCTACCCGATTCAAGGATTCCCGAGCACGGGTTGCCTGCTCTTTTTCGTTGAGACCTGCATAGAGTAGAGGGAGTTCCACATTTTGCTGAACATTCAGTTTGGGAATCAGGTTGTATTGCTGAAAAATAAACCCCAGTTTTTTATTTCTGATTTCGGCAAGTTCATTGTCATTCATGTGACTGACATCCTTGCCGTCCAAAAAATAGGACCCGCTTGTAGGGACGTCCAGACAGCCAATGATGTTCATGCAGGTTGATTTTCCGCTGCCGGACGGGCCTACTATGGCAACAAATTCTCCCGGAAAAATCTTCATGCTGATACCGTCAATGGCATGAACTTCATTTTCCCCCATTTTATATATTTTATAGATTTGTCGAAATTCAATCAATGGAGTCATCGCATGCCACCTCCGGGCATTCTGTTGCCTCCGCTCATACCGCTCATGCCACCCATGGGCATACTTCCCCCCATTGGCATACCGCTTCCCATGCCAGGAAAACGGGCGTTTTGCTGACCTGATTGAGCACGAGTGTATACAATATCACCTTCATTGAGACCGGAAAGAATTTCAACAAATTGGTCGGTGGTGATTCCTGTTGTAACTGTTACACTGTGAAATCCTTCCGGAGCACGATCGTTTTCTTCGGTTTTTTCGCCTTTTACATAGACGATATTTCCCCGGTTGACAGCACTGACTGGAACACACAGTGCATTTTCGACAGAGGCAATGGTGATGGATGCCTCTACATTCATACCCGGAAGAAGTGCATCGTCAAATTCGGAAAGCCGAATTTTAACAGGGTATGTAGTTACGCCATTGGAACCGATGCTTCCGCTGACGGATACATTTTCTACAATGCCTATATAGGGACGGCTGGCAGCATCTGCAGTAATGATTGCTTGTTGTCCCACTGCAATTTTTTTGATGTCCAATTCATCAATGGCAAGTTCACAGTAGAGACTGCTCATATCATAAATGAGTGCCAGAGTTTTACTGTCGGAAGACATAGATCCGTTTTCGATTTTATCCCCTGCTTTTTTGTGTTTAGTGACAACTGTTCCGGAAATAGGAGCAGTAATGGTGTATTCATCTAGGCTTTCCTGTGCTTTTTCCAGAGAAAGTTCTGCACTTCGCATAGAGATTTCCGCATTCAAACGTTGGGTCTGAGCAGAACTGGAATCCAGAACAGCCACCAGATCGCCGGATGATACGTGGTCACCCTCATCAATATAGAGTTTGTCAATAGTTCCGGCGGTTTTTGCGGTAATTTCATAATCCATGACCGGTTCAAAAGTTCCGATATCGTTACAAGCTACATCACCAATCATGGCAGTTGCTGTATCGCTGGATGTCAGGGCGCCGGGGTTGGCAACTTTCATGGTAACATATCGCACCGACATATAACCTCCCAGTGACTGGGCGGCAGAACTGATGGCGGTAACAGTTCCGGAGAGAACAGCACCGTTTCCAATCAGGGTAAGAACAGCATGGTCGCCTTTGTGAATGGTTTCTGCATCCGCCGCATTAAAAGGCATTCGGATTTCCATATAGGAATCGTCGTAAACCGTTGCAATCTGGGAGCCTTTGTTTACCGAATCGCCAACTTGTACTTTCATTTCCCGTACGGTGCCGGAGATATTGGATACAACCTGCAGGTGACGGATGGTATCCATGGTATCCTGATAGGAAAGTTGTGTTTTCTGTACATTCAGTTGGGTATTTTCAAAATCCTTCTCGGCATCAGTGGAGTCAAACCGATACATCAATTGCCCTTCTGTGACAACATCACCCTCTTCAAACGGCGCATCAAGAATTTCACCGGTTACCATGGAAACGATGGTGTACTCTGCATTGGGCATCAAAACGGAACTTCCCGTAACTGCGTCCGATAAATTACGCCGTGTTACCGCAGTCTCGGTTAAGACCGGAAAATTATTCTGCTTATTTTTTTTCGGTATCAAAAGGAATATCAGTGCAACAATCAAAAAAATTGCTATGATGGTTGCCCATACTTTGTGGTTTACAGCAAAGGTTTTGATGCGGGCTACTAAGGGTCGAAGCTTGGCCCAAAAAGTTGCCAGTGCCTGTTTGCATGCTTGCATAAGAATTTGTCACCCCATATTATAAGAATTTATTAAATTGTACATTAGATAGGAAATAAGTGTATAAAGAAATTTTTATGAAAGTGTTAATTTTTTATGAATAAAAAAAGAAAAACAAAAATTCTATTGCATTTTTTCCACAGATTGGATATAATCTAAAAAAGACAATTGTTTTTAGGAGGTGAAACAAATGAACCCTGAAGCAACAGCAAGTTTTGGACCGATGATTATGATGGTTCTGATGATTGTTATTTTTTACTTCTTGTTGATTCGTCCTCAGAAGAAAAAGGAAAAGCAACTTCGTGACATGATTGCCGCTCTGAAAGTTGGCGATGAAGTTGCATCCATCGGCGGTATTCATGGTAAAATTACTCGTATCAAGGATGATATTTTCGTTCTTGAAACCGGCGTTGGTACTACCAAATCTTTTATTTCTATCGAACGCAGTGCGATTTCCCGCTTGATAAAAGCCGGTGCGACTGTAGAGGCAGAAACAGAGGTAGAGGAAGTTCCTGAGGCAACAGAGGAATAAACATATTCTCTGTCCTTGTTGCATAATCTTTACTATCAGTTTATGCAACGGAGGGAGATTATATGGGAAAAGAAATGTCCGCAACAGCCAATCTTTTTGAGGGATTTTATATTCTAAAAAATGTGTTGGTCAGTTTTCTTGCAACTGCAATTCTGCTCTTTTTGGGAGCAATTGCGGTTACTTATCTGTCGGTATCTGAAGCAACCATTGATGTAGTAGTTCTTTCCTTAACAGCAATTTGCGTTGGTTGGGGAGGGTTCCGTGCCTCGAGACATATGGGAAGACAGGGCCTGCTTTCCGGCGTTATTTCCGGACTGGTTTATATGACTTTTTTATATGTAATAGGAGCGATTATTTTTGGAGAATTCGCCCTTTCTCCTGATATTCTCCGGTCAGTTCTGATTGGAGCGGGGTGCGGTGGCATTGGAGGAGTTATCGGCGTTAATACAAAAAAACGAAGAAGAAAATAACGGATATTGCCTCCTTGCCAAAAGGTAAGGGGGCAGTTGCTTTTTGTCAAAGATTAAAAAAAAATAACTTTTTTTTAGAAAGCCTTGACTTGTGGAAAAGAAAAAGGTATAATAATGCGGCTATGATATGTATCTTTGTCAAAGAATTAGTCCGCCGGTTTTCCGGACGGAAGTTAACAATATCAACAGTAGAGATTTCTACAACAAAGGAGGAAACAAAGTGTCCAGAAGTATTGTAAAATTCGCAGCCATTCTTTTGGTAATTGCGGCACTCTTCTATGTCGGACTGTTCGGTTTCGACATTACGGACCAGGCACGGGTTTTTGGTATTCTTGATGAAGACGGAATTACCCAAGGACTCGATCTTAAAGGCGGTACAGTCATCGTTTATCGTGCGCAGACTGATAACCCAAGTGAAGACGATATGAACACGGTAGTGAACATGCTCCGTACCCGTTTGGATAATCAGGGGTACACCGAAGCAACCCTCACCCGTCAGGGCGTAGACAAAGTTCGTGTAGAACTTCCTGATGTTCAAGATGCACAGCGTGCGGTAGAAACCCTCGGTTCTACTGCAGAACTTATTTTTGCAGAAACCGTTGCACCGGACCCTGCAGATCCCAACAAACTGATTGCGGAAAAACAGGTTATGACCGGTAAAGAAGTGAAAAATGCCATTGCTGAATACGGCCAGACCGAGCAAGGCATGACCAAGAGTTCTTATTACATTTCTCTGGAACTGACTGACGAAGGTCGGGACAAGTTCTCAGAGGCAACCGGCAGACTGGTTGGACAACCTATTTATATTTTGATGGATGGTCTGATTCTTTCTGCACCGACTGTACAAACCAGAATCGACAGCAATACCTGCGTGATTACTGGTGAATTTGAGCCGGAAGACGCTAAGGCGCTTGCAGCAAACATCAAATCCGGACAACTTCCCTTCTCCTTGGAACAGGTTGAAGTTCGTACCGTTAGTGCAACCTTGGGTGAAGAGGCACTTGGTAATGCTGTAAAAGCAGGTCTTATTGGATTGATTCTTGTTCTTCTGTTTATGCTGATTTTCTATCGCATTCAGGGCTTGATGGCAGACTTTGCACTTCTTGGGTACATTGCTGTTGTATTCCTGATTCTTGCAAATCTCCATATCAACCTGACCCTGCCGGGTATTGCTGGTATTATCCTCTCTATCGGTATGGCGGTGGATGCTAACGTTGTTATTTTTGAACGTGTTAAGGAAGAACTGAAACTGGGCAAGACTGTCCGTAGTGCAGTAGATGCTGGGTTTAACCGTGCACTCAGTGCAGTTGTTGACTCCAACATCACCACCATTATTTCTGCATTGATTCTCTGGTTCTTGGGAACCGGTACCATTAAGGGATTTGGTATCACTCTGCTTATCGGTATCGTGGTATCTATGCTTTCTGCAATCTTTATTACCAAGCTCTTGCTGAAGCAGACCATCGGTATGAATATCAAGAATATCTGGCTCTTTGGCGTTAGCAAGAAAAAGCCTGTGGATGAACTGAAAGGAGGCAAAGCATAATGTACGTAAAAAACAAAGGAATTTTCCTGACAATTGCACTTGTGCTGGTGTTGGCCTCCATTGCATCTTTGGTTTTTAGAGGATTTAATCTGGATACTGACTTTGCCGGCGGTATGGCAGTCACTTATGAAATCAACAGCGAATTCAGCGTTTCTGATGTAGAGGCTATCGCCAATGAAGCACTGGGTGCTGACCGCAGTCCTTCTTCCGTACAGAGATCCGGAAACGAAGTGATTATCAAATTTGGTTTTGATAATGATTTGGATAATGATGAGGCACGTTCCGATTTTGCAATGACCAAGATTGCTGCAATTACGGAAGGCTTGATTGCAAAGTATGGTGCTCCTGTTGAAGAGACTCCGGCTGAAGAAGCAACCGAAGAAACTCCCACCGAGGAAACTCCGGCTGAAGAGGCTCCTAAGACTGGTGTAGTCCTTAAAAGCCAAGACATCGTTTCTCCGTCTACCGGCCGTGAACTGGCTCGTTCTGCAGTATTGATGTCTATTCTTGCATGTATTGCAATTCTTTTGTACGTAACCTTCCGTTTTGAATTTACCTCCGGTGTGGTTGCAGTACTTGCACTGGTACATGACGTAGTAATACTTCTTGGTATCTACTCTTTGCTCCAGTGGTCTGTAGACACCAACTTTATTGCGGCAGTTTTGACAGTGCTCGGTTACTCCATCAATAACACCATCGTTATTATGGACAGAATCAGAGAAAACACCAGACACGCAAGAAAAGAGACCTATGGTCAGATTGCAAACAAGAGTATTGCACAGACCCTGAACCGTTCTATCAACACCACCATTACAACCTTGCTGACAATCGGTATGGTTTACATTCTGGGTGTTCCCTCGATTCAGGCGTTCTCTCTGCCGATTATTATCGGTATTCTGGTTGGTTTCTACTCCTCTGTATTTGTTGCGGGTCCCCTGTGGGCAACCTGGAGAGATTCCGGCGTAAAGAAAAAATAAGTTGTATCAAACGGCACGGGTTTCCCGTGCCGTTTTTTCATATTTCCTTTCTTTTTGGAATAGTTATAGAAAAAAGGGAGGAATGGTTATGGAAGAAGAAAGAAAAAGACATTTTATCTCGATGGAAAATCGGGAGAAAATGACGATTGATGATGTTCGTGATGTGGAAAGTTTCGATGAGGAACGAATTACAGTAGAAACCACTATGGGTATGCTCACTGTTTTAGGCAGTGATTTTAGAATGCATAAACTGGATGTGGAAGATGGACAATTGGTAATTGAAGGATGGATTGATGAACTGAAATACAGCGAGTCAAGACAAAAAAATACCAAAGGCGGTGTTTTTGCCCGCTTATTCCAGTAATGGGTGAGAGGGTATGAAATTAAGTTATGGTGTAAAACTAGGATATTTTTTCTGGTCATTGGCTTTAGGGGGTATTCTTTGTCTGATTTATGATGGGATCCGGTGCGGAAGAAGATTGACAAAGCCATCGATATTTCGAATTAATCTTGAGGATGGTCTTTTTTTTCTTTTGTCTGGCATACTACTTTTTTTGGCAGCATTTGACAAAAACGGAGGACGCATTCGTTGGCAGGGGTTTCTTGGAACAATACTTGGAATGGCAGGGTATCATCTGCTGTTTCGGGATTGGATTGTCAGAATAGGAGTCAGTATTACCGAAACCTTTCTCAGGATTATTGTGTGGATAGTTCGGACGATATCAATCCCTGTTCAGTTTGTTTATCGACTTCTTGCAAAACCATTTTATGTTGTGGCATGGTATAGCCGGAAAAGTCTTTCCAAAACCGAAAGAATTTTGAAGGTAAAAAGGAAAAAAAGACAACTGAAGAAAAAGAGAGAGCATTTTACCAAACAGAGACAGAAAAGTTAAAGTTTTCGTTGACAAACAATAGGATATCGACTATAATTATATTAGATATTTATGTGATTTTTAGGAGGAGCATGCGGTGAGAAAAAAATCAACACAACAAGTAGCAACTCCTCAGCAGAAAACGGCTAAAAATGAAAAAAAGAATAAAAATCCCTGGAAGTTTTTTATATCCTTTGTTGTTATCTTGTTTGCTCTTTATTTTGTATATATTATAATATGGCAACAGATTTCCCTTACACGAAAAGGGAACCAGATTGATGAACTTCAGGCGGAGATTGAGCAGGCAACTGCACAGACGGAAAAATTAGAGCAGGAACTTGAAAATTTGAATGATCCTGCATATCTTGAAAAAATTGCAAGGGAAAAACTGGGGTTAGTTCGTCCCAATGAGCGTGTGTTTGTGGATGCCAATAAAAGCCAATCCAATACAGCGGAATAAAACGGAAGATATAAGTATTTTTAAATATAAGTCGGAGGGTATGCTCTCCCAGGAAGGATTATGGTAAAACATGCAAATTGAAATTGGTTCGGTCGTGGAAGGAAAGGTTACTGGTATTGCGGCTTTCGGTGCATTTGTGGAATTGCCTGATGGGAAAAGTGGGTTGGTTCACATTTCAGAAATTGCATCTGAGTATGTGAACGATATCAATCAGCACCTGAAAGAAGGACAGACGGTAAAGGTGAAAGTGATTGGCACCGAAAAAGGAAAAATCAGCCTTTCTATTAAACAGGTAGAAGGGGCAAGCAAGCCAAAAGAGGAACGCCGTGCTCCCAGACAAAAGAAGGAGCGGCATACCCAGCCGGCATTTGACCCGAAACAACCACCGGAAGAGTTTGAATTTCGTAAGCGGAGTGATATGTCCTTTGATGATATGCTCCAGAAGTTCAAGCAGGACAGCGACGAAAAATTTCAGGATTTAAAGCGCAGCAACGATGGCAAACGCAGCGGGGGCTATAAGCGCGCATATTAATACAGAGGATAATTAGGAGGTTACAATTTTATGTCTGGACATTCCAAATGGGCAACAATTAAAAGAAAAAAAGGTGCTATTGACGCAAAAAGAGGTAAGATTTTCACCAAGATAGGAAGAGAATTGATGGTGGCTGTCAAAGAGGGTGGCCCAGATCCGGATTCCAACTCTAAACTTCGTGATGCGATTGCAAAGGCAAAAGCAAACAATATGCCCAATGATACTATCAGCCGTAGTATCAAAAAAGCGGCAGGCGAAGGAAACGGCAATGAATATTTTGAGATGGTTTATGAGGGATACGGTCCCAGCGGTATTGCTGTTATCGTAGAAACCCTGACGGATAATAAGAACAGAACAGCCGGCGATTTGCGTCACTACTTTGACAAGAATGGCGGAAATCTGGGACAGAATGGATGCGTCTCCTTTATGTTTGACCGTAAGGGCATGATTGTCATCGAAAAGGCAGATGGATTGGATGAAGACACCTTGATGATGGATGCGCTTGAAGCTGGTGCCGATGATTTCAATGTAGAAGATGAGTGTTATGAAATTACTACTGCGGTAGAAAGTTTCAGTGCTGTCCGCGAGGCGTTGGAAGCAAACGGCTATCAGTTTGTTCAGGCAGAAATTAACTATATTCCCCAAACCACCACAGTACTGGATGACCCTGAGGCTGTGAAGAAGATGGAAAAACTGATAGACATGCTGGAAGAGAATGATGATGTCCAGAATGTTTATCACACTTGGGAGATGCCCGAAGACGAAGAGTAATAAAAGGACGCTTTGCGTCCTTTTTTTCAAAACGAGGAGAAGGGAGGAGGTTTGATGCCCAGTTTTATTCATACGGCAGACATTCATTTGGATACACCGTTTCACGCAAGATTTACGCCGGAGGAAGCGATGCTTCGCCGGAAAGAAGTAATGCAGACATTTGAACGCATTTGTCAGGAAGCAAAGCAGAAAGACCTTCTCTTAATTGCGGGCGATTTGGTAAACGGCAGATTTTTATCCGGAGAAATTGTGGCATTTCTGCAACGCTGTTTCTCCTCGATTCCCGATACACAAGTGATTCTGGTTGCAGGTAACCATGACCCTATGACCGATGAATCTTGCTTTCTTACCCAAACATGGGGTGACAATGTTCATATTTTTGGCAGAGAAATGGAATATATTGATTTTCCTCTTTTGAAAACCAGAATCCATGGCAGAAGTTTTTCTTCCCAGCATCAGGAGGAAACCTTACTTACACCTCTCACCTTAGAGAAGGATTGGTGTAACATTCTGGTGATGCATGGCGATGTAGTTTCTGATGGCGGAGAAAGTGCATATAATCCTATTGAAAAATCTGCGTTGGCCCAAAGTGGTGTGGATTATGCAGCATTGGGACATATCCATCTTTCTGGTGGACTGAATCGTGCCGGAACCGTTTACTACGCCTATCCCGGTATTCCTGAGGGCAGAGGCTTTTCAGAAGAAGGGCTGCGTGGATATTTTGCAGGTACTGTAGAAAAGGGATTTGTAGATGCTACATGGATTCCGGTTTGTAAACGTCAGTTTTTGGCGGAACAAGTTGACCTTTTCAATTGTAGAGATAGCATTGAGGCGGTGCATTGTGCACGTCAGCTGATAGAGAGCAAGGGACATGAGCACTGTTACCGAATTACTTTTACCGGCAATATTTCTTTCATCATGCCTCAGACATCGGTGCTTTGTGAACAATTAAAAGACGATTGTTTTTCTCTTGAGGTTATTGATGAAACCCGCCCTGCCTATGATTTGGAGGAACTTCGTAAAGAAAATACCCTTCGGGGTGCATTTGTTCAGGAAATGTTAAATGAAATTTCCCGTATGCCGGAAGCGGAACGGGCGCGAGGAGAACTTGCTCTTATGTATGGCTTGGAAGCCATGGAAAGGGGGCGCCTGTCGTGATCCAGTTGACTAAAGCTACCTTGACTACATTTGGAAAATTTAAGAATAAGACCATACCCTTTAACCAGGGTTTTCAAATCATTTACGGCGGTAACGAAGCAGGAAAATCCACTCTGCAGTTGTTTATCAGGGCAATGCTTTATGGGTTGCCCAATCAACGAAAAACAGCAGGATTGCTCCTAAGAGACAGAGAGAGAATTATTCCATGGGGAGAAAAGTATGCAGAAGGTGTTCTTTCCTTGACCGCAGATGGAAAAAGTATAGAAATATACCGTCGCTTCGGGAAAACTCCGGCAGGGGATAAAATGGAAATTCGGGATGCCGGAACCGGTGAACCGATACCTGGATACCAGAGTGAAACTGTAGGAGAACTTCTGTTTGGAGTTTCGGCTGAATTATTTGAAAAAACATTCTGGTTTCGGCAAGATTCTGTTTTTCCTATCGGGACAGATGAAGAACTTTCGCAAAAATTGAGGAATCTTCAGGAAAGCGGAGAGGAAGATATTTCCGCTCAAGATACGCTGGATTCCTTAAAACAACAAAAAAAAGCTCTGCGTGCCAAAGATAAGAGAGAAACGCCGGGACTTCTGGATATTCTTTTTAAGAAGAAGGATGAAAAACTTCAGGAGAAGTATCAACTGGAGTCAGAATGGACGGAAAGAAAGAACGCAGAAACTACACTGGAAAATGCGAAGAAAAGGCTTGCGGATGCCAATGGAAAGCTGGAAACTTTACAGAAACTGGAAGAGACCAGACAACGGCTGCAAAGCGGACAGGCAAAAGCAACCAAATGGAAAGAGGCAGAACGATTACGGGCATTTACGGAGGAACTTCAGCAAAGTAAACCATTTCTTACATTTTCTTCATTGACAGAGGAAACCCTTGAAAAAGCAGAATCTTTGAAAAGAAAGATAGAAACACTTGACCGAAGCCAACAAATAGGGTATGATAAAGAAGAACTTCACACACAGATGCGTGTACAAAGAAAACGCAAGAAAGCTGCAACAGTACTGATGCTTTTGGGTGGAATAGTTATGATATCTGCTCTGATTCTGGGTGTTATGAGGGTATCGTTCTGGAAAGAGATTCTTCTTGATTCCATTCCTGTTTGTGTTTTCTTCCTTGGTTTAGGCCTTTATTTCTTCCGGCAGGGAGAAAAAGGCTATCGTGACCTTTTGCAAAAAGAAGAACGAGTCATTGCTATGGAAACCGATGTCGTTTTGCAAGTTTCTGCATATAAGAAAGAACTTGGTGGAATCCTAACAGCGTTTGGATGTGAAACGCTGGAGGAACTTCAGAATGGATTTTCATCAGCAAGAACAATCCGTATCCAGATGGAAAGTTATCGGACTGCGTATCAAAAAATATTGGAGGATGAAAATCCTGACGAATTGAGACAATGTGCGCGGGAACTGGAATCAGTTACACCGGAAGAAAAAGAACTTCTGAAAACTGATATCAGCGGAGAGATACAAAAACTCCGGAGTGTTTGTGTACAGGCTGTCAGCGAGATGAAAGAACTGGAAGGGAAACTCAGCTATGAATTCCACGGGGGGAAAACTCCTGCGAATGTTGATATGGAACTTGCCCTTTTAGAGGAAGAAATTGCCGAAGCAAACAGGAGGCTTTCAGCACTTGAACTTGCGGAATCGGTTTTTGCATCGGTTTGTGAAAAAAGAAAAACAGAATTTGCCCCCAAGGTTAATGAAAAAGTGAACGCTTTTCTAAAATCCTTGTCGGCAGGAAAATATGGGGATGTCCGCATTTCTGATTCTTTTCGGATGCGTTTGGGTATGCCCGGAGGGGAAACGGCGGAAGCTGAGTACTTCAGCCGTGGAACTTATGAACAGATGTATCTTGCATTGCGTCTTTCATTGTGTGAATTTTCAGGAAACGGTGATGAGCCGATGTTTCTGGATGATGTCCTCACCTCTTTTGATGATACAAGGACAGAGGGAGCGATGCAGGTACTTAAGCAGTTGGGAGAGTGTCGCCAGATGATACTCTTTACCTGTCACAGATGGGTAAGAGATTTGGGTAATACACTTTCTGCTGAAATCTATGATTTAGAGGAGGAACTGACAGATGGCTGCTGAGATGAAGAATGAAAAAGGACTGATTGAGATTTCCAACACAGTCATTGCAAAACTTGCCGGACATGCCGCAACAGGATGTTATGGTGTGGTAGGTATGGCAACCAGAAGTTCTAAAGACGGACTTGCTAAACTTTTAAAAATGGAACAGATGGATCGTGGTATTAAGGTAAAGGTTGTCAACAATGTTCTTGATATTTCGGTATTCGTAATTCTGGAATATGGAGTCAACATCGGTTCTGTGGGAGAGATTATCAAAAATAATGTGAAATATCAGGTCGAAGAAGCAACCGGACTTGAGGTTCGCTCTGTGACAGTTCACGTAGAAAGTATTCGTGTACATGGCAAAAAATAGGACGGCAGGGAGGATAAATCGTGGATATGATACAAACAGATAAATTGCTCGCCATGATTGCTTCTGCGTCTAATCATTTACAGAACAATCGCGGGTACATTAATGATCTAAATATTTTTCCGGTTCCTGATGGCGACACGGGAACCAATATGGGGATGACCTTTGGCGCTGCATCCCGCATTACCCTTGCAGAGGGAGAAAATGAGGGTGCCGGCAGAGTGCTGGATATTCTTGCCAAAGCCGCATTGCGGAACGCAAGAGGAAACTCCGGTGTTATTCTTTCCCAGATTTTGCGTGGTCTTGCAACCGCAGTTCAGGGAAAAGATGTTCTGGATGTAAAAGCAATCAAGAATGCTGCGTGTGAGGCTCGGGATACAGCGTATCGTGCTGTGATGAAACCAACTGAGGGTACCATCCTGACTGTAGTTCGTGAAACAGCGGAATATGCAGACGCTCATGTTTCTGAATTTACAGATGCTACGGAATTTATGCAGGCATTACTGGGTGCGGCAAAGGAAAGCCTTGCCAAAACACCGGATATTTTGCCTGTTCTCAAACAAGCGGGTGTGGTAGATGCCGGCGGTATGGGCGTTGTTACACTTCTGGAAGGTGCCACTCTCGCGCTTTCAGGAAACCCTGTTGCATTACAGGATGGAGAAGAAGCAATCCAGAAAACAGAAGGCCCCGTTTCTGTAACAACTGAGGAAATTAAGTTCTTATATTGTACAGAATTTTTGATTCAAAAGGCACCGGAAAGGAAGACAACGCAGTTCCGTGCGGCAATTCAATCCAAGGGGGATTGCATGTTGGTCATTGAGGATGATGAAGTAGTAAAGGTACACATTCATACCAATCATCCGGGTTATGTAATTGAACAGGCGTTAAAACTGGGAGAACTGACCAATCTTAAGATTGATAATATGAAATATCAGCATGAAGAGAAAATTCAGACCCAGGAGGGGGCAGCTCCGTCAGAACGGAAGAAATATGGCTTTGTTGCAGTTTCCGCAGGTGCGGGACTGAGCGAAGTGTTTACCGGAATCGGTGTGGATGCTGTCGTTGAGGGCGGACAGACCATGAATCCTAGCACCCAGGACCTTTTGAATGCGGTACAGAAAATTCATGCTGAAACAGTTTTTATTTTCCCAAACAATAAAAACATTATCCTTGCGGCAGAACAGGTTCCGGAACTTGCTGATTGTAAAGTTGTGGTAATCCCTACCAAAAATATTCCTCAGGGAATATCTGCTATGCTTGCCTTTGATGAGGGGGCTGATGTGGATGAAAATAAGGAAGCTATGACAGAGATGATGCAGGCGGTAACCTGCGGACAGATTACCTTTGCTGCAAGAAACTCATCGGTAGATGGTTTGAAAATCAAAAAAGGCGATATCATGGGTATGGTAGGAAGTACCATTCGTACCCTTGGTAAGGATTTGAATCAGGTGGCAGAGGAACTGGTTGATGGTATGCTCAATGACGAAAGCGGTGTTATAAGCATTTATTATGGAGCAGAAACAGACGAGGAAACTGCAAAGGCATTACAGCAGACCCTTGCAGAAAAGTATGATTATCTGGATGTTTCTTTGATTTATGGCGGTCAGCCGGTATATTATTATTTCCTTGCTGTGGAGTAATTGTTATGAAAAGAAAAGACAGTGTTCGCTATTTAAAAGGAATTGGGGAAAAACGAGCAGAATTGTTTCAAAAACTCGGAGTAAGTACCCTGGAAGACCTTTTGTATCACCTTCCCCGTGGCTATGAGGATAGAACGGATGTCCGTGATGTGTCCGGACTTGTGGAGGGAGAGAGCGTCTGTGTACGGGTATCTCTTGCCGGAGGTATCCGTTCTTTTCGTGCAAGAACCGGTGCACGGGTGATTCAGTCTACCATGACGGACGGCACCGGTGTTATGTATGTCACATGGTTCAATGCTCCTTATGTAGAAAAAAAACTTAGAAACAGCGATGAGTTTATTCTGTTTGGTAAGGTGAGTATGCGTGGCAGAACTCCGGAAATGATTAATCCGGTTATGGAGGGGGCAGAACGGGCAGGAAACATTACCGGGAAGATTATACCCATCTATCCCTGTACCGCAGGGCTCAATCAAAGACAAATCAGGGAAGCCGTACAACATGCACTGGTTTCCCTGACTGAACCACTGCCGGAAATTTTGCCGGAATTCGTCCGGAATTCCTACGGACTTATGGCTCTTTCCGAGGCGATGGAACAAGTACATATGCCCGACTCCTTTGCATCCTTTGAAGAGGCAAGGCGACGGCTTGCTTTTGAAGAATTTTTCGTGATGCAAACAGGCATTGCTCTTGCAGGGAAAGAACGAAAAAAAGGAAGTGCAATACCATTTGCTGATGTCAAATGTATCAAGGAATTTGCTGAACAATTGCCCTTTGACCTGACTCATGCGCAAAAACGGGTCATCAATGAAATTAGTAGCGATTTGCTGAAAGATACCCCCATGAACCGTCTGGTGCAAGGGGATGTAGGATGCGGTAAAACCGTGGTTGCGGCGGCTGTTATGTTTGCGGCAGTACAATCGGGATTACAGGCGGCAATGATGGCACCGACGGAAATTCTTGCAAAACAACATTATGAGACCCTGACACGGTTGTTCGCTCCGTGGAATATTCGTGTGGTACTCCTGACCGGCGGGCAGAAAGCCGCAGAAAAAAAAGAAACCCTGTCAGCACTCAAAGATGGGTCTGCCCATATTGTTGTGGGAACCCATGCTTTGATTACCGATAAGGTGGAATTTTTCCGACTTGGACTTGCCATTACCGATGAACAGCATCGGTTTGGTGTACGTCAGAGAACCATGCTCAGCGAAAAAAGTGAAAAAATCCATACGCTTGTTATGACGGCAACCCCTATTCCCCGTACTCTTTCCTTGATTTTGTACGGAGATTTGGATATTTCCCTGATTGATGAACTCCCCAAAGGTAGAAAGAAAATCAAAACGGTTGCTGTGGATGAGGAAAAACGAGAGGCTGTAAATCAATTTTTGCTTTCTCAGATTGCAGAGGGAAGACAGGTGTATTTCGTTTGTCCTTTGATTGAGGAATCTGAGGTCATTGAAGCAAACGCAGAAGAAGAATATTTGAAAACCCTGAAACAAGGCGTATTGAAACACGTAACGGCTGCGGCCCTTCACGGGCGGATGAAACCGTCGGAAAAGAATGTTGTGATGCAACAGTTCTTAAAAGGGGAGATTCAGGCATTGGTTTCCACAACGGTTATCGAGGTTGGGGTGGATGTGCCCAATGCCAGTGTTATGGTCATCGAAAATGCAGAACGGTTCGGCCTTTCTCAGCTCCATCAGTTACGAGGTCGTGTAGGAAGAGGTGAATGGCAGTCCTACTGTATCCTTTTTTGTGCAAGCGGCGGAACATTCGCCAGACAGAGGATGGCCGTCATGTGTGAGACCGATGACGGATTTAAGATTGCAGAAAAGGATTTGGAACTGCGTGGTCCCGGTGAATTTTTGGGTACTCGTCAGCACGGACTTCCGGAAATGAGGATTGGGGATTTGATGACCGATATGCATCTTTTGAAGGAAGCACAGACTGCGGCGGCAGCCTTGCTTCAAGAAGACGCAAAACTTTCAGCCATAGCGTATCAGCCACTCAAGGCAAAGGTGGAAGAATCTTTCGCAAAACTTGGTGGAATTTTAAACTAAAAAATCCCTCCGTCAGGAGGGATTTTTTAATTCTATTAATCACTTACGGCAACCATGCTGGCTTGCAGTGTATCAACCTCTGCTTTTTCAACGTCAGTCAGGTTACGGGTTCTAAGGTCTCGCAGAACCTTGGAGGCGTCGTCATCATAACCCTCCTGCAAAAGTTCCCGTGCATCCCTGAGCATAGATGCAATTTCTGCACGGATAGCAACCTCTTCGTTACGTGGGTCAGGGGTAGGTTCTGCCGTGATGGATGGGGTAGGATTCGAAGTTGCGACCGCCTGCGTAGATTGGGGTGGTACCAACGTAGGAAGAAGTCCGCTATTGCTTAAATGCACCATATAACAAATCAGAACAACAGCAAAAATAAGAAATAGAAAAATAAGAAATTTTTTCATCAAAATCATCCTTTCCCGGTGGAAAACACACCTATCTGTCAAATTACCCATATTATATGACAGAAAATATGAAAAATCAAGTGAATTATTTTAAAATTTTTCCTTTACTATAAACAGAAAATAGGGTATAATATAAAAAAGTGATATCAATAAAAGGGAGTTTTTGTTTATGGGTATAATCTCGTCCATTTGGGAAGATGTGAATATTGCATTTGAACGAGATCCTGCAGCTCGTTCGCGAGCACAGGTTTATTTGTTGTATCCCGGTGTCCGTGCTTTGATTCAACACAGGATTGCTCACTGGTTGTATCATAGAAAGTTATATTTTCTGGCTGACGCCGTTTCCAAGAATTCCCGGAGACGGACAGGAATAGAAATCCATCCGGCCGCAACCATAGGAAAAGGTGTTTTTATTGACCATGGCATGGGTGTGGTAATCGGTGAGACTGCAGTTGTGGGCGATTATTGTACCATTTATCAGGGAGTAACACTTGGCGGTACCGGAAAAGACAAAGGTAAACGACATCCTACCATAGGCAACAATGTAACCATTGGAAGCGGTGCCAAAATTTTAGGACCATTTACGGTAGGAGATAATAGTAAAGTTGCTGCCAATGCGGTGGTTCTCAACGAGATTCCGCCCAATAGCACCTGTGTGGGTGTGCCCGCCCATATTGTTAAGCGAGATAACAAGCGCGTGGCATCTGCATCTCCTATGCATCATCCGATTGCAGACCTTGATCAGGTACACATTCCCGATCCGGTTTCCATGGAACTTTGCAGTTTGCGTGTGGAGTTGGAAAGACTAAAAAAGAAATTGGAGGAAAAGACTGATGATTGATACCAAATTATATTTGTATAATACTCTGGCAAGAGAAAAGCAGGAGTTTGTTCCCATCGAACCCGGCAAGGTAAAAATGTATTCTTGCGGACCTACGGTATACAACTTTTTTCATATTGGCAATGCAAGACCGTTTATTCTTTTTGACACCTTGCGCCGGTATCTGGAATATAAGGGCTTTTCCGTTGATTTTGTTCAGAATTTTACTGATATTGATGATAAAATGATCAACAAAGCCAATGAACTAGGGATCACAGTCAAGGAATTGGCAGACCAATACATCAACGAGTATTTTATTGATGCAAAAGGACTGGGTATCCGTCAGGCAACGGTACATCCCCGTGCCACTGAACATATCGAAGCGATCATCAAACTGGTTGAATCTCTGGTTGAGGGAGGATATGCTTATAACGTGGACGGCGATGTGTACTACCGCACCAAGAAATTTGGTGAGTACGGAAAACTTTCCCATCAGCCGTTGGAGGATTTGGAAAGCGGTGCCAGAATCGATGTAAATGATGATAAAGAGGATCCAATGGACTTTGCCCTCTGGAAAAAACAGAAACCCGGCGAACCTGCATGGGAAAGTCCGTGGGGTATGGGACGTCCCGGCTGGCATATTGAATGTAGCGCCATGGCCAATACTTATCTTGGGAAAACCATTGATATTCACAGTGGTGGGCAGGATTTGATTTTCCCCCATCATGAGAACGAGATTGCACAGAGTGAGGCTGCAAACTGCTGTCAATTTGCGAATTACTGGGTGCACAATGGTTACATTAATGTGGACAATCGGAAGATGTCAAAATCGCTGGGGAATTTCTTTACAGTCAGAGATGTAGCCAAAGAGTTTGATTATGAGGTTATTCGCTTCTTCATGCTGTCTGCCCATTACCGCAGCCCTATTAACTTCAGTAAGGATTTGATGGAGGCGGCAGCATCTGCTCTGGAGCGTATTTACACCTGTATCGCATCCATGAATTTCTTTATGGAATCGGCAGAAGAAAAATCCATGTCTCAGGAGGAAGAAGCATTTTCCAAGGCTTTAGATGAATATAAAGAAAAATTCATCCATGCCATGGACGACGATCTGAACACAGCGGATGCGATTTCTGTTATTTTTGAGATTGTTGCAGATGCCAATAAAATGATTACTGCACAAAGCGGAACATCCAAACAGTTGATTCAAAAAGTGGTTTCCATGATTGGTGAACTGGGCGGTGTTCTCGGTTTATTGGAACGGAAAGAAGAGGTAACCCCTGCAGAGGTAGAGGAACTGCTTGATCTTCGTAAAGAAGCGAGAGAAACCAAAAACTGGGCAGAGTCGGACAGAATCCGTGATTTGCTTAAGGATATGGGTTACGCAGTTAAGGATACTCCGCAAGGACAACAGTTGACAAAACTGTAGAGGAAATGTTATGCTGGAAGAAGTCAAAAATAAGTTTCAGGAAGAATTTCTCGCTCCCAATCAGTATGGAGCGCTGACCCTTGCATATATTGGCGATTGTGTGTATGAGATGTATGTACGCAGTTACTTACTCTCTTGCGGCGATCAAAAGGTCAATTCCTTGCATAAAAAGGCATCTAAACTGGTATGTGCCGCATCGCAAGCAGCATTTTATCATAAGATTGAGCATTTGCTGGACGAGGAAGAAGCGGCAGCATTTCACCGTGGCAGAAACACCAAATCTCAGGTACCCAAAAATGCAGTGCTTTCCGATTATCGGCTTGCAACCGGTGTGGAATCCTTGCTCGGTTTTCTGTATGTAAGCGGAAAAATAGAACGGATTTCTGAACTGATGGCATATCTTTTTTCAAATGAAAAATAATTAATTTATCATATAGGAGGATTGATTGAAGTGACAGATGTACAGGTAAAAGAACTTCAAATTCATGCAACCAACGTGCGAAAAATGGCACTTGAGGCTGTTTACAGCGCAAATTCCGGTCATCCGGGTGGCTCTCTTTCTGCAGCAGATATTCTTACATATCTGTATGGAAAAGAAATGCGGGTTGACCCTAAAGACCCCAAAAATCCCGACCGTGACCGGTTTGTACTTTCCAAGGGACATTGTTCCCCCGGTCTTTATGCAACCTTGGCTGAATTCGGTTTTCTTCCCAAGGAGGATATCAAAACCTTCCGCCAGATTGACAGTTATCTTCAGGGACACCCTGACATGAAGGGCGTCAAGGGTGTAGATATGTCCACCGGTTCCCTGGGACAGGGAATCAGTGCGGCTTGCGGTATGGCACTCGCTGCCAAACTCAGTAAGCAGGACTATCGTGTTTACACCATCTTGGGTGATGGTGAAATCGAAGAAGGTCAGGTATGGGAGGCGGCAATGTTTGCAGCTCATTACGAACTGAATAACCTGACTGCATTCCTTGATTTCAATGGTCTACAGATTGACGGCGATATCCGTCAGGTTATGAACTCCACTCCCATTGACAAAAAGTTTGAGGCATTTGGCTGGAATGTTATCAGCATTGATGCCCATGACTTCAACCAGATTGAAGCCGCTGTGGAGGATGCGAAGAAAGTTACGGACAAGCCTACTTTGATTCTGGCAACCAGTATCAAAGGTAAGGGTGTATCCTACATGGAAAATCAGGCTGGCTGGCATGGTGCTGCTCCCAACAAAGAACAGTATGAGCAGGCAATCAGCGAACTTGATGCATATTTGAACGAGTTGGGAGGTTTGGCATAATGACTTATCAATTAGGTGAAAAAGTTGCAACCAGAGAAGCATACGGAAACGCACTTGCTGAATTTGGTGCCAATGAAAATGTAATCGTAATGGACGCAGACCTTTCCAAGTCCACCAAAACCGATTGTTTCAAAAAAGTATATCCGGAGCGGTTTATCAACACCGGTATTGCAGAGGGGAACATGCTGACAACTGCGGCAGGTCTTGCAAGTTGCGGAAAGATTGTATTTGCAAGTTCCTTCGCAATGTTTGCCGCAGGTCGTGCTTTTGAACAGATTCGAAACTCCATCGGTTATCCTCATTTGAATGTAAAAATCGGTGCAACTCACGCCGGCATCTCTGTTGGTGAAGACGGTGCAACTCACCAGTGTTTGGAAGACCTTGCAATTATGCGTTCCATTCCTGGTATGGTTGTTATCAACCCTGCGGATGCTGCGGAAAGCCGTCTTGCGGTGAAAGCTGCAATTGACTATGAGGGGCCTGTTTATCTGCGTTTTGGCAGACTGGCTGTTCCCACCATTTTTGATGAAAACTATAAGTTTGAAATCGGCAAAGGTGTGGTTTTGGCAGAAGGTACTGATGTTACTTTGATTGGAACTGGCTTGATGGTTCCGGCGGCATTGGAAGCCCGGGAACTTCTTGCGGCAGAGGGCATTAGTGCAAGAGTCGTTAACATTGCAACTATCAAACCGATTGACCGTGAACTGATTATCGACTGCGCAAAAGCAACTGGCGCTATTGTCACAGCAGAAGAACACAATGTCATCGGCGGTCTCGGTTCTGCGGTTGCGGAAGTTCTGTGTGAAACCGTCCCTGTTCCTATGTTGAGAGTGGGAACCGAAGATGTATTCGGAAGAAGCGGTAAGCCCAACGAACTGCTTGCAATGTATGGCTTGGATGCAAAGAATATTGCAGCAAAAGCAAAAGCAGCCATTAATCTGAAATAAGTTAAAAAGGCAAGGAAACAATTTGTTTCCTTGCCTTTTTTTTTGTATAACGAAAACTACCAGCGATGCTGGTAGTTCCAAAAAGCTTTAGCTATGCATAGAAAAAATATCCTCCTTCGTCTAAAATAGAAGTGGGTTTGCCAACCACGACAAAAAGACGAAGGAGGAATCAAGTATGAAACTTAACACAGATAGTTTAGCACATACGAAATGGAATTGCAAATATCACATAGTATTTGCTCCAAAATATCGACGACAGGCGATTTATGGAAAGATAAAAGCAGATATAGGGATAATGCTTAGAAAACTATGTGAATATAAGCAAGTAGAGATAATAGAAGCGGAAGCCTGCAAAGACCATATCCATATGTTGGTATCAATACCGCCAAAGTATAGTGTGTCTCAAATCATGGGGTATCTCAAGGGAAAAAGTAGCTTAATGATATTTGAGAAATATGCCAATATGAAATACAAATATGGAAATCGACATTTTTGGTGTAGAGGATACTATGTGGATACGGTTGGAAGAAACAAAAAAGTTATTGCAGAATATATACGAAATCAGTTGCAAGAAGATATATCATACGATCAAATGTCATTGGTGGAGTATATAGACCCGTTTACGGGTAAGCAGGTAAAAGAAGGCAAATAAAAAGCCCCTTTAGGGGCAGCCGGTGAAAGAGTTGCGGTTGGCAAACCTTTCGACGAGCCTATAGGCTCGGCCGGTCTTATGCCCTAAGGGGGCAGTGCAAACTACCGGCACGGCCGGTAGTTATGATT
>JAFYXJ010000014.1 GCA_017546205.1 Clostridia bacterium | reverse complement strand
TGATTATTATATCACGCTGTTTCTCATTTGTCAAGCACTTTTTTTAATTTTTTTAAATTATTTTTCTGTGCTTGTCTTGCTCCTCTCGGCGAGCGACTTTGTTAGTATATCACCTTATTCTCTCTTTGTCAATAAGTTTTTGCACGAAAAGTCGCACAAAAGAAACGGCATTTTTCCGCTGAAATTTGACAGTATTTTTATAAAAGTGAACAAAAAAGCCAACCCTTATGTAGGATTGGCTTTTCTTCTAATAATTATACATCTTATACAGCTGTATCTTCGGCAGAAGTTTCTCCTGCAGCTTCTGCAAGAACTTCTCCATACACGGGACAAACATCGATGCTGTTGTACCGAGCCATACCAGTTCCCGCAGGAACCAATTTACCAATGATAACATTCTCTTTCAGACCAACCAGCGGGTCTTTCTTACCTTTGATTGCTGCATCGGTAAGGACACGTGTGGTCTCCTGGAAGGACGCTGCAGACAAGAAGGATTCTGTTGCAAGAGCGGCTTTGGTGATACCCATCAGCACATCGGTTGCTTTTGCGGGTTCTTTGCCATCTTCAATCATCTGGGCATTGATAGCTTCCAGCTCATACATACTTACCAGAGAACCGGTCAGCAAATCGGTATCTCCTGCATCATCAATCTTAACTTTGTGCATCATCTGACGAACGATAACCTCAATGTGTTTATCATTGATATCAACACCCTGCAAACGATATACACGCTGCACTTCCTGAATAAAGTAATTCTGTACTGCAGTAGATCCCATAATCTCCAGAATATCGTGAGGATTGATAGAACCTTCTGTCAGGGGGTCGCCCGCCTGGATTTCCTGATCTTCACGAACCTTAATTCTGGATCCAAAGGGAATCAGATAATCCATAGCCTCGCCGGTTTCCGGATTCAGGACAGTAACTTCACGCTTATTATTTTCTTCTGTAACATGAACCTTACCGCCAATCTCACTGACAATAGCAACACCCTTGGGTTTTCTTGCCTCGAACAACTCCTCCACACGGGGAAGACCCTGGGTAATATCATCACCTGCGACACCGCCGGCGTGGAAGGTTCTCATGGTCAGCTGGGTACCCGGCTCACCAATGGACTGTGCAGCGATAATACCAACAGTCTCACCAACGTCAACCGGTTTTCCGGTTGCCAGGTTGTGGCCGTAACATTTTGCACAAACACCCACCTTACTACGGCATTTCACAACGGAGCGAATCTTCACTTCTTGAATGCCTGCATTGACAATCTGGCGAGCCTGTTCCGCAGTAATCATTTCGTTTTCGGGAACAATAATTGCACCGGTCTTGGGATCCAAAATATCTTCCGTTACAGTTCTTCCCTCAAGACGATCAATCAACGGTTCGATAATCTCATTACCGTCACGAATGTCACATACAACAATACCATCACGGGTTCCACAGTCTTCCTCACGGACAATGACTTCCTGAGATACGTCTACCAAACGACGGGTCAGGTAACCAGAGTCCGCCGTACGCAGTGCTGTATCGGTCAAACCTTTACGAGCACCGTGCGTAGAAATAAAGTACTCAAGCACGTTCAGACCTTCACGGAAGTTAGAACGAATCGGAATCTCAATGGTACGTCCGGATGTATCCGCCATCAAACCACGCATTGCAGCCAACTGACGAATCTGGTTCACGCTACCACGGGCTCCGGAATTTGCCATCATGTAGATAGGATTGAGCTGACTCAGGTTTGCCATCAAGGCATCGGTAACTTTATTAGAAGTTTCGGACCAGATGCTGATAACATGGCGATACCGTTCTTCATCCGTAAGCAAACCACGGCGATATTTCTTCATCACCTGCTCAATTCTTTCTTCAGCTTCCGCAAGATATTGTTTCTTTTCTTCCGGCACCTGCATATCATCCACACAAACGGTAATTGCACCGATGGTAGAATACTTGTAACCCATTGCCTTAATATCATCCAACAAGGTTGCCGTTTCCGTAATACCATGTGCCTTAATATTGGCGTCGATAATCTTACCAAGCAACTTCTTGTCAACACCGGGTTCTACATTTTCATTGTTGGACGCTTTGGATTTCGGTGTGTGAAGAACATTATCACCGATTTCCAGATCCAGTTCATGTTCCGGATCGATTCTGTCAACAAATCCCAAATCCTGAGGAATCTTGGAGTTGAAAATCAACCGACCTACTGTCGCATCAATCAAACCGGTTTTTTCTACGCCGTCAATGGTGCGACTAACACGCACCCGAATCGGCGCATGCAATCCTACCGCGTCATTGTTGTAAGCCAAAACAGCTTCATCATAAGAACCGAATACCTTACCGGTACCGATTTCTGTGTCATCTTTTAAGGTCAGGTAGTAACTACCCAAAACCATATCCTGCGTAGGAACGGTAACAGGCTTACCATCCTGAGGCTTAATCAGGTTGTTTGCGGAAAGCATCAGGAACCGAGCCTCCGCCTGCGCCTCAGCAGACAAGGGGAGGTGAACCGCCATCTGGTCACCGTCAAAGTCCGCATTAAACGCGGTACATACCAACGGATGCAGTTTCAACGCTTTACCATCAACCAATACCGGCTCAAATGCCTGAATACCCAGTCTATGCAGGGTTGGTGCACGGTTTAAAAGCACCGGATGCTCGGAGATAACCTCTTCCAGTACATCCCACACCTCCGGACGAACACGTTCCACCATCCGCTTTGCGGATTTGATGTTGTGAGCCAAACCATCGGCAACCAACTTTTTCATCACAAAGGGTTTGAAGAGTTCCAATGCCATTTTTTTAGGAAGACCGCACTGGTAAATTTTCAGTTCCGGCCCAACAACGATAACAGAACGTCCAGAATAGTCAACACGCTTACCCAACAGGTTCTGACGGAACCGTCCCTGCTTACCTTTCAACATATCAGATAAGGACTTGAGGGGTCTGTTACCAGGTCCGGTAACAGGACGACCACGGCGTCCGTTATCAATCAAAGCATCCACTGCTTCCTGCAGCATCCTCTTCTCGTTTCTTACGATAATTTCAGGTGCACCCAAATCCAGCAGTCTCTTCAACCGATTGTTACGGTTGATAACCCGACGGTACAGATCATTCAGGTCGGAGGTCGCAAAACGACCGCCGTCCAACTGTACCATAGGCCGGATTTCAGGAGGAATAACCGGAATAACGGTCATAATCATCCACTCTGGCTTGTTCCCGGATTTGCGGAACGCCTCAACTACTTCCAGACGACGAACCGTACGAACCTTTTTCTGTCCCTTTGCGCCATCCAGATCAGCTTTCAGTTCTTCATACAATGCTTCCAGATCAATATCCCGAAGCATCTCCAGAATCGCCTCTGCGCCCATGCCCGCACGGAACATATCTCCGTATTTCTCATAATTTTCCCGATATTCTTTCTCAGAAAGAATCTGATTCTTCATCAAACCGGTACGGCCGGGATCAATGACTACATAGGCTGCAAAATATAGAACCTTTTCCAATGCTCTGGGAGACATATCCAGAATCAAACCCATACGGCTGGGGATGCCTTTGAAGTACCAGATATGAGAAACCGGTACTGCAAGTTCAATATGTCCCATTCTCTCACGACGCACCTTGGAACGGGTAACCTCAACACCGCATCGGTCACAGACAACGCCCTTGTAACGCACTCTTTTATATTTACCACAATGACATTCCCAGTCTTTTTGCGGTCCAAAGATACGTTCGCAGAACAATCCGTCCTTCTCCGGCTTTAAGGTTCTATAGTTAATGGTCTCCGGCTTTTTTACTTCGCCTCTGGACCATTCTCTGATTTTCTCAGGTGAAGCAAGTCCGATTTGAATCGCTTCAAAATTTTGATATTCACTCATAACGACCAAGCCTTTCCAACTCACAAAATTCTGTGTCCGCTTGCGGTGAGTTTCACAAACGGATCAGGACATTCTATTTCTAGAATTCCATGTCGTCATCATCAAAATCTTCTTCCTCGGCCATCAGGTCAAGAGATTCTACTTCGTCAGAATCAAGATAATCCCCGCCAAAGCCGGAATCTTTTCCGCCAAGAATTGCGCTGATGTCATCATCCTCATCATCAGAAAGGATATCCTCAACATCATCCAACATATCATCCTCGTCATCAAAGTCATCTCTGTCTTCCGGAAGGAACTCATCCTCCTCAATACCCGCGATGTTAACCGGCAAATCATCCGGATCATCATCTACAGATTCACGAAGTACGATTTCGTTATCGTCTTTGTCCAGAACTTTAATATCCAGAGCCAAACTTTGCAGTTCCTTAACAAGAACCTTAAAGGACTCGGGAACACCAGGTTCCGGAACATTATCACCTTTTACAATAGATTCATAGGTCTTGACACGTCCTACGATATCGTCAGACTTAACGGTCAGGATTTCCTGCAAGGTGTAGGCTGCACCATATGCCTCCAGTGCCCAAACCTCCATCTCACCGAAACGCTGTCCACCGAACTGAGCTTTACCACCCAGAGGCTGCTGCGTAACCAAAGAGTATGGACCGGTAGAACGGGCATGAATCTTGTCATCAACCAGATGAGCAAGTTTCAAATAGTGCATATAACCTACGGTTACCGGATTGTCAAAAGGCTCACCGGTACGTCCGTCATACAGAATGGTTTTACCGTTACGGTTGTAGCCTGCCTGTTCCAGTGCATCCATAATATCTTCCTCATTTGCACCATCAAAAACAGGAGTTGCAATCTTCCAGCCAAGGGCTTTTGCCGCATAGCCAAGGTGAACCTCCAATACCTGTCCGATATTCATACGGGAAGGTACGCCCAGAGGATTCAGTACAATCTGCAAAGGAGTACCATCCGGCAGGAACGGCATATCCTCTTCCGGCAGAATACGGGAGATAACGCCCTTGTTACCGTGACGACCTGCCATCTTATCACCGACAGAGATTTTTCTCTTCTGTGCGATGTAACAGCGAACCACCTGGTTGACACCTGGCGGTAATTCGTCACCGTTGGCACGGGTAAATACCTTAACATCAACAATGATACCATATTCACCATGAGGCACACGCAATGAGGTATCACGAACCTCTCTGGCTTTCTCACCGAAGATGGCACGGAGCAACCGTTCTTCAGCAGTCAGTTCGGTTTCACCTTTAGGGGTAACCTTACCGACCAGAATGTCACCGCTTTCTACCTCGGCACCAATGCGGATAATACCTCTTTCATCCAGATCACGAAGGGCATCCTCACCTACGTTGGGGATGTCACGGGTGATTTCTTCCGGACCTAATTTGGTGTCTCTTGCTTCCATCTCATATTCTTCAATATGAATGGATGTGAAGATATCTTCTTTTACCAGTCTTTCATTGATAAGAATAGCATCCTCGTAGTTATAACCTTCCCATGTCATAAATCCGATCAGGATGTTTCTTCCCAGACCGATTTCGCCGTCCTTTGTAGAAGGACCGTCGGCAATAATTTCACCTTTTTCCACTTTATCACCATGGTTTACAATAGGTCTCTGGTTGACACAGGTACCCTGGTTGGAACGGGTGAACTTAATCAGTTTGTAGGTATCCAGTTCATGGTTCTCATTGCGGATCACAATCTCATCTGCAGAAACCTTTTCTACAACACCTGCTTCTTTCGCAAGAATACATACACCGGAGTCACGGGCAGCCTTGTACTCCATACCTGTGCCTACGATAGGAGATTCCGGCATCAAAAGGGGAACTGCCTGACGCTGCATGTTAGATCCCATCAGCGCACGGTTTGCGTCGTCGTTTTCCAGGAAGGGAATCATTGCAGTCGCAATAGAGATAACCTGTCTGGGTGATACGTCCATATAATCCACCTTATTGGGGGATACTTCAAGGAACTCATCTTTAAAACGAGTAACGATCTTCTTGTTTACGAATCTTCCTTCTTCATCCAAAGGCTCTGTTGCCTGTGCAACATAGAAACCGTCCTCGGTATCCGCGGTCATGTATTCCACATCTTCCGTAACAATGCCGGTTTCCTTATCCACACGGCGGTAAGGTGTTTCAATAAATCCGTACTCATTCACCTTGGCAAATCCGCTCAAAGAGTTGATCAAACCGATATTCGGTCCCTCAGGTGTCTCAATAGGACACATACGGCCATAGTGAGAATGGTGTACGTCACGCACTTCAAAGCCGGCACGCTCACGGGAGAGACCACCGGGGCCCAGTGCGGAAAGTCTTCTCTTGTGTGTCAGTTCACCCAGAGGATTGATCTGGTCCATAAACTGAGACAACTGGGAAGAGCAGAAGAACTCTTTGATTGCAGAAGTAACGGGACGAATGTTAATCAAGGTCTGAGGAGTAATACCCTCCTGATCCTGAATGGTCATACGCTCACGTACAACACGTTCCATACGAGAAAGGCCGATACGGAACTGGTTCTGCAAAAGTTCACCAACACTACGCAGACGGCGGTTGCCCAGATGGTCAATATCATCCACGCATCCAACTCCGTTTGCAAGGTTGCCAATATACGAAATAGACGCAAGAATATCGTCAATCAGAATGTGACGAGGAATCAGCTCGTCCTTTCTGTCAACAAGAGCCTGCTTAAACTCATCAGAATTAACATCCGGATACTGTTCCAGAATCTCATGCAAAACAATGCCTCTTACCGTCTCGGTAATACCGTAGTCTCTGGGGTTATATTCTACATAATTCTTCACATCAACCATGCCATTGGAAATAACCTTGGTCAGGTTACCATCCACATTCAGAGTGATGGCATTGATTTCTGCCTTTTCCAGTTCAGCCGCGATTGCCTTGGTGATCACTTCACCTTCAGTTACAATCACTTCACCGGTTGCCGGATCTGCCACAGTTTCTGCAGAAACAAAGCCACAAACACGGGCAGCCAGTGCCAGCTTTTTATTGAACTTGTAACGGCCGACTCTTGCAAGGTCATACCGTTTGGGATCAAAGAACAGATTTGTGAGCAGCGACTGAGCGCTCTCCACCGTAGGCGGTTCACCCGGACGCAGTTTTCTGTACACTTCAAGCAAGCCCTCTTCCTGAGTGCTTGTTGTATCTTTCTCCATGGTTGCCAGCAAACGGGTATCCTCACCGAAGAATTCCGTAATCTGTGCATCAGTACCAAATCCAAGGGCACGGATCAAAACCGTAACAGGGATCTTGCGATTCCGGTCGATTCTTACATAAAAGATATCGTTGCTGTCTGTTTCATATTCCAACCACGCACCGCGGTTGGGAATGACCTGAGATGTAAAGAGTTTCTTTCCCACCTTGTCAAATTCCTGCGCATAGTATACGCTTGGTGCTCTAACCAGCTGAGAAACGATAACACGCTCCGCACCGTTGATGATAAAGGTTCCTGCAGGGGTCATCAGCGGGAAATCGCCCATAAAGATCTCCTGTTCCTTTACCTCTCCGGTTTCTTTGTTGACTAAGCGGACTTTAACACGCAGGGGTGCCGCATAGGTAGCATCCCTTTCTTTACATTCCTCGATGTCATACTTGGTTGTATCCTCCATTCGGTAATCAATGAACTCCAGAACAAGATTGCCGGCATAGTCCGTAATGGGAGATACGTCATGAAAAACTTCTTTCAGTCCTTCCTTCAAAAACCAGTCATAAGAGTTCTTCTGGATTTCAATCAGGTTTGGCATCTCCAGAACCTCATTGATTTTACCATAACTCATACGCGTGTTTTTGCCTAGTTTCACCGGATGTACCATAAAACCGCTCACCTCTTAATATGATATTGGAACCCGGCTGTATGACCGGGTATTTTATAACAAATTTTCTACCGCAAAACGCATGAAAGCGCAAAATTCCCCTTACCCACCGCTTTCCGTTTTTACCAGAAATACGCAGGGAAAAAGGTCTTGCGAAATGCAATATTCTATGTTATACTGTCATTCGGAAATCCACGCAAATAAGCAAAAGCGTAAAATTTCGCATAATAAACAGATAGGTATTATATCATGTAAATTCCCCGCTGTCAAGTGGGTTTTTCAAAAAAATACATTTTTCAGGAAGGACTGCCATGATGAAACAACAAAAATACAGACTTTTATCGGCACTTCTGGTGCTTTTTCTTCTTTTATGCCCCGTTTCTGTTTTTGCAGATGTTCTAGGCGCTCCGGGGTTCCACCGGCAAACTATTCTTTCTCAGGGCACGGTACTGCATGAAAACACATTCTTTGACGCAACGGTAGGAAAACAGAGTGAGCATTACATTCTCTATACTCCCAATAAAGATGTAACACCCATTCTTACCAACGGCAACGCCGTACATGGAAAACGCACCCTGACTCAAGCCAATACATTCCTCAATAATAACGGCATTTATAATGCCGCCGGCATCAACGCCGATTTCTTTTCTTTGCAAACCGGTGTGCCTATGAGCAACGTTATAATTGACAGGCGTGTCGTATCCAAGGATACGGAAACTTTACCCGCCATTGGATTTTATGAAGATGGTACCGCATTTATCGGCACACTGCCCATTGAAACGGTGCTGGAAACAGCGGACCATTCCTTTTCTGTTGATTGTATCAACAAATATCGTCAACCCTACGCCATCTATCTATATACTGAAGATTACGGAACCCAGACCCATGCAATCGGAAACGGAATCAATGTGGTTCTGACTGAGGTCAGCGGTTCTATTACCCTTGACAGCAAGGTAACTGCTGTAGTAGAAAGCATTGATGAATATGACGGGTCTTTGGCTATTTCCGACGGAAAATGGATTTTAAGCGTTTCTGCCAACGCAGACCCCTCCCTAACAGAGAAACTGACATCCTTGCAAATTGGCGATACCGTTACACTATCAACCAAAGAAACCGGCAATGATCCACGATGGAAAAAAGCTGTCTATGGCCTCGGGGCTCTTGGTGGAAGGCTGATTACCGACGGAAAACTGGATTACACCGACCAAAGTGCTGCTCCCCGAACCGCAATTGGTATCCGCAGGGATGGGAGTCTTCTCTTTTATACCATTGACGGCAGACAGTCAGGCTATAGTTACGGCGTAAGAATTGAGACCCTTGCCAAGCGCATGCTGGAGCTTGGGTGTGTAGATGCCCTGAATCTGGACGGTGGCGGTTCCACCACACTTGGGGCAACCATACCCGGGGCAACCGACTTTGCCCTTGTCAACACGCCGTCTGAGCCTCAACGAAAATGCGCAAACTTTCTATTCTTAAAAAAGAACAACCGTCCTGACGGAAAGCCCTATGCCCTGCATCTATCCCATTGGGGAACGCCGGTTCTTTCCGGTTCCTCTGTTCAATTACAGGCAACGGCTGTGGATTCCTCCTATGGACCTGCAAAGGCAGGATCGATTCAATTTTCCTTAAAAAAAGGCACCGACACCCAAACTCAGATCAGCACAGACGGATTGGTAACAGTACAGGGAAACGGTGAGGTATATATCACCGCCAAAAGCGGAAATCTGACCGGAGAAACCATGATTCGTGCGATTGCAACGCCGGATGAGGTGAAGGTTTTCCGGAAAGACACCGGTAAAGAAGTAAAAGAACTTGTACTGGAGAAAGAAACCAGCATTTCTCTTTCAGCCTCTGCCTATTGGCGGGGCGAGCCCATCATTGCGGACCAGAACAGTTTCATCTGGCAAGCAGTCAGCGATGACAAGAGTGTAGGTGAAATTTCTAAAGACGGAATCTTTACCGCCTCTAAAAAAGCCGGAGCAACCGGAATCATCCGGCTCAAAGTTGGACTGAAAACCTACGAAATTCCCGTTCGCATTCCCAAAGATCCCGAGCCGGATACCTTTGATTTTTATCCGGAAATCAAAGGCGTTGCCTCTACTGCGGGTTTTTCTGCAACAGTAACCTCAAAAAACGGAAATTTGGATCACTATCAGCTTTATCTGGACGGAGAACCGGTAGCTGCCGGAATGGATGTTGAGACCGGAACCGTCACCTATTCCTATCCTCGTGATTTTTCTGGAGAATATCATCGGTTCACCCTGACTGTCACCGACGAACTGGGCGCCAGCGCTATCAAGACCTTTGACCTGGGTTCCTTAACCGGAACACGGAGTTTTCTCGACACTACGGGGCACTGGGCAGAGCCTTACATTCGATACCTTGCCGATTGCAAAGTGGTAAACGGCAGTGATGACGGACGATTCCGCCCAGGCGACGGTATGACTCGTACCGAATTTGCGATTATGCTTTGTAACTACCTGAAACTTCAACCAGAAGACTACGCCTCAACGCAACTTCCTTTCACCGATGCCGATACCATTCCATGGTGGGCAACCAATCAGGTGAAAGCTATTTACGCATTGGGCATTATGCAAGGGCAGTTAACCGACACCGGCGTGGAATTTAATCCCACCGCTAAAATTCAAAGATTGGAATACGCCATCTCCATTGAGCGTCTTTTACCAAAAGGACTAGCCAAAGCTCCCATCACCGCTCTTGATGCCGAAGATATTCCCGGGTGGGGAAAAGCGAGCATGGAACTCGCAACTGCCCAGGGGATTCTCAACGGATACCCTGATGGCACATTGCTCCCCAGACAAAGTGTAACCCGCGCGGAGGCTGTGAAAATTCTTTTCAGTGTATTCGGAGCTGGAAAATAGCAAAAGAAGGTTGAATGTATGGACAAGTCCAGTATCATTCAACCTTCTTTTTGTCTTCATTTAATTGCGCTTTCAGTTCCTCCAAGGTGGGGAACTTTTTAATTTCTCTTAAGTATTCACAAAAACGGATTTCTATTTCTCTACCGTACAAATCCCCCTGAAAGTCCAAGATATGTGTTTCCAGACGAAGTTCTGAATCCTTTACAGTTGGACGGTTCCCGAAATGGGTAATAGAAGAATGCCAATTCCCCTCTACCCGGGTATCGGTCCGGTAAACGCCTGCTTTAGGCAAAACCAGTTCGTCCGGATATGCTATGTTTGCTGTGGGGAACCCAATGGTTCTCCCCAGATGATTCCCGTGAATCACCGTTCCGCAAACAGAAAAATCTCTGCCCAGACAGGCTTTTGCCTCTAAAAGATTTCCTTTTTCCAGAAGTTCCCGAATTCGGGTACTGGAAACAGCCGTCGCATCTATTGTTACCGGAGCTTGTTCATGTACTGCAATCCGTTCCTGTTCACACAATGTTTTCAAAAGTTTCACATCGCCGATTCCTTTTTCACCGAATCGGTAATCGTAGCCTGCGGCTACAAATTCTGCACAAAGCCAATTCTTTAAGTATCCTTTGACAAAGGTTTCCGGATCAATCGTCCTGTATGCAGGGGTAAACCATTCTGCAACCACCGCATCTACACCCCATGACTCCAGAATCTCCAATCGTTTGTCAAAAGTACATACATTAGGAGATGGTTCGCCGGTAATAACAGAACGGGGCTGGTTTCTAAACAGATAAACCACCGAGGTCAATCCATCCTTTTGGGCTTGTTCCACTACCATACGAATGATTGCCTCATGTCCGATATGCATAGCATCAAAACCGCCAAGGGCAACAGCACTTCCTTGCGTGAGAATGGGCGTCAAATATAAACTTTGGTTGGAATCCTCATTCCGATACACCTGCATACCATTCACCTTCAACTAATAAAAAGTCTTCTGCATTTTCAGCATACCATCCTGTGCAAGGGAGATGCTTAAAAACTCTCCCGATTCACGATAAATACGATAGACTGTTCCCTCACAGATGCCCGGTGTACGCACCTGCACACCATGACACATCAAGTCCGCTTTCCTTTTGGAAAGATACAATGGCGGAAGTTCTTCAAACACCTTGTCCACTGGAGTCAGAAAAGAAAAGTTTTCTGCCTCAACCATGGATGCAATTGCATCCAGCGTGTACGCATCGTCCAGATAAAATCTCCCGGACTGACTTCGGCAAAGTGCCGACATATGAGCAAAGCACCCCAAAGCATCTCCTATATCCTGACAAAGAGTACGGATATAAGTTCCTTTGGAGCATGCCACACGGAATTTACATTTCTTTTCTTCCGGATGAAACCAAAGGAACTCTATCCCATAGATAGTAATTGGTCTGGGTTGACGCTCAACCTCAATCCCTTTTCTGGCAAGTTCGTACAGTTTCTTCCCGTCCTGCTTGATTGCAGAATACATCGGCGGTATCTGTTGACCTTCTCCCAAAAAAGATTCCAACACTTTACGGATATCATCTTCCTCTACTGTCACAGGGGCTGTAGCAAGTACCGTTCCGGATGCATCCTGGGTATCTGTTTTACTGCCCAAGGTCATTTCGGCAATATATTCCTTCTCCGTCGCAGTCAACATGTCCGCAACCTTGGTGGCCTTACCCACACATATGGGTAACACGCCAACCGCATCCGGATCCAAAGTGCCGGTATGCCCGATTTTTTTTGTCTTCAAAATGCCCCGAAGTTTCGCCACTACATCATGGGAGGTAAACCCCGCCGGCTTATTGATATTGATGATTCCGTCCATACTCACTCCGCACCCAGTCGTTTTTCAATTTGTTGCAATAAACGGGAAAACACAGTTTCCACATCCTCATGGAACGCACTGTATCCGGCGGCTCTGATATGACCGCCGCCGCCAAACACCATTGCAATCTCAGCCACATCCACAATCCGGTTGCTGCGCAGACTGATTTTAAACTCGTCCTCGCTTCGTTTGCGGATGTAAACCCCGACCTCTACCCCCTCAATTCCGGTAGGCAGAGTTACAATTCCCGTCGCCATACTTTCGTCAATTTCTGCTTCCTCAAAATCTTGTTGAGACAGCCACAAAACACACACTTTTCCATCCATGTAAAATTGCAGACGGTCCAGTGCTTTTCGCATCAAACCATAATACGCACGGGGTTTGGTATTGAATACTGCCTTGGAAATGCCGGCAAAATCAATCCCCTTCTCAATCAAATGTGCAGCTCTATGCATGGTATCCGGTGTTACGGAAGAATATTTAAAATTCCCCGTGTCGCAAACTATCCCGGTATAAAGATTGATTGCCACATCCTTTGTGACAGGAACCCCCATTTCCTCATATAAGACTGTCATCAATTCACAAGTTGAGGAAATATCTGCAACAACCCTTTGTTTTGCAAAAGGTTGATGCGTAATATGATGGTCAATCGCAACCGTATTCTGATGTGCTGTAAAAATTTCCTGATAATCTCCCAACCGTCTGGCATCTGCACAGTCAACGGCAACCAAAAGGTCACAGTCTCCCACGCAAAGTCCGGTGGGTTCTTTCCCTTTTATCAAGGGATATGCCATGGCATCATGGTTGGGAAGAAGAAAAACTTCCGCTTCCTTGCCCATGGATTGCAATACCAATTTCAAAGAATACGCACTGCCCATGGCATCTCCGTCAGGGCTTTGGTGGGCAAAAATGCCCACCTTTTCCCCACGATTCAATTGGGGAATGATTGTCTCAAACATACTATAATCCCCTTAAAAGTTCGTTGATGTGCGCACCATACGCAATAGAATCATCCTCCACAAAGGTAAATTCCGGCGTATTTCTCAGATTCAGACGATGTCCGATTTCCTTGCGAATAAATCCGGCTGCACTTTTCAATGCGGCAAAGCCGTCTTTCTTCGCCTTTTCATCTCCCATCATACTGATATGCGCTTTTGCAAACTTCAAATCTTTGGTTACCTGTACTGCCACTACCGAAACCATAGCAGGCAGTCTGGGGTCTTTCAGGTCTCGGATCACTGCACTGAGTTCACGCTTAACTTCTTCAGAAATCCGGTCGGTTCTGCTGTAATTTGCCATATTCTTTTCCCTTCCTTTGGCTGTTACTCTACCTCAACCTGCTCCATTTTATACACCTCAATGATATCGCCTTCCTTGATATCATTAAATTTGTCAATACTGAGACCACACTCATAGCCTGCGGCAACTTCCTTGGCGTCATCCTTAAACCGCTTCAAGGAACCCAGTTCTCCCTCATGGATAACAATGCCGTCACGGACAACACGCACCAGAGAATTCCGCATAATTTTACCGTCCTGAACATAGGCACCGCCGATAGTTCCCACGCCGGAAACCTTAAAGGTGGTACGAATTTCCACATGACCGCAAACAACCTCGCGGAAGGTAGGTGCAAGCATACCTTTCATTGCCTTCTCAATATCTTCAATGGCATCATAGATGACACGGTACATCCGCATGTCTACCTCGGCATCCTCTGCCGCGCTGACAGCACCGGAAGTAGGACGGACGTTAAATCCGACAATGATTGCGTTGGATGCAGACGCCAGCATAATATCTGACTCATTGATCGCACCTACCGCACCATGAATAACCTTAACGCGAACTTCCTCATTGCCGATTCTTTCCATAGACTGACGAACAGCCTCCACGCTACCTTGTACATCTGCTTTCACAATGATATTCAAGTCTTTGACTTTACCGGCTTCAATGTGCTCAAAGAGGTTATCCAGAGAAATGGTATTTGCTTTCTGCTGTTTCTCCTGCTTTTCTTTGAACTTTCTTGCCTCGACGACTTCACGGGCTTTTCTTTCGTCATCAACTGCATAGAAAACATCTCCGCCCTCAGGAACCTCAGAAAGGCCAAGAATCTCAACCGGAATGGAAGGACCTGCTTTCTTGACAGCCTTTCCTTTGTCGTCATTCATGGCTCTTACACGGCCTACTGCGGTACCAGCCACCACAATATCCCCTACACGGAGGGTACCTTTCTGTACCAGAACCGTTGCGACAGGACCTCTTCCCTTATCCAATTGAGCCTCAATGACAGTACCTTTTGCGGCACGGTCGGGATTGGCCTTCAGTTCTTTCATTTCTGCTACCAGAAGTACCATTTCAAGGAGTTGATCGACGTTGGTTCCCTGTTTTGCGGAAACTTCTACACAGATGGTGTCCCCGCCCCACTCTTCGGGAACCAGACCATGCTCGGTCAGTTCCTGACGAACTCTGTCAGGATTTGCACTTTCTTTATCAATTTTATTGATGGCAACAATGATAGCAACCTCTGCCGCACGGGCATGGTTGATTGCCTCAATAGTCTGGGGCATAATACCATCATCGGCGGCAACCACCAGAATCGCAATATCGGTTACCAACGCACCACGGGCACGCATAGCAGTAAACGCCTCATGTCCGGGGGTATCCAAAAAGGTAATTTTCTTATCATTGACACGCACACGGTGTGCACCGATGTGCTGTGTAATTCCGCCAAACTCACCCTCGGTTACATTACTGTTGCGGATGGTATCCAGAAGCGATGTTTTGCCATGGTCAACGTGACCCATAACCACAACCACCGGAGAACGGGGTTTCAGGGTTTCGGGTTCATCTTCAACATCTTTGAACAGTTTTTCCTCATCGGTAAGAATGATTTCCTTTTCAAAGGTACAACCCAGCTCTTCTGCAATCAAAGATGCAGTATCAAAATCCAATGTTTCATTTACCGACGCCATAATACCAAGCAGCATCAATTTTTTAATAACCTCGGTAACCGGTTTCTTCATTCTTTCTGCCAATTCACCTACGGTGATTGCATCTGGGATCAGAACATGGGGTTTTTCAACCTTTTCCTTTTTCTTTTCAGTCTTTTTCAGAAGATCCTCCGGATTGGGTTTATTCTTGGTACCCTGAGGTTTTCCGTTTTGTTTCTTCTTCTGATTGATTTTTTGCTTTTTATTGCCCTCTGCACCTTTGACATTTTCAGGAATCAGTTCTTCCAGTTTTTCTTCATCCATTCTGTCAAGGTCAACAGTATTGACACGGGTATCTACAATTCGCGTTTTCCGTCCAATCTCAACAGGCTGTACCTCAGCCTCTTCCTGCACCGCACCTTCACCTGACTTCTCCTCTTTGGGAGTGGGTTCTTCCTGTTTCTTCTTGACTTCTTCATACATAGAGAAGTCCGCCACCTGATTCTTCTGGGTGTAGTATTCAAAAATCACATTCAGCTCGTCTTCAGTAAGGGCACTCATGTGGTTTTTGGTGGATACATTATAGTCATGCAAAACCTTGACGATTTCCTTACTGGGAAATCCAAAGGCTTTGGAAAGCTCATACGCTCTGATTTTTTCCATACAATTTCCTCCTATTCATTTTCTGTTTCCTGAGAAAAAAGCAAAGAAAGTTGCTCTGCAAACCCGGCGTCGGTAACAGCTAACGCCACGGCAAACTCTTTTCCGATTGCCTGCCCGATTCGAACTCGATCTGCCGGTCTGAGAATCGGTATATTCCGGAAAGCCGCCATATCGGTTACCTTTTTTTCGGTATTATTTCCTGCATCTTGAGAGAGAATTAAAAGGCATGCTTTTCCCCCTCTGGTAGCCTCGGTTGCCTTATCTTCTCCCACGGCAAGTTTGCCTGCACGCATCGCAAGGGAAAGCATTCCCCAAAATTTAGGATTCATAGTTTAACTCCTCTTGCAAAGCTTCATACACACCGGCTTCTACAGCACGGGAAAATGTGCGTTCCAGCACTTTTCGTTTTTGCGCCTGACTCACACACTCTTCCGTTCTGCAAAGATATGCTCCTCTTCCGGAAAGATTGCCTTTCCGGTCAATCGCAATCCCGGTTTCTTTATTGCATACAATTCGTATCAAATCTTTCTTTTCTTTGCGCTCTCGACATACGGTACACATTCTGAGGGGTGTCATGCTTCCTCTTCCTCATGAACTGCCGGCTCTGCTTTTGATGCAGAGGTCAGATCAATTTTCCACCCGGTCAGTCTTGCAGCCAGACGCACATTCTGTCCTTCTCTTCCGATTGCCAGAGAAAGTTGGTCGTCCGGAACTACAACTTTACAGATATGATTATCCTCATCCACCTCAATAGAAAGAACATCTGCCGGGCTTAATGCATTGGATACATATTCTGCCGGATTCTCACTATAACGGATAATGTCAATTTTCTCACCGCGCAGTTCACGGATAACTTCCTGTACACGCATACCTTTGGGGCCGATACAGGTGCCCACCGGATCTACATTTTCTTTGGTAGAGTGTACAGCAATTTTACTTCTGGACCCTGCCTCTCTGGACAAGGATTTGATTTCGATGATTCCTTCTTCAATTTCAGGAACTTCCAGTTCCAGAAGTTTACGAACCAGACCGGGATGGGAACGGGAAACAACCAGGTGCACACCCTTTGCGGAGTCTGCAACCTCAACCACAAATACCTTGTAGCGTTCTCCAACTTTGTAATTGTCCTGACGCACTTGTTCATTGGGCATCAGAACCGATTCTGCATTCTCAATTTCCAGCATGACGTTACGGCGTTCAATTCTGCGAACTCTTGCAGTAGCAATATCGTTTTCACGATCAGAATATTCGCTGACCATTTTTTCCCGCTCCGCCTCATGTACTCTTTGAAATACAACCTGACGTGCAGTCTGCGCTGCAATTCTGCCAAAGGTTTTGGGTGTTGCCTCAAATTCAACAATATCCCCGATGTCATATTTGGCATTCATCCGTTTTGCCTCGTCCAAAGAAATCTCTGTCTCGTGGTTTTCCACTTCTTCCACTACAGTTTTTCTGCCGATGATACGGATTGCACCGGTTTCCTCATCAAAGGTAACACCGATTTCCTGTACTGCGCCAAAATGCTTCCGGTACGCAGAAATCAAAGCGCTTTCCAACGCATCCAGAATGACATCACGGCTAATTCCTTTTTCCTCTTCAATCATTGCCAAGGATTCAAACAATTCTGAACTCATTTTTCTAATCATTCCTTTCAATCTATCATAAAGTTTATTCTTTTACTAAAAATCAAAATGCAGATGCACCACGGTTGTTTCTTTTAAAGAGAGTGTCAGTTCCTCCTCTTCAGCAAGAAGCGTGATGGATTCGCCATCATACGCCGTCAGTGTACCTGTCAGCTGTTTGCTGCCCTTTACCGCTTTGTAAAGACCAACATCCACAGTTTCTCCCAAGTATCGGTTAAAGTGTTCTTCCGTTTTCAGTTTCCGCTCAATGCCGGGAGAGGCAACCTCCAGATAATAGTTCTGGGAAATGGGGTCTTCTCTGTCCAGTACATCGCTGAGTTTTCTGCTGATTGCCTCACAGTCATCCAGTGAAATGCCACCTTCTTCTTTATCCACATATACACGAAGAAACCAGATGCCACCTTCTTTTACATACTCCACATCATAAAGGTATGCCCCCTCCGATGCCGCAACCGGTTCTGCCAGTCCAAGTACGATTTGTTCTGTCTTGGAATACGCCATCCTTTTCACCTCCGTTTTTTGTCTGTCGGTGACCTAATATAACAGAAAGAGTGAGGCTCGACCTCACTCTTTCGTCACCATATTCACTATCATAACTGATTTTATCATAAAATCCTGATTTTGTCAAGACTTTTTTACAACGCTACCGGCTCATGCGTTCCAATTCTTCTTTGAAACTTTCAATATCCTTAAACTGCTTATAAACCGACGCAAAACGAACATAAGCAACCTCGTCAATCAGACGCAACCGATCCATAACCATCTGTCCAATCTGCACCGAGGATACCTCGCGGGCAAGAGAATTGTGAATTTCTGTCTCAATGCCGTCCAGAATACCATCAATCTCCTCAAGGGGAACCGGACGGTTTGCACAGGAATTGAGAATTCCCCGCTGGAGTTTTTCTCTGTCATAACTCTGACGGGAACCATCTTTCTTGATTACAATGATCGGTACACATTCAATCTTTTCGTATGTGGTAAACCGTTTTCCGCACTGAAGACACTCTCTCCGTCTGCGGATAGCAGTACCGTCCTCTGCGGAACGGGAATCCACAACCTTACTTTCTAAATGACCGCAATAATAACAACGCATAATTTCACCCTCTTTATTACTCCCAAGTATACCTTACCATATGATTCATTGTCAACCAGGTTCCCATAAATTGTTATCAAATTGTAACCATTTCGGTCACAAAGGCAGAAGATGGAATCAAACTGTCGTCGGTTAGGTTGGGCATTTCCGGATAAGCACCCCATCCGTACCTTGCCATGACCGGCATATCAACCCATGGGCTGAACACCAACACAGTGCTTCCCTGTATTTCTGCCTCTGCAGGGTAAAAGACCCCGTCCTCCCCTGCAACTTCAAACTCCTGCAAACGGTTTTCATCTCTGCCAGACTCCTTGATATACTCTCGTCCTAAAGCATCGACATACTGAGACTTATCCATCACACGCAGATTGCCCGTGGCTGAAAAGGTCAGTTCCAATCCGTTTTCCACACGACGGGCTGACAGATAAACCGGCCCGGTTGCAGGCAAATCCCCGCCATACAAATCCCGATTGGCAAGACGAACAAACCGTTCCGCTACCAGTTGTTTCTGATGAGGGTGAATGTCCTCTCTGCAGTTTCCTGCCCCACCTTCAAACTCTCCATACACATCCATCAGGGAAATCATCCCAATATTTTTCTTATTCTTTACACCGAAAAGGGCAAGGCGCTGACCTTCCCGAATCAGGCTTTCATCCTTTTGATACCGCGTCAGTTGCGCCCAATAAAAAGGCAAGTCTGCACCCCAGATTTCACGATATTGGTCAATCAATCCGCACAATGCATCCCGATATTCTTCTGTAGAAAGATGGGTGCGATATTCATCTGCCTCTCCCTGATACATCAGGATTCCACGCACTGAGAATCCAGAAAGAGGCATAACACGATTGTAATATAGTCCCCCATCTGTACCACAGAATGCACCATAGGTTGCTCCGTTGGGAATCCAGCGGTTAATTTCGGTGTCTCCTACCGCCAGATTCATCAATCCCACCGGAAGGCCATGCTCCCGATAAATCTGATTTGCAAAGAAATATCCAATGGCAGAACAGTAGGATGCCGCCTCTGTATTCATCTTGGACCATGCCGGATTCCGATATCCAATCGGAAGATTAGCAACTGCCTGACCGCTTCCTCCCGTTCCTTTCATCCAAAGATTCAAAAGCCGAATATTTTCATTGTTGGTCTCTTTTTTCCCTTGGGCAGAGCGAAGATAAGTTTTGGTGTCTTCCCCTCCCAATAAATGATAATCCATATTGGACTGTCCAATCAGTACCCACACATCCCCAAAAGTCAGATCGTGAAATACCTTACTTTCTCCTCCACAAGAAATGGTAAGGGAATAGGACCCGCCATAGGGGAACTGTCCCAATTCACCAACCCAGTCAGAATTTGTGTTGGCAATCACCGTTTTTTCTGCTACAATGCCGGTTTCGCTTTCCAATATCAGACGAACCTGACTTCCTATAGGTGCCGTGCCCCAAATTTTCACAGGTTTTTCTGCCTGAAACATCATGGAATCCGAAAATACGTTGGGTACAGAAAATCCCATACCACCACGGGTATACCGAAAATTCAAATCCTGTTTTAATAAGGATACACCCCGATTATCCCATGCCATAACCCGATACCGGTCTCCGATTCCCTGGCGGGGCACCGAAAGCCGGATTGGAACCGTTGTTCCCTCATGGTTTGATATCTCCTGTTCCGTGACCTGCAATGCTTTCAATACGCCGTTTTCATGAAAAGCACCGGTAAGAATCCGAACAGTTCCGGATTCTTGGGCATCATAGGCATACAAATCCAGGCATAACTCGGCGTGTCCCTGTTTCCGTCCCGGTTGGAACCACCAACTGGGATAGCCAAGACATTCCACTTCTCCAATGGATGCACCCGCCGGAATCTGAATTTTTACATACCGAAATTCACCGCCGCCTCCAAAAGAAAGTTCCTGCCAATCTTGGGTATAGCCAATATGATCCACAGGTTCTGCAACCGCCGCCTTTTGAAAAACACGATTGTCTTTGGACACTGAAACCATAAGACCCTGGCATCGGTCAAGTTCTGTCTGATTCTCCCCTACCGGAAAAAACCGGACTCCGCCTAACATATGTAGTTTGCCCAAATCCAAGGTGACTTCCCACGGGGTTTCCCAGCATGCAACGGTATTGGTATCGCCATCAAAAAGAAATGTACTTTCCTCTTTCCATCGGCAGATTGTCCTCACCGGTACAATAGGTTCGTAGGTCGCCGCAAGTTTCATATAAGGATTCGACTCTTCCGTTAAGACACCGGAACGCTCACGGAGAAAATAAGTTACTGTCAGAACACCTGACAATAAAACAAAAGACAGTATCCACGGCAAGAGTTTCCAAAATCTTCTTCCTCTTTCCATGATACTGCCTCCTTTTTCTTATTCCAGATAATCTTTCAATTTCCGGCTCCGACTGGGATGCCGGAGTTTTCTCAATGCTTTTGCTTCAATCTGACGGATACGCTCACGGGTAACGTCAAATTCCTTACCCACTTCTTCCAACGTTCTCGCTCTGCCGTCATCCAATCCAAACCGCAGACGAAGCACCTTCTCTTCCCTTTCAGTCAGGGTGCTGAGAACCTCTGCCAGTTGCTCTTTCAACAAGGTGAAGGTTGCCGCATCGGATGGTGCCGGCGCATCATCATCCTGAATAAAGTCTCCCAGATGGCTGTCTTCCTCTTCGCCGATAGGCGTTTCCAAAGAAACCGGCTCTTGCGCGATTTTCATAATCTCGCCCACTTTATCTACCGGCATATTCAATTCTCTTGCAATCTCTTCAGGCAACGGGTCTCTTCCCAGTTCTTGTACCAATTGTCTCGAAACACGCACCAGTTTATTGATGGTTTCTACCATGTGAACAGGAATACGAATAGTTCTTGCCTGGTCAGCAATGGCACGGGTAATTGCCTGACGAATCCACCAGGTCGCATAGGTACTGAATTTATAGCCCTTGGTGTAATCAAACTTTTCTACCGCTTTAATCAAGCCGAGATTTCCTTCCTGAATCAAATCAAGGAAAAGCATCCCCCGTCCCACATACCGTTTTGCAATGCTGACAACCAAACGGAGATTGGCATCCGCAAGCCGTCTTTTTGCCTCTTTGTCTCCCTCTGCCATCTTTTTAGCAAGTTCTGTCTCCTCTGCACTGCTAAGAAGGTCTACCTTACCGATTTCTTTCAAATACATCCGCACCGGGTCATCAATGCTGACACCGTCAGGAACCGACATATCATCCAGTTCTTCCCGGGTGATTTCCATATCATCATCCAAAATTTCAATGACATCCTCGTCTTCCATATCGGCAACAATCTCTATGCCCTGTTTCTCTAAGTATTCATAAATCTTATCAATCTGGGCAGGGTCTAAGTCCATTTCTTCCAATTTGTCAGAAATTTCCTTATAACCAAGCATACCTTTCTTTTTGCCCTGCTCCAGCAACTGTTGTAACAGTTGTTTTTTATTTACTGCGGGTTGTTTTTCGTTTTCCATGTCTGGTTCCTCCTCTTTTCCTGTTCCTTTTGTTTCAGCATTTTGTCAAGTTCATGCAGATCATCATTGGTTAACAATTCCGCTTGCTTTATCCGCTGTTTTGCATCCAACACTTTTGCTAACGGTTGTATGGATGCCTCTTTTTTATTCTCCGTATTTTTATCATCCAGAAGTATCGCAGCAACAACACCTATTTCCTCCGGAGAAAATTGTTCCAGTAATGCATTCCCATCCACCCTGTCATCGGGGCATGCAAGCAATTTTTCCGCCAATTTTCTATGTATTCCCTCGGTAAAATCCTCTGCGGTCAATCCGCTTTCTTTCACCTTTTTCATAACCGCCGGTTCTTCGGCCATAAAATTCAATAGCAGGCGTTCGGCGTTTTTAAGTCCCATCTCATGCAGATCTCGACGTCCGCCGGTTCGTTCCTCAAAGTTTTTTCGTTCCTTGCGTTCTTCCTGCCGTTCTTTCACCTGTTGCTGCTTTCTCCGCAGCACCTTCACCTGTGTTGAAAGGGTATCCGGCGAAATCCCCGCCTCCTTGGCAATCTGTTTGGTGTAAAGTTCCAACTCAATCTCATTATTGATTTCAGAAAGCACACCTGCCGCCGCTTCCGTAAATTCCAGCATCTGTTCAGTGTCATTCAGGTCATAGTGTTGCTTGATTGCGTCAATTTTATACCCAATCAGCGGTCTGGCACCCTCAACCAACACCTGAAACATCTCCGGTCCTTTTGTTTTGATAAACTCGTCAGGATCTTTCCCATCGGTAATGGTCAGCACTTTGGTCTTAAATCCTTGCTCAGTCAGGATATCCCCTGCTCGAAGCGCCGCTTTCTTTCCCGCATCATCAGCGTCGTAACACAGCACCGCTTTAGAGGTATATTTCTTTAAAAGTCTTGCTTGCTCCGGTGTAAATGCCGTCCCCAGAGATGCGATTGCATTATTGATGCCCGCCTGGTGCAAGGAGATAACGTCCATGTATCCCTCCATCAAAAGCATTCTGCCTGCTTTGCTGTTTTTTGCGAGATTCAAACCAAACAAATTTTCTTTCTTTTTAAACACCAGTGTCTCGGGTGTGTTAAGATACTTGCCCGTGTTGCTGTTTTCCTGCATGATTCTTCCGCCAAAGCCAATGATATTTCCCTGCACATTGATAATGGGAAACATCACCCTGCCATCATAAAAGGCATCGTAGAAACTGCCGTTATCCCGTGCTTTGGCAAGACCTGCTTCAAACACATCGTGCTCGCTGTATCCTTTTTCTTTTAAATAATCCAGCAGTCTTGTCCAACCTGCCGGAGCATATCCCAGGCCAAACATCTTAATGGTAGCATTGGTAATACCCCGTTCTTTCAGGTAGGCATAGGCGTCTTTCCCCTCATCGCCTGCTAAATGCCGGTAGAAGTACCGTGCCGCCTCCGCATTGATTTGGTAAATCTTCTGTTTTTTATCCATGGTCTCCTCCCGCCGTTTCCTGTCGGTGGAAGAGCCTTGTTCCGGCATGGGAATTCTGGCACGGTCTGCCAGATATTTCAATGCATCCATGAAATCCAGATGCTCCATTGCCATAATAAAATGAATCACATTTCCTCCGGCACCACACCCAAAACAATGGAACAACTGCTTGTCCGGTGAAATAGAAAGTGAGGGTGATTTCTTGTCGTTGTGCAAGGGACACAACGCCGCATAGCGGGAACCCACGCGTTTTAACTTTGCATATTCAGATATCACCTCGGTAATATCGTTCCTCTCCAGTACTTCATCTACAAAATCCTGAAAATCTGCCGATACCGCCATGCCATCACCTCCTCATTTTTTATAAATTCGACACAATCAGCCAATTTCCTTTTTTACCTCTGCCAAAAAGCAGGAACAAATATTTCCTGATATTTAGCAACGGCATATCGATCACTCATCCCTGCAATATAATCACGGGTAAGAACTTGAATATCCTCCTGACCGGAAACGGGAAGCAACTCCGGTTGCCGGATATAGGTGCGGTAAAGGCTTTCAACAATACCTGCCGCCTTGTGTTCTTCCACTTGGGGTTTAGACGCCACATACACATTGGCAAACATAAAAGACCGAAGTCCCATCATGGCGTCATATACTTCTTGTTCCATCCTGATATCGTCTTTTCCAGTGCTTGCCTGCAGAATTCCGTGTATCATGGTATCAATGCGCTTGGAATGGCTGTCCCCTAATACATCGGTATATTCTTTGGGAATATCTGTCTCCTTGAGAATCTCTCCACGGATAGCATCGTCAATGTCATGATTGATATATGCCACCTTGTCGGCAAGAGCTACAATTCTTCCCTCTAAAGTCGATGCTTTCTTATCCCCTGTATGGCATAAAATCCCGTCACGAACCTCCCATGTCAGGTTAAGCCCTCCCTGCCGTTCCAATACATCCACTACCCGCAAGCTCTGTTCGTTGTGCCGAAATCCCAAGGGGCAAATCTCATTTAATATTTTTTCGCCCATGTGTCCAAAGGGCGTGTGTCCCAAATCATGTCCCAATGCGATTGCCTCGGTTAAATCCTCATTGAGACAAAGTGCACGGGCAATAGTTCTTGCAATCTGAGAAACTTCCAAGGTATGGGTCAATCGAGTGCGGTAATGGTCTCCCTCCGGAGATAAAAACACCTGTGTTTTATGTTTCAACCGCCGAAACGCCTTAGAATGTACAATTCTGTCACGGTCACGCTGAAACTCTGTACGCAAATCACAGGGCTCCTCGTCCCGCACCCGGCCCTTGGTTTCCCTGCTCTTTACGGCAAAGGGAGAAAGTATCTGATATTCTCTCTCTTCTGCAATCTCACGCAATTTCATCCAAACCGCCTCCTTTTTACTTAATTTCTACAAAAAACTGCGAAATCCTTTTTTCGGTTGACAAAAGATTATTTTTATACTATCATGAAAAAAGAAAGAACCAGAAAGGAATCTCTTATGCCGGATACAGCACCTATTCTCACCCCCAGACTGATGCAGATTGCAGACAACATAAAACCCTGCCATACCGTTGCCGACATCGGCACTGACCACGCATATCTGCCGGTCTATCTCTGCATGAAACAGAAAGCAGAATATGCCATTGCCTCCGATATTTGCAAAGGACCTCTTTCCCGTGCGGAAGCAACGGTGCGGAAATATCATATGGAAGAAAAGGTCACCACCCGCCTGGGCAACGGAGCGGAAACTCTTGCTCCGAAAGAGGCAGATTGCATCGTCATTGCCGGCATGGGTGGGTTAATGATTGCCGAAATTCTGAAAGACAGGCCGGACGTATTTGGTCAGGCAAAGCAGATTTTACTCCAGCCTATGTCCTCAGTACCGGAACTGCGAAGTCTTCTTTTCGAAAGCGGTTACACGGTGTTGTCAGAAACCCTTGCCAAGGAAGGGCAAAAACTTTACCATATTTTTTCAGTTATTCAAAAACCGGAAGAGGAACACCCTACCCCCCTGGATTTCTTTTTTGGAAAAAATCTATGGAAAGACCGTCCGGCACATTTTGAAGAATATGTCCGTAAACAAAAGCGAAAACTGACCCGGATGGCAGACGGCTTAAAAAAATCTGAATCTGCTGATGCCGCACTCCGGCTGGCAGAAATTCAGGCATTGCTTACTATATTAAAGGAGGAATGTTCATGCTGACCGTAAACGATATTATGCAGGAACTGAATCGTTTTGCTCCCCCTGACCTTGCAGAATCGTGGGATAATGTGGGATTGATGGTTGGTAACATCCATCAGCGTGTCACAACCGTTTTTGTCTGTCTGGATGTTACTCAGGAAAACGTCCGACAAGCCATTGCCAGCGGTGCCGATTTGATGATTTCCCACCACCCGTTGCTTTTTTCCCCAGTTTCTCGGATTGTAGAACAGGATATCACCGGAAAAATTCTTCGGGATTTGATAAAAAATGAAATTTCGGTGTTCAGTGCCCATACCAATCTGGATCATGCTGACGGGGGTATGAACGATGCTCTTGCCGACCGGCTGGATTTAACCGATGTCCGCCGTTTTGATGACGCCGATGCGCGTACTCCTTTGGGAAAACCTCTTGATAACATCGGCAGAATCGGTTCACTCAACGCGCCTATGGAAATGGAAGATTTTGTGGAATTGGTTCGTCACGCTTTGTCCTGCCAGAGCATTCGTTACACCGGAGACCCCGGTGATGCAGTCAAGACCGTTGCTCTTTGCAGCGGCAGCGGCGGTGATGGAATCTATACGGCATGGAACGCCGGTGCTGATGTCTATGTCACATCCGACATCAAGCATCACGAGGCTCAACTGGCATCCGAACTAGGATTAAAACTGATTGACGCCGGTCATTTTGAGACAGAAAATATTATCTGTTCGTTTATGACCGAGTTTCTGGAATCTGCTTTTCCGGAATTGAATGTCATTGTCTCCGACGCACAACCTTATTTTCATCAGTAAAAAAGCAAGGAAAACATTGTTACAATGTTTTCCTTGCTTTTTTATAACGGATAATTCGCACATGCACTTTGCACTTTCATATCCCTGTTCCAATAGTAAACTCTGCAATACGCAGGCACTTCTTCCAGAATGAGAATGTCCGAAAAATCTGTTGTATTTTGTCCCGCTGTAACAGTTTTCATTTGCAGCCCCATCAGATCTCCCTGTGCATTGTATGCTGCAAAATAACAGCTGCCGTCCGCAAGTATAGCTCCCTCTATTGATGCGGTCCAGGCAATCCCTTCCTCTTTTTCTTCTAAAGACACAATGTTTGCTGCATAATCAAAGGGGCTTTCCGCTGCAAACTCAATCATATCACAATACTCTTCGCAATCGGGAGCACACGCAATGATTCTTACCACCATATCATTTGTCACTGCAAAAGATGCATGGTATTCTCTGCCCATAAATCCGGGAATCGGTCGATGTGCAGACTCAACTGTATACCATATTATGCTTCCTTCCGGAGCATTTACGGTTACCACACCATCTGTAACCTGAACCTCCGGTTGTCGGGTTTTTTTCTGACGGTATATAGAAACAGAATATATTTTTGACGTGAAGCCATCCTCCGCTGTTACTTTCACATAAGCAATGGTACGTTGACCTTCAGTCAGCACCATGGTATTATTCGATAACAATACCTTGGCATCCTTGTCCGCATAGAGTTTCCATGTCGCTCCCTGGCTAACATCAAGCCGCAAGGAAATTTGTGCTTTTATACTTGCAACCTTTCCTGCGACGCTTCGATTTTGCGCATCTATTTTGGTATCATCTATATCATATACCTTTAAAATCTCACATGCATTGGAAAGGGTAATTCCGGTTTTTACACTCCCTATAATACTACTTTCAGCAAAAGGCATATCACCGTAATCCGCAGCAATTTTAATGGAATATTCTGTATTTTCCCATGGAAGATCGGCGAGCATTTGTCCAGTTTGCAAATTATATAATGTTTCCGCCGCCGTCCAATCGACACCGTTCAAACTATAATACACAATCATCTGAGGATTGCCCGGAATATCTTCTGCCAAATGCAAGATAACCATATTCCCTATAGCGCTTTCAAAAACAGGTTCTCCCAAATCTGAAATAACCTCCCTAATTATTGTTAAAGGAATTTCACAGTTTCTTCCGCTTTGAGCCGTAATAGAAAGGTAGCACACTGTTTTCGTTGTCTCCCGTGGAAGATATATTCGGGACACCGGCACTCTGTTCTCCCTGCTTTCATACACCTTTACAGTAGCACCTTCACTTACTTTAATATTTTCAACATCAAAATACGCATAATACGATTTCGCTTCTACCCCCTGCGGCGTTGCCTCAACATCATGCAGCATATCGGCAGAAAGAAAATCACACCCATCCTGTAGTTTTGTCACAGTAATCGTAACATCCCTTGCGATGCACCTACCATCCCAAACCGCACCGCTTATCATTGTATAAGTATATACATACCCAGCCGGAGGCACCGGCAATTCTACCTTTTCTCCATACAAGGCTGTACTTTTCCCTGTATATGCGCCTTTGTAAGTTATGGTATAGCGATTGGGAGTTTTTGTGACCGTTACCATCACGTTTCCTGTAATGTTACTGCCATCCCACATCCTTCCATCTGCGGTAAACATATAGGTATAACCCTCCGGATTTTCCGGCAGACTGACACTTCCCCCATGAATTACGGTATCTGTTCCGGTATAATCTCCAACATAAGTCACGGTATAGGTATTGATGGTTCTGATTACCGTCACTGTTATATCCCCTGTAATATTATTGCCGTCCCACGCCTTACCGTCTACCATAAAGGTATAGGTATAACCGATTGGATCGGGAGGGAAAACCACACCTCCTCCATAAACTGTTGTATCTCTTCCGGTATAGTCTCCAACATAGGTAACCGTACAGATTCTATTGTTTTTAGTTACAGTTACTGTTACATCGTCCGTAATCTGTTTGCCATCCCACTGCTTTCCGCCTACAGTAAATACATAAATATACCCAATGGGATTGGAAGGAAGGACTACGCTTCCCCCATGGGTTACGGTATCTGTTCCAGTATAATCTCCGACATAAGTCACGGTATAGGTATTGATGGTTCTGATTACTGTCACTGTCACATGATCCGTTATATCTCTCCCGTCCCACACCTTTCCGTCTACCATAAAGGTATAGGTACAATAGGTTGGATTTGGGGGAATTATAACGTATCCGCCATAAGGTACCGAAACACTTCCACTATAATCTCCAACAAAAGTTACCGTATAGGTATTAACCTTCTTGGTAACTCTCACCGTTATATTGTGGTAAATTTTCTCCCCGTTCCATGGACTTCCATCTACTGTAAAAATATAAGTATATCCCACAGGACTTTCAGGAAGCACTGCACTCTCTCCATGGGTCACTGTATCGCGTCCACTGTAATCGCCCACATAGGTTATGGTATAGGTATTAAGTATTTTCGTGACGGTGACTATGGTATCTTTTGTCACCCCATTGCCATCCCATACCTCACCATCTACGGTAAATATATATGTATATCCAGTCGGGCTTCCCGGAAAATAAACGTCGTCACCATGTTTGACTTCTGCTGTTCCCTCGTACTCTCCAACATAAGTCACCGTATAAATATTCCATATGGTAGAAACTTCAACCGTGACATCACCGGTGATTTTTCCCCCGCTCCACGGTTCCCCATCTACAAGGAAAACATACCGCCCGCCTTCCGGATTTTCCGGCAAACTGATGGTTTCTCCATGCCACACAGTCTCTGCTTTATTGTAATCTCCCTGATAGTATACGGTATATCGGTTTGTTTCTATATGCACCAAAATATTCATATCTTCCGTGACATCTTTGCCATCCCATTTCCTTTGTTTCGTCTGATTGACAAAGGCATAATGCTCACTTACCGAGCCCTGTAGTACCGGTAATTTCGCGTCCTCACCATAAAGCACCGTGTCGATATCCTCATACTTCCCAGTATAAGTAATCGTGCAATAGTACCGGACCTTTGCATCCATAGAATATGACCATAAGTTCCCCTTGTCCTTCCACGAAACCGGAGCGTAAATCCTATATATTCCAGAACATCCCTTAAACAGGTATTCCTCCATATAGATTACACTTTTGGGAATGGTTACAGAAGTCAAAGCGGTGCAATTTCCAAATGCGCCTTCCCCTATGTGCGTCACGCCTTCGTCGATATAGAGTTCCTGTAAGCTATCACATTTGTAAAATGCATATGCTCCAATTTCCGTGACTGATACAGGAATGGTAATCTCTGTAAGAGAGGAACACCTTTGAAAAGCAGAATACCCAATTTTAGTCACTCCTTTCGGAATCGTAATCATCGAAAGAGAACTGCAACCTGAAAAAGCGGAGGCCTCAATTTCTGTTACACTCGACGGAATCAGTACAGATGTCAGTGAAGTACATTCCCCAAATGTACTGCTTTCAATCTTACTGACACCTGCCGGAATTTCTATAGACGATAACGAGGAACATCCTAAAAAAGCACTATATCCGATTTGGGACAATTCCCCCTCTATGCGTATCTGTTGCAACCTCCAACAATCCGAAAACGCAGACGATTCAATCACAGAAACAGTATCCGGTACGGTTACCGCAACGATGCTTCCGCAACCGGCAAACGCCCCCTGCCCGATTTTAGTGATAGCCTCTGTGCAGGGAATCATCAGTTCCCGTACAACCTCTCCATCCAGCCACAAAGTTCCATGCGCAGGCTTGGCAAGGCTGTTCAAAGGATTGGAATAGGCATCTCCATGCTCAATAAGACACCATGCCTCCAAATCCTCAATATAGACATTCCTTTTATTGCTATAAGATTCAAATGCCCCATAGCCAATTATCTTCAAACTTTTGGGAACATAAACTTCCGTAAGATTACAATAAGCAAAAGCTCTATCTCCAATCACTTGTACATCATGGGGTATGGAAATTGTCCGAAGGTTTTCACAGCCATAACACAGATATGCAGGAATCTCTGTAAGCCCTGTCTCCGGAAACCCAATCCAGCTTAGGCGAGTACATCCCTCAAAAGCGTTTTCACCAATTTTTGTAATACCACTCTGCATAGAAATCCCAGTGATTCCCGTCTGTTGATAAAATGCGGACTTAGCAATTGCAGTGACCGGGTAACTATCTTCTCCTATCTGAATAAAACCTGGAATCGTAATATCTCCAGTTACATCTACATCACAGCCGGTAATGGTAATCTCTTCTCCTACCAGAGTATATTCCAACTGTTCATACATGCCCGTTACAATTTCATTTGACTCCGTAGCATAGACCGAAAAAGAAAGGAATGCTGCTGTTACCAGCAGCATTAAAATAATGACAGATTTTTTGTTTTTCATACTTGAGATGCCTCTTTTCTAATCTTTTGTTAAGAACGCTTGCTCACTTTCGTGTTTCTTTTCCCGAAGCATCAGGTTACTGATGGCATCTTTGGGAGAAAGGTTCTGGAACAACACCTGATACGCCTGTTCCACGATAGGCATTTCCACACCCATTTTTTTTGCCAAGGCAAAAGCGGCACGACAGGATTTTACACCCTCCACCACCATTTTTACCTCCTGCTGTGCTTCCTCTACCGTTTTTCCCTGTCCTATCAGAATACCTGCACGGCGGTTTCTGGAATGCATACTGGTACAGGTTACAATCAAATCCCCCATACCGGAAAGCCCGTGAAAAGTCTCTTCTCTGGCACCCATGGCAACGCCCAAACGCGCCATTTCCACAATGCCACGGGTAATCAGTGCCGCCTTGGTGTTATCCCCAAGGCCCAATCCGTCCAGCACGCCTGCGCATAACGCAATGACATTTTTCAAAGAACCTCCCAGTTCCACGCCAAGAATATCAGGGTTGGTATAAATCCGGAATCGTTCATTCATAACAATATCCTGAATACGATTGGCAATTTCCTCTGTTTCTGCTGCAACCACATTGGTGGTGGGCATCCGTCTGGAAACCTCTTCCGCATGGCTGGGTCCCGACATAACCGCAATCCGGCAATGAGGGAGTTCCTCCTCCAATACCTGAGAAAGTGTTTTCAGGCTGTCTTCTTCCAATCCTTTGGAAATATTCAGAACAATCTGTCCCTCCGGCAGAACCGACTTTAAGCCTTGTGCAATTTTTCGCATGGCATGAGACGGAGATGCACAAATCACCAAATCTGCCGGCACACAATCCTCAAACTTACATGTATAATTTACAGTATCCGGAATCCTGACTCCGGGCAGAAATGCCTGATTTTCCTTGTGAATGCGCAGATTCTCGCTTTCTTCCTGAAAATATGACCAAAGGGTCACCTGATGACCGTTTTCCGCAAGCATGACTGCAACAGCCGTACCCCAGCTACCGGAACCTATTACGCTTACTTTTGCCATAATGCGGACTCCTCCTAGTTCTTTTTCTGTCCCAGTTTACTCTCGGTACCGCTGAGCAACCGTTTGATGTTGGTTCTGTGCATATAAATCAGCAATCCGGAAAGAAGAACCGCTTGCAACAACAAAAGCCAGTCTCCCCAATGAAAGCAAAGACTCAATACCAAGTACGAAACTGCTCCCAGCATACTTCCCAAAGAGACAAACCTCCAGATCACCATAGTCAAAAGAGCAATAGCGATAACCAAAAGACCAATTCTCCAGTCTACAAACAAAATAGAAACGGTAGAAACCAGTACTCCTTTTCCACCACGGAACTGAAAATACACCGGAAAATTATGACCCAACACAGCTCCTAATGTTGCCAGATACAACATGGGCCGCCACAGTTCTTCATCCACATCCGCAAGCGTCCGTATAAGGTACGCAACACCGACGGCAACCACGGCTTTGAGCACATCTCCCAAAAGTACCAGAAGCGCCGCTTTTTTTCCGTAAGTTCTCAGCGCGTTGGTTGCACCGGCATTCCCGCTTCCGTGACTGCGGATATCCTCACCTGCAATCAATCTTCCAACCAGAATTGCCGTACTGATACTCCCGATCAGGTACGCCAAAATGGTAGCCGTTAAAATCCAAATCCATTCCATTGCCATTCTCCTTTTTATGAATCCTTCTTATTTTTCTCCCGAACAATAAACTTGATGGGTGTTCCTTCAAACCCAAATTTGGCACGTAGTTGGTTTTCCAGATACCGAATATATGAGTAATGCGCCAGCTCTGCATTGTTGACAAACAGAACAAAGGTAGGAGGTTTCACCCCCGCCTGGGTTGCATAGTATATCTTCAGCCGTTTTCCCTTGTCTGACGGCGGTTGTACCATGGCAATTGCCTCATTGATAACATCATTCAAAAGTCCGGTGGAAATCCGCTTGCTGTTTTCCTGCAACACTGCCTGAATTCCCTCAAACAGACCATCCACACGCTGTCCCGTCTTTGCAGAAATATACATTGAGGGGGCATACATCATAAAATTCAAACCCTCTTTGACTCTGTCACGGAAGTTTTTCATGGTATTGGTTTCTTTCTCCACCAAATCCCACTTGTTCACCACAACAATACTTGCCTTACCCTGATCATGCACATAGCCTGCAATCTTGGTGTCCTGCTCAGTAATTCCTTCGGTGGCATCAATCAGAATCAGACAAACATCGGCTCTGTCCACCGCACCCAACGCACGGGCAACGCTGTAACGTTCTACATTTTCATCAATCTTGCCCCGTTTTCTCATACCGGCAGTATCAATAAATACATACTTTTGTCCATCTTTTTCATAACTGCTGTCAATGGCATCACGAGTGGTTCCCGCAACATCGCTGACAATCACACGGGTTTCTCCTAAAATCCGGTTAATCAAAGAAGATTTTCCCGCATTGGGTTTTCCAACCACCGCAACATGAATCACCGATTCCTCTTCTTCGGTTTCCTCCGCCGGTGGAAAATAGGAAACTACTTCATCCAACAAGTCTCCCACACCCAATCCGTGAATGGATGAGACGGGAAACGGCTCCCCGATGCCCAGATTATAAAATTCATACATTTCCATGGGGGGATTCCCCGGATTGTCTACCTTGTTGCACACCAGAAGGACCGGTCTTCCACATTTCTGGAGCATTGCCGCAACCTCTTTATCAGCGGCGGTCATTCCCTCTTTCACATTCACCATAAACAGGATAACATCCGCCATGTCAATTGCCATATTGGCTTGTTCCCGCATCTGGGAGAGAATAATATCCTTGCTGTCCGGCTCAATACCGCCGGTGTCAATCATGGTAAACTCCCGTCCGCACCATTCTGCCTCAGCATAAATACGATCCCGTGTTACCCCCGGTGTATCTTCTACAATGGATATGCGCTGTCCTGCAATTTTATTAAATAACGTGGATTTCCCCACATTGGGCCGTCCCACTACTGCAATAACCGGTTTCATCCTACCACTCCTTTTACTTTAACAATGCGTCTAAAAGTTCATACCCGTCATTTCTGACCGTTCTCACTTTGATGCCTAACACTTTTTCCACCTCTTCCAAGGTGGTATTATCCAAAAACATGTCCCCGTCATGCCGAAGCATAGCAGAGGAAATTAACAGTTCCTCTCCCAGTTCTTTTCCTTGCAACTGGGCAATCAGGTCTTGTCCGGTAATCAATCCGGTCACCGTGATTTTCTCACCAAAGAACCGATTTTCAATGGGATAAATCCCAATCCGGTCACCCTCCAGATTCCCAATCAATGTTTGCATGAACGGGTACACACTTTTTCCGGTCGCCATAGTCTTTTTCTTTTTAGGCCGGCGTTTTCTGGTATCTGAAAGTGCCTGCTCAAACTCCCAAAGAAGAGAGGCACACAGCCCCACTCCGTTTTCTATCTGGGGAAAATCCTCATACGCCTCGTAATCCGGAAAGGGCAGTTCTGCCATTAGGTAAAATTCATCACCGGCATAAACCAGACGGGTGCCCAAGGTGTCCAGAAACTTCTGTTGCCACCGTTCCAACTGATTGAGTACCTGATGGGAACTTTCCTTATCAAATCCCCGTAGCGTTTCCAACCCCTCCCGATGGTCGGTCATACCTACCGGAACCACTGAGATACTTTCGATATTTTCTCCAAGTTCACCTAATTTCTGTAGGGTGAAATCCAGTTCCTCTCCGTCATTCCAATCCGGGCAAAGCACAATCTGAGCATTCACCAAAAGACCTGATTCTGTAAACTGGCGCAGGTAATCCAGCACTTCTCCCGCCCGCTTGTTGTGAAGCATCTTCACGCGGAGGTCAGGGCTCATAGTATGCACCGAAATGTTAATACGGGGAAGATGATATCGGATGATACGATCCACATCCGCCTGAGTCATGTTGGTCAGGCTGACATAATTCCCCTGCAAAAAGGAAAGTCGGTAGTCATCGTCTTTGAAGTAGCAGGTTTCCCGCATGCCTCGGGGCAGTTGGTCAATAAAGCAAAAAATGCATTTGTTATGACAGGAACGGGGTTCATCAATCAAAAGACTTTCAAAACCGATACCCAACGGCATATAATCTTCGTTGAGAATGGTCACCACTCTGTCTTTCAACAACAGTTCTGCCTCTTCCTGACAAGATGCATACATGTAATCCAGATAATCATGAATTTCAGTTCCGTTTACCGCAAGGAGTTCATCTCCTACCTGAATGCCTGCCTCTTCCGCCAGACTACCGGAATCCACCGATGCAATACGCACCATCTCTGCCACCTCCTTTTTGTTTGTATCAATCAGTCTCGCTACCTTTTCCTGATAAATTAAAATTATTATATCACAACTTTTCCATCCACACAAGGTTTTTATGAAAAAACACCCCGAACCATACAGTTCAGGGTGCAAATTTTCATTTTTTAGCCAAGCAGGCTTTCGCCGGTCATCTCTTCCGGTTTCTCCAGTCCCATCAAGTCCAGCATAGTAGGTGCCAGATCTGCAAGACGTCCGGTCTTTAATTTGGCGTCATTCTTACCAATCAATACCAGCGGAACCACATTGGTGGTGTGAGCGGTAAACGCACCGCCGTCTTCATAATCCACCATCTGGTCTGCGTTTCCGTGGTCGGCAGTAATCAATGCCACACCGCCCATACTTTCGATGGCGTCTACCACCTTACCAAGACAGGTGTCAACGGTCTCCACCGCTTTGACAGCAGCATCAAATACACCGGTATGACCAACCATATCACAGTTTGCAAAGTTGAGTACAATCACATCATACTCACCGCTCTTGATGCGGTTTACTACCTCTTCGCATACTTCCGGTGCACTCATTTCCGGCTGCAAATCATAGGTTGCAACCTTGGGAGAATTGATCAGCGCTCTGTCCTCGCCGTCATACACATTCTCCACACCGCCATTAAAGAAGAAGGTAACATGTGCATATTTCTCAGTTTCTGCAATCCGGAGTTGGCGCAATCCCTTGCGGCTGATATACTCGCCAAAGGTGTTGGTCAAAGATTCCGGTTTGAATGCAACCTCCACATTGGGCATGGATGCATCATACTGGGTCATGCAAACATAACAGGTTTCAAAATACTTCCGGTCAAATCCGTTAAAGTCCGGATCCACCAGCGTACGGGTAATCTCTCTTGCACGGTCAGGGCGGAAGTTGAAGAATACAACGGAATCCTTTTCCTGAATCATGCCTGCGGGCACACCATCTTTGGTGATCACAGTAGGAATCACAAATTCATCCGTCACACCTTCGTTGTAACTTGCTTTTACTGCCGTAACCGCAGAGTCGCAGGTGTTACCCTGACCCAGAACCATTGCATCGTATGCTTTTTGCACACGTTCCCAACGGTTGTCACGGTCCATTGCGTAGTATCTTCCCATCACAGTTGCAATGTCACCCACGCCGATTTCACGGACTTTGCTGACCAGTTCTTCTACAAAGTCTGCACCGGAAGAGGGCGGAACATCACGGCCATCAAGGAAACAATGCACATGCACCTTGTCAATGCCGTTTTCCTTTGCCATCTTCAAAAGTCCGTAAAGGTGCTTGTTATGGCTGTGCACACCGCCGTCGGAGAGCAATCCCATCAGGTGCAGGGCACTGTCATTCTTTTTACAATTTTCCATTGCCGCAAGCAAAGTGGAGTTTTTGAAAAAGTCCCCGTCGTCAATGGATTTTGTGATACGGGTCAATTCCTGATACACGATTCTTCCGGCACCGATGTTGGTGTGTCCAACCTCGGAGTTGCCCATCTGACCATCAGGAAGACCTACATCCATACCGGATGCATGAATCACGGTATTGGGACAGGTCTCAAGATATCTGTCCATGTTGGGGGTGTTGGCAGAATAGATGGCATTTCCTTCGTGCCGTTCATTCACACCATACCCATCCATAATAATCAAAGCATAAGGTTTTTTATTCATCCGTCTCTTCCTTTTCGGGTTATTTTGCAGCAGCAACAATCACAGAGAAGTCCTCTGCTTTCAGGCTTGCGCCGCCAATCAGACCGCCATCAATGTTGGGTTTTGCCAGGAGTTCTTCTGCATTTGCCGCATTCATGCTGCCGCCGTACTGGATACGAATTGCATCAGCAACCTCAGCACCATAAAGGTCTTTGATGGTGTCACGGATAATGCCGCAAACCTCATCTGCCTGATCTGCAGTTGCAGTTTTACCGGTACCGATTGCCCAAACCGGCTCATATGCAATCACAACATTTTTTGCATCGTCTGCAGAGATTTCCAAGAATGCAACCTTGGTCTGGCGGCATACAGTTTCAGCAGTGATACCCTGCTCTCTCTCCAGAAGGCTCTCGCCCACGCAAACAATCGGAGTAACACCTGCAGCAATTGCCGCTTTGGTTCTCAGATTAACAGTCTCGTCGGTTTCACCGAAATACTGACGGCGCTCAGAGTGACCAATGATAACATAGTCTACCCCGATTTCCTTCAACATATTACCTGCCAGCTCGCCGGTATAGGCACCGCTTTCTTTAAAGTGAACATTCTGTGCACCAACCTTGATGTTGCTGCCCTGAACAGCGTCCAGTACACCAGGAATACAAATTGCGGTAGGACATACCACAACGTCACATGCAGCATTTGCTACTTTATCAATCATTTCCGCAACCAAAGCCTTTGCCTCGGACGGAGTTTTGTTCATTTTCCAGTTTCCTGCAATAATCTTCTTTCTCATAATTCTTTTCCTTTCTTCTTCATGGCAAAAGACCGAAAGTATTCGGTCTTTTCTGCTAGGCATAATAGAGCCGAACGCTGTGTGCATTTGGTAGTTCGGTTCTTTTCTGCCCATATTATTTATCGTTAAGTGCTACAATACCGGGAAGATCTTTGTCCTCTAAGAATTCCAGAGAAGCACCGCCACCGGTAGAAATGTGACTCATCTTGTCGCCCAGACCGGCCTGATTCACTGCTGCCACGCTGTCGCCGCCGCCAATGATGGTGGTTGCATCCAGGTCAGCCAGCATCATAGCGATTGCATTGGTACCCTTTGCAAAGTTGGGCATTTCAAATACGCCCATAGGTCCGTTCCATACAACGGTTTTTGCATCTTTCAACGCATCTTTGTAAAGTTCTACGGTCTTTGCACCGATATCAAGACCCTGCCAGCCCTTTTCGATGCCACCGCGTTCAACGGTCTTGCTTTCTGCATCGTTGTCAAAATCTTTTGCAACAACAGTATCTACAGGGATCAAGAGTTTTACGCCCTTTTCTTCTGCCTTTTGCATCATTTCTTTTGCATAGTCAAGGTAATCTGCTTCCAGCAGAGAATCGCCGACTTCTTCGCCCAGCGCCTTCATAAAGGTATATGCCATACCGCCGCCGATGATCAGGGTGTCAACCTTTTCAAGCAAGTTATTGATAACAGAAATCTTGGAGGATACCATGGAACCACCCAGTACAGCAACCAAAGGTCTTACCGGATTATTCACAGCATTACCCAAATACTCGATTTCTTTATTGATCAGGTATCCGCCAACTGCAGTATCAATATACTGCGTTACACCTACATTGGAGCAGTGTGCTCTGTGGGCAGTACCAAATGCGTCATTTACAAAAACATCTGCCAAAGAAGCCAGTTCCTTGCTGAGTGCTTCGCCGTTCTTGGTTTCTTCTGCACGGTATCTGGTGTTTTCCAGAAGAACAACATCGCCGTCTTTCATAGCAGCAACTGCAGCCTTTGCATTGTCGCCAACTACGGTATCATCTGCAGCAAAAACAACCTCTTTGCCCAGATGCTCAGACAGACGAGCTGCAACAGGTGCCAGAGAAAGTTCCGGCTTGGGTTCACCCTTGGGCTTACCCATGTGAGAACAAAGGATAACCTTTGCACCATCTGCAATCAGTTTTTTGATGGTGGGGAGTGCCCCTACAATTCTGGTTTCATCGGTGATTTTTCCTTCCTTAATAGGAACATTAAAGTCACAACGAACCAATACTTTTTTGCCTTGTACCTGAATGTCATCTACAGTTTTCTTGTTCATGGAAATTACCTCCAAAGATAATTATGTTAACTCCCCGAATCGGGGCTAATTCTATGACAGTTTTCTATCCATTCAACATTGTACCCCAAACTTCCAAAATTATCAAGTATTTTTCTGCAATTCATTGTTAAAAAATTCACCCTCTTCCGGTCTTTTATTTGACAAAAATCACCAACTGTGCTATCATAGAATGGAAAATCATTTGAGGAGGGTTTTTCATGAATACAAACATTCGTACCAAAGACATTGTATTAACTGCTCTTTTAATCGCAATCGGGATTATTATCCCCGTATATTTCAGTTTTCTTCGGGTAACTCTGCCACCGGCATTTACTGCTACCATTATGGCACATGTTCCCATTTTTATTGCAATGTTCATTTCACCTTGGGCGGCTCTCTTTACTGCCATCGGCACCACCCTGGGATTTTTGTTTACTACCCCATTGGTGGTTGCTATCCGTGCTGCATCCCATGTGGTTTTTGCACTGGTTGGTGCATGGATGATTCAAAAACGCTACAACCTGGTTATCATCGGCATTGTGACCGCCATCCTTCACGCAGTATTAGAAAGTCTCGTGGTGTATCTTTTCCTGGTTCTGGGTTTCACACCTGCAGCTGAGGGAACCCCCATGCTGGTTACCGCTTTTTATGTGACAGGTCTTGGTACATTGATTCACGACATCATTGATTACATCATTGCCTGCGGCGTTGGATTTGCATTGGTACAGGCAAGAGCAATCTCACCTCTGCCCTCCATCTGGATAACAAAAAAATAGCATACAAAAAAAGCAAGCCGAAAAGGCTTGCTTTTTTATTTGGCGTGCCGCAGAAGATTCGAACTCCCGACCTTCTGATCCGTAGTCAGACGCTCTATCCAGCTGAGCTAGCGGCACAAATGTAACGAACTTGGTTATTATAGCACGGTTCTATTAAAAATGCAAGCCTTTTTTTAAAAAATTTTTATTTCCTTGCATTTCTGCACTTTTTTATGCTATACTGGATTCAAAAAGGAGGGTGGCTTATGCAAAAGAGAAATTATCAAAAAGAACTGGAAAGGATTCTGGAGACCATCCAAAAAGATGATTCCGTTCCTCGTCTCTTATTGCACAGTTGCTGTGCCCCCTGCAGCAGTTATGTTCTGGAATACCTGAGCAGTTATTTTGCCATCACGGTTTTATATTATAATCCCAACATTGCACCAGAAGAAGAATACGAACACCGCAAAGCCGAGCAAATCCGTTTGATTGACCAAGGCAAGTACAAACATCCTGTATCCTTTCTGGACTGCGACTGGGACGTCGATGCCTTTACTTCCATCGCAAAAGGACTGGAGGCAGTCCCGGAGGGTGGTGCTCGTTGCTTTGCCTGCTATGAATTACGCCTATCTGCCGCAGCCAAAGCTGCAAAAGAATTAGGGTTTGACTATTTCACCACCACCCTGAGCATCAGTCCCTTGAAAAATGCAGAAGTGTTGAACGCCATTGGAGAGAAATTGGCATTGGAATACGGGGTTCCCCATCTGCCAGCAGATTTTAAAAAGAAAGAGGGCTATAAGCGTTCCATTGAACTTTCCTGCGAATACGGACTATACCGACAAGATTATTGCGGATGCATTTATTCAAAAAGATGACCTAAGGCATCGCCTTAGGTCATCTTTATTAACAATTTTACTGCAGAAACCACAGAATCCGGTTGGGTTACGTCTGCCCATAACTCTACATATCTTTGCCGGCGGTCATGAAGAAACTGCATCAGCGTTTCTCGTGTCTGATAAAGTTCCCCGAGGATACCATCTGGAGTCCACCCATGCAGGTATGCTACCGCCTTTTCCGTGATGAAATCCGGTACACTGTCTTCCAGAATAGCAAATCCAATGATCGCCCATGCCGTACAAAGTTTTCGCAATTCCTTGTCTGCAATCTGTCTTTCACAGACCGAACCATCCACATGCAAGGCACTTAACAGCACCGCCATACAATCTTTTTTCTGCTCTATGGACAGTTTCTCCGTTCTTATTCTTTCCCCGAATACCGTAGGGCGTACATCCTCCACCGGTGCCAGCACCAGATGGGCGGGCACAGCGATTCTTTCACCCTGACAAGCCAGTGCAAACATGGTCTCTGATGACAATATCCCATAAGAGATTGCAATCTTTTCAATTTCTTCTTTGATTGCCGGAACTGAGCTTACATCCACTTTGGAAAGCAACCATGTCAGTTGCCGGACTTTTGCCGATGCAAACAACTGGGATGCCATTGGCAGATGGGAATACACCGTTATGGTTTCTGTCGTGATATATTCTTTATCCTGATTCCGGTGCCGTAACAAAAAGGTCTGGGGCGGTGCCCCGAAAAACCGAATTGCTACATCCATATATCCGTCTGCGGCCAAGTCCCGATTCAGCATATACCATTCCTGTACCACCGCATCCTGTGGAATAACGTCCACTTGAGAGCAACAAGAGAACAGCCAGTTCACCCTGTCACGGGTTCGTTGGGTAAGATTTTCTCCCGGATAGCAATGGTGATGGGTTCCCGTTCCGGTCTGGTTCCAGAATTCCGCAAGGGGTGTTTCTTCCACCGTGCCCACCGTAAATAAGTGAATGGGAATCCTGCTATTTAAGGGACGATACAATTCTCTTGACAGACCGGAGGAAACCAGAATGACCAATGTCTCTTCATCGGCATCTTCGGGCAGGTTTTCCAGCATCTCCCGTAAATTTCCGCCCCGGGGGCATACCTTAAGTGCCTGAAACAAAATCTGCGTCAGGGTTTCGCCCACCGACATAAAACTGGGAAGTATCAGGCTCCTCGGGGCTCCGGCAAAAATTGCCTGAACCACCATATCCCCCGGCAATGCCTGCAAAATTCGCAAAAAAAGTTCCCGGACTTGCGCAAACCTTTTTTCATCCGCTGTTCCGGTGGTGTCCAGCAATAACATCACACGCTTATAACTGTTTTTCCGATATTCTGTAATCATTTTAGGGCAAAGTCGGTAAATCCCTACCGTCTCATCCCGATTTTCCTGAATCAACGCGGTAGATTGACGCAATGGTTGTGTCATATCCAGTACAAAATCCGCTCCGGACTCAAATTCTGCAGAAATACCCTGCTGGGTACACGCAACCGCATGATGCAAAGATGACGCCTGACCGGATTCCAGTTCCAGATTCATCTGTATCCGACACCGATTTTTCTCTCCCCATAGTTTTCCGGTTTCCATACCGGAGGGGAATACAAACCGCACCTGATTTCCTTGTCTTTTGAGAGGAAGCAGCATTTGCACCAACACTCTGCAAACCTGCATTTTTTGATGAATCGTCAGACAGTAAAGACACGGGCTGATTCTCACCAACGAAAGCCCTGCATCTTTCAGAGATTCCTCACGCAGAGAAGAAATCTCCCCACGCATCAATCTTCCCTCATCATCCATCAGTTGCAAACCTGTCACCTGTCCACCCTCCGGCACAGGGAAAAAGTACCGAACGCCTTTGGACTCGGCATCAGCAAATGCAAACTGATATTCTGCAGACAAAAAGGCATAATCCAGACAGATTTTACCATCGATGATGATTTGATTCAACAAATTCATGAAGGACTCCCCCGTCTCATTGGTATATCTTGTATTGTAACCGATTTTAAGAAATTATGCAATTGGACTTACTCCACAATTCCTTTCCGTAATTTTTGTACAGCTTTTTTTTCAATACGCGAAACATAAGAACGGGAAATTTTTAAACGCTTAGCAATTTCTCTTTGCGGTATGCAATTCCCGTCTAACAATCCATATCGGAGAATCACCACCTCCTGCTCTCGTTCATCCAGTTCGTTCTTGAGATTTCGGTACAGTTTACGCACCTCTATTCCGGTGTGGATTTCATCAAAAATATCCTCATTATCTCCTGCCAGAACATCCATCAGCATGATCTGATTCCCCTCTTTATCAGTCCCGATGGATTCGTTTAGGGACACATCCCCCTGCTCCTTCTTTTTGGCACGAAGTAACATCAGGATTTCATTGTCCACACATCTTGCCGCATAGGTTGCAAGGCGGGTTCCTTTTTCCGGATTGAAACTGGTGATTCCTTTAATCAATCCAATGGTTCCCACCGAAAGCAGTTCTTCCTGTTCCTGCCCACATCCTAAATATTTTTTTGCAATGTGCGCCACAAGTCTGAGATTGTGCTCTATCAGTGTATTTCTTGCTTCCATATCTCCCTGAGCAAACCGTTTCAAACATTCCCGTTCTTCTGCGGCAGACAATGGTTTGGGAAAGGCATTACCGTTTGCCACATAGGAAAGCAGAAGCGTCACCGACTGCAAACATTGCATAAAAAAAGCAAGCATACAAACACCTCCTGTCATTCTACAAGATATGTTTATGCTCGCTTTTTTTTATTTTGCAAGTCCTGATTTTACTATTGTAAATATTTTTGCATCACTCGACGGGCAATGGGTGCTGCGTTGGAACCGCCCGCACCACCGTCATATTCCAAAAGAACCGCAACGGCAATTTTGGGATCTTCCGCCGGAGCATATCCCACAAACCATGCATGGTCCTTGTTGGTTTCATTCTCTGCCGTCCCCGTTTTCCCCGCTACCGTAATACCGGAAATCCGTGCACCGGTTCCTGTTCCGTTGGCTACCACTCCCCGCATCAGTTCATCCAGATAAAGTGCACATTCCTGATTCATAGGCTGATATGCCATCGACGGTCGGGTGGTTGCAAGGGTCACTCCGGATGCGGTAGTGATAGAATTTACCAGATAGGGTTGCATCATCTTTCCCTTATTTGCAACCGAAGCCCCCATCATGGCTACATGGAGCGGTGTCATCAACAGCTGTCCCTGCCCAATGGAAACCAATGCGCTGTCCGCATCCACCATTTTTTTATACTCAATCCGACTTTTACTTGTAGCAATATCAAAGGAAAATCCTTGATTAATACCAAAATCTTCTGCTTTTTTCAGCACCTTTTGGGCGCCCATTTCATATCCCAATGTACAAAAAACAAAATTGCTGGAAAGTTCAAACCCACGCTTTAATCCCAGTTCTCCGTACGCTTTCTCCCCATAGTTGGCAACTTTCATTCCATCCTGTTCGAAGACGCCGGTGTCCTGAAAAGTTTCCGCCATTCTTCCGCTTTCATACGCAGCTGCGGCGGTAGCAATTTTATAAGTGGAACCGGGTGCATACAAACCTTGAGTTGCCCGCGCCAGAAGAGGAGAGTCCTCCCTCTCCACAATGGCAGACCAATTCTGTTCCAGAGTTTTTGCATTCGGCGAAAAATCCGGGTAACTCACCATACATAGTACTTTCCCGGTGGCAGGTTCCAATGCCACAATGGCACCATTCCTGCCGGAAAGCTGGCTGTATGCATACTGCTGCAGATCGTGGTCAATGGTCAGATTCAAGTCATATCCGGAGCGGAGTTCATTGAAATTGATGGTAATATCCCCGTGTCCCAGAAGTTCTTTGTCATACGCCATTTCCAACTGGCTTTTCCCGTACACTCTGGAATAGTAGCCAATCACATGACTATAAAGGTTTCCCTTTGGATACCGTCGGGTACGGTTGTCACCATCTACCACCGTTTCTGCCAAAAGAACACCGTCGCGGTCATAGATATTGCCCCGCTTCACAAACCGTTCATCTTCCCATTGCCGTTTGTTGTATGGATTGGCAGCAACCTCTCTTGCCTCAAACATATTGAAATAGAGGAGATAGGTTACCAGTGACAAAAACATCAGACAGACCGCAACCAGTACATGAATCATCCGTCGATTGGCCGAATACCCTTTTTTTATCATTTCAGGCTGTTCTGCGGGTTTCTTTTTATTTGCCACCTTTGCCACCTCCCCGTCGTTCCTCCTTGGCAGAAATTGCCTGAATAATGCCAAGAGAAATAAAATTTACTACAATGGAAGTACCTCCATAACTGACAAAAGGCAAGGTAATGCCGGTAAGCGGAATCATTTTGATCACACCACCTACGATAATAAAGGTCTGTATGGCAAACATCAAAGTCAACCCCAGACAAACTGCTTTATCATAGGGCTCGGTTGCCGTAATGGCAATCTTGAAACAGCGGTATGCAATCAAGAAGAATAGAATAATAATGGCGGCACCGCCAAAAACGCCCATCTCCTCACACACTGCCGCAAAAATAAAGTCGGAATGCACCTCCGGAATATATCCCGGAGACCCATTTCCCAATCCTCTGCCGAAATAGTTTCCCGATGCAATGGCAAATAAAGATTGGGTAATCTGGTATCCCTTGTTGGAGATATCTGCCCAAGGGTCCATCCAGGTGCTGACACGCACCTGAATATGGTATAAAAACCGATACCCCAGCACTGCAACCAAAGATGCAGCGCCCAGATTCATCAAAAGAAATCCGTAGGTTTTCTCGTACACATAAATCATAAACAGATAAATGGCAAACAGAACCAGAATGGTTCCCCAGTCCCGTTGTAAAACTAAAAATCCAATAAACAGATAGGTAATCAGCAGCGTCATCCATTTGGGCGTAATTCTGCCCAATGGTTTTTCCCATGCCCCGGAATAATAGCAGGCAAGCAGCATAATAAACAGTATCTTGGTGATTTCTGACGGCTGAAAACTGAATCCCCCAAAAGTAATCCAGTTTCTGGAACCATTGACCGTTGTGCCCAGTATCAATGTGGCAAGGAACAATCCTGTTCCCAGAATACCATAAAACATCCAGAGTTTATGCCAGAAACGGATGTGATAATATATGAGGTACGAGGCAAAGAACACCACGCCCCCCACAGCAACCCAAATAATCTGTTTGATACCAAATTCCAAATTCAATCTACACAAAAGCAGAACGCCGATGGTAATCAGCATACACGCCATCAACACAATAAACTTGTCTCCCATATTGCAAAGAACAATGATGGAATAAATGAAAATAAACAGCCCCAGAAGGCCTGCTCCCACATACAGCATATTAAGGTTATAGCCGTTTTTAACAAACAGCAAACCGAACCCCAGCAGGTTCATCAGCATCAGCAGATATGCCGGCCGACGATAATTCAATCCACGGAATCTGGTCATGGAGCATACCTCCTTTACAGTTCAAACACAAAGTGCAGTTCACCCAAAGTAATCTGGTCCTGTGCATCCAGAATTACTGTATTGCGAATCCGCTGGCCATTGATGATGGTACCATTCCGGCTTCCCAGATCCTCCAGATACCATTCCCCATCTTCATGCCAGATGCGAACATGCTCACCGGAAATATATTTTTCACGCAAGGTAATATCACAACTTTTGTTTCTGCCAATCATAGCATGTCCGTAAATCATGTAACGTTTTTTCAGTTCAGATTCTGCATGGCTTCGGCTGAGCATGGTACGAAGAGCTGCCGTTTCCAGACCGCTGACATTGACACTTTCATCCTCAAACCGACTCATCTTTTTTACATCCAGATAAATCAAACGAATAACCCCGAAAATAAACAAATAAATAATAATCGTAAAAAAATAACTGAAAATCGAAGATAACAGCGTATAAAAAGTCATAACCATCCCTCCTGACCTTTTTATTATACGCCAGTTTCCATAAAAAGTCAAACGCCGATTACATCGTGTTGTAATCGGCGTCATATTTACTATTGTGCGTTCTGCATCTCTGCGTAAACCCGCTCGAATTCGTCGGTTGCAGTATCGATGCCCTGCAATAATTCTTTCAAAGAAATCTTCTTAATTTTTCTTGCTTTGACTTTAATCTTTGCAGTATCTTTCCAGTAAGCATTCAGTTCCATGGGGCCTGCCACTCTCTTCACGATGTGGTAACCATCCTCAGTTTCAATAATCTCACTGTAACTGTCCGCAGCCAGAGTCAAAGCCGCTTTTTCTTCATCTCCCAGGAATGCAGAATACTTTTCAATGGTGTAACCATCTGCAGGCTGTGCCTTATCTTCATTGGCATCTGCCATCACGGCATCAAAATCTTCACCGCTGTTGAGTTTCGCCAATACTTCCTCTGCCTTCGCACGTTTTTCCGCATTGGATGCAGCCTTCAAAGCCTCATCTTCCAAGGTAGTATCCTTCTTAATCATAATCTGCTTATAGGTTGCAGACTGATCGGTGCTATATTGTGCCAAAACAGACTTATCTTCCGGATAGTATTTGTCCGGATTTGCCTTCATATCACTTTCCACTGCTTGCATGTGGATTGCCTGTACTACCTTACGGCTATACTGTTTCAAAGAATTCAACGCCTGTCTCTTTGCATTGAGGACAACCAGTTCTTCCCCATACATGGAAATCATCTGGTCATTCTGTGCCTGCGCAGTTTTCCGTGCGTCATCTTCGTTAAACTCTACCTGATTCTTGTCACCGGCATTCATCAAAAGAACTTCTTCTACTGCCATTTCAAGGGCATTTTCTTTTACAATTTCTTCTGCAGTTTTGCCTTCAACTTCCTGACTCCAGTCATATTCCGCCGGGCTTTTGCTCAAATCATCGGATTTTTCCTGAAAATATTCCATTGCAGCAATATAGATGTAGTAATTCATATCCAAATCAGTAATCTGGGTTCCGTCAACAGTTGCAACGGTTTTACCTTCCGGCATTGCTTCCACCCACTTGGGGATCTGCATACCAAACAGAAGAATCAATGCGCCGATTACAGCGGTACTGATGAAAGACATCACAAGACTACTCAACTTCATAGAAATAATCTTCGGTTCCTTAACGATAACCTCTTCTTCCTCGTAGTCAGCACCATCAAGTTCAGCCAATTCTTCAGCATTTTCATCAGCTTCCAAATCAGTTTCCTCATTGATTTCTTCCGTTGCTTCATTTGCAACGGCCTCGTCAATTTCGTCCTGCACTTCTGCCGCCGCTTCTGCGATTTTCTCGCTGACATCCTGACGGACTTTTTCTTGCAGTTCCGTCTCCTCTACGGAACCCTGAAATTCTTTGTTTTCGTTTTCCACGTTTTCTTCGCTCCTTTAATACATTCTAATATCTTTGCCAACAGTATACACTACTTCTCTGAATTTTTCCAGTACTTTTTCAAACTTTTTTATCATCTTGTGCATTATTAACATTCCGTTCACAATCCTCATCCTCTTTTTGGAACAAATCAAGCACATCCAAAATGGCAGAAAAATACCCATTTTCCTTGCCTGGCTTAGGTTTTGCAAGTTTTAAATGCAGTTTCGGATTGTTGGGATTGGGAAGAAATAGTTCCCTTGGCCGTTTGGCAATTTCACCAATCAGCCTTGCCATATCCGGAAGATTTCCAATATCAAACCGAAATACAATCTGCTCATTGCTTCCGGTTACATCCGAAATGCCGGCTTTTTGCGCCATTCCTTTCAGCATGGCAATCCGCATAATATTCTCCACCTCAACAGGCACCGTACCATACCGGTCTTCAATCTCATCATAAGCATCATACAGTTCCTCCTGATTGCTGATGGAAGCAATCCGTTTATAGGCTCCAATGCGTTGATTGTGACTTTCAATATAGGATTCCGGAATGAATGCAGAAATGGGAAGATCAATCTGGGTTTCGGTTTTCTTTTCCGGTGCTTTCCCCTGTTCTTCCCGTACAGCTTGTTCCAAAAGGGTACAATACATTTCATATCCCACCGCTTCCATGTGTCCGCTTTGTTCGGCACCAATCAGGTTTCCCGTCCCCCGAATCTCCAGATCCCGCATGGCAATTTTAAAGCCGGATCCAAATTCGGTAAACTCTTTAATGGCAAGAAGCCGTTTTTCCGCTTCCTCGGTAAGCATTTTATTCCGCCGGAATGTGAGATATGCATACGCCAGACGGTTAGACCGTCCCACTCTGCCTCTTAGCTGATACAGCTGTGCAAGCCCCAAACGGTCTGCATTTTCAATAATAATCGTATTGACATTGGCAATATCCAAACCGGTTTCTATGATGGTGGTGCATACCAGAACATCCACATCTCCCTCTGCTACCGACATCATAATCTCTTCCAGTTCTTTCTCATTCATTTTACCGTGGGCGACAGCAACTCTGGCATTGGGCACCATTTCCGCAATATGATTTGCCGTTTTGTAAATGCCCTCTACCCGATTGAAAAGATAGTATACCTGACCGCCCCGTTCCATCTCCCGAAGCACTGCTTCCCGTATGACATGTTCATCATATTCCATGACATAGGTTGCCACCGGATACCGTTCTCCCGGCGGTTCATTCAGAACACTCATATCCCGGATTCCACTCAGACTCATGTGGAGGGTACGGGGAATGGGTGTTGCGGACAAGGTCAGTACATCCACCTCTTTGCGAAGTTCTTTCAGTTTTTCCTTGTGTGCTACGCCAAACCGCTGTTCTTCATCAATCACCAAAAGCCCCAGTTTTCTAAAATTGACATTTTTGCTCAAAAGTTTATGGGTCCCGATCACCACATCCACCTCTCCGGTTTCCAGCCCCTTTATGACCGCCTTCTGTACTGACGGCGGAGTAAACCGGGACAACATCTCTACCCGAATGGGGTATGCCATCATTCTCTGTTTGAAATTCTGGTAATGCTGAGACGCCAGAATGGTGGTAGGCACCAGATACGCCACCTGATACCCGCTCATGACTGCCTTGAACGCAGCGCGCATTGCCACTTCGGTTTTTCCGTATCCCACATCTCCACAAAGAAGTCTGTCCATGGGATGAGGTTGTTCCATATCCCCCTTAACCTCATCAATGCTGCGAAGTTGATCCCCTGTTTCCTCATAGGGGAACGCCGCCTCAAACTCCCGCTGCCATTCGGTATCTTTTTCAAAAGCAATCCCCGGAATCTGGGTCCGCTGGGCATAGAGGGAAATCAGTTTTTTCGCCATATCTGATGCCGCCGCTTTTACCCGTTCTTTGGTACGTCCCCATTCCACGCCGCCTAATTTGTTAAGTTTGATTCTCCCTCCGTCTTTGGCGGTATGCTTAAACACCATATCCAGTTGGTCTGTGGGCACATATAAAACATCGGTGCCTTTATATTGAATTTTCAAATAATCTTTTCGCACACCCTCAACGGTTAGCTGTTCAATGCCGGTATACTGTCCAATACCGTGATTCTGGTGCACCACAAAATCACCTGGGTTCAGTTCGGTGAAATTGGAAATCTTATCCCCCTGCTTTTTCCCGTGGAGACGGCGTCGTTTTTTCTTCTCTCCGCCAAAAATCTCCCGATCACCGATGACTGCGATCCGATTCAGGGGATAGGAGAAGCCTCGGCTGATGCTTCCGGAGGTAACCACCACCCCACCAGGATTGGGTAATTGACTTAGTTGCTCCTGATAGGAACACCGAATACCCGCATCTTCCAACCTGAGAACCAGATTCCTTGCCCGTACCGAAGACCCAGCCAGAATAACTGTGCGATAAATATTTTGCTGATAAAATTTCAGAGTATCGCAAAGAAACTCCAGTTTCCCTTGAAATCCATTCATCCCTTTGGTGGTCATGGCATGAGTTCTTACAGGACGGTAGTCGGGAGTACCATGGGAAATTCCGCTTAGTCCCAAAAATGTCCCCTTAGTCAGTTTGCCAACTGCCGTGCGGTACGGCATTCCATAATTGGCACCTCCGTCATATAAAACTCCCCGTTCTGCAAAATCAACCAATTCCTCTTTTTGTCGAAGTTCTTCCACTTTTGCAGTTTCAAAAATCCGCGCCGGTTCATCCCAAAAAACCACCGTATTTTCTTTACAGTAGTCCAGCAAAGACGGTAATTCCTTGCCGTAAATCAAAGGAATATATTTATCCAATGACGGGAATATCATCCCCTGATGCAACCGTTCTGCATCTCGCTTCAAAGTGGATAAAAGTCGCTCCTCCCGTTGGGAGCCCCCTTGTTTTTCTATCAGTTTTTCCAACTTTTCTGCTAATTTTTCCCGTTGTTCAGGCGTAAGCAGAAGTTCTCTTGCCGGATATACGGAAACCCGCTCCAACCGTTTGACCGTACGTTGGGTTTCCGCATCAAATAGGCGGATGGAGTCCACCTCGGTATCAAAAAATTCAATGCGGATGGGATTATCCTCCTGCCCGTCACACGGATAAATATCCAAAATTCCTCCACGTATGCTGAATTGACCGGGACCCTCTACCAGACTTTCACGGCGGTATCCCAAATAGGTCAATTTTTGAGCAAGGTCGTCAAGGTTCGCTTCATCACCCTCCACAAGGTGAATAGCATCTTTTCCGTATGCACCCTTAGGAGGAGCAATACTCATAAGTCCACCAGGTGTGGTAATCACGCAGCACGGTTCTTCCTCATTGAAGCGGCGAAGCGCTCTAAGCCGCTGTCTGGTTACATCCTGGCCCTTTGCCTCCACATCATAAAACAACAAATCGGTAGCAGGATACAAATAGGTTCTTTCTCCGTAAAAGAACCGTAAATCTTCATATAAGTTTTTTGCACTTTCCCCATCAGGGGTAACAATCAGGCCGCCGGTCTTCATGGTTTTCAGGACACACGAAATAAGGTGTGCCTTGACAGAGTCTGACACACCCAATACATTGATTGGCGTCTTTTTGTTTTTCACATCCTGAATCAGTTCTTCAAATTCAGCCAGTTCAGAAAGCATCTGCAAATAAACATCCATAGTGATTACCCGTTATACTGATTCATGGCAGACTTTGCACCGTGCAGAATCATTTCCTCCACCGCATCCGCTACCTTGATTACAGTCTCAATCATGGTTTTCTTTTCTTCTTCCGAAAATTTCCCAAGAACAAAATCTTTCATATCATAATCCGGATGCGTAGGTGCCCCTACTCCGATTTTAATACGGGGAAAAACCTCGCTTTTCAATTGATAAATGATATTCTTGATGCCATTATGGCCGCCGGCACTTCCTTTTTCTCGAATCCGTAGTTTACCCACCGGAAGAGAAATGTCATCATAAATCACGATCACAACCTCCGGTTCCAGTTTAAACCAATCACAAAGTTCCCGCACCGACTCTCCGCTAAGATTCATGTAAGTTTGGGGCTTCACAACCAACACCTTTTCTCCGCCGATTCTGCCCTCTCCCCAGATGGAACGGAACTTTTCTTTATTCAACGCAATGCCGTATTTGGCGCAGATAGCATCTGCCGCCGCAAATCCCATATTGTGTCGGGTATCTACATATTCCCGTCCGGGATTTCCTAACCCTACAATCAGATACATCGTCTCGCCACCTTTTCTTTTTTCTCAAGTATAGCACGGATTTCAAAAATCTGCAAGAAAAACCTATGCTTTTTCTGTGCTTGCCGCCACCGCACAATAGACTGCCGACACGCCCGCATCTTTAAGTGCCCGCGCCGATGCGTACAAGGTCGCCCCTGTTGTGCAGACATCATCTACCAACAATATGGTTTTCCCTTTCCATTCTGGTTTGGAAGACACTTTAACATTGTCTTCTGCATTGTTCCACCGCTCCAATGCAGAAAGAGAACTTTGCTTTTTCCTGCTTTCTTTCTGTTGTAACCCGTAAGGGATATAGGGTATCCCCATCCGCTTTCCCAGTTCTCTTGCCAGTGTTTCGGCCTGATCATATCCATGAATCTGCATCCGCATTTTTCTTGGCGGTGCTGATACCACGGCATCAAAAGAAATTCCCGGACAGTCATAAGCAATCACAGATGTCAAATGGCGTGCAAACACCTCGGCGTAACCGCGGTAAGTCTCTTTCTTAAAACGTACAATAGCAGTTTTAACCCGTCCCCGATAGAAATATGCAGAACTGATTTTTACAAATGGTTTACCCGGATGGTTACGGCACATACTGCAATGCACATACTTTCCTTTCATCGGTCGTCCGCAACTTTTACATCGACGCTGTGCCACAGTATAAGGCAACGTCCGTTCACAATCTCCGCAGACAGACGCCTCACGAAGAACAGAAATGGGTAAAACCTCTCTGCAGAAAATACACTTGGGCGGAAAGAAAAAGTTTGCAACCCATTGAACCAGATTTGGCATCCTATCACCTCTTTTGTCTTATTTTAACTCTTTTTCTTTTATTATGCAAATCCAAATTGCTTTTTGTCAATTTTTTTTGTTCGGAAATAAATGGGAAATACTTTTTCTATGTTAGGATAAAGACAAGAACAAAAAAAGTAAGGAGGAACCTTATGAAACTTCGTATGGAATCCATCGGCACAACGCTGGTGGTAAAACCCGACGGGGAGCTTGACCAGAGTTGTGCTACCGAACTTCGCACCGATATTGACAGAGAAATTATACGAACTCATACCAAAAACCTGATTCTGGATTTAGGAAATGTAACCTTTATGGACAGTTCCGGAATCGGAATGATAATCGGACGATACAAACAGATTCAGGCACGGGGGGGAAAGACCATGATTATCCGTCCCCAGCCTCAGGTGGACAAAGTTCTGGAACTGTCCGGATTAAAAAAAATTGTAGAATGTGGCTGAGAAAGGAGTAAAATCATGGAAAATTACATGAAATTGGAGTTTCCATCCAAAAGCCAGAACGAGGCCTTCGCCCGTGCTGCTGTAGGGGTGTTTGTTGCCCAACTGGACCCAACTCTGGAGGAACTTTCTGATATTAAAACTGCCGTATCTGAAGCGGTTACCAATTCCATTGTTCACGGATATGCCAACGCAAAAGGTTCTGTGGAACTAATCTGTCGGCTTTCCGGCAGGGAAGTCACCGTCACGGTGATAGACACCGGAAAAGGTATTCCCAATATTGAGCTTGCCATGCAGCCTTTATATTCCGGTACCGATGACGAAGACCGAAGCGGTATGGGATTTACAGTAATGGAAAGTTTTATGGACACCCTTGAAGTAGAATCCGAAGTAGGGCGTGGCACCTCGGTTACCATGACCAAACGAATTGGGACAACGATCTATGTCTGATATTGTTAAAACCAATGAAGAACTGCTGATACTGTCTGCATCCGGCAACCAAACTGCACGGGAACAATTAATTACGCAAAACACCCCCTTGGTACATAGTGTGGTCCGTCGTTTTACAGGACGGGGATATGAAACAGAAGATTTGTTTCAGATTGGATGTATTGGTCTTTTGAAAGCGGTGCAAAATTTTGACCTCTCCTTTGGGGTAAAATTCTCCACCTATGCCGTTCCTATGATTTTAGGAGAAATCAAACGTTTTTTACGGGACGACGGCATTATCAAAGTCAGCCGTTCCCTGAAGGAAACAGCTGCCAAAGCCATGCGTATCCGGGAAGAACTGACCTTAAAAACCGGAACCGAACCGGGAGTAAGCGAAATTGCAGAGCAATTAAATCTTTCTTCTGCCGAACTGGTTGCGGCGCTTGATGCCGGTGCCAGACCGGAATCTCTTTACGCGGTACCGGAACACGAAAACCGTGACGGACTTGCGCTGATTGACCGTTTGGAGTGCGGACGGGATTATGCAACCGAAATAACCGATCGGGTTGCACTACGCCAGGTACTCTCAGAATTTTCCCAGCGGGACCGGCAATTGATACAACTCCGGTATTTCAAACACAAAACCCAGTCACAGGTCGCTCAGGTATTGGGTATTTCTCAGGTGCAAGTCTCCCGTATTGAGAAAAAAATCCTTTTACAGATGCGAAAACGGATGTTAGAAGAAACGGCATTGTCTGAAACCAAATTGTAATCTGTTTTTTGGGAAAAGGGGTTGACAAATATCTCAAACATGCTATGATGGTGAAAAATTAATGAATGCTCTCGGCATTCCCAATTTTGATATCTTTGAGGTGATGGATGTATGGAACATCAAAAACCGAAAAAAGAAAAGCATGAATTTACAAAAAATCACATTCCGGATTATGAACAGTTGTTTCAGGAAAGTGCGGGTGACGGGCAGAAAAAGAAATCTTCCGGTGTTTACAGACGGCTGATTCGTCAGCATTACGGCGGTTTGCTTTTGTCCACAGTCTTATTTATCATTAAAAATTCGCCGATTTATGTAATTCCCATAGTTACGGCAGAGGTTATCAATGCCGTTGCCGACGGAGGGGCTGACGCATCCAGAAAACTTTTTATTTATGCCATCCTTCTGGCAGTCCTTCTGTTTCAAAACATCCCTACACATGTCCTTTACTCCAAATACACTGACCGGATGCTCCGCACCATCAGCGCAGGATTCCGGAACACGCTTGTGAAAAAACTTCAGCATTTATCTTTGACCTATCATAAAGAGATTGAAAGCGGACGAATTCAATCCAAGTTTCTAAGGGACATTGATGCCATTGAATTTTTGAACACCCATTTCGTCAAAAGTGTCATTCCCGCCATCATCGGCATTCTGGTTTCGATTGGTGTGGCAATCAGCAAGAGCCTGACCGTAACCTTATTTTTTGCAATTATGATTCCGGTGAACGTATCGGTTGTCTATTTCTTCCGTCACAGCATGTCGGACTCTAACCGAAAATTTCGTGCAGAAAACGAAAATATTTCTGCCAAAATTTCTAGTATGATCGATATGATTCCGGTAACCAAAGCACACGGTCTGGAAAATACCGAAATTGCTGTTCTGGAAAAGAATATTCAAAAACTACGGGATCAGGGTTTAATTCTGGATCGCGTCAACGCCTATTTCGGCTCAGTTTCCTGGGTAGTCAGTCAGGTTATGAGCGCCATTTGTCTTTTCTTTACGGCCTTTCTTGCATGGAACGGAAACATTGATGTAGGAGACATTGTTCTGTATCAAACCTATTTTTCCAGCATCTCCAACAATCTGCAAGGATTGATTAACATCTATCCCAACCTTGCCAAAGGGGTGGATTCCATCCAATCGGCATCGGAAATTATACTTTCCAATGACATTGAAAACAACAGCGGAAAGATACCGCTTCGGTTTGTGCATGGAACGGTGCAGTTTGAACATGTTTCCTATCGATATCCCAATGCCGAGAGAGATATGATTAAGGACTTCTCGCTATCCGTGGAACCGGGAGAGTGCGTTGCTTTTGTTGGTGCATCCGGCAGCGGAAAGACTACCATCATGAATATGATTATCGGTTTCCTGAAACCGACCCAAGGAACACTGAAAATTGACGGAAAGCCCATTGATGCGCTGAATTTGACCAATTATCGTCAATTCCTCTCGGTTGTGCCCCAAAACAGCATTTTGTTTGCCGGCTCCATCCGAGAAAACATTATGTACGGTCTGACAGACATTAGCGAAGAACGACTGCAAGAGGTGGTACATCTTGCCAACATTGATGAGTTTACCAATCAGCTACCATTAGGCTTGGATACACCGGTTGGCGAAAACGGCGCCAATCTTTCAGGCGGTCAGAAACAGCGTATTGCCATAGCCCGTGCATTAATTCGTAGCCCCAAAATTCTGATTCTGGACGAGGCAACTTCCGCGCTTGACAATATCTCTGAATATCATGTGCAAAGCGCCATCAACCATTTGATTCAAGGAAAGACCACCTTTATTGTTGCACACCGGCTTTCCACCATCCGCAACGCCGATAAAATTGTTGTTATGGATGGTGGCAGATGTGTGGAATGCGGAACTTTTGAAGAATTGATGGCAAAGAAAGGCACCTTCTATCAGTTAAAAAGTCTCAACGATAACGTCTCCTCCGCAAGTTATATGGATTGAATTCATCCTGCCTTGTTTCAATAAATAAAAATAAATAAAAAAGAAAAAGGAAGAAAAGCAATGGAAAAGCTCTATAACAATATTATCTTAGAGGACAACTTTATGGCATTGCCCAATGACGGAAACCCCGATGACTCTACCGTACCCTATTTGAAAAATCCTCCCGATGTGATCGATGTTACGGTGGGAAGACAGTTGTTTGTTGACCGTTTTCTGGTCGAAGAAACAGATTTAGAGACAGAATACCATCAACCCAAAAAATTTGAGGGGAACCCTGTTTTGAAGGCGGAAAAACCATGGGAAATGATTTCCGCACCCGGTGCTGCGCCCTTAAGCGGTGGCGTATGGTACGATGAGCAGGATAAAATTTATAAAATGTGGTATCATGCCGGCTGGTACGGAACCCTTTCCTATGCTACCTCAACAGACGGCATTCATTGGGAACGCCCAGACGTAGGTGTCGTTCCGGGAACCAATAAAATCTTTGATTTTCAAGGATACGATTTTGACAACGACCATCTCAATGATGTGAACTATCTGTGTGCAGATACAACCACAGTATGGATTGATAATGATGGACCGAAAGACGAGCGATATAAACTGTTGCTTCGCTGCCCCGGCGGTGAATGGAATGCTTTGGGTGGTGCAGGCTGTGTGGTTGCAGTATCCCATGATGGTATCCATTTCAGAGATTTTCGCCTGACCTCTAAAACAGGTGATAAAAGCACCATGTTTTATAATCCTTTCCGCAAAAAGTGGGTGTACAGCATCCGTGCTGGATGGGGAAAATCCAGAATGCGTCGATATCGAGAATGTGACAATTACTTGGACGGTGCAGCATGGAAGGATGAAGAAGCCCCCTTGTGGCTGACGATTGATGAATGGGATAAGGAGCATCCTTATATCAATTTTAGACCTCAGCTTTATAATGTGGATGCAGTTGGCTATGAAAGCTTGATGCTTGGATTCTTCCAGATTATGTACGGTCCTGAAAACGATATCACCAATCGGTATGGTGTACCTAAGATTACCGACCTGCAGTTTATGTATAGCCGTGACGGATATCACTTCTCCCGCCCTTGCAGAAAGAGTGCCATTCCATCCTCTATGGGAGAAGGCACCTGGGACAGAGGATATGTACAATCTACCGGCGGTGCGGTTATCATTCACGGAGATGAGTTATGGATTTATTACGCAGGCTTTGCAGGTGACCCCGCCTTTGCATCTACGGCTGCAGACAAAGATCCCCATATCATTCCGGGTCCCTATCACAATGCCGCAACAGGTCTTGCTAAAATGCGTCGCGATGGATTCGTTTCCCTCAACGGGAAAGGCAGTTTGCTTACACGGAAGCTGATATTCCACGGGAAAGAAACTCTGCACATAAATGCAGATGGCTTTGTACAAGCAGAGCTTCTGGATGCAGACGGAACAGTTTTGGCAGTATCCAATCCGTTTTGCGGTGACAGCACCAATCAAAAACTGGAATTTGAGAATTTTTCTGTAACAAGTTTGAACAATAAGCCCATACGGATTCGATTCCATGTGGAAGGAAAACTGTATGCTTTTGGGTTTGCCGATGCCAATGGTGAGTTTGGCGGAGCCAGGGCCGCAGGCGTAGCGGAATAGCAAAAAGTTCGCAGTAATTTACTGCGAACTTTTTTGTTTTGCAAAATAATTTTTCATTACAATCAGTAAAACAACCCCAACCAGAGGAAATAGCGCCGCAACCAGCATTCCTGTTTTCATGCCAATCTGGTCAGTGGTCAGCATCCACCGGTTCCCCAGTTGTGATGCCCAATTCGACAAAGAAACTTTGTCTACCACAATCCCCATAAGTTGGGGTGCAATGGAGGCTCCAAAATCTCCGCCTGCTGCCATCAGTGCATAGGCGGCAACGCCCGGATGGGGAATTTTCTCTTCCATTAAAATCAGCGTGCCCGGCCAGAGCATGGAGGTTGCCAATCCATTTAACACACACGCAAGCAGAGCGACAAAACCCAAATTGCTGATTCCTGCAATCACATAGCATACCACAGCGCCTGCCATACCCAACATCAGACTTTTCAATATATGTTTGCCGTATTTGGCATAGATCGTTCTTCCCATGCCCAAAAAGACTGCAAATGCTGCCATACCAAAAATATCTCCGTACACCTTGGAAATATGCAGCGCTTTTTCCATGTATCCGGAAATCCAGTTGGTCATCACATTCTCGGCTGCGCTTCCCAAAAAAATACAACCGACACAAAGGGCAAGTCCCCACCGACGATGGCTATGGTGATTCTCCTCAGGTTTGTCCCCCAAATCCATAGGCGGAATGGGTGAAGTACAAAATAGATAGCACGCCACAAGGGGAAATATCGCCAAAAACAGAGTCAAATACATCCAGTTGTGATTCCCGAAGATGGCAAGGAATAGTGTACTGACTAGTACCACGCTGACAACGCCCCACGCATACAACGAGTGCAGCATACTCATATCCCGTTCCGGGTTTTCAGATGGAAGTGCTGCAACAACAGGGCTAAGCAACACCTCACACAAACCTGCCGCCACCGAGAAAATAACTGTTCCCAACAACAATCCGATATATACATGATCAGGAAACAGTTTGGGTGACAGGGCATAAATCAACAGTCCAAGAGCCGTCAATAACGGCATAACCCTGACCGTCTTTTGCACCGAAAAATACCTTGTGAAAAAAGTAAAAATCAAATCAATGGCAAGTTGGGTACAAAAATTGACCAGCACCAAGGTTCCAAGCAAGGTATAGGAAATACCATACATCTCCCGAAAGGTCATAAATAAGACGGGTGGCAACGAGAACACCGAGGACATGGCAAGGTATGCAAAATAACAGGATTTTTTGGTTCGTTGATAATTTGACATATGTTTTACCTATAAAAAACCCAAAATGGGAATCCCATTTTGGGTTTTCTCTTTCTCATTTTAATTATTGCGATTGCGGAGGAAAACCGGAACGTCAATACCATCATCTTCACCAAATCTGCTGAACAGATTGGAAGACGGAACCTTTTCTACCGGGCGAGAAACTGCCGGAGATGCGGTTGCACCGCCGTTGTTGGCAAGCCGTCCCAACAGGCTTGTAAAGGAGTTGTCATCCTGACCGGGATTGGGAACATTTCCCTTAAAGCCGGTTGCAATAACGGTTACTTGAATCTCATCACCCATGGTCTCGTCAATAATCGCACCAATGATGATATTTGCATCCTTATCAGCTGCTTCTTCTACCAACTCAGCTGCAGTCTTAACTTCCAGAATACCCATATCCTTACCGCCGGTAACATTAAGAATAACGCCGGTTGCACCTTCAATGCTGGTTTCCAGCAGAGGACTATGTATTGCTTTCTTCGCAGCTTCCTCTGCACGGGTTTCTCCGCTTGCACTGCCGATACCCATGTGTGCAAAGCCGGTATCTTTCATAATGGTCTTGATATCCGCAAAGTCCAGACTGATCAAACCGGGACGGGAAATCAAATCGGTAATACCCTGTACGCCTTGACGAAGAATATCGTCTGCCATCCGGAAAGATTCCAGCATAGGAGTGCGGTTCTCCGCAATCTCCAGCAATTTGTCATTGGGAATTACCACCAGAGTATCTACTGCGTTCATCAGGTTTTTAATACCCTCATCGCTGTTCTTTGCACGAACTTTTCCCTCAAAGAAGAAAGGCTTGGTAACAATACCAACAGTCAGAACGCCCATTTCCTTTGCGATTTCCGCAACAACGGGAGCTGCACCGGTACCGGTACCGCCACCCATGCCGGCAGTGACAAATACCATGTCTGCGCCATTGATTGCCTGCGCAATCTCGTCACGACTCTCTTCAGCAGCCTTAAGGCCGATTTCAGGATTTGCACCTGCGCCCAGTCCTTTGGTAATCTTCTCACCAATTTGAATCTTCTGGGAAGCAGAAGACAATGTCAGGTCCTGCTTGTCCGTATTGACAGCAATAAATTCTACGCACTTCACCTGTGCATCGATCATACGGTTGACAGCGTTGTTACCACCGCCGCCGACACCGATTACTTTAATTTTTGCGGGATTTACATTCTCCGTATCAAACTGAAACACTCTAGTTCCTCCTTAATCTTAACGCACCTTCTCAAACTCTCTGTAAAAAGATACACAATTTTCAATACTATCATTATACCATGAAATTTTATTTTGTAAAGTATTTTTATAAAAAAATTAAAATTTTATTACAGTTCTGTTACAATCCCTTTTTTATTCTTCGTCCATATCAAGAACCGTTGCCGATTCCGGCACTGAAGTTGGCGCAAATGTTGCCGTCGGTGCCGTGGTTTTTTTCGGATTTTTTCCTGCTGTAGGTGTGGGAGACGCGGATGGTTTTACCCGTTCTAAGCCATCTTCCGGCTGCCGGACATAAATATCCGGTTTGCGGTAGTCCATAATGGCATGTTCGGTGGAAGACATCTTATTGTTGATAACCTCTGCCAAAAATGCACTGCGGTATTCCATATTCTCCGGTGCCCCCAGTTGGATTTCCAACCGATTTTCTATCATTAAGGTCACATCTTCCCAATCTCTTAAATCAAGGTAAGTTGCTCTGGAAAGCAGTCCGGCTTTTTCCAGATCCAGAAGAATGGAAAAGGCTCGTTCCAGAGATTCCTTGTCCTTGCTTTCTACCTTTTTTCCTATTTCCGGTTTGTGTAACTGAATTCCCAATATCAAAGGTACGGAATATCCCCGCAAACTCTGCAAATCCCCCTCTGCAAGACTCTGCATTTCATCTTCTTCCACCTGCGGCACCGCCGTGGGTGCCGGTGTGGCTGAAGGGGTAGGTACAGGCTCGCCTTCTTTCGTTTCTTCTTTTTTGGGCGGTTCTTTTGGGGAATAGGTTTTCACCATGGCATCCACCCGTTCGTCCGTAATAATTTCCAGAACTTTCCCCTCTAAGTCCGCAACCACACACTGATCATCGGTCAGAATATACCCGGCCGGAATACACTCTTCTACGATAATCTTAATCTTATCCGGAAATACCCGTTGAATTTTCAAGCGTTCCACCATCGGAATTTCTTTAACCCGGCTTTGAATGTCCGAGAGGGAAACAGCAAAGATATTTTTACCTTTGATATCTCCCGTTACGGCAAAAATCTCTTCCGGCGGGATTCTCACAATTCCTTCACAGAGTACTTCACTGATATGAAAAACAGGAGTAAACATGGCACCGATTCCAGTACCTAAACAAAGTACCAACAAAAACGTAAGCACCATTTTCAGTTTCAGATTCATCCTTTGCTTTCTCCGTCTCATAACTTTTCTCCTTTATCTGTATCTAAACTTCTTCCACATCTCCGCCCAACGCCCGCAGAGACGGTACAAATTTTTCATAACCCCGTTCGATATAACAAAGCCCCTCAATATCGGACCGACCACAAGCACTCAATGCCGCAATGGCAAGTGCCGCACCTCCCCTTAAATCCGAGGCATGTACTGTTGTTCCCGAAAGATTGCTCACCCCACGGACAACCGCCGTACAGTTTTCCGTCTCAATCTCTGCTCCCATTTTCAGAAACTCATTGACATGGCATAGCCGATTTTCAAAAATAGTTTCTGTAAAGGCAGTTGTTCCTCTTGCTTTTAGCGTTGCCGCCATCATCAATGGCTGAATATCCGTAGGAAAGCCAGGATAGGGTTCTGTACGGATATGTCCTACCGCAAAGGGTCTCCCATGCATTCGGATGCCAATGCTGTCAGGTTCATAGATAACTTCTGCCCCCATATTCCGCAAGCAATCCAGAAATACCGGCAGATGTCCCGCCACAGCGTTTTTAAGCAAAATATCTCCTCCGCAGGCTACCACACCGCAGGCGTAAGTTGCCGCCGCAATCCGGTCCGGCATCACGACATATCTTGCGCCGTGAAGCTTTGCAACACCGCGTATGTGAATGACATCCCCTCCTGCTCCCTGAATATCAGCACCCATAGCATTAAGGAAATTCTGCAAATCCACAATTTCCGGTTCCCTTGCCGGATGATAAATCAGCGTTTCCCCTTGAGACACAGCGCAAAACATCATAATATTTTCGGTTGCTCCAACACTTGGAAATGCCAACGTCAAAATCCGGGGCTGAAATTTTTGAATTTTTGCACGAATACCAAATTCATCTTCGGCAATTTCTACTCCCAGCCGTTTCAGGGCTTGAATGTGAAGATTGATCGGTCTTTCCCCTAATGCACATCCGCCGGGATAACCGATGCTGGCAGTTGAACAACGCCGGAGCATAGGTCCCAAAAACATAATGGATGACCGCATTTTCAGAGTAAGTTCCTCACAAATTTCGCAATGTCTGATTCCGGACGGCGAGATTCTCGCTGTGCTGCCGTCATATGAAACACGGGCGCCCAGACTTTGTAAAATTTCAATAGCGGCATGTACATCTGTCAAATCCGGACAATTGGCAATCTCACAATCCTCATCGGTCAAGAGTGTTGCCGCAAGGATGGGGAGTGCCGCATTCTTTGCTCCCTGCACTTTAAGTTCTCCCTGCAGGGGTCTCCCACCGTATATAGCAAGTCTACGCACAACAAGCACCTCCTACATCTATACCCTATTGTATGGTAAGATGAAAAAAGAGTGCTTGCCCGATTCTGTCCATTTTTATTCAATTCCCATCAGGCGCTTGGTTTCCCGATACAATTGTTGGGTTGCATCGGTATGCCCCATCGCAATTGCCGACCGCTTCATAGATACTAGAGTCTCTTTTTGGGCCGTCATAGCAGCCAGGGTTTTCTCCAGCCGTTCCGGCGTGAAATCCGATTCCACAATCACCTTGGCAGCACCACCCCGTTCTAAAGCACGGGCGTTATGTTCCTGATGATTGTCGGTCACATAAGGAGATGGAACCAGCACAGAGGGTTTCCCCAATGCAGTCAACTCACACAAGGTACTTGCCCCGGCACGGCTGACCACAATATCTGCCGCCTGCATGACAATGTTCATATCATAAATATATTCACAAACGGTTACATTGGAAAGTGTATCCATATCAACACCATGTTCCTGAAACCGTTTCTTTACTTCCTCAAATTGATGTAACTTTCCGGTTCCCATCATAATCTGATATGTTTCTTTTTTTGCTGTTTTGCAAATCCAGTCTACCAACGTACGGTTAAAATCTCTGGCACCCAGGCTTCCGCCAAAACAGACAATAAAAGGACGAGAGTCCAATTTCAGCATTCTCCGTGCCTCAAATTCGTTTCCCTCAAGAAGTGAGGGTCGGATTGGTGTTCCTGTTACCAGAATGTGTTTTGCTTTGGGAAGATAAAAACTTGCATCTTCCACTCCCAATGCAACGGTATCTACATAAGATGACAATAATTTTGTGGTAATACCCGGAAAGGCATTGGATTCATGCACCATGGTAGGAATTCCCCGTTTTGCAGCGGCATAGAGAACCGGTCCGCAAACATATCCTCCGGTACCGATAACTGCATCGGGACAGAAATTTCTAATGATTTTATCAGCGGCACTGACCGCAAAAGGAAGCTCTGCCAGATTTTTCAAATTCTCCCATGTAAGACTTCGTCTGAACCCATGCACCCGAATAAAGTCAAGAGGATATCCTGCATCGGGAACCAGGCTGGTTTCCAACCCTTCTTTGGTACCTACAAAGCGAATTTCTGCCCCGTCTTTTGCAGAAAAATAGTTTGCCAACGCCAACGCCGGATTGATGTGTCCCGCCGTTCCTCCCCCTGCAAATAACAAACGCATGGTTGATGCCGCCTTTCTTTCCTCCTGAACTTAAAGAGGTTTTTTAATCTGCCTTGATACATTCAGCACAATACCCATCTCCGCAAGGGTGATGGTCAGTGCCGTACTTCCGAAACTAAAAAACGGAAGGGGCATTCCCGTAACGGGAATGGACGCGGTTACCACCGCAATATTAATCATTGCCTGAAAAGCAATAATACCTACAATACCGGTTACCAGAAGAGTACCAAATAAGTCCGGTGCTTTCACTGCAATTTTAATTCCCCGTACAATCAGGAAAATAAAGAGTCCAATCAAAATTGCCGCACCCAAAAGTCCCAATTCCTCAGCAAGTACCGAGAAAATAAAGTCATTCTGCGGCTCTGGAAGTGCAAGATATTTTTGCCGGCTCTGTCCCAACCCAACGCCAAAAATTCCGCCAGAACCAATAGCATAGAGAGACTGCACAATCTGGAAGCCTGCTCCCTGTGCATCAGCAAAAGGATCCATAAAGGAGATGATTCGTTTCATGCGGTAAGGTTCTGCGATAATCAAGCCGATAACACCCAAAACTGCAGGCACGCTCAACCAGACGAAATGCTTAATTTTTGCACCTGCCACAAACAAAAGGAGGACCGAGGTCAATCCCATAAGAACGATACAGGAAAAATGGGGTTCCAACATAAGAAGCAAAATAAACACGAGCAGAATCCCCAGATAAGGGCACAGACCGTACCGAAAATCCGATAGTTTATGATAATTTTTGGATAAACTAAATGCAAAATACAAGATAATGGCAAATTTTGCAATCTCTGACGGCTGAAAGCCAAACAGCCAACGGGTTGCACCATTGATAGTGGTTCCCACCCCGGGGAGAATAACCAAGAACAAAAGAAATGCACTTCCTGCAAGAAGCAGCATTGCCCATTTTCCTAGTTTGTGATAATCAAAATTAGAGAAAACAAACATCAATACCAGTCCAAAAACAACGCCTTTAAGTTGTTGCTTGAAGTACCAGAGACTGTCCCCGAAATTCGCAAGGGCTCTGGCACTACCGGCACTGAAAAGCATGACCAATCCAAATGCCATCAAAAGCCCTACCGCCAGCAAAAATGTATAGTCCATTTCTCCTTTGACAGGACGCTCCCAATCTTTGGGAATACTGCGGGGACCTTTTCCCCGTGAATTTTGCCCATAATGGCGAGAAGTTCGGTTTGTCATGAATTCGTTCCTTTCCGGGTCTTTAACCGAGGAAGAACATCAGCGCACAAAGCACTACAGTTACCAGCGTAAAGACCGCTACAATTTTTGTTTCTTTCCATCCGCACATCTCAAAATGATGATGGATGGGGCTCATCTTAAAAATACGTTTTCCGGTCAACTTAAAGGATGTCACCTGCATAATAACCGAAAGAGATTCCATCACATACACAAACCCTACCACCAAAAGTGTAAGGGGTTGTTCTGTCAGAATTGCCATGGCACAGACCGCGCCACCAAGACAAAGAGAACCAGTGTCCCCCATAAAAACCTTGGCAGGATATTTGTTATACACCAAAAATCCCAGAAGACCGCCAAGCAACGCTGTGGCAAACAATGCCACTGCAAAGTCTGTAACCCCTCTCACCGTGGAAATCAGTAAGAAAAACAATGCTACCGGCAGAGTTACTGATGCAGCAAGTCCGTCTAGTCCATCCGTCAGATTGACGCTGTTGACACTTGCCAGAATGACCAACACACCAAAGGGAATAAACATCCATCCCATTTCCCATTGAATCGAGGTAAAAGGAATTTGAATCAGAGTTGTAATATGTCCCCCCAGAACTGCCCAGGAAAGAAAGACCGCTGCAACCAGCATTTGCAAAAAGAATTTTTGTCCTGCAGTCAATCCCAGATTCCGTTTCAGAATCACCTTGATATAATCATCCACAAATCCAATTGCGGCATAAGCAAGCATCATGAGAAGCATAATGGAAAGGTCGGTAAAATTGGGTGTTTCCCCTCCCAGAAAGAAAAGTCCTACGCAAACCAAAAGCAACGAACCTATAATTCCGGAAATAAAGATAAATCCTCCCATGGTTGGGGTTCCGGATTTTTTTTCATGCCATTTTGGGCCCTCATCCCGAATCTCCTGTCCAAATTTCAGTCGGTGCAGAACCGGAATTAACCATTTTCCACACAGAACCGCAATAACAAATGAAAGTATCAGTGTAATTCCTAAACTCAACATTAACGATTCCTCCGTTTAAGCCATTTCTCCAATGGCATCTGCAATTTCCTCCAGCCGCATGCCCCGAGAACCTTTCACCAGAATCAAATCCTGTTTTCTCAGAACCACCGCCAATTTTTCTATCAGTTCAGCATTGGTTTCAAATTGATGAATATCAGCAGGATTCATACCCTCCTCTATAGCACCCTGTGCAATCATTTTTGCTTCTTGGCCTACAGTAATCAAACATTCGACACCGTACTTAACCGCAAGTTTTCCCACCGCCAGATGTGCTTTCTGAGAAATTGCCCCCAGTTCCAACATGTCTGCAAGACATGCCACCCGTCTTCCGGTTGTTTCGGTAAGAGAGAGTACCTCCAATCCCGATTTCATAGATGCCGGACTTGCGTTATAGCAGTCACGGATAACTTTGTAATTGGGATATTCAATCAAGGTTTGCCGAAGTCCGCTGGGAGAGAATTTACGAATTCCCGCCTTGATATCACCAACCCCGATATTGTATTTCATACCCACCAGAATTGCTGCCAATGCATTGTATACATGATGTTCTCCCGGAACGCCAATAGAAAACTTCTGCATCTCTCCGTCAATTTTGCAGGTAAATTCACTGCCGTCGGAAAAAGAACGGATTTCGCTGACACAAAGGTCGCAGTTCTTGTTGTGGATACCAAAGTACAAGGTTTCAAACTCAATGTCACCCCGTGCCTCCCACAGCAAATCGTCATCCCCGTTCAGAATGACGGTTCCATCCATCTGCAATCCTTCCATAATCTCAAATTTTGCCTGACGGATTCCCTCACGGCTTCCCAGATGCTCAATATGTGACACCCCGATATTGGTAATCACCGCTGTGTCCGGTTTGGCAATTTTGGTCAATCTGGAAATTTCGCCGAAGTTACTCATCCCCATTTCCAGAACCATCATCTCATCTTCTTCCTGCAAATCAAATACCGTCAGCGGAAGTCCGATTTCATTATTAAAATTTCCTTTGGTAACATGGGTCCTGAAGTTTTCTCCCAATACTGATGCAATCATTTCTTTGGTGGACGTTTTCCCTACGCTTCCGGTAATTCCTACCACAGGAACCTGAAACCGTTTTCGATATGCCTCGGCAAGATCTCTCAATGCCTTGTGGGTATCCTCCACCACAATCACCGGAAGAGAACCAAAGCTTTCTGCATCTCTGGAAACCACACAGCAAACAGCACCTGCCGCTACTGCATCGGGAACAAATTTATGGCCATCAAACCGCTCTCCGCTCAAGGCAAAGAACAAGGCACCGCTTGCAATCTTGCGGGTATCAGTAGACACCGCTTGAATCAATTCGTCGCCGTCACAGTTATGTATTTCGCCGCCCATGGCTCTGGCGGCACGCCTGATATTTAGAATCCACTCCATCGTGATTCCCCCTGATTATGCAAAAGTTTGTGGACAATTTCCCTTTCATCAAAAGAAATGGTTCGGTCTGCCAGAATCTGATAGGTTTCATGACCTTTTCCTGCCAGAAGAACAATATCGTCCTTTTGTGCATGGTCCAAAGCATATTCAATGGCTTCAAACCGATTGGGTACTACCACATATTCACCATTTGCTTCTTTGACCCCCTCCAGAATATCCGCAATGATGGCATCCGGATTTTCCGAGCGGGGATTATCACTGGTCACAATGGCAAGGTCTGCAAGTTCCGCCGCAATTTTTCCCATCTCAGGCCGTTTGGTTCGGTCACGGTCACCGCCGCATCCAAACACTACCAAAATCCGGCCTTTTGCAAACCCTCGAATGGTGGAAATCACATTCAAAAGACCGTCCGGTGTATGAGCATAGTCAATGATAACGCTGTAATCCCGACCGGTTTCCACCATTTCCACTCTGCCCTTAACACCTCTTGCAACTTTCAGATAGCGGACAGCATCTTCCATAGAAATTCCCGCTGCTGCAAGACAAGAAAGTGCGGTCATAGCATTGTAAACCGAAAATTTTCCCGGAATGCCCAATTCCACATCATATTCTTTTCCTTCATAGGAAAGATTGAATTTTACGCCATTTTCTTTCAATTCCACCTGAGATGCCTGCATGTCAGCATGCTCCTCAATACCGTAAGTCAGCATAGCGTCGCAGGTAGCATGTTCCAGAAGATAGTTTGCCGCATCATCATCCATGTTGACAGCTCCGGCTTTTGCATACCGGAATAAAATGCTTTTTGCCGACAAGTATTCCTCCATTGTATTATGAAAATCCAGATGGTCTTGAGTAATATTAGTAAATCCTCCCACATCAAACGAACACGCCGCTACACGGTCCAGCGCCAACGAATGAGAGGATACCTCCATCACCACATATTCAGCACCCTTGTCTGCCATCATCGCAAACAAACGCATCAACTCCAAAGAATCCGGCGTTGTATGGTGGGTAGGAATTACTTCTGTGCCAATCATATTCTGGTTGGTACCAATCAGACCTACTTTTTTGCCCATGGCTTCCAAAACAGATTTTATCAGATAACTGGTGGTGGTTTTCCCGTTGGTCCCGGTAATGCCAATCAGGCAAAACTTTTGGTCGGGGTTTCCATAAAATGCCGCCGCCAATTTTGCAAGGGCAAGACGGCTGTTCTCTACCCGAATGCAGGTAACCCCCACATCTTCAAGTTCCCGTTCTGCCACAACAGCAATGGCACCGTTTTCCACCGCCCCTTTTGCAAACTGATGTCCATCTGTCTGAAAACCCGAAATGCACACAAACAGATTACCCGGCTTTACTGCACGGGAATCGAATGCCAATCCTGTAATTTCCATCCGTTCAGTACCGTCGATACTAGTTACCTCAATATGCTTCAGTAATTCCGAAAGATTCATCTGTGTTTCCTCACTTCCGTTTTATTCTATCGCACCCTGATATTTAAAGTTCACGGTAATCACCGTTCCGGGTTCTACAATAGCTCCTGCTTCAGGAGATTGAGATGCACAAATAGCACCGCCTTCTCCGGGAACGCCCCGAATTCTCGCATTCAACCCTGCCCCGCGAAGAACTGCCGACGCAGAAGATGCCGTTTCCCCGACGACATTGGGTACTGTCACCGAGCGTTCTGCCGTTGTCCCCTCAAGATAAGCCACAACGGTAGATCCGGCGCTGAGTCTGGTATGCGCTTTGGGAATTTGGTCAATAATCCGGTCGCCTTTTCCTTTGAACCGGATGGAAAAACCAGCTTCCTTTAAAATATCGGTTGCCTCTTGACGGGATTTTCCTGAAATATCAGGAAGTTCAATGTCTACATAAGCTTTTTCATCTTCGTTATATCGAGGTTCCACTTCCAGATACCTAAGGGTTTCTTCCATAATATTTTTCACAACCGGAGCCGCAATGGTTCCGCCGTAATATACGTTACCCACCGGTGGTTGATCCAGAATAACAAGGCACGCAATCTGGGGATCATCTGCCGGAGCAAAGGACAAAAACGATGCAATGTATTTACCATTACCACGAGGAATCTTCTCGGATGTTCCTGTTTTCCCTGCAATGCGGTAGCCGGCAATGTATGCGTTTTTACCGCCGCCTTTAGAAACAACGGATTCCAAAATCGTCCTCATTTTATTGCTGGTTTCCTCTGAAATTACCTGACGCACCATTTGGGGTTCCGTCTTTTTAATAACCACACGATCCGAGTTGACGATTTCCTTAATCAAGTGCGGTTTGTAAAGTTTTCCTCCATTGGCAACAGCACTGATGGCAGTAATCATCTGGAGCGGCGTCACGGTTACCGACTGTCCGAAGGATGAAGTCGCAAGGTCAAGTTCCGTAAAACTGTTGGTAGTAAAACCAAGACCTGCCGCCTCACCGGGAAGTTCAATGCCGGTTTTTTCAAAAAATCCAAAGGCGCGCGCTCCGGTCAAAAACCGGCTTTTCCCTATTTTTGCACCAATCTGAATGAACGCCGGGTTGCAGGAATTCTGCACCGCCTCCTGGAAGGTCTGATGTCCATGTCCGTTCCGGTTGGCACAGTTGATGCTCCGATCCAGAACCTTATAGGAACCACCGCAGGTAAAGGTGTCTTCCAAAGTACATGCTCCGGTTTCCAACGCAACGGATGCTACCACCGACTTGAAGGTAGAACCCGGTTCATAGGAATCCACCACCGCTTTGTTTCTGCGGACACCCTGCACCACTTCAGTCAAACGGGCATTGTATTCACTACCCTCCAAAGATGCCAGTTCTTCATCAATATTCTCGTGCTGCGCCCGAATGGCATCGGTAATGGCAAAGGGCTGATTCAAATCGTAATCCGGTTTGGAACTCATGGCAAGAATTTCACCGGTATTGACATCCATCACAATTGCCGCAGCACCCACTTCCAACTCATTGATAATTCTGGCATGTTCCAGATGCTTTTCCACATAGCTTTGGATAACCTCATCAATGGTCAGCACAACACTGGCACCATCTTGTGCCGCAATATAACTTTCATAGGAAGAAGACACATCCAGACCGGTTGACTGCCGTCCGGTAATCACCCGTCCGGGGACTCCGCTCAACTCATCATCATAAATACTTTCTACGCCTTCCAATCCCTGATTATCATCTCCTACAAAGCCGATTACATGAGACGCAAGATTGTTATAAGGGTAAAACCGCTTGACATCTTCTACAAAACTGATACCACGGACACCGGTTTCCTCCATATACAAACGCAGTTCATCCGCAATATCCTTATCCACTTTCTTTTTCAAATATTCAAAACTGCTCTGCTTTTCAATCTTTGTTTCCACCGTTTCCGGCTTTAACCCAAGAATCTCAGCAATTTGTTCTGCAATCCGACCAACACTTAATCCTTTATCTTTGATGCTGTTGCGGATATTCTCCGGCGTAATACTGATGGTCTCTACTGTAGTATTCCCCGCAAGCACCTTATAATTCCGGTCAAAGATATTTCCCCGTTTTGCACTTACTGTATTATCGCTGGTCTGCTGTTCCAACGCCTTACGGGAAAGTTCTTCCCCGTTAATAATCTGCACCCATGCAGTCCGCACCAACAATGCACTGAATATCACCACCATTATGGTGAGAACAAGCATAATTCTTCGTTTTTGTATCAGTCGGCTTTGCTTCATGACCGGTTTCTTCCTTTCATCAGACTTTATAGACATAAATAGCGGAGTTTCTGTCAGAAATCCCCGCTATCCTTCTCTCAAACATCGTTGCCTCGTTTTGAAGTATATGCAAACAACTGTTATTTTAATACCCGTAACGCATGAACCAAAGCACCGGGAGCACCCTGAAGCGCCGATTTTGCCTCACTGCTGATTACGGAAGCCTCGCCCTTTGCAACGTCGCTGAGTTGCATATCAATATAAAACATTTGGGAATTGTCCGGGCGAATCATTCCCAACTGACCGGTCGCATACTCCTCCAGTACACTTAACTCCAGTCCTCTATCAAGTTTTGTTTGCAACGACTGATTTTTTGCACTGATGGCTGAAATCTGTGTCTGCAAATCATCAATCTGATTGGAATATTCCAAAATGGTGGCATATCGATACAGCATCAACATACATAAGCCAACCACCAGAAAAATTCTCATAAACGTCTTCAAAAGATTCCCTCTATGAACCTGAATCCCTTTCCGCTTCTGTTTGGAAGCCTCCTGCACCGTCTCCTTTTTGCGGGGCTGTACCGGAATTCTGTCCGGATAGGTTATGGGAAAATCATAAACACGGGCGGTACTCTGCCGTCCCTGTCCGTATCCGTTGTAGCGGTCATAACTGCCGGTAACAGGCCGTTCTCTATATGCAGTTGTGCTTCTTCTGACAGGTGTCTGTGTAGGCATCGGCAGTTCTTCCCTTCTATAATTTTTCTATCACCCGAAGTTTTGCACTATGGGCTCGGTTATTATCCTGTAATTCTTCTTTGCCTGCAATCACAGGCTTTCTGGTAATTAATTTTACCTGCGGCTGTTTCCCGCAAACACAAACCGGAAAATCCTTGGGGCACTCACACCCCTTTGCCAAATCAGCAAATACATTTTTAACAATGCGGTCTTCCAACGAATGAAACGTGATAATTGCCAATCTTCCGCCCTTATTCAACACCTGAACAAAATCCCGCACAGCTGTATCCAATCCTTCCAATTCCTGATTGACTTCAATCCGGATTGCCTGAAAGGTCCGTTTTGCGGGATGCTTGTCCCCATACCGTTGCGCCGGAGGAAACGCATTTTTTATCACATCGGAAAGTTCCGTGGTAGTTTCAATAGGTTTCTTTTTTCTGGTCTCAACAATGGCAGCTGCAATTCTTCTGGCATACCGTTCTTCTCCATACCGAAAGATAATGTCCGCAAGATGACTTTCCTCATAGGTATTGACCACCTGCCATGCATCCAGCCCTGCATCCCGATCCATCCGCATATCCAGCCTCGCCGTCTGGTGATAGCTGAATCCCCGCTGAGCATCATCCAATTGAGGTGAAGAAACGCCCAGATCTAAAATAGCGCCATCAAGACCGTCTATTCCAAGTTCCGCAAGAATATCTTTGATTTCAAAAAAATTTCTGTGTACCAGATGCTTTTTGCACTCAAATCCACGGAGCCTCTCTCCTGCGGCCTGCAGGGCAACGGTATCCCGGTCAATTCCAATCAAGGTTCCTTGCTCCGACAAGTTACCGCACACCATGGCACTATGTCCGCCGCCGCCCAAGGTTCCGTCAGCATAAACACCGTCCGGACGAATCTTCAGTGCATCGACACTTTCTTTCAGCAAAACCGAAATATGATGAAATGCCATTAGATTTCCAGCTCCTCCATGGTTTCTGCAATGGCTTCTGCGCTGAACTCAGGACGGTTCATATATTCATTCCAGTCATTGCGATTCCAGATTTCCACCGTATCAGAAACCCCGATAACAACAATCTCATCCGTAAGATTGGCATATTCTCTCATTTTGGGCGAAATCAATACTCGGCCTTGTCCATCAATACTGCGTTCTTCTGCTCCGCTAAAGAAAAAACGCTCCAAACCCCGCCGTTTGCTTGACGGCTGACTGCGAAGAACATTTTGGAATCGTTCCCATTCTACCTGTGGATAAATCTTAACACAGTTTTCCAAACCTTTGGCAACGACGAATGTCTCACCCAGTTCCTGCCGGAACTTGGAAGGAATATTCACTCTGCCCTTACTGTCCAAAGTCTGGTCATATTCGCCTGTAAACATCGCCGTCACCTCCTTTTTGATTTCAAATGGGCAAAAATAGTTGTTTTAGGGTCATTTTTAACCCACTTTGATGCACTCAGCACCACTTTGCCCCACTTCTCTCTCATTGTACCCCATTTCTATAAAGATTGCAAGACTTTTTTTGAAAAAATATTAAATTTTTTTTACAAATTCTTTCCAATTGTTTCTCCATTCGTTTTTATCCCGCAAAATATCCTTATTTTTGCACCTCTTTTTTCTCATTTTTCCCATTTTTTCAACCTTTGACCTTTGCCCACAGTTTTTTACAGCATTGGTGAAAATCCATCGGCAGTTTTATCCAAAAAAGGAGTTTGTTTTTTTCAAAACAAAAAAAGACCTCAAAGAATGGATTATTTCCATTCCTCAAGGTCTTTCTTGTTTATTTTTATTTTATTTTGGCACGTCGGATTCTTCCATAAAGGATAAGTACAATTCCAAGTATCAATGTGGCTCCTGCCAACAATTGCGATACTCTGAAATCTCCTATGTAGAGGGAGTCTGCACGCAGCCCCTCAATCCATACTCTTCCAAGTCCATACCATGCAAGGTAGGCAGAGAACAGTTCGCCGTCAAACTCCTTGATTTTCTTATAGAACAGCAAGAGGATAAGTCCTCCGCAATTCCATATCGATTCATAAAGAAAAGTAGGATGAACGCTGTATGCAACCTGTTTTATCGTCATTGCCCATGGCAGAGTCGTAAATCCGCCAAAGGCCTCACCATTGATAAAGTTCCCCCAACGGCCGATCGCCTGCCCAATCAAAAGTCCGACAGCAAGGATATCCAATACTTTTCCAATAGACAACTTTTTCGCCTTACAATAGCAAAGAATCACTCCGCAAATCCCGATAATGGCACCGTAGATTGCAATTCCTCCGCCACGGATATCCAACACCGACCACAGATTATCTTTGTAATCCTGCCAGCTGAAGATAACATAATACGTTCTTGCACAAACAATAGCAACCGGCACCGCAATCAGAATCATGTTAAGCAAATCATCTCCGCTCAATCCAACCCGTTTGCTTTCCCGAAAACCATATAACAGTGCAAGGGAAAGTCCCAATGCAATCAGGATGCCGTACCAGTAAACCGAAATGCCAAAAATTTCAAATGCCACCCGACTTACCGAGAAGGAAAGTCCCAGTCCGGGAAATGAAATATGGTTCATCATCGCTATCACTTCCTATTCTTCGTCCATGGGATAAACAACCGAAAGCACACAGTTATCCACCGCAAAGTGTTCCCGCAGTCTGTCATTGATTTCCTGTTCGGTCAAGGCATTCAGCGCATCACCTGCAGAAAGGGGATTATAGCCTGAGAATATCTGACGGATAAAGGTGTTGCCCATCCTCTCCACACTGTTAAAGATGCGGATGTGAGAAGATTTCAATTTCTTTTTGGAACGAGCGATATCTTCAGCCGGAATTCCCGTTTCCATCAATTCCGCAAGCCGCTCCTTAATTTTGGCATAAACCGCCTCAGGATCCTTGCTCTCTCCGCCTAGCAAGCTGAATCCATACCGCTTAGATAAATCTGCCTCTGCGTCAAAGGTGCTGTCAATGAAACCGCTTTCGTATAATTGATGATATAAGTCACTGCATCTGCCAAATACTGCATCCAGAATCACCTCGGTTGCCAGTTCCTTTTTCATCATGGCTTCGGCGTCCAGATCCATATTGCAATCCTTAAATCCTATCCGGAACAAAGGTTGGGAAACCACCAGTTTTTGTGAAATTCTCTCCTGCACCCTTTCCCGGGGTTCAACAACTTCTTCTCTGGGTATCTGTCCCAAATTCCGGCTTGCATCCACATGCTTATCTACATAGGACATGGCTGTTTCCATATCCACATCTCCCACCAAAACCAAAACCATATTGGCAGGATTATAGAAAGTGTGATAACAACGATATAAGAGTTCCGGCGTAATTTGAGCAATACTTTCTACCGTTCCGGCAATATCAATTTTCACCGGATTATTGTGAAATAACGCCGTCAGGGTATTGAAGAACACCCTCCATTCCGGATCATCCTCATACATTTTGATTTCCTGACCGATGATACCCTGCTCCTTTGCGACATTTTCCTCGGTAAAACAAGGACAATTCACAAAGTCCAAAAGGATATCCAGATTTTCATAAAACCGATCCGTACAGGAAAACAGATACGCGGTCATATCAAAACTGGTAAAAGCATTACTGTTGGCGCCGGTGAGGGCAAATCGTTGGAACGCATCTCCGCCGTCTTCTTCCTCAAACATTTTATGTTCCAGATAATGGGCAATTCCGTCCGGAACCTTGATCATGGCATCCTCTCCGGGAACCTGAAATACGCTATCAATCGATCCATACTCAGTACCATAGATGGCATAGTATTTCTGAAATCCCTTTTTGGGAAATACATATACCCTAAGTCCGCTTGGATGGACTGCACATTGCATTTCCTCCTGCAATTGTTCCTGATAGTATCTGTTCATCTCCATCTGTCACACCTCCCCTTTCAGGAAATACACCGTATCCACTTGCAGATTCTTCATCACAGCCTGAATCCGGTCTATGGTAACGGCGGACAAATTTTTAATCAATTCTTCCGGCGTCTGGTGCTGTCCCATAATTGCTTGACTGAGATAATAATCCTCCAGAACACGCATATTATCATACATAGCAATCAACCCACTGGCAAGATATTTCTTTGCAGCTTCCAACTCTTCCTGACTGATTTCACCCTGTTTCATCTTTTCCAGCTGAACCAGAATTTCATCATACGCCTTTTGAAAGTTCCCTGTTTCAATACCGGAACTGATCATCATCACACTTTTTAACCGATCGGTACGGCATGCCGCATAATAAGCAAGGCTTAACTTCTCCCGAACATTGTTGAACAACTTGGAAAAAGGACTTCCTCCAAAAATACAACTTCCCAGCATCAGGGCGTAATACTCTTCTGTCGTCGGGTCTACTCCGCACTTAAGTCCGATGGAAAGTTTGCTCTGTGCCGTCTGCATGGATTCGGTAATCTGCTGAACCTCCGTTCGGTCATGCCTTGCCCAAATGGTGGGCACAAAAGACGCTTCTCTATCCGAACACTTCTCACCAAGAATCTCAGCAACACAAGCTAAATCCGTTTCTGTTACTGTTCCGCCAACAAAAATGTCCACTTTGGCATTCTGAATCACATCCTGATAGAACGCATACAACTTCTGTGGCGTAATCTCGTCTAAATCCTCTGCATAGCCTGCCTCAAACATGCCGTAACCATCTTTCCCAAACATGGCTTCCCGACATTTTACATCGGCATATTCTTTTTTATCGTTAATCAATCCTAAGATTGCGTTGCGCAGATTCGTCTTTTCGCTTTCTACATATTCCGGCAAAAAACCTCCGTCCTGAACCAAGGGAGAGAAAATCAGTTCACTTAAAAATTCCGTTACCTTGGCAGTCAGGTTTTCGCCAATATACCGGTCTGCAATGTAATCCATAGTAAAGTAAAGAATTTCTCCATCGCCTTTGGTTCTGACGCCTACACCGCATCCGGCACTGTAGAGGTCTGCAAGGTGTCTGGTCATAAGTTTGAACTCCGGATATTTTTCGCATCCCCGCTTCAGCACAGATGGCAAAAGTGCCGCCATGGTCACCGTTTCCCTTTTTAAGGGTATATGGAAAAACACACTTAATGTATTGGTTTTGAATTTAGGGTTTGAAATCGCACGAAGATCCACGCCCTGACAAAGTTTCTTGGTCTGCATCAAATTCACTCCTTTTCTTTTTTAGTATATCATACTTTTCCAATAAAATGCAATATAAAAAGCGAGACAGTCTGCAATGACCGTCCCGCTCCTGTTTCATAAACTTAACCCGGAGGCCAACCCAGGTTTCTGCCTGCCAGAAGATGAAAATGCAGGTGTTGTACTGTCTGTCCGCCGTCTTCACCGCAGTTATTAACTATCCGGTAGCCTTTCTCAGAAAAGCCCTGTTCCTCAGCCAGCTTTGCCGCAACTGCAAAAATATGTCCAACCACACCGCAATTCTCACTGCAAAGTGCATTTGCAGAAGGAATATGTTCCTTGGGAATCAAAATGATATGCACCGGTGCCTGAGGCTCAATATCCAGAAATCCGTACACCAGTTCATCCTCATATACTTTGGTAGAGGGAATTTCTCCTGCCGCAATTTTACAGAACAAACAATCCATCAAAGATTCCTCCTTACTGCAACTGTTCTTTTACCAACGACAGAACCTTGGCAAGCGCCTCTTCTGCTTTAGAGGAGTCTTTACCACCTGCCTGTGCAGATTCCGGCTTACCGCCGCCTCCGCCGCCCATGGTCTTGGCAACTTCGGAAATGATCTTTCCGGCATGTGCACCCTTGGAAACAGCCTCAGCCGTTGCCATGGAGATAATGTTGACTTTTGCTCCGTCTTTGGATGCAAGAACGATAACTGCATTATTTTCTTTACTCTTTAGGGTATCTCCAATTTCACGCAAGGTATTCATATCCATGCCGTCGCCCATCAGTTTGGCAACAACCAGAGTTTCCCCAACGGTCTCAGCCCCATCCAGAACGTCGCCAATGGCATCCTTTGCCATCTTGCTCTTCAGGCTGTCAATTTCACGCTTGCTCTCTTTCAGTTCTTCCATCAAACCTTCTGCTTTGTTTGCAAGTTCTTTGGGACTGGTTTTCAAGGTCTGTGCGGTCTTCTGGATCAATGCATCTTTTTCTTCCAGAACCTTCAGAACACCCATTCCGGTCACGCCTTCAATACGGCGTACACCGGCAGCCACACCGCTCTCTGACAAAATCTTGAAAAGTCCCAGTTTGCCGGTAGAGGATGCATGGGTACCGCCACAAAGTTCAATGCTGTAATCCCCCATCTTAACCACACGTACTGTTGCACCGTATTTTTCGCTGAACAATGCAACTGCACCCATTTCACGGGCTTCATCCAAAGATTTTTCAAAGCAGTCAATGGAAAGATCATTGAGAATCTGCTCATTGACCAGTGCTTCTGCCTTTGCAAGTTCTTCCTGCGTCATTGCTTCAAAGTGAGAGAAGTCAAAACGCATTCTGTCTTCCGACACATAAGAACCTGCCTGTGCCACATGGTCACCCAACACACTCTTAAGAGCCGCCTGCAGCAAGTGTACCACAGAGTGGTTTCTGCGAATCGCGCTACGGCGTACAACATCAATCTTCGCTGTTACGCTATCTCCGGTTTGAATGATGCCGGATTCCACAACACCCTTGTGCAGGAATTTTCCGTTTTTCTTCTTGGTGTCAACAATCTTGACAACCGCATTCTGTGCAACAATCTCACCGCTGTCACCAACCTGACCGCCGCTTTCTGCATAGAATGCAGTGGTATCAAGCACCAAAATAACCTCGTCGCCTGCCTCCGCGTTATCAACAAGCACATTATCTTTGCCAATACCCAGTATCTTACCTGCAACTTCGTCGTTGTCATAACCATTAAATACAGTATTTCCCTCAATGACAGCAAAGATGTCTTCTTCCCATGCTGCATCTTCCATGTCGCCACGAGCGGTACGGGCACGCTTTTTCTGTTCATCCATCAACGCTTTGAATCCATCAAGGTCAACCCCCAGACCATGCTCCGCTACGATTTCACGGGTCAGATCAATGGGGAACCCATAGGTGTCATTCAACTTGAACGCCTGCTCACCGGAAAGTTCTGTCTTTCCTTCAGCTTTTACAGCATCCATATATTCATTCAGGATGGCAAGTCCCTGGTCTACCGTGCCGGCAAACCGTTCTTCCTCGGTCTTGATAACTTTCTCAATATAAGTAAAGTTGCGTTCCAGTTCAGGATATGCGCTCTTGCTCTCTTGTGCAACCACTGCTGCCAGTTTGTAAAGGAATGCGCCTTCAATACCCAGCAGTTTGCCGTGTCTTGCCGCTCTGCGCAGGAGTCGTCTCAAAACATAGCCTCTTCCCTCATTGGAAGGAAGAACGCCGTCTGATACCAAAAATACCGTGCTACGGATATGGTCAGTGATGACACGAAGAGAAATATCCGTTTTCTTATCCTTACCATAGTCCACTTTTGCCATTTCTGCAGCAGTATCCAGAATCTTACGAATGGTATCTACCTCAAAAATAGAGGTTACGCCCTGCATAATGCACGCCATACGCTCCAATCCCATACCGGTATCAATGTTGGGGTGTGCAAGGCGGTTATAGTTGCCGTTCTCATCCTTGTCAAACTGGGTAAATACCAGATTCCAGAACTCTACGTAACGATCACACTCACAGCCAACGGCACAATCAGGACTTCCGCAGCCAAATTCTTCACCACGGTCAAAATAAATTTCAGAACAAGGACCGCAGGGACCGGTACCAATTTCCCAGAAGTTGTCTTCTTTTCCCAAAAAGACAATCCGTTCAGGGTCTACCCCTACATTCTTGGTCCACAGTTCCACAGTTTCTTTATCTTCTTCATAAACGCTGACCCAGAGACGGTCTTTGGGAATCTCCAATACTTCAGTAATAAATTCCCACGCCCACTTGGTTACCTCTGTCTTAAAGTAATCTCCAAAGGAGAAGTTGCCCAGCATCTCAAAAAATGTGCCGTGACGGGCAGTCTGTCCCACGCATTCAATATCCGGTGTACGGATACACTTCTGGCAGGTGGTTACCCGCTTTCTGGGCGGTGTTTCCTTTCCCAGGAAGTAGGGTTTCAAAGGTGCCATACCTGCATTAATCAGCAAAAGGCTGGCGTCACCCTGGGGTACCAGGGGAAAGGACGGCAGTCGTAAATGTTCTTTGCTTTCAAAGAAAGAAAGGTATCTCTCTCGGATTTCATTCAAACCTAATTTTTCCATAGTTCATCCCTCTTTTATCGGTAAATACCAGTTCTATGATTTCATCTGCTCATTATAGCAAAATTGGTCGTTTCCGTCAAGTCTATTCTTCACCATTTTGTTCCAAACAGCGATTCAGGCATCCCGTAGACATCAACATCAGCAATACAAGGGCTCCCAGATAGACCGGATACCATCCAATATGAAGATATTGTGCCAATATTCCGAACAACGGAGGCATAAAGGTACTGCCAACATAGGCTGATGCCATCTGGATTCCCACCAACGCCTGAGAGTTTTCCTCACCGAAATTTAACGGCGTCGCATGGATGATGCAAGGATAAACCGGTGCGGCGCCAAGCCCCACCACAATCAATCCCGCAAGTGCCACGGTGTTATCCGAAATGGGCAATAGAATCATGACTACCCCCACAAGCATAGTCCAGATACCGACCTGTATCATGGTCTTATCTCCATAGCGGTCTGCCACAAATCCATTCAAAAATCTTCCCGCCGTTTCTCCAAGATAAAACAATGCCGCAAACCGAGCCGCCGTTTCCGGATCTACGCTCCGTGCACCCACCATGTAACTGCTTGCCCAAAGTCCCGCAGTAGACTCCAATGCACAGAATCCGAAAAACGCCAGCAATATGTACGGAACGCCGCTGATTTTCAACACAGATTTCAGCGTTACTTGTTTGGGTGTCTTCTCCCCCTCGGTCGCCTTATTTCTCTTGTCCCATAAGGGAAGTGCCAAAAAGGTCATGCACGCAAGAAGCAGTTGGATAAAAAACACGCTGCGGTATCCCATATTCCACCCATACTGATGAGAGAGACAAAATCCCATAATGTACGGACTGATGGTCACACCCACCCCCCAGGACGCATGAAGCCAACTCATGGTTTTGGAAGAATAGTGAATTGCCACATAGTTATTCATTGCAGCATCAATCGCCCCTGCAGAAAGACCATAGGGAACCGCCCAGAAACAAAGTTCCCAAAAAGAGTCCGCCACCGAAAATCCAAACAGGGAAAGTGCAGACAATGCCGCGCTGAATGCCGTTACCAATCCGGTATTCAGTTTCTGTGTCAAAAAATTGGAGGAAAGGCTGGAAACAATGGTTCCCCCGCAAATAATCATAGAAATAATCCCCGCATAAGAAACGGGAACCTCCAGCACACCCTGCATCACCGGCCATCCGGAGCCAAGCAGAGAGTCGGGAAGGCCCAAACTGATAAATGCCAGATATATAACTGCCAATAAAAGTGAATACATACAACGCCACCTCAGTTTTTGTCAACTGCAAGTAGTATACCACAGTGCTCTCGCCTTTTCAATCACTATTTTGGTGGAATCCCACAACAGAAAATCCATGATGCAAAGGCCCGGAACCGTTCCCCAGATTCAGCATTGCAGACAAGGCACCACTTATATAATCCTTTGCGTTTACAACAGCTTCTTCCAAAGATATCCCCTTGGCAAGATTGGCCGCAATTGCCGAGGAAAGGGTGCATCCTGTTCCGTGAGTGTTATTGTTTGCAATTCGTTTCCCCTGAAACCATCGCACTTTTTCATGACAGTATAAAACATCATTGGCATCCCACAGCAAATGTCCGCCCTTGACCAGAACTCCGCACCCCCATTGATCCCCCAATTGTTTTGCTGCCTCGCACATATCCTCCGATGTACGTATTGTTTTCCCTGTCAGCCGCTCCGCCTCAGGAATATTCGGGGTAATCACTGTCGCAATCGGAAAGAGCTCTCTCTTTAGAACCTCCACCGCATCTCGTTGTATCAATGATGATCCGCTGGTCGACACCATGACAGGGTCTATAACCAGATTGGGAGCTTCCCATTGTTTCAGGCAAGCCGAAAAGGTCTCTATCAACTCTGCCGTCGGCACCATCCCGACCTTAACCGCATCAGGAGGGATATCTTCAAATACCGCCTCCAGTTGTTGTTGCAAAAATTGCGGCGTTACTTCCAAGACTGACCTGACGCCCATGGTATTTTGTGCCGTCAATGCGGTAATTGCACTCATGCCATACACGCCGTTTGCCAGAAAGGTTTTTAAATCCGCCTGAATCCCCGCACCTCCAGAGGAATCGGATCCCGCAACCGTCAAAACTGTTTTCATACTATCCCTCCCTTTATAGATTCAATAGCTTGTCTTAAAACGTCTGCCTCTTCTTGAGGATTTTCCGCTTTCATAATGGCGGATACCACACAAATTCCCGCAATCGGTATTCCCTTAAGGATTTCTATGTTTTCCTTATTCAGTCCCCCAATGGCATTGACAGGAATAGGAACTGCATGGCAAATATCGTTTAAGGTTTCAACCGATGTCAGCACAGTCTTGACTTTTGTCGTGGTAGGGTAAATTGCACCAACCCCAAGATAGTCCGCACCTTGTTGGTATGCCTCCTTTGCTTGTCCGACAGTTTTGGCAGTTGCCCCTATAATCTTATCGTCGCCCATAAGTTTTCTTGCCATTGCCACAGGCATATCACATTGCCCCACATGAACGCCCTCAGCATTCACAGCAAGCGCAACATCTACTCTGTCATCAATGATAAGGGGAACATGATATTTTTTCGCAAGTCTGTGAACCTCCTTGGCAAGTTCCACATACTCCCGTGTGGATTTGTCTTTTTCTCGAAGTTGAACCATGGTTGCACCGCCTGAAAGCGCCTGCTCAACACGATATAGGAATTCTTTCCTGGAGTAACCCGTACTATCGGTAATAAAATATAACTGCGTATCAAACTCTTTCATTATGTTTCCTCCTCTGCCAGGCAAAATCTACTATAATACAGATGATTATGGTTATAACCACATCGAGCAATGTGCTCCCGACAATGAGATCAACACGCATAAAAAATCTGTAAATAACAAATCCAACGAACCAGATAATCATGTTTCTGATACTGAACTTCTGGTTTTCTGCACATCTTTTTAACAAATAAAATTCAGCAATCTGAATGGCTATCATGGGGGCAAACACCGAACCTATGAAATATAAAAATTCGGTCATATCCGTGATAGGAAAAAATATGGCTCCCGCAGTACCAATTCCCGTAACCGCAACAGCCAACCATTTGCTGTTGACTTTTGGAGATATTGCCTCGGCTGAAACACCTGCAGAATATGCATCAAGAAATGTTGTAGTAACCGTCGAAAAAACAACGATGCCAAGTCCTGCGATACCCAGTCCTGCTTTCACCATAATCTGTGCAATATCACTTTCTGCGGTAAACATTGCTGCGCCCATGCCAATAATGTACATAAAACCACTGACAACACCGTATGTGATTGCGCTAACGGCTGTTGCCCGCACAGGGCTCTCCGCATCTCTTGTGTAGTCGCTGATAAGAGGCAACCAAGAAAGGGGCATTGCAACAGACAATTCAACCGCAGCTCCAAAGGTTATCATATTACTGTCGATATTCTGTATTGTTTTCTCTCCAAAAATAATAAAACTAAGTACAACGGTCAGAACAAGAAGCGCAAACATTGCAACGATATTCACCTTCCCAAGATTTTTAATACCAATCATAATCCACAAGGTAATAAGTCCGCCGATAATCATACACCAAACTAGCCTACCTATGTTAAAAATATTGTTTGCCGCAAGAGAACCGTCGTAAATCATGATACCGGTCCAACCAACAAGTTGAACGATGTTCACAATGGCAAAAAACAGTGCTCCCTTATGTCCAAAACTTGCTTTTGCCGTTTCCATGGAACTTTTACGGGTTTTCCCGCCAATAAGTCCGGCAAGGAAAAGCATGATACAACCAATTCCATGTCCAATCAAGACTGCAAAAAGTCCTCGGACAAAACCCAACGGTGCAAAATAGGTTCCCGTCATAATTTCTGCAATCGATACTGCGGCGCCAAACCAAATTAATCCGTTTTCAAAAACTGAGGTCCGTTTTTCTTTCATTTACTTTTCCTCCATCTTCATGTGCTTTGCAATCGTTTCTTTGTCAAGAATTGAAATCTTGTCCATCAGGTTCACCATAAAACTGCCGTTGCCTTTCTCGGTTTTTGCCAACTCTCCACATATTCCAAGATACACACAAGCAGCTATCGCCCCCTCCATAGGCCTTGCCGATGTCATAAATGCAGAGCATACCGCCCCAAGCATACACCCTGTTCCGGTAACGGAGGCAAGTTCCGGCGTCCCATTTTGAACATGTACCATTCTTTTCCCGTCTGTGATAACATCCGTTTGCCCTGTGGCAAGAATCACCGTCTGATACTTTCGGGAAAGTTCTGTTGCTGTTTGGGTAATATGACATACATCGACGGAATCATCTGCGTCTACGCCCGACGAAACATATTCTGCATGATATAGTGCCATAATTTCAGAATAATTTCCCTTTATAACAAAGGGCACAGATGTGTTCAAAAGATTCAAAACATACGTTCTCCTGAATCCGGAACACGCAATCCCGACAGCATCCAGCAAGACCGGAATTCCTTTGTTTTTTGCACATTGCAACGCCAGCATCATGGATTTCATCCTTGCATCTGTAATATTACCAATGTTTAGCATCAGGGCATCTGCGGTATCGGTGATTTCACAAACTTCTTCCGGATGTTCTGCCATGATGGGTTTTGCTCCAAGGGAAAGAATGGCATTTGCACATTGGTTGATGGAAATTGGATTTGTAATGCAATGAATCAGAGGTTGTTGTTTCAAAACACCCTCCCGAATATTGCAGATTTTATTTATCATTCTTGTTTCACCTTCTTGAAAATGTAATATAGTATTGCTGTAAACACACATAAAATCAGAGAAGCGTACGGCAAAATATCGAATATCGGCGATGTAAGAGTAAAGATACCGGATGCGATTTCAATAACCACAAACAGGATTGCCCCAAACGATGCAATGGTTAAGGTATTGGAAAGCAAGGTACTCTTGTCCGAATAGCATCTGGAAGAAAGTTTTGCCTGTATTTTGGTAAGCATTCCGTTATCTGCAAGTTTGCGTAAAAATACGTACGCGATACTGCCACCAATAAGGGTCCCGCAAATAAACGACGGAACATAAAACAACCAACTAAGTCCTTCCTTTCCCCAAATAAAATTCATAACAGGATACGATACAATGGCACCGATGATTCCGGTTCCAATGATTTCGCCAAGCACCGCAAAGATGATTTTCCCTTTTGACAGCCGATAAAAAACCCCTGACAGAAAAGCACCGAATATTGCACCCGTCAAGGCAATAGGCGGTATTGCCATAGTTGCCATCCGGATGACACCTATCAGCGTAGCACACAGTAGCGAATACCAAGGTCCCAGAAACACCGAGCATACAATATTGATAAAATGCGCCATCGGACACATTCCCTCGACTCTGAGTATGGGGGATATCACCACCCCAAGGGCAATCAGCATGGATAGTACAACCATTTTGAGTAAGTTTTTTGTTTTTTTCATTTGAAATTCCTCTTTTCTTGTTATGGTACAAGGCATATACCTTGTTCGGTCGAGAATCCATTTTCTCCTCTCACCCCGAAACACGGGTTCCCATCGCAAACTACAAGACAAAAGGCGCTCGCCAGATATCCGTCCGATTCTCTCGGATACAAATTTCACCTCCTTGCAAACAAAAAAAGAAGTCGCCGATTTGGCAACTTCCATTCTACGCATTACTTTCCCAAAACTTTCGTTCAGGCATCCCTACGTTGGCATTATCCAAATCAGGTTCTCGGTCGAAGGTCACACCTTCCTCTCAGCCTGTACTACAAGCTCCCGCTTCTATTCACTTTTCTACATCATAACACAGGTTTTTCCAAAAATCAAGACTTATCTGGTTAAATTTCTCACCCAAACATAACTGCGCACCCGACGGGCAACGGCAAAAAGTTTGAGAACCTCATCCAGATTCACAATAAAATAAACCCAGAGCACCGGCAGATGAAACACAAATGCCGCCAACAATCCCAAAGGAACAGTCAGACACCACATAAAGGTGAAATCACAGCGGATACCAAACCGTGCATCGCCGCCGGCACACAAAATCCCCAATATAGCGGTGCAATTTACCGATTTCGCAATCAGGTTATAGGTACACATCAAGAGCATCGCCTGCAGATATCCCGCCGCAGTTTCGCTGATGGAAACAAACCGAAACAAGAAAGGACTGACCGCCAATAACAAGACTGCCGAACACACACCACTGACCAACGCAAGATTGCAAAGCCGTTTTCCATACGCTTTTGCCGTCTCAAGTCGATTTGCCCCTAGCTCGTTCCCTACCAGAATCCCTGCCCCGTTGGCAATACCAAGACTGAAACAAATAATCAGGTTTTTCGCAATATCAGAAACTGCGTTTGCAGCCACCGCATCACTACCCAGATGCCCCATAATCACCGAATACATGGTAAATCCCACACCCCACACAAGTTGGTTTCCAAGGATAGGGACAGCATACTGCCAGAAATCTTTTTTCAAAAGAGCATCATTCCGTTTTATGTATCGAACCCGAAGCCGTGCCCCGTCTTTACAAACAGACTCCCATCCGCTCCAAAGCATCTCCAACGCACGGGTCACCACCGTCGCAATTGCCGCACCGGCAATCTCCAAACGGGGCATTCCCCACAATCCAAATATCAAAATAGCATTCAGCAGAATATTCAGACACAGACAAACCGAACTGATCAGCCCTACTTTCCCTGCCCGTCCCGTATTCTTCAAAGAACACAAAAACATCTGGGAAATACCTGTCAGCAAATATGCCGGAGCAACGGTGCGAAGATAGACAGCACCTTTTGCAATCAGCACCGAATCACGTGTGAACAGGCCCATTAAAAATTTCGGAAAAAACAAACCTGCCAGAAAAAATACAGATGCAATTCCAACCGTTGCTTTCACTACATAGGCAAACAATTTCTCCACGGTATCCTTATCTTCTTTTCCCCAATATTGAGCGGCAAGGGTGGAAAATCCAATGCCCATTGCCAGCAGAAACAAGTTTTCCACAAAACTGATTTGTCCCGCAAGAGATACCGCCGACAAAGCGTCCTGAGACACTTTTCCCAGCATCAAGGAATCCGATGCCGTAACCAAAGCCAGCATAAACTGCTGAAACGCAATGGGTATCACAATGGCAAATAATTTTTTATAAAAGGTAACCTTAGTCCCCATAACCGCACCCTCTCCATAGAGCGACTTTCTCCGTCGTTATTTTAAGAAACCCCGAAAGCCCTGATTTTTCAAGGCTTTCGGGGATTTTTCATTTTATTCCACTGCAGTTAGGTGTAGTTTTCAAGTTTCCAGCTTGAAAATGGCTAAAACGGCACAATGCCGTTTTCTACAACCTTAATTGTAATGATACCACAGATGAGCAAATATTTCAAGTGCTTTGTGGAAAATTGATATTTACAAAACAAGCCTCCGAGATATTACTCCCGGAAGCTTTTTTATTTACTTATTTGCTTTAACAAATCTGTAAAATATTGTTGCAACTTCAATTCTTGTTGCGTTATCCTTTGCAAATACCACTCCCGAAAAAACGGAAAGCAATATACACAAAGTAATGCCAAATGATAATATTTTTCTGCTTATTTTGTTCATAGTAAAACCCCTCCGTTCTTTCAAGTACAAAGTATATACAGCAAATTTATTTTATCGAGGGGATGCGTACACATCCCCTGCGATTCGGTGTTTCGATTACTTATCGGATTTGAGTTGGATTATTGAACCCGTAGAAGAAAAATAGCTTTCGGTTATAAGGTTTCCGTCAATTTTTTCCGCACCTGCTGAATTACAAATATCACAGGTAATATATTTTGTCCAGAATGCCGCATCTATCTTGCCACTTGACAAAGCCATTGCTCTTGCACCTGCATCAATCTGAACAAGCTCAAAGTTTACCTTTGCTCTGTTTGCAATTTCGGTAAGCAAAGCAATATTGAAGCCTGCTGCTTTGCCGTTAGCCGCTACAAAGTCCATAGGAGGAAGATCACCTGTTACGCCAATTTTGATTGTTTGTGCGCCTTCAAAGTGAGGCAGATCCTTGGGTTCGGGATCATTTTCGATATATGCTTTCAGCTCGTTTTCAATAAGACTGTCAAGAGTGCCGTCTGCCTTCATATCCTTGATGGCGTTATTGAGAATGTCATAGACTTCTTTATTGGAGTCCATTGTCATCATAGAATAATTAATTATTTTATCGGGTTGTTCGACCACAGCAATTTTGTTATTACGGGCAGCAATGTACTTAGCGGTACACACGTCATGTCCAATACTATCTATCTTGCCGCTTTCCAAATCCATAAGTGCAGAAGAAAGATTGCTATAATTTACAATCTGAATTGTTCTATTAGATACACCGCTGTTTCCTTTTGACGAGTGTGCGTTGTGTTCTTCTGATAGCACATTGTCGATACCACTTCCCTCAAGTGCTCCAACTTTAATTACATTCTCATCCTTACCACCGCAAGAGGAGAAAGAAAGAATCATAAGCCCTGCCAAAATAATTGCTAAAAATCTTTTCATTTTTGAATACCTCCAAATAAATTAAATTTCAATACTGATTTTGTTTGTGCCGTTCTCGTAGGAATGGTTGTAATTTTGTGACGTTCTCTTAACGATCATAACGCCCATCGGCTCGTCATCCTCGGAAAGAGCAAAGGGATTATACTCTTTGCCTTTCGCATCAATGTTAAGCCGTATGCACTTTTCGCTTTCGGAATACTCAATCGAAAGGTCGGTGTCGATTTCGTTATCTGCACACTTGAACATTTCATAGATGAGTTCCTCGGCGCAGAGCTGCAGGCGGTATGCCGCTTTAGAACCAAGTCCGTAACGCTCGCCAAAAGTAGTGATGTTACCGTGAAGCTCCATAAGGTCAAAATCACGGTGGTCTATGTGCATGGAGATAAACTTCAGCTTCTTAATGAAAGCAATGGTCTTTTCCTTTTTGGGGTTGTCGAAAACTTGCGCAGGTGTACCTTGCTCGTAAACGCCCTTGTCGGCAAGGAACATAATACGGCTGCCAATCTCTTTGGCGAAGTTCATTTCGTGGGTAACGATAATCATTGTCATGCCCTTTTTGGCAAGCATACGCATAGTGGCAAGAACCTCACCGACCATTGTGGGGTCAAGTGCCGACGTCGGCTCGTCAAAAAGCATAATCTTCGGCTCCATCATAAGGCATCTTGCGATTGCTACTCTCTGCTTCTGACCGCCCGAAAGATTTGCAGGCATTGCGTGGAGCTTATCCAAGAGACCGACCTGTTTTAAGAGGTCTTTTGCTTTTGCAATCGCTTCTTCACGGGGCATTTTGAGCAGCTTTGTGGGAGCGAGTATCATATTTTCCTCAATGTTCATGTGAGAGAACAGATTAAAGCTCTGATACACCATACCCATCTCACGGCGAATGGAGTCAATGTCCGCACCCTTGGCGGTGATCTCTCTGCCGCCCACGAAAATCTGACCTTTATCGGGTTTTTCCAAAAGCTCAATGCTGCGGAGCGTTACGCTCTTTCCGCAGCCGGAGCCGCCGATGATCACAACGACCTCGCCTTCGTCAACGCTAAAGCTGACGTCCTTTAAGACTTCAAGATTACCGAAAGACTTGCAAAGTCCTTTTACTTCAATTAAGCTCATTACTTTGCACCTGCCTTTCTTTTCTTGATTATGTCAGACAGGGCGAAGATACCCGTTACCAAATAGGACAGTCCGAGATAGATAATCATACCGACGATAATCATAAAGAGTGGCTGCATTGTCCTTGCGGAAATGTTGTTAATAACTCTCGTTAGGTCGGTAATGGTTACGTAGCCCACCACGCTCGTCCACTGAATAAGGTTGATGATGGTGGACTGATACACAGGCTTTGCAATTTCTGCCGCCTGCGGAAGTGTAACGTAGCGGAACGCCGCAAATCCCGAAAAGCCAAGTGTACGCATGGCTTCCACCTGTCCTTTGTCGGTGGCATCAAGCGCCGAGCGCATCAGCTCTGCGATATATGCCGCCGTGTTCAGACCGAAGGTGATAATGGCTACCACAAGGGCATCCACATCACTTTTTGCAAATACTACATAATAGAAAAGCATTAAGAGCATCAGTACGGGTGAGCCACGAAGCACCGCTATGTAAAGACTTGCAGGGATACTTAAAATTTTGTGTTTGCTTCTTCTCATAGCACAAACTCCTGCACCGAGGAGCGTGCCTAAAACGAGGGCGAGAAAGGAAATCTGAACGGTTGCCCAAAGTCCTTCCAAAATCGTCAGCCAGGCTCCGCCGGCTATGAGAAGATCATAAAACTTTTGAAACATGGCTATAATCTTCCTTTACTCGTTTTGTGTATGAGATTACTTGTCGGATTTGGGCATTACATGACCTACAGGGGAAGAGAAATAGCTTTCGGTAATAAGTGTACCTTCAACTTCTTCTTCCCAAATTGCATCATCACACACAGAACAAGGGAAATTCTTTGCCCAGAACACTACATCAACCTTTCCGGTAGAAAGAGCTGTTGCTCTTGCTGCGCTGTCAACCTGAACAAGGTCAAAATTCACCTGGGCACGGTTTGCAATCTCAGTAAGCAGAGCAACATTAAAACCTGCAGCCTTGCCGTCAGCGGCAACAAAGTCCATGGGAGGAACATCGCCCGTTACAGCAACTTTAATAGTAATTGCACCATCGAAGCGAGGAAGGTCTTTTGCGACCGGATCACTGTTGATATATGCAGTCAACTCATTTGCAATAAGCGTGTCAAGCGTGCCGTCTGCTTTCATATCCTTAATGACATTGTTGAGAATATCATAAACTTCTTTGTTGGTATCCAATGTCATCATAGAGTAATCATTGGTTGTGGGGTACAAGCTTTCCTCTACGAAAACGAAATCTATGTTATGCGCAGCAATATAATCACCGGATGCCTTATCGACAAACAATGTGGCTACATCGTTTTTGTTCAAAGCCATCACTGCCGCATTGAGATTATCAAACATTACAAGTTCTGCACCCGTTTTTTCAGCCCCGTGTGCTTCAGAAAGATGGTCAAGATAGTTGCTGTAGTTGTTTGCGGAAGACAGCATACCAAACTTCCACGATGCTTCATCTTTCTTCCCACCGCAAGCGGCGAGGGAGAGGAGCATAAGTCCTGCCAAGAGGACTGCCAAAAGTTTCTTAAAGTTTTTCATAATTCAAATCTCCTTTTAATTCAGATTCTTTTTGATTTTCAAAATGTTGTGTCCGTCTTTGTATTCATAGGCAATGTCGTCCATAGACTTCTTTACCATGTAGATACCAAGACCACCGATGTCTCTTTCCTCTGCGGAAAGGGTTGTGTCGGGATCGGCTTTTGCAAGGGGATCGTAAGGCACGCCGTTATCAATGAAAGTAATAACAACGCTTAAGGGGTCTTCCACCACTTCAATCCGCACGGTCGCCTGACCGATTTCGGGATTGTATGCATAATGGGCGATGTTTCCGAAAAGCTCGTCGATGGCGATGTCGATCTGCATCTGTGCTTTCATGGGGCAATCCAGGGCTTCAAGCTGCTCGTTCACAAAGTCCGTAACGGTCGCAATGTTTTCAACTGTTGCGGCAATATTTAATTCTTTCACTCGGCATCCTCCATTCTTTCTTTGTATTCAAGACAAAGCATTGTAATATCATCAAACTGCGGTGCTTCGCCCACAAATTCATCAATATCCTTCTTAACTGCAGGAAGAATTTCGTGCGGAGTTCCGTTTTTAACTTTATTAAGTATTTCACCGAGCCTATCCATCCCGTAAAGCTCGTTATTTATATTTGTAGCCTCGGTTACACCATCTGTGTACTGGAATATTCTATCGCCTACATCAAGTTGCATTGTGCCAGCACGGTATTTCATATTTTCCATACCTGCAAGAACAAAGCCTGCACGAATCTTGTAAGGCTCAAAATCACCGCCCGCCTTATAGATAAAGGGCATTTCGTGACCTGCATTAACAAAAGTAAATTCGCCTGTTACAAGGTCTAAAACACCTTCAAAGGCTGTGATGAAAAGACCTTCGCTGTTTGCTTCACAAAGAAGATTATTAACTGCTGTG
>JAFYXJ010000002.1 GCA_017546205.1 Clostridia bacterium | reverse complement strand
GTTCTTATAGGACTTTTTGAAAAAGCGAGTAATACCAACGGTTTTTAGAATTTCAGAGCATCAAATTTCCTTATTTTTACTTCAACCTTAGATTGAACGAGATACAATGTAGACTTTGGTAATAATGTCTCTCAGTCTTTCACCATCAACCATATACTCCAAGAGTTCATCCGGAGTATTATAAATTCGCTCACAGGAACCATCTGTGCGCGCAATACAATACCCTCCGCCTGCGAAGCATACCCCATATCTGACTCCATTCCATTCAAACACAGGTTCACCGCCACGGATGATACATTCCTTAAATGCACTGATCGTTTTGAAACTATCTTCCATCATATTCTTTCTAACAGGCTCCATAACAGAGAATCCTCCATAATTCTTAAATTCAGGAACCTCACCCCAATAGTTAATCGGTTTTCCAAAATTGGGAATGCCATATCTGGGTGTAGTCCAGTTTATCTTGTGATCATGTGGATTTGAGTGATATTTTGCATTGGGTGCAGATGTATGATGACGTTCTGCCGTAGCACGTCCATCAGCACCAATTTTTGTTTCAATTTTCGTCCCATCTTTCTGATAAGTAACCTTAATCTCTCCCGGCTTACCAACCAGACGTTCATCTTCCGGTTTTGATGGTTTCCATTCTCCTCCATAAGCACTTCCTCCGCCCTTCCCAATCATGTACACATCTATTGCATCACAGTTATCCTGTTTTGCACCGCCAATTTTATAGCAGTCCAAATCATTGTTAAGAACTGTCTTTCGGTCATAATCCATGTACCGCCAGGAGCTGCGTTCATAGTCTACATACACAATGTCTCCCCGCATTTCAGAAAAAGGTGTATTGTAGCAAATAATTTTCTCTGGTTCGATACGACGCAGCATTTCATTGTAACCTGCTAAAAACCATTCTTTTTGATCTTTACGATGATCATGCTCTGATGCCATGTAGGTTGAAACTGCAACCACACTTCCCTTTTCAATACCTTCAAAGCAGAAATCAAAAGTAGATTCATCACCCCAGTTGACACTTGGCACTACCCGAATGCCTTTGGATGCCCAATAGGCACCACACCACCGGTTACGGAACACATTGTACAGCTGCATCACAGGCGCCATTTCCAGATACATACTGAAATCCGGTGACAGCACAGCCCGATAACGTAACAGTTTTTCAATGTCATTATCCGGATTCTTCCACACTCTTTCAAATCTGTAATCGTAGAGAAAGAAATGCACCATGCGGTCAAGATGATTTTGATCTTCCAAGTGAGTCTTATCGAAGCCGATCAGCAACAAATCATTGAAGTCATCCTCTTTTGGCGTAAATCTTGGGATAATGGGAATTTGTAGTTTTCCCTTACCCGGGAACTGGTTTCGAAGCAACGTTTGACTTGTCCGGTAATTGTAATTTTCTTCAGTCATTTTTAACCTCCTGAGATGAAGTAAGGAACAAATCCTTCTACCCCTACCTTCAAATCAGGGAAATGTTGCACATAAACGTGCAACAACGAAAGAAAGTTTACAAAAAATTAACGGGAAAGTCCTATAAGAACTTTCCCGTGGTGCGAGAGATGGGACTCGAACCCACACGGCATAACCACACGCACCTCAAACGTGCTTGTCTACCATTCCAACACTCTCGCGAACATGCTTAAGTATTATAACCTCCGTGTTTCAGTTTGTCAATATCTTTTTGCGTAAAATACGGGACATCTGCTTTCTGATGTCCCATTTTCCTGGTTAATCTCTGATTTTTTTACGGCACAGTAACAGTCCGGCGGCTGAGAGGAACATTCCCAGCACTCCCAAAAACGGAATTGGTGACTGACCGGTTTTGGGTAATTCCGTTACCACCGGTGCCGGTGCTTTGTGAACCAGAAGATCCCAGTTTTCTTCCTGGGGGATGGTCAGCAATACGGGGTAAATGGGGTAAAACCCGTCCATCCGTTCTGTCTGCACCAGCATGTACAGCCCTTCCTCCAGTTCGGAAAAGATGGCGTTTCCGTCTGCATCCAGAAGCATGTGGATCCCTGCCTCCCCTGCGGATTCTGCCAGCCATTGGGCCAGTTTTTCGGAGTCCGTATCACTTTGCCGGACAATTCCACCGCCGAATGCCTCTGTAATCCGGTAGCCATCCTCAACCTTGACTCCCACCTGATACAAGGTTACCGCGCCGTTGATTACCGGCAGATCCCCTGCCTCCAGTTTTACCCGGATACTCCCCCGGTTTTCCGCAGCCGCCGCCACTGCGGACATAGAAAACAGCCAGGCTGACAGGCACAGCAGCCAGATCC
>JAFYXJ010000013.1 GCA_017546205.1 Clostridia bacterium | reverse complement strand
TGCTGATAGACGTAAGAAATAGGTGTGTCATTGAAATCGCCGCATACAATCATGCTCTCGCCAGAGTGCGTATCAATATAGGCACATAACGAGTCGGCCTGACTGCCCCGAATCTGGGCTGTTGCGGAAATTCGCCGGGCAAGTGCCAACACCGTACTGGGGGAATCCTCAGACTCTGGATGCCTTATCACCTTCTTGTATCCGTCCTTCTCTTCATTCGTCAGCCCATAGCTTTCCAAATGGTTGTTTACGACAAGGAGAGTGTCATTTCCGCATCGCAAACGGCAGATTGTGGTTCCATTACCGGTCTTGGAAGGGTATGGCAAGGAGGACGCACTGCCGACAAAAGGAAATTTGCTCAGCACACAACGGCCTTCCAACTGCTGCATATTATAGTCCATTGAATCCAACATGGCCTTGAAAACCGCAGATGTCAGCAAAGAGAGATCCGCGGCCTCTTGCAAGCAAAGGATGTCCGCATCGGTTTCCTTCACATACTGCACAAAGGCCTGATGATTTTCCGGGCCTGCCACAGTGCCGATATTATAACTGACCAACAAAAGAGTGCTGTCTTCCGGAACATCATCCTGGCACTGCAAAGGGCAATAGTCCATCACATATCCGCCCGCAACAAGCATTCCCAAAACAGAAAGGACAGCAAAACGCGCTTTACTAATCAGCCAGAAAAAAACGAAAGCAAGATTCGCCATCAGAAAAATGGGAAAAGCCAACGTCATTACCGTTTGTTGCGGCACAACCGAAGGCGAAACCCAAGTACAGGCACAACTTGTCCAGAGAAGCAGAACGGTCAGTACATTTGCTCCCAGAAACAAACCAATCAGCAGTTTTTTTATGTATTGCATGACGGGAACCACTTATCTGCTGCTGGCATCAAAAAGTTTTCGTTTTTCTTCTTCACTGAGACTGCCGTAACCGTGCTTCTTCACTTTTTCCAAAATTCGGTCTATCTCGGCACTCCGTTCATTTTCCCTCCGGTGGTAGTTCATTTCGTCTCCGTGCTTACCCCCCATCCGGATATGCATCCGTGGCTTTCTTTTTCCCCACAAATTTTTCCACCATCCCGCACCGGGCAATTGGTTGCCGTTTCTCCAATATAAGATAAGGAGCAAGCCGAAAAGCATGCCACCCAAATGGGCAAAGTGCGCCACTCCGTCGTCTGAACGTCCCATTGCAGACAAAAGTTCGATAACGGCATATCCCATTACAAAAAACTTAGCCTTGATGGGTACGGGAAGCGGGAATATAAACATTCGCTCCTCTGGATAAGTCATGCCAAAAGAAAGCAAGATGCCATATACGGCACCGGAAGCGCCGACCGTGGTCCAGCGGTTCAGAAAATCGCTCATTTCCATTGTTATCCCCGCCATGGATATGCGGCTGTATTCGTCGAATCCTTGGGAAAGATATGAGAAATACTGTACAATTTCCTGTAAAAAGCCCGCGCCTATGCCGCACACGAAATAATAGATCAAATATCTGCGAGCGCCAAAAGTCTGCTCCATGATACGGCCGAACATCCACACCGCAAACATATTAAAGAACAGATGTTCCAGACCGGCATGCATGAACATATAGGTTACGATCTGATATATCCGAAAGTCACTGGCCAAAAAGAAATGCAGGCCCAGAAGGTCTTTCAAATCGATTCCGTACAAACCGGCAACGTATGTGGAAGCAAAAGCCAACACATTTATTATAAGCAAGTTTTTGGTTACAGGAGGCATTGTATTCATAAAATGGGAAAACTGTATGTAATTGGATGCAAAGGTAATCAATTTTAGCCATTAAAAGGCTCGTTTCCGCAAAGTTATGGCCATTTTTAGCATTATTAAACATTTTTTCCGACAAAAACTTGGGGGTTCTGCCAACTTTGCCTATATTTGCCGAACAAAATTGTAACGAGACAATAATTTAACTCAAAACCCTTTAACCATACATTGACACATGAACAAGACAGAACTTATTGCTAAGATTGCAGAAGGCTCAGGTTTGAGCAAGGTAGA
>JAFYXJ010000012.1 GCA_017546205.1 Clostridia bacterium | reverse complement strand
ATCCGACTCCTGAGCCGACCCCGACTCCGACTCCTGAGCCGACACCGACTCCGACTCCTGAGCCGACACCGACTCCGACTCCTGAGCCGACCGCAACACCGGTTCCTGAGATTACGGATGCAGACTTTACTGTAGATACTGCGGATAAGACTTACACCGGTTCTGCAATTGAACCTGAAGTAACATCCGCTCTGGTAGAGGATACCGATTATGAAGTTGCATACAGCAACAATATTAATGTAGGTACTGCTACCATTACCATTACCGGTAAGGGCAACTACGCAGGAACGGTAACCAAGACCTTTAACATTCTGGCTAAAGCAATTGTTGATGGTGACTTTAGCGTAGATACTGCAGATAAGACCTACACCGGTTCTGCAATTGAGCCCGAGGTAACATCTGCTTTGACAGCAGGTACAGACTATGAGGTTGCATACAGCAACAATATTAATGTAGGTACTGCTACCATTACTATCACCGGTAAGGGTAACTATACCGGAACAATCACAAAGATCTTTAACATTCTGCCTAAGGCAATTGTTGATGGTGACTTTACAGTAGATACTGCTGATAAGACCTACACCGGTTCCGCATTTGAACCTGCTGTAACATCTACTTTGGTAGCAGGAACAGATTATGAGGTTGCATACAGCAACAATACAAACGCAGGTGAAGCGACCATTACCATTACCGGTAAGGGCAACTACACCGGAACTATAGCCAAGATCTTCAATATTCTTGCAAAAGATATTGCTGACTTTACTGTTTATGGTTTGGGCAACAAGACCTATACCGGTTCTGCAATTGAGCCGACAGTTGTTATCAGCTGGAGTGCTGGCAGACTGGTAAAAGATACAGATTATACTGTTGCTTATGCTGATAATACAGTAGCAGGTACTGCATCTGTAACCATTACCGGACAGGGCAACTACACCGGAACGAAGGCTATGACCTTTGTAATCGTTGCAGCTCCTTATGCTGGTGCGGTAACCATTACTGCTGATACAACTTCTATTGATGAAAATACCGTGCTGACAGCAAATGCTCCGGCAGGTGATGTTGTAACCTATCAGTGGAAGAAAGACGGCGTAGACATCGAAGGCGCAACATCCAACACCTACACAGTAACCGCAGAAGATTCTGAGGCAGAAATTTCTGTTGTAGTAACCTCCAACGGTAACGTTGCAGGTACTTTGGAGAGTGCTGTTGTTGAGGTAGGTAAGATTGTAATTGCAGGTAATGTTACACTTGAACAAATTGTTGATGAAATCATTGCTACCATTGATCAGACAATTCGTGATCTTGTTGAACAAGGATTTGCGGATATCTTCTGGGTAGTTGATGGTGAGGAAATTCCGATGACCCTTGATACACCGTATCAGGCAAATGAGGGTGAGGAAGTTTCTGTAAAGGTTGTAGCAAAAGAGGGCAGTGACACTCACACCGGTGAGGTTATCGCAGCGCCGATTACTGTTCCGGTAACTACACCTGCATCTGCTCCTAGCTTTGATGCAGCTCCGGTTGTAACAACTGGTAACAGTCAGGCAACTGTAACACTCGCAGCAAACGCAAATGGTGCAGAGATTCTGGCTTATACCATCTATGTTGATGGTGCGGCTGTTGCAACGGTAGCAGGTACTGAAACTGCTTACACCATTACCGGTTTGACCAATGGTACAACTTATCAGGTGAAGGTTGAAGCTGTCAATGAAGTTGGTGCTACCATGTCCGCTGAAACTTCGGCTACACCGGCAGGTGGTGGCGGCCACGGCGGTGTTGGCGGTGGCAGTGGTTCCAGAGTGAACACTTATGCAATTACCGTGAAGACTGCTGAAAATGGTACTGTTACTTCCAGTGCGAAGAACGCAGCCAAGGGTGCAGTGATTACCTTGAAGGTTGCAGCAAATGAGGGTTATGAACTTTCTGCTCTGACTGTAACTGATGCAAATGGTAAGGACGTTGCAATTTCTGAGGCTAACGGTACCTATACCTTCACAATGCCGGCAATGATGGTTAGCGTTTCTGCTACCTTCGTAAAGGCAGAAGAGGATAAGGATGACGAAGGCAAGGATGAGCCGATTGTTACACCTGATACCAACAAGTTCAGCGATGTTGCTGCTGATGCATACTTCGGCACAGCGGTTGACTGGGCAGTTGAAAACGGTATTACCAACGGTACATCTGAGACCACCTTTAGTCCTGATGTAGCATGTACACGTGCACAGATGGTAACATTCCTCTGGAGAGCAGCAGGCAGCCCGAAGGCTGAAAATGCTAAGCACAAGTTCACAGATATTGTTGAGGGTGCTTACTACTACGACGCAGTTCTGTGGGCAGTAGAGAATGGCATTACCTTAGGTACCAGTGAGACTACCTTTGAACCTGACGCAATCGTAACCAGAGGTCAGACAGTGACCTTCCTCTGGAGAGCAGCTGGCGCAAACGCAGTAGAGGGAGAACATCCCTTCGTTGACGTAGACGCAGATGCTTACTATGAGAGCGCAATTCTGTGGGCAGTTGCAAACGGTATCACAACCGGAACAAGTGGAACCGCATTTAGTCCGGATGATGCATGTACTCGTGCACAGATCGTAACCTTTATCTACCGCTATATCGGTAAATAAACAACGATAATACAAAATCCCGCTGTGTATACACACAGCGGGATTTTCCGTTTAAAATCATAAGAAAAAGGGCTGTGATTGCATCACAGCCCTTTTTAGTGCTCTATGATTATTTTGCATATTCAATGGCACGCAATTCACGGATAACATTGATTTTAATCTGTCCGGGATATTCCATTGTATCCTCAATTTGCTTTGCCATTTCTTTTGCCATCAGGATGGTTTCATCATCGTTAACAGCATCAGATTTTACAATAACACGAACCTCACGGCCTGCCTGAACAGCAAAGGAACGTTCCACACCTTTAAAGGAGTTTGTGATTTCTTCCAACTGTTCCAGACGTTTAATGTAAGATTCCAGATTTTCGCGACGGGCACCGGGTCTTGCAGCGGAAATTCCGTCTGCAGCCTGAACCAAGCATGCCTCAATGGTTTTCGGTTCAATGTCGCCGTGATGTGCCAGGATGGCGTGTACGACTTTGTCGCTTTCCTTATACTTTTTGGCAATGTCACCACCAATGGTAACGTGAGAGCCCTCTACCTCATGGTCAATGGCTTTACCAATATCATGAAGCAGTCCGGCACGTTTTGCCAAGTTTACATCTGCACCAAGTTCTCCTGCCATCAAACCGGCAAGATGGGAAACCTCAATAGAGTGTTGTAACACATTTTGTCCATAACTGGTTCTGTACTTTAACCGACCGAGAAGACGGAGCAGTTCAGGCTGGAGTCCGTGAACGTGGGTTTCAAATGCTGCACGCTCACCCTCCTGCTTGATGATGGTTTCCACTTCTTTGGTTGATTTCTCAACAGTCTCTTCAATCCGACCGGGATGAATACGACCGTCTACAATCAGTTTTTCCAGAGAACGGCGGGCAATCTCTCTTCTTACCGGATCAAAACCGGACAAGATAACTGCCTCCGGAGTGTCATCAATAATCAGGTCCACACCGGTCATAGTCTCGATGGTGCGGATATTTCTGCCTTCACGACCAATAATACGGCCTTTCATTTCATCGTTGGGAAGATGTACGACAGAAACGGTTGTTTCTGTTACATGGTCAGCAGCGCAACGCTGAATTGCACCGGTGATGATGTGACGGGCTTTCTCTTCGGCTTCTTCTTTTGCCTGTGCCTCAATGGTTTTGATTAACACGGCTTTATCGTGAGAAGCGTCTTCTTCCACCTGCTTAAGCAGGTATTCTTTTGCCTGGGAGGCACTGAATTCTGCAATTTTTTCAAGTTGTGCCATTTGCAGTTTCTTGACTCTGTCAACCTCTTCCTGAAGTTCTTCTACTTCAGTCATTTTCCGTTGGATTTGTTCTTCTTTCTTTTCCAACGCCTGAGTCTTTTTGTCAATAGTATCTTCTTTTTGCTGTACTCTTCGTTCCTGGCGCTGTTGTTCGTTTCTGCGCTCCTTAATTTCTTTTTCTAATTCGCTTCTTAACTTGTGTATTTCTTCTTTCGCTTCGATAAGACTTTCTTTTTTTGTGTTTTCCGCAAGTTTGTTCGCATTTTCTTTTGCATTTGAGAGGATGCGGTTTGCCTCTTCCTCAGCACTGCCGATTTTTAATTCGGCAAACTTTTTGCGGTAAGAATATCCGTATTTGAATGCACCGAATCCGACAAGAATGCCGGTAATGGCGGCAGTTGCAACAATAGTAATAATTGTTGTAATGAGTAACACCTCCTAAATAATGTAGTAATGCACATGGCATCCCAATAAAATCATGACTAAAAATACAAAGTTTAAGCTAAAGCGTATAGCATAATAGTTAGAAGTATACGAAAATATTTTACACGAAATTGATAAAAAAGTCAAGATATTTTTGTTGGAGTTGACACAAACAGACGCACGTTGGTGAAGTAGTCAATACTTTGTAGATACAAAACATGTCTGCTATCATGCTAGCACTTCACATAAACATTATCGCTTTTTTAATGCATAGTATAAAAATCCGCAAAGAACGCAGTATAGCAAAAGAAATCCCAAAGGCGGGGTAGGAAGATAGAACCGGAAAAAGGAAAGGGAAAAGAAATCTGCCAATCGGTTCATCATCCAAAGGGGAATCCAGAGTATGTTCCGGGCAAGAAACACGCCTAAAGAGGGAACGAGACTTCCAATTACCCACAGGAAAAGACCGCCGATAAAACTAAACGAGGCCAGGGGAACAAGCAGAATGTTACCCAGTATACCACCCCAGGATAATCGGTTAAAAAACCGCGCGAGAAAATAACCAATGCCAATGGTGCCCGCAAGGGAAAGGGAAACAGAATCTGCAATCCTATTTAGGAAAGTTGTGTTTAGGGTAAACTTGTTCCGGATGGGTTGGGAGAAGATGATAATCCCCAGCGTTGCACTAAAGGAAAGAAGAAAACTGTATCCGGTCAAGATGTAAGGATTGACAAGGGCAAGCACCAATGCAGCAAAGGCAAGGGATGTCAGACTGTCCGGTTCCTTTTGCAGTTGTGTTGCAATCAGCATCAAAGAAAGCATAATGACCGCACGACAAATGGAGGGTGTAAACGCTGCTGCAGCGGCAAAAATCAAAAGAATGGGAAAGGTAACCAAACGGAGCATCCAACGGGGAATCCGCAGTTTCCGGAACAGATAAGAAAGAAACCCAAACAAAAACATTACGTGCATTCCCGATGCCGAGGTAATATGTACAAAGCCGGAATCAATATAATCCTCGTTCTGTTCATCTGTAAAACTTTCCCGATTGCCTAAAAGCAAACCTTTTAGGAGTGCCGCCTCTTCAGTACGGCTCCCGAAACTTTGGTCAATAACGGAAAAGACGGAAGAACGGATAGAGCGCCCGAAGGTCTCCAGATGATAGGAAATCCCCCGGGGTTGGATGGTGTGGGGAGAAAGTGCCACATCTTCAGTGAAAACTGAGCACCGTATCCCCTGACGATACCAGAAATGACGGGTATGAAACCCACCGGAAAAGGACGCCCCAGCCGGATAGTTCAATTCTGCCGTAAAAGTCACCGAGGAACCACGCTTGATGCCGTTTAGAAATTCCGGGCGGGAATAGAGTTTGACTTTTCCGCAAACAGGTGTTTCATCGCATTGGGACAAACTGATCGTAAAACCTAAGGTCTTTCCGCTTGAACTGGAGGTAGGGTCGTCAAGAACAATACCGGTATAGCTGTGAGGTTCACCCAATGTCTGCGCCAATGCCCTGTCCTGCATTTGGTCAAATACATAGACCCTGGCAATGCCCAGCATAAAACATAGAACCAGCAAACATGCAAAAAGGAAATCTCGCTTATCCATTTGCCGGCGGAGGAAGAAGAAAAGAATCCCCATTGCAAATATCATATACAAAGAAAAGAACAGCCAGACGGAAAAGGGTGGAAGAACCTTGGCGTAAACACCATAAAAACTGCCGGCGAGAAATCCGCCGGCAGTCCATGCCAAATATTTTCTTCCTCGTTTGGTAAATTGATTGAACGGATGCATATTAGTCTTTTTTCAGTAATTGGTAAGGTTCAATTTCTAAAACTTCTGCCATTTTGAATAATGTCTCTAAAGAAATGCCTTTCAAACAGGCTGTAGATTCTATTTGAGAGAGGAAAGACCAACTGATTCCTACCATTTCGGCAAAAACTTCTTGGGTATAACCCTTTGTCTTTCTAAAGAATTGAATTCTAAGCCCTAACGCTGTGTAATATTCTCTATATTGCTCTTTATCTTTACTCATTGCATTCACCTCCTCATGAGTTTATCATGAACAAAAGTGAAATATTATTGTCTAATAGAAAGTAAAACTTTGCTATAAGTAAAGATTAAATAATTTTTCAAAAAACCTCTTGACAATTTTTTGAAAGGTGCTATAATAAAGTCAGAAAGGTCAAAGAAAGTCAAAGTCAAAGTTTGACGAATAAAAGCAGGTGAACTTGATGAAGTTAAGCAACTTGATTGAAACATGGATTCAGGAAATGATTGCAGAGCAGGACGGTGCCATTGAATTGAAGAGAAACGAACTTGCAACACGGTTCCATTGTGTACCATCCCAGATCAACTATGTCATATCTACAAGGTTCTCGCCTGAGCGGGGGTATATTGTAGAGAGCAGACGGGGCGGCGGCGGATATATCAAGATTACCCGTGTGACGCCTGCATCCGGCAATGAACTGATGCATGTTGTCAATATGATAGGAAGTAGTCTTTCCTTTCAGGACGCAAGAGTTTTGGTGCAAAATTGTTATGAATATGATTTAATCTCACAAAAAGAGGCAAGGATTATACTGGCGGCACTCAACGAACGGTCTATCCCTGTCAAACAGCCGGAACAGGATATTCTTCGTGCCGGCATATTGAAGAATATATTGGTAAATTTGGCTTAAGGAGGATGATACTATGAAATGTCAAAAATGTCAAGTACGGGAAGCAACCAATCATATTACAGAAGTAGTCAACGGAAAGAAGCAGGAACTTCATTTATGTCAGGAATGTGCGATGTTGTCTCCTGAGTTTCAGGCAATGAAGCATATGGATTTCGGTATTGGTGATTTTTTAGGCGGAATTTTTGGTGCAAAACCGAAAACCCTGAATGAAACAGCGGCTAAGGCAACCATTTGCCCCGATTGCAAGATGCCCTTTGAAGAATTTTTGCAAAAAGGACGATTGGGATGCGGAACCTGTTATTCGGTGTTCCGGAATCGGTTGGAACGTCCGCTTCGCCAGATTCACGGAACATGCGAGCATGTGGGTAAAGTTCCGTCAAGACTGGGCGGAGCCCTGAAGCGGGACCGGGAGGTTGCAAAACTGGAGGCAGAACTCAACGGGGCAGTAATGCGTCAGGAATTTGAAAAGGCGGCAGAACTCCGCGACCGTATCAAGGAACTGAAAGCAGAGAAAGGAGAGGTGTAGGATGTGGTACAACGAATATGGAACTGATGGAGATGTGGTACTATCCTCCCGTGTGCGTCTGGCACGGAATCTAAAAGGAATTCCCTTTCCCGGACGGAGTAATCAGGAACAGCAGGAGAGCGTATTGTCTGCTTGCCGTCAGGCGGCGGAAACCAATGGCCTGAAATATATTGATTTATCTGTGATGGAAGATTATGAAAAACAGGCAATTGCAGAAAAACACCTGATCAGCCCTCAAATGACGGATAATGGTGTGCACCGCGGTCTGCTTCTTAGTGATGATAATAAAATCAGCATTCTTTTGAATGAGGAAGATCATATACGGATTCAGGTTATGGCAGCAGGATTTGATCTTGACACTTGTTTCAAAGAGGCAAACCGGATGGATGATGCCTTGGAGGAGAAGATGGATTATGCCTTTGACAGCCAGATTGGATACTTGACCTGTTGCCCCACCAATGCAGGAACCGGTATGCGGGCATCGGTGATGGTGCATCTTCCGGCACTGACCATGAGTCGTACCATCAACCGTGTGATTGACAGTTTGAATCAACTGGGTGTTACGGTGCGCGGTATCTTTGGAGAGGGCAGTAAGGCAACGGGACATATTTACCAGATTTCCAACCAACTGACGCTGGGTGCGACAGAAGAGGATATTTTGGAGAAATTTAAGCAGATTGTAGCGGAAGTGGTTTCCAAGGAACGGGAGATGCGCAAGCGTCTTTACCAGACGGAGAAGTACCGTCTGGAAGACCGACTGATGCGGTCTTTGGGCGTGCTCCGGCATGCTGTGGTTCTGACATCCGATGAAGCAATGAAATGTTTGTCGGAGGTTCGTCTGGCAGTGGATTTGGGATTGGTTACCGATATCAGACCGGAAATCCTGAATGCAGTTACCTATGAGGTACTGCCTGCCAATATCATGAAAGAGTATAACATCACTGACCCTCTGGAGAGAGATTTGAAGAGGGCGGAAATTGTAAGAGAAAGGATGGGTAGCCATGTTTGAAGACAGATTAACAGAACGGGCGAGAGCCGCTATCGGCTTTGCGGCAGAATCCGCTTTGGAATTGGGACACAATTATGTGGGAACGGAGCATTTGTTGATTGGATTGATTCGGGAAGGCGAAGGTGTTGCCGGAAAAATTCTGGAAGCAAATGAGGTAAGTGAAGACAAAGTTATTGAAAAAATTTCGGCTATGGTGGGAACGGGAGAACCCATTCCCTCCGGTCAGCCGGAAGCAACTCCCCGCACCAAACGGGTGTTTGAAAGAAGTTATATTGAAGCGCAACGGATGGGACATAACTATGTGGGAACCGAGCATCTTTTGATTGCCCTTTTGCGGGAGAGAGAATGTCTGGCAGTACGGATTCTGGTTTCTCTGGGTGTGCAGCCAAAGGATTTGTATCAGGATGTGATGCAGCTCCTCAATGATACAGGAGAAGAGGAAGAGACTCCTCAGGCCACCGGGACGAGAGGAAAGGGAAAAGGCGGAAATTTAGCAACCCTGATGAAGTTTGGTAGAGATTTGACTCAGATGGCAAAAGAGGGAAAACTTGACCCTATTATCGGCAGAGACGATGCTATTGAACGGGTGGTGCAGATTCTTAGCAGACGCACCAAAAATAACCCTTGTTTGATTGGCGAACCCGGCGTTGGGAAAACTGCGGCTGCAGAGGGGCTGGCACAGAAAATTGTGGGCGGTCAGGTTCCGGAAATTTTGAAAGAGAAAAAAGTCATTACGTTGGATTTGTCTTCTATGATTGCAGGGGCAAAATACCGCGGTGAATTTGAGGAACGTTTGAAAAAAGCCATGGAAGAAATTCGTGCTGCGGGCAATGTGATTCTGTTTATTGACGAACTTCATACCATTGTCGGGGCAGGTGCGGCAGAGGGAGCGGTGGATGCCGCAAACATCTTAAAGCCTGCTCTTGCCAGAGGCGAGGTTCAGGTGATTGGTGCAACCACCTTGGAAGAGTATCGCAAATATATTGAGAAAGATGCGGCATTGGAACGGAGATTCCAACCCATCATCCTGAATGAACCCACGCCGGAGGAAAGTATACGGATTCTAAAGGGGATTCGGGATAAGTACGAGGCGCATCATCGGGTTAAAATTACAGATGAGGCATTGGAGGCGGCAGTTACTCTTTCGGTACGGTATATTTCCGACCGATTTTTGCCGGACAAAGCCATTGACCTTGTGGATGAGGCGGCATCCCGCCTGAGAATCAAAAACCTGACGGCACCTCCTGATTTGAAAGAACTGGAGGATAAAATTGCGGCAGTGAAGAAAGAAAAAGAGGCGGCAATTACCATTCAGGAATATGAAAAGGCTGCAAAACTTCGGGATGAGGAAAAGAGCCTGCGTGAGGAACTGGATAATAGGAAAAAGAACTGGGAAGACGACAGTTCTGCCAAACAGGAGACGGTTACTGAAAAAGAGATTCAGGAAATTATCTCTATGTGGACAGGTGTTCCGGTGCGGAGTTTGGAAGAAACCGAGAGTCAGCGGCTGTTAAAATTAGAAGAAATTCTTCATGAGAGAGTGGTTGGTCAGGAAGAGGCTGTCAAGGCGGTAGCAAAAGCAATCCGTCGTGGCAGAGTGGGGCTGAAAGACCCCAAACGTCCGATCGGTTCCTTTATCTTCTTAGGCCCTACCGGTGTGGGTAAGACCGAACTTTCCAAGGCACTTGCCGAGGCGATGTTCTCCGATGAAGATGCGATGATTCGGATTGATATGTCCGAATATATGGAAAAGCATACCGTTTCTCGTCTGGTAGGTTCTCCTCCGGGATATGTAGGATATGATGAGGGGGGACAACTGACCGAAAAGGTCAGAAGAAAACCCTATTCAGTCATCCTTTTTGATGAAATTGAAAAGGCACATCCGGATGTGT
>JAFYXJ010000011.1 GCA_017546205.1 Clostridia bacterium | reverse complement strand
TACCAACTAAATTCTTGTTACCATATGTTTGTTTTCGTATTTTCATAAAGTTATAATTCCTTTTTAGAATATTTTCTTTATTATATTACTAAAAAGTATTGACATAATTCTGAATTAGAATTATAATATAATAAAATTCTAATTTGGAATTAAACAAGGAGGAAATGAAATGGATTCATCAAGTTATAATAAATATCTTTCTGTTATTAAGACGGCAAACGATATGACAGACAAGGATAGGGCAAAAGAAATTTTAAGAAATGTTCAAGCTGAAATGGTGTCAAAATATGGTCTTAGTGATTCAGATGTTGAATATTTGATTAAGAAGTTTCGCTATTATGTTTAAAATATCTTATAATATATATAGTTTAAGCGGTTTATTATGAGACTAAAGGATTTTTATGTGTAGTGTTTTAATGTAGGAGGAACAATGATTGAATACGAAAAATTGTTTTTAGATGATGAATTATGTAGAATTATAACATGGAATTTAAATGCTAAGGATAATAAAGTTATTATTTTAAAAGACGCTTTATATTATTTTGATGATGAAAATTTGAAATATATAAAGGATAAAGAAATCCACCAGGTATCATTATATTTTAAATCTAATACTAGGTGGGTTGTTTGCATTTATTGCGATGCAGGTCATCAGTTTGAAATTGATTTTTCGAGTGATTTTGATGGGAAAAAACTGTCTGAAGAGGTATTTGTTGAAATTGTAAATCTTTATAACAGAGCTTTCAAGTAAAATGATCCAAAAATAGAGAGTCGAACTTTTACATACACTGCATCTGAATCATTTGGCTCTTCCAAACACAAAAGGGTAAGCTTTGCGTACCCTTTTGTGTTTTTCTTTTAGATGAAATCGAGCCAACGAGCCAGCAAGTCGCTTGACAGCACAATTGAATTGATGTTGCAAACGGACATGGGTCGATTTTTTGGTAGTCATAGTTAATAAGGGAAAGTGACTTTTTGCTGGTTATAAGCGTTCTTATCACCTTTTTACCATAACATTGTTTGACTCTGACTATTTTTTGGTTAAACAACATATTGACAATAATTTGTTATAGATATATACTTATAAAGCTAATTATTCAACTAAGGGTGAGCACATGGAGATATTATTGATTTTAGCGGTTTTTATAATTATTTTGTTGACTGTTAGTTTATTAACTGTTACGTATAAAAATCATACATATATAAAGGAACTACATAAATTTGATGATGCAGAAAACTGGTACATTCTTGCTTTCAATGATGAATTGACAGGCATATATAATAGAAATGCATACAACAGGGATGTACTGGAAATTGAAAATTCTACAACAAAAGAAAACTGTTGGATTATTATTTTTGATATTGATAATTTCAAGAACATTAATGATACAAAGGGACACCTTGAAGGCGATAGAGTCTTGCGGTTGATTGCAAAAAAATTGTTATCGGTTTTTTCTTCGAAGGAATACACCGTATATCGCATAGGTGGAGATGAGTTTTCAGTTATAGCAAAAAATATAAGCAGGAAGCAACTGACAGATTCACTGTTTAAATTTAGAGAAGTTTTCAAGGCTGGTGGCGAGGTTAAAGTCTCAATGGGTTATTCAGTTATAGAAAATAATGTTAAATCATCGTTTGCGGATGCTGATGAAATGCTTTATGCGGTTAAAACATTTAAAAAGAGAGAACAAGAATCGAATAAAGTTAACGGATGAATGCACATACTGCATCTGCTATGAGCGGGAAAACCTAAAATCGACATTCTTCGACAGAGGGATGCCGATTTTTGGAAAGTAATAGTGAATAGGGAAGAAGTTAAGGTAGCTTTGCTTTTGCAAAGCTTATTTTTATATTTAGTATCTTTTTTGCAAAATCCATTGACATTGAAAATAGCCTGTGATATAGTGTGCGTAACAAAGGAGGAGACGGAAGATGATTTATGAAAAAATCTGGTTGGAAGAGGAACATACGGGTGCATTTCTGGAGGTTTTTGCTGCGGAAAAAGTTGGCGATTTTGTAAGAAACGCCATTTTGGTTATTCCCGGTGGCGGTTATACCAATGTTTGTGCCGATCGGGAGGGCGAGCCAATTGCCATGGCGTTTATGCCTTACGGCTACAATGCTTTTGTACTTCATTACTCGGTGGAAAAGGCGAAGTTCCCAGATCATTTGATTCAGGCGTCTAAGGCTATGAAATATATCAAAGACCATGCAGAACGATATAACATCAATCCGGATAGGGTGTTTACGGTAGGCTTTTCTGCCGGAGGGCATCTGGCGGCGACCCTTGGTACTATGTGGAATCGGGAAGAAGTCTATCAAGCAGCGCCTATGCCTTACGGCTACAACAAGCCTGCCGGTATGATGCTGATTTATCCGGTGATTTCCGGTAAGGAATTCCGGCATGCGGGAAGTTTTCAGAACCTATTGAAGACGGAAAATCCCACCAGAGAACAGTTGGATGCAGTCAGCATTGAAAATGTCATTTGTGAGGAATCCAGTCCGGCATACATTATGCATACCTCCAATGATCAATGCGTTCATGTAAAGAACTCTTTGGTGCTTGCCGATGCATTGGCAAGCAAAGGAATTACCTTTGAATTGCATATTTATCCCGATGCGCCCCACGGGGTTGCACTGGGGAACGAAATTACCAAGTGCGATACGGAAAAATGGTGCAATCCTGCCATTGCAAAATGGGTTGAGCAGGCAGTAGCCTGGGCAAAAAATGTATAAAAAAAGATGCTGAAGCGTTATGCTTCAGCATCTTCGTTTTGATATCGCTTTATAATATTCTGCATGGTTTCCATAGCAGGTCCACCTACGAGTTTTCGTTCATTGACACAGGTGGTCAGGGAAATTGCATCATAAATATCCTCCTGAATCAAAGGAGAGAATTCCTGCATTTCTTCCATGGAAAGGGCGTCAATTACAGTATCTTTTTCGATGCAGTAGGCAACCATTCTTCCTACCACACTATGAGCATCACGGAAAGGAAGCCCATGCTTGACCAGATAGTCCGCCACATCGGTCGCATTGGTAAATCCGCCTTTGGCACCACTTAGCATCCGATCCTTCCGCACAGTCATGGTGGCAATCATATTTCTAAATACCGGGAGACACATTTTTACCGTGTCAATGGCATCAAAAATCTGTTCTTTATCTTCCTGCATATCTTTGTTGTAGGCAAGAGGAAGGCCCTTCAGCATGGTAAGAAGTCCGCTCAAAGAACCATACACCCGCCCGGTTTTTCCTCGTACCAGTTCTGCCACATCGGGGTTCTTTTTCTGGGGCATAATGCTGGATCCGGTGCTGTAAGCGTCGTCCAGATCAATAAAACTGAATTCATGAGAACTCCAGAGAATGATTTCCTCAGAAAACCGGCTCAAATGAGTCATAATCAAGGATAAATCAAATGCCAGTTCGCAGACGAAGTCCCGATCGGAAACCCCGTCAAGACTGTTTTGGGTAATACCGTCAAAATTCAACTGTTCTGCCACGAAATCTCTATCCAAAGGGTAGGTAGTTCCGGCAAGAGCACCGCTTCCCAGAGGCATGATATTCAGCCGTTTCCGGCAATCATCCAGACGGGATCCGTCACGATGGAACATTTCATAGTATGCCATCAGGTGATGGGCCAGGGTGATAGGCTGTGCCTTTTGCAGGTGGGTGTACCCCGGCATAATGGTAGCAAGATGTTCCGAAGCCAGAGAAAGCAAGGTGGTGCGAAGCGCCTTAACCTCAGCCTGAATGGTGTCAATCTCGTGGCGGAGATACATCCGGATATCCAGTGCCACCTGGTCGTTCCGGCTTCTTCCGGTATGGAGTCGTTTGCCCACATTTCCGATGCGTGAAATTAAAATAGTTTCTATATTCATATGGATATCTTCGGCATCAATTAAAAATTCAACTTTGCCATCTTCGATATCCTGACGAATCTCGCCCAACGTTTTTACAATCAATGCCGCATCTGCTTCAGGAATAATTCCCTGCTTGCCCAACATGCGGGCATGTGCCTGACTGCCTTCAATGTCCTGTGCATACATTCTGGCATCAAAACGGATGGAGGAATTGAAATCGTCAACCTGTGTATCGGTAGCCTTGGAAAAACGGCCGCCCCAAAGTTTTGCCATAAACGATACATCCTTTCGATGGTGTAATTCTTTACCAGTATACCACGAAGACGAGTGATGGTCAACCGAATCTTTGAAAAAATGAGAAAAAGTTTTAAATTTTAGAAAAAAAGGCTTGACAAACTCAGATTACCGTGATAAAATATGTAAGTCGCTGTGAAGCGGACAGGAAAGTAAATATGGAGGGGTTCCCGAGTGGCCAAAGGGGGCAGACTGTAAATCTGTTGCATCTTGCTTCGATGGTTCGAATCCATCTCCCTCCACCAAAAGAAAAAGACGCCTAAGGCGTCTTTTTCTTTTGGCGTTACTCAAATAATACGTGGGTAGGGATGATTGCAAGTTCGCAATCTTCTTTATTTTTTGCATACACAACATACAACTTTCCGGTTTCTCTATCCTCATACGCATAGGGATAGCACCATTCATTATTGCCCCAGAATCTAGGTTTTGTCTCAAAACCATGCCGAATGATGTACACACGCTCGAACAGATCCTTCCCAACGGCAATACACAGGGCATCACGGGCATTGATGTCTGCACCCTCTCCCATTGGATTAAAAATAAGATAATTTGTTCCGTCATCCAATACACCGGCATACATTTTGCTGAGTGCAATAGGGAAATTACTTTTTTCTAAATCTGACCATGTTTTCCCATTATCATAACTTTCGCTGACCAATACACAATTTATGCCGAGCTCTGCCCGCACAATGGCAATTAATTTATCTGCTTGCTTTAATATGGTGGTTTCTCCCCAATGTTTGTACTGGTTTCGGTTGGGAAGCACCTTCATTTCCCATTGGGTTAGATTTGCTCCATTGCATAATGCCACGGCAGCTCTTGCGTCGTCGGTTTTTAAGCCTGCCATTACCAAAGTCCCGTTGTCAAGAAGAATGGGTTGGCACATAGGCCAAAAATCCGCATCAAGGACAATGCCTAAATTATCCCAAGTGCCGTTATTGAATACATATGCCTCCATTTTTAATTCGGGATATGCATCTACGCGGTCAAACTCTGCTTTCGGGCAAAAGGCATACAGTTTTCCCATATGCTCAAAATACACACCGTGGCTTCTTCCAAATCCTGTGTCAGTTTGAGATAACTTCTTGTACTCTGTCCATGTCTCTCCGCCGTCTGAGGAAATTTTTTCTGCAAGAATGGTATTATTGTCATTTTCCATCCGAAAAGAATTTCCCCATGAGGAACGAAAAACATCGTTATGCTTTATGATGGCAGAACCCAGAAGAAATTGGTATTCTCCCTCGATTGCCGTATGAATATTCACGTATTTGCTCTCTGAAAGAATATTCATTTCTGCACATTTTGGAAATGGGTTGCTACCGTTCCATAAGTGATACATAAGCTGTACTCCTTTTTGCTAAGATTGTGATTAAAGTTTGCCGATTTCCTTTAAGATAGAATATGTAACGTTCATTTCTTCTTCGGTAGGCGGTGCCAAAGGCAGGCGGGCATGTCCGAGTTTGATGCCGGTAATAGCTTCAATCGCTACGCGCATGATAGAGTTAGGCAAAATTCTACCGTTTTGACCGGTTGATTTACAGAACCGGTAAATCGGCACAAATAAGTCCTTTGCTCTGTCATGATCGCCAGCTGCAAATGCCTTGAAAATTTCGCGAATTTCATGACCAAAAATATGTGCTCCGCCGGATACCAGACCTTTTGCTCCTTGAACAATGGTAGGTAAAAGCATAATATCGTCACCGTTGTATACAGCGAAATCGGGGTCTATTTCATGTGCTGCTAACATAAAGTCAGTAACCTGAGTGGGGTTAATACCTGCCTCGTCTTTAATACCTACAATATTTTGTATGCCTGCCAGGCGTGAAACCGTATCAGGTTCCAGGTTTACGCCTACAAAAATGGGGATGTTATAAAGCATAATTTTACAGGTGGTACTTTCTGCAACTGCTTTATAATGGAGATAAATACCCTCCTGAGTAGGTTTGTTATAAAAAGGACAAACCACCATGCAAAGTTCAATTCCCAGTTTTTCCGCTTCTTTTGTCAGGGCAATGGTTTCCTTGGTGGAAGCACAGCCTGTTCCTGCGATAATCGGCTTACGGCCTTGAGTTGCTTTGACCACTGTTTCCATCAATTTAACGCGTTCCTCAAAAGTAAGCAGGGATGCCTCACCTGTAGTTCCGGTAACAATAAAAGAATCACAAAGGTCATTGGCAATCAGGTACTCAATCAACTCTGCATACTTTTCATAGTCAACCTCTTGATCCTCTCCCTTGTAGGGTGTAATCAGGGGCAAAAGAATCTGCCCGTACTTTTCTTCTAATTTCATAAATATTACCTCATTTCATAAAATTGTATGATGTCGTATAATCATATTACCACATAACCTTTTTTGTGTCAAGGCTCTCATCATAAAAAATCTATTTACAAGTTTTCTTTTTTATGGTAAGATAATGAAAAGTTCTTTTTTAAGTTGAGGATATTTTAATGAAAGAAATTCAAAGGGTTTCTGTAACCGATGCAGTGGCAGAAAGTATAAAAAATATAATATGTACAGGGGAATTCCCCATTGGGGCTAAACTTCCGACAGAGACCAAATTATGTGAAGAGTTGAAGGTAAGCCGAACTAGCGTGCGGGAAGCCTTTCGTCTTTTACAGGCACAAGGCTATGTAGAAATTCTTCCGGGCAGAGGTGCTTTTGTTGCTGATTTCCTGACAGGGAACCAGATGCATTGGTTTCAGATTGATGATGCTAAGTATAAAGATTATATGGAGGTTCGTATTGCTATTGAAAATCTGGCAGTTCGGTTGGCAGTTGAGCGTTCGGATGATGTCCAGATAGCAGAGTTGGAATCTGTACATCGGTCATTTTTGGCTGCATCTGCATTACACGACGTTGCAAAGATGGTCATTTTGGATGAAAGGTTTCATTCTTTAATTATCGAATATTCTCAGAATCCGTTGCTGAGCAAAATTAATCACGATTTATTAGATGTATTTCGTCCATACAGGCGAGCAAATTTTTCCGATCAGGTGGATTACAAACACGCAGATACGGCACATGAAAAAATCTTGCAATGTTTTCAGAAACACGATCCGGAACTGGCAGAGACGTGTATGAAGGAGCATTTGTCAATTACTGCGGAAGATTTTGATAGACTTGTTCCTAAAATAAAAAAATAAAGGAAGAGGGGGTTGACAAACCCGCCTCTTCTATTTATAATAAAATTGTATGATGTCGTAAAATTGCTAGTATTGGAGGATTGTTATGTCAAAAAACCTATTCGGAATGATTCCCCCTATTTTAACGCCGTTTCGCGAGGATGGAACCATTGACTTTGCCTTATTGGAAAAAGAGATGGATTATACACTCGGTGCGGGTGTTCATGGGTTAAGTGTAGGCGGAAGTACAGGCGAAGGTCCCACCCTTTGTGACCGGGAACTTGTTGATTTGATTACCGCGGCAAAAAAGCATGTATCTTCTGAGCAGCCTATTGTTTGCGGCATTATGCGTACCTGCACACGCGATGCGGTAAAAGCTGGTCTGGCAGCGAAGCAGGCAGGTGCGGATGCAATTATGGTTACTCCGACTGCTTATAATGTATTGGTGCCTGATGAAGAGGGAATGTTTGCATTTTACAACACATTGTCAACAGAGGTTGGATTGCCTATTATTATCTACAATGTAATTCCGCAAAATACCATTACACCAAAACTTTTTCACAGACTTCTTGAAGAAACGGAATATGTATTTGCCATTAAACAAAGCGTGGGGGGCGTGCCTGCACTCTATGCTATGAAAATGGAATGCGGAGAAAAAGGAACGTTGTTTGCGGCAACCGACGATATGCTGGCAACCTGTTTTTCTCTTGGTGCGCAAGGGGCGATTTCTGCAGTTGTTTCTGCTTTTCCGGAATATTCCATGCAAATATGGAATGCAACTCAGGCGGGAGATTGGGATACTGCAATGGCAATTCAGAATAAACTTTACAAGCCATGGCAATGTATTGCCGGTAATCAGTTCCCCATTCGCATGAAATATGCTTTAAAGATTATGGGAAGAGATGCAGGTTTATGCCGCAGTCCCATCACGCATTTGTCAGATGCTGAAAAAAGAGAAATAGAAAAAGCGTTTGAATCTCTGTAAATTTCAAAGAACAGGACGGCAGGAATCTGCCGTCCTTTCTGTTTTTATAAACATGATATTTTTGCAGATTTATTTGCAACAAAGGATACTTTTTTAATCAATAAGTGTCCTTGTTTTTTTGCGAAAAAGGAAGTACAATGAAGAAAAGGGGGAGAGGAAATGACCTACTATCTTGCCATTGATATTGGTGCATCTTCAGGACGGCACATTCTCGGCTGGCTGGAAAACGAAACTATACGCACAGAAGAAGTATACCGGTTTGAAAACGGATTCAGAGAGGAAAGCGGTGCGCTGGTCTGGGATACAGAAGCGTTGTTATCCGAAGTCGTTGCCGGTATTGGTCAATGCAAAAAGCTGGGGAAGATTCCTAAGAGCATTGCCATTGATACCTGGGGCGTGGATTATGTTTTGTTAGACAAAGAGAACAAAATGATAGCACCTGCATACTGTTATCGGGACGAACGGGGTGCCAATGCTATACCGGAGGTAGAGGAAATTCTTTCTCCACGGGAACTTTACAGCATTACCGGAATTCAGAAGATGCCTTACAATTCTATCTATCAGTTGTATGCGGACAAGCGGGCGGGACGACTGGAAAACGCAGAATGCTTTTTGATGATACCGGAATATCTGTCTTATCGGCTGACGGGGGCAAAGGGAAACGAATATACCAACGCTTCCACCACAGGACTTCTCAACGCCAAAGAATACGGATATGATGCATCATTGATAGAGAAACTGGGGCTTCCCGAAAGACTGTTTGGGCCGTTGATGCAGGCAGGCGATTCTTTGGGAAAATTGCTTCCTGAGATTCAGGAACAGGTAGGATTTTCGGCTGAGGTACGGTTCTGTGCCAGCCATGATACCGGGAGCGCAGTTGTGGCAAGTCCTCTGGAGGAGCATGATGTCTTTATTTCCTCCGGCACATGGAGTCTGATTGGGACCGAACTGAAAACACCCATTCTCACAGAAGAGGCGTGGGAGAAGAACTATTCCCATGAGGGCGGTGTGGAAAAACGGTTCCGCTTTTTGAAGAATTATATGGGCATGTGGCTATTTCAGAATATCCGGAAAAACCTGAATAAGTCTATGACCTACGATGAGATGATGACAGCGGCTGAGGAATGCGGAGTTTATTACCGGATAGATGTGAATGCGCCGGAGTTTGTGGCACCGGATAATATGATAGACGCCATCCGTATCCATCTGGGGATGCCGGAACTTCCCTTGGCGCAGGTGATTAACAGCGTATACCATTCTCTTGCCATGAGTTATGCCGATGCGGTGAAGGCGATAGAGCAGATTACTGGATTTCCGGTTCATGCGATCCGGATTGTCGGCGGTGGCAGCAAAGATGTTTATTTGAATCGACTGACTGCACAGTACACAGGCCGTCCGGTAACGGCAGGGCCGGTAGAGGCAACTGCCTTGGGGAATTTGCTTTGCCAGATTCTGGCGGATAAGCCGGCGTACACCTTGCAAACAGGAAGAGATATGATCAAGAAATCATTTGAAATAAAGGAGATACGAGGATGAGCAGATTTGAAGAAGCAAAAAAGAAATACGCCGCTCTGGGTGCAGATGCCGAGGCGGCAATCAAAACCCTGCAAAACGTAACGGTTTCCATGCATTGCTGGCAAGGGGATGATGTGGTAGGCTTTGATACGGCGGATAGCCTTTCCGGCGGCATTCAGACCACCGGAAACTATCTCGGCAAAGCAAGAAATCCGGAAGAGCTGATGCAGGATATGGATTTGGCGTTTCGCCTGATTCCCGGCAAGAAAAAATTGAACCTCCATGCATGTTACGCCGTGTTTGAAGGGGAGCGGGCGGACCGTGATGCACTTCGCCCCCATCATTTCAAGGCATGGGTGGATTTTGCAAAGGAGCGGGGTATGGGCATTGACTTTAACCCCACATTCTTTTCCCACCCCATGGTAAAGGACAACCTGACCTTGTCCTCACCGGATGAACAGGTGCGGAAATTCTGGATTAATCATGGCATCTGCTGTTTGAAAATTGCAGAGTATTTCGCAGCCGAGACCGGAATGCCCAGTGTAGTGAATATCTGGATTCCTGATGGATATAAGGATATTCCGGCGGATCGTCTGGGCCCAAGACAAAGATTTCGTCAATCCTTGGATGAGATTCTGGCATGTGGATATGATAAGTCGAAAGTGTTTGTGTGTCTGGAATCCAAAGTGTTTGGTATCGGTCTGGAGTCTTATACCGTAGGTTCATCAGAATTCTGCATGAACTATGTCAACGAATCGGGGATTATGCCATTGATGGATAATGGCCACTATCATCCGACCGAAGTAGTTTCGGACAAAATTTCCTCTATGCTGTTGTTCCATCCTCATCTGGCATTGCATATCACCCGCGGTGTCCGCTGGGACAGCGACCATGTAGTGATTCTGGACGATGAGCTGAAAGAAATGGCGAAAGAGATTGTCCGCTGTGACGGGCTTGATAAGGTATTTCTGGCAACCGACTATTTTGATGCATCCATTAACCGGATTTCTGCATGGGTAACCGGTATGCGGAGTGTGCAAAAGGCATTGCTTTCTGCTTTGCTGGAGCCCAATGCAAAGATGAAAGCCCTGCAGGAAGAGGGCAGAATGACCGAACTGATGGTTTGTCAGGAAGAATTGAAGACCGCACCGTTCGGGGACATCTGGGAGGAATATCTCCGCCGTGAGGGCGTGGAGGAATCCTATATTGAAACCATTTTGGATTATGAAAAGAAAGTGTTGGTGAATCGATAATGAAAAACATACTGACAGCTCCCTTTGTAGAGGAAATGAGACAAACAACCGCCAATATGTACCGCCTTGGATGGGATGAAAGAAATGGCGGAAATATCAGTTATTTATTGGAGGAATCTCAGGTGGCAGAATATCTGGATATGAATCAGGTGATTCGCACCATTCCTCTGGGGTTTGATGCGTCTACAATCATTGGCAAAATTTTTCTGGTTACCGGAACAGGCAAGTATTTCAAAAACATTCTGGATAAGCCGGAAGAAAATCTGGGCATAGTACGGATTGCCAAAGACGGTGTTACAGCAGAACTTCTGTGGGGTTACACTGATGGCGGTAAGTTTACATCTGAGTTCCCTGCTCATCTTATGAGCCATATGGCAAGGCTCTCGGTGGATCCGGAAAATCGTGTGATTATGCATACCCATCCTACCAACACCCTTGCCATGACTTATGTTCACGAACTGAACGAAAGGACCTTTACCCACACCCTTTGGGAAATGTGCACCGAGTGCGTGGTGGTCTTCCCTGACGGTATTGGAATTCTTCCCTGGATGCTTTGCGGAACCAATAGCATCGGTGAGGCGACAGCAGAAAAAATGAAGAAATTTCGTTTGGTGGTCTGGGGTATGCACGGCATTTACGGGGCAGGTAAAACCATGGATGAAACCTTCGGCTTGATTGAGACGGTGGAGAAAGCGGCGCAAATTTATATGCTGACTGCACATCTTCCTCGTGTCAACACCATTAAGGATACCGAAATGCAGGAGTTGGCGGAGTTCTTTGGTGTCAACTACCGCAAGGATTTCCTGAACTTGTAAATTGACAGAAAAACACCTCTGTGTTATACTAAAGTTATGAAACTTGTGAGGTGACACAGCATGACACGGGTATTATTGATTCGGCACGGACAAAGTGAGGCGAATCTTCGGGCAGTATTTGCAGGACATACCGATGCACCTTTATCGGAACTGGGATTTTTACAGGCAGAAAAAACAGCAGAATATATAACGGGAAAGTATTATCCCGACAAAGTGTATGCATCTGACCTGAAACGGGCATTTGAGACGGGGAAGGCGGTGGCAGACCGCCTGAATATGGAAACAGTACCATGTAGTGAACTGCGAGAGATTTACGCAGGCGCATGGGAAAACCGACCCTTTCAGGAACTGATTGAAGGGGATAAAGCCTATGATACATGGCGGTTTGATATTGGAAACGCTGTCTGCACCGACGGGGAGTCGGTAGTAGAACTGCAGAACAGAATTGTCCGCACGATCAATTGTCTGGCGGAAGAAAACGCCGGAAAAACCGTTGTGATTGCAACCCATGCAACACCTATCCGTGTTTTTCAGTGCTATTGTCAGGGTACACCCCTTGAGGAAATGAAAGATGTTCCCTGGGTATCCAATGCATCGGTAACTGAGGCGGTCTTTGACAATGGCATTTGGTCTTTGGTTGAGGTGGGACATGATGCCCATCTTGGAGAAATGAGATCTGTGTTACCCAAGAATGTATAAGACAAGGGGGATTTTATGAAACGATATGTATACCAAACCAGAGGAACCTGTGCAAGACAGATTGCCTTTTCTCTGGATGATACCATCTTACACGACGTGGTGTTTACATTCGGATGCGGTGGAAACACCCAGGGCGTTGCCCGACTGGCGGAGGGACTGGAGATGGACCGGGTGATTGAACTGTTGAAAGATATTGACTGTAATGGACGGGGAACCTCCTGTCCGGCACAGTTGGCAACGGCGCTCCGACAGGTCAAAGACGGCGTGCTAAAACCTGTAGAATAACAAAAACGCAGAGGAGCAATCCTCTGCGTTTTTTGTGTTAGCAGCAACCGTTGTTGCAGCCGCAACTGTCATTGTTATTGCCGCAGCAACAACTAATCAAGATGATAAGAATGATGATCCAGAGGCAGTCATTGCCGCCGCCGAAACCGTTACCAAAACAGCCCATCGTTACACCTCCTTTTATCTATGCTGAAAACGGGGAGTTAGTTGCAACAACAACTAATCAGGATGATAAGAATGATGATCCAAAGGCAGGAATTATTTCCTGCGGAGCAATTGCTTCCACACATCTGCTTCCACCTCCTATTTTGTGTTCACTTTATCTTATGGAAAAGGAGGTTTTTGGTTCCCCCATTCTTTGAAAAACTTTCATTGACAAGGCTTGGAGAAAAGCATATAATGAAGAAAACCAATCAAACAGAGGAAATTTATGAAAACAATTATCGTAGGAAAGAATGACGAGAATCAAAGACTGGATAAATTTCTGGGGAAGTTGATACCGGACGTACCTATGAGCGTTCTGTATAAATCTTTGCGGAAAAAACGGGTTAAGGTCAACGGCAAACGGGTGACCGATGGTAGTCTGCGCCTTTGTGCAGGGGACAGTCTGGATCTTTATCTGAACGATGAATTGTTTGGGGAAAAACCCACGGGAATTTATCAATCCCTGACACCGGATTTGCAGGTGGTCTATGAGGATGGTCATATCCTGGTGATGGATAAGCCGTGGGGGATGCTTTCCCAATCGGAAACCGAGGAATCATTGGAGGGGCATATGCGTGCCTATTTGATGAACAAAGGGGAGTTTTGCCCCGAGGGGGAACTGACCTTTCTGCCCTCTCTTTGCCATCGGATTGACCGGAATACCGACGGACTGGTAATCGGTGCCAAAGATGCGGAAAGTTTGCGGATATTGAATGAAAAAATCAAGAATCGGGAAATCCGGAAATTCTATCTCTGCGAACTGGAGGATGCACCCCGGCCGGAGCAGGGGGAAATTCGGCTCTGGATGAAAAAAGACCAAAGGAAAAACAAAATGGAACTGACCCATGAGGGAGACGGAGACGCCGTTTTTTGCCATACCCGGTATCGGGTGCTGAAAAAGGGGAAACCTGCGCTGGTTGAGGCAGAATTGCTGACCGGACGCACCCACCAGATTCGGGCAGGATTTGGTTCTTTGGGATGTCCTCTTGTTGGAGATGTAAAATACGGCGCAGAGAAGAACGGACGGCGGTTTCAGCACCTTACCGCAAAACGGCTGGTGTTTTCCTTTGTCTCGGATGCCGGAATACTGCAATATCTGAACGGAAAAGAAATTGTCCTGCCGGACAGAAAGGGGGAGAAGTATGCTTCGATGGATAACGGGACTCAATGAACCGGAAAAAGAATCTCTTGTGTATGAGGAAATCGGTCGGCGGTGCGAAAAACAAGAACTGACCTGGGTGCTGGTTCCGGAGCAGTTTTCCCTTTACATGGAGAAAGAGATTCTTCGGCGGTTTTCTTTTTCTGCCCAGCAGTATGTGAAAGTCATCAGCTTTTCCAGACTTTGCAATCTGGTACTCCGGCATAAAGGCCCGCTTCGGATGCGATATGTGGATGGTGCCGGCAAACAGATTCTTGCTGCACGCACCATGGAACTATTGACGGACAAGTTGATGGTGCTTTCCAGAAATATGAAACAAAAAGGGTTTGCTAAGGTACTGGCAGAGACTGTGTCAGAATGCAAACGATATGGGGTTTCTCCTCAAGCGTTGCGATTTGCGGCAGAACAAACCGAACAGGAAGACCTTTCCCAAAAACTGTTTGACCTTTCCCAATTATATGAAACTTATGACAATCTCCTTTCTGCACAGAGTGCGGATGCGGAAGATAATCTGAGTTTGATTTGTGAAAAACTTCCATTCTGTGAATTTTTGCAAGGCGGACTTTATGTGATGCATTTCCGTTCCTTTACGCCGGTGGAATATCGGGCGCTGAGTGCTCTGATGGGGCGGATGGATATTACAGTGGCGCTGCGTTACAGCAACCGCCCCCAATACGGTGGATTGTTTTCTCCGATGGAATCTGTAAAAAGGAATCTGAACCGATTGGCAGAGGAACAGGGGATAGCGGTTCTGCCGGAGGTCACCGTGTCTCCCCAAAAGGAGGATTCTGCCCTTTCCTACCTTGCCGCTCGGTATTTTGATGCCCGTGCCAAGGCGTGGGAGGGCGATAGCGATCAGGTTGCCCTTTACGAAACCAAGAATACTTACACAGAGGTTGCGTCGGCGGCGGATTTGATTCTTCGGCTGTGCCGGATGTATGGATATCGGTTTTCTGATATTCTGGTTTTGGCACGAGATATGGAAACCTACCGCAGAATCACTCCTGCCATTTTCGAACGGCGTGGGATTCGGGTGTTTCTGGATACCCGGCGGAATATTACTGCAAAACCATTGGTGCGCCTGATTTTTGGGATTCTGGATATTCTGGCATACGGATATTCTTATGAACGGGTGATGGCGGTTGCTGGATGCGGATTGCTCCCGATAGAACAAGAAGCGTTGGATGAGCTGGAGAATTATATCCTCCTGACCGCACCTACCCCTGCCGTGTGGCAGGCAGAAACATGGGACTATCTGCCTGGACACGGCACATTTGATTTGGAACGGATTAACCGCACCAAGAATTGTCTGTTCTCCGGTGTGAAAGCCATGGAAAAGGAAATTCAGGGCAGAAAAACCGGCGGTGAGATTGCCGGCGCAGTACTGAAATGGCTGAAAGAAAGCGGTGTTGCCGATACCCTGACAGAGCGGGCACAGAAAGCACTGGATAGCGGAAAGCCGGAGCTGGCAGATGAATATGCCCAAGTCTGGAACGGCACCCTTTCGGTGCTGAGCCAGATTGGTGCACAGATGCAGGAGACCCCCATGACCTATCGGCGATTTGCCGAGTTGTTTGAAACTGCTTGCGGCGGCATTGAGGTGGGAATGACGCCCCAGACCTTGGACTGTGTCACATTCAGTCAGATTGACCGATTCCGTAGCAGCCATGCCAAGGCAGTGCTGGTATTGGGCATGAATGAGGGAGTTTTTCCACGGGGATATATGACCGAGGGATTGCTTTCCGATGCGGAACGTCAGGCAATGCTGGAGTTGGGTGTAGAGCTTGCCCCCGGCAGAGAGAGTAAGCGAAAAGAGGAACAACTCCTGATTTATGAGGTTTTGAACGCACCTACCGAGCGGTTGTATCTCTTCCGCCCGGTGGGGGACAGTGACGGGAAGGCACAGATTCCCTCGGATATTTTGAAACGGGTGCGGGAGTTGTTGCCTGAAACCAAGGTTTATACACCAGAAAAAGAGGAATTGTTGGGCGGTGCCCAAAGTCAGGATGCGTTGTTTGACCAACTGGCGACAAAACTTGCAGAATTTGGCGGCGAGGAACAGTTTTTGCCCAAGCCCCTCAGAGAATTGTACGAATGGTTCTCTAGCCATGAAATGTTTGGGGCGCGTTTGAAAGAACTGACCGATGCCATGACTGCAGAACCGCCTGCAGTGCTCAATCCGGACATGGTACGTGCTCTGTACGGAGATACGTTGTCCTTGAGTGTTTCCCGTCTGGAATCCTATAATGGTTGTGCGTTCCGGTATTTTCTTGCTTATGGATTGTTTGCAGGCAAACGGGAAAAGGCAGGATTGGAACCTACCAACAAAGGTAGTATTCAGCATGCAGCTTTGTATGAATATTTTACCGTCCTGAAAGAACAGCAGGCGGACTATGCCCGGATTGAAAAAGAGGACTGTTTCCGTCAGGTTGGCGAGGCGGTGGAGCGGGAGGCAAGAAAAAATGCCGAGTTGCTCTATGAGTCCTCGGCATATTATCAGTATATTGTGATGCGGATGAAAGGGATTGCCACCCGTACTGCGTGGGAAGTGGTGAAGTTTTACCGTTCCGGTTCTTTCCGTCCTTATGGATTTGAAATCCGTATCGGCACCGGTGCCCCCATTCCTGCCATTTCGGTTACTGACCAAAATGGAGAAGAAATTGCCAGACTGCGGGGTGTGATTGATCGAGCCGATGTGGCAACGGTAGGAGAGGAAACGGTGGTCAGCGTGGTGGATTACAAATCTTCTGCTAAAGGACTGGATGTGCGTCTGGCAGAGGACGGCATCACCTTGCAACCTCTCCTTTATGCCGATGCCATCTGTAAGGCGATTCCCAACGCTGTGCCGGCAGGGATGATGTATCTGCAGATGAATGACCCCATTGTCACCGAAGATAAGGCGAAAGACAATCCGGAACTTGCCATCAATAAAGAGATGCGGCCTCACGGTTGGCTGATGGACGATGCAGGGGTTTCGGCGGCATACGGGAACGATGGAAAGGGAGAAACGTTCCTGCCCTCAGGAGTGAACGCCCGTGTAAGCCGGGAGGATTTGCTGAAGCGGATCGAGAAAGCCAATCAGAAGATTGTGGAGACGGCAATGGGTATTCGTGGAGGGAATATTCAGGCAGAACCCTACCGCACCTATCAGTACGATGCCTGTGAATACTGTCCCTACGCATCGGTTTGTCAGAAAGAATTATGTGGGAAATAAAAAAGAAAAGATAACACGGATTTCCGTGTTATCTTTTTTGTTATCTTGTAATCATGGTTCCGATGCCGTGATGGGTAAAGATTTCCAACAACAGGCAGTGGGGAATTCTTCCGTCCACAATATGAACCGAAGTCACACCTGCCTCAATTGCCTGAATGGCACCTTTTACCTTGGGGATCATCCCGCCCACGATTTTTTTCTCTTCAATCATTTGGTAAATTTCCTGACGGGTCAGGCGGGAAAGTGCCTCCTGACTGTCAGCAGATTCCTTGATACCCTCAATATCGGTCAAAAGCATCAGTTTTTCTGCTTCCAGTGCTTCAGCCACAGCACCTGCCACCGTGTCGGCGTTGATGTTGTAACTGTTCCCTTCTTTGTCTACGCCGATGGGAGCAACTACCGGAATATATCCCTGACGGGTCAGGTCAGAAAGTACCTTGCCGTTGACGCTGACAATGTCCCCCACAAAACCGATATCGGTTTTCTTGCCGTCAACCTCGGTGTAACATTTTTTGCATTGAATCAGTCCCCCGTCAATGCCGGAGATACCGATGCCGTTTCCGCCTTTGGTGCCAAGAAGAGAGACGATTTCTTTGTTGGTTTTTCCAATCAGTACCATCTGGGCAACCCGCATGGTTTCCTCATCGGTGACGCGGAGCCCGTTGATAAATTCACTCTTGATGCCAAAGGTATTCAGGGCAGAGGAGATATCGGGGCCGCCGCCATGTACCACCACGGGGTTGATACCGATGTATTTGAGCAGGGTAATGTCTTCCATCACATGCTCTTTCAATTCATCATTAATCATGGCATTGCCGCCGTATTTGATAACCACAGTTTTGCCGTTGAATTTCTGGATATAAGGCAGAGCCTCAATCAGTATATTTGCTTTTTCAATGACTTTTTCCATTCTGAAATCCATTGTTTCACCTCGTTACAGATACATACCGGCACTCATAAGTCCGGTACCCTCATCAAGTCCAAAGAGCAGATTCATATTCTGTACTGCCTGACCTGCTGCACCTTTAATCAAATTATCAATGCAGGAAACTACAACCACGCGGTTCAGTCGCTTATCCACTTCCAGACCGATGCCGATGTAGTTGGAACCGGCAATGTGTTTAATCTCCGGCAGAGAGCCGGCATCATAAATGCGGATAAAGGGGTCACCCTCGTAAAATTTGCGGTATAAGGCAACCAGTTCTTCCGGAGAATGGTATACTTTCAGGTTGGCATAGCAGGTAGCCAGAATGCCCCGTTTCATCGGCGCCAGATGTGGCGTAAAAGAGAGAATAATATCTTCTCCTGCAAGGAGAGAAAGTTCCTGCTCAATCTCCGATGTGTGACGGTGGGTGGCAATCTTGTATGCTTTCATGGTCTCGGTACATTCGCAGAAGAGATTGGGAAGATTCAGCCCTCTTCCCGCACCGGTAACGCCGGATTTTGCGTCGATAATCAAACTCTTGTTATCCACAATGCCGGCATCAACCAAAGGAGCCAATGCGGTAATGGAACATGTGGTATAGCAACCGGGGTTTCCAATCAGCCGTGCCTTTTTAATCTCCTCCCGATGCAGTTCGCAAAGACCGTACACAGCCTCTTTTAACAGTTCCGGATGGGAGTGGGGCTGTTCGTACCAGAGTTCGTAGACCGCAGGGTCGTTGTATCGGAAATCGCCGGACAGGTCAATTACCCGTAAACCTTTTTCGTAAAGGAGGGGGATTACCTCTTTGGAGGCACCATGGGGCAATGCGGTAAAGACCACATCGCAGGATGCGGCAATATCGTCTGCGTCCAGAGCGGAACACTCCAAATCACAAATGCCCATCAGACTGGGATAAACCTCCGAAATCTTTTTCCCGGCATAAGACTGGGAAACAATGCGGCAAAGTTCTGTCTCCGGATGCTGAATCAAAAGTCGTACAACCTCAATTCCTGCATATCCTGTGCCGCCAAGAACACCGGCTCTTATCATAACCGACAACCTCATTTCTTCATAAAATAAACAACCAACATTATACTCCCTTTTTCCACAAATTGCAAGGGGCGGAGACGAAAAACTTAAAAGTTTTGGGGTTTGGTGGTTTTGCTGAGAACTTGTCTATAAATTTTGTTGAATCTGTACAGTCGAAATATGCAAAAATGTCTGTTTAGACAAATTAACTAAAAAGAAAAAATTAAATTTGTCTAATTAGGCTCTAGTATTCTGTTTACCTTTACGCTACAATATATCGTATAATGAAATATGTAGGAGGCTATGTAACATGGCAAGCTTGAGTCTTAAGAATATTTATAAGACCTATCCGGGCGGTTTTACTGCTATTAAAGATTTTAATCTGGAGATTGAAGATAAAGAATTCATCATCTTCGTTGGCCCTTCCGGCTGTGGTAAGTCTACAACCCTGAGAATGATTGCAGGTCTGGAAGAAATTTCCGAGGGTGAACTTTATATTGACGGCAAAAAGATGAATGACGTTGTTCCTAAGGACAGAGATATCGCAATGGTGTTCCAGAACTATGCGCTGTATCCCCATATGTCCGTATTTGATAATATGGCATTCGGTTTGAAACTGAGAAAGGTTCCCAAGGACGAAATCAAGAGAAAGGTGCATGAGGCTGCACAGATTCTGGATATTGAGCATCTGCTTGACAGAAAGCCCAAGGCTTTGTCCGGCGGACAGAGACAGCGTGTGGCTCTGGGACGTGCTATCGTACGTAACCCCAAAGTGTTCCTGATGGATGAGCCTCTTTCCAACCTGGACGCAAAACTGCGTGTGCAGATGAGAACCGAGATTGGTAAACTCCACAAGAAACTGGCTACTACCTTTATTTACGTAACACACGACCAGACCGAGGCTATGACCATGGGTTCCAGAATCGTTGTTATGAAAGACGGTATCGTTCAGCAGGTTGACTCTCCGTCCAATCTGTATCTGTATCCCTGCAACATCTTTGTTGCCGGCTTTATCGGATCTCCTCAGATGAACTTCCTGAACGTGACTGTTGACTGCAGAGAAGACGGTACATATTTGAAGAATGATACAGTTTCCATCAAACTTCCTGACGGCAAAGGTAAGAAAGAAGAAGTTCTGGCCTACAACGGCAAAGAAGTTGTTATGGGTATCCGTCCTGAGGATTTGTATGATGATGAAGCGTTTATCGCTGCATCTCCGGATTCTTTGGTTGATGTTCACATTGACTTGACCGAAATGATGGGTGCTGAGACCTTCCTGTACTTCCAGGTTGGCGATGTTCAGTTTACTGCAAGAGTAAACCCCCGTACCACTACCAAACTGGGTGACGATATCAAAATTGCAATGGATGCAAATAAGATTCACTTGTTTGACAAGGATACCGAAGCGGTTATCATCCACTAAGATTATAAAGGGCTTTCCGCGAAAAGCCCTTTTTTGTTGCAATTAAGTATGTTTTTTGATGTGTTTGCAATATTAAAAGGAGGTGGGCTATGAAAACTACGTGGGATAAGGTTGAAAAAACACCATTAGGCGCGGATGCTTTCATTAGAACAAGGATAAAGCATAGTGTTGACAACCGTGTGCTGTCTTGCTACACTATGGACGGGGCAAAAAATGTCAATGTTCGCGAATATAAATTTGGAGGTAAAAAATATGGGAATTTTTATTACAGTTTTGGTTGTACTTGCAATTATCATTATACCGAATATTAAAATTGTTCCTCAGGCACATGAGTATGTTGTGGAATTTTTAGGGAAATACAAAGCAACATGGTCTGCGGGAATTCATGTGAAAATACCATTTTTAGAGAGAATTTCAAAGCGGATAACCTTAAAAGAACAGGTGTTGGATTCACCCCCGCAACCGGTTATTACCAAAGATAATGTAACCATGCAGATTGATACGGTTATCTATTATGCCATTTATGATGCGAAACTGTATGCATACGGTGCTGTGAATCCGATTTCCGCATTATCCAATCTGGCGGCAACAACCCTGAGAAACATTGTGGGCGAACTGGAGCTTGATGGCACCCTGACATCAAGAGATACCATTAATGGGAAAATGACATCCATATTGGACGAGGCAACGGATAAATGGGGTATTAAGGTCAGCCGTGTGGAATTAAAAAATATCATTCCGCCGGCAGAAATCCAGAATGCCATGGAAAAACAGATGAAAGCAGAACGTGACCGAAGAGAAACCATGCTTCAGGCAGAGGGGCACAAAGCGGCAGCGATTACCCGTGCAGAGGGTGACAAACAAGCCATGATTCTTGCGGCTGAGGGTGAAAGAGACGCCCGAATTGCAAGAGCAGAGGGTGAGGCAAAAGCCATTTACCTGTCCAAAAAAGCAGAAGCAGACGGGCTTGCGGCACTGAAAGAAGCAGGGGTAGATGCGGCTGTTCTGGAACTGAAAAAATATGAGGCACTGGTTGCCATGTCGGATGGCAAGGCTGCCAAAATTATTGTACCCACAGATGCAGTAGAGATGACAAAATCCAATGTGGTATTTTCGGAAACAACAGGACTGGGGGATAAGACGGACCCTGATAGAACACCCCCTGTTTCCCAAAAGAAACCGGACCCTTGTTGTGAGTAACAAAAACCCGTAACGGTCAGCCGTTACGGGCTTTTTTTGGGGATTTGTGCAATATTTACATTGCAGAAGAAGAAATCCTGTGTTATAGTTATGGAGTGCTAAAATGAAAACAGAGAGAAGGAATTTGTAATGAAACCCTCATCGGGGAAGCTGCAAGCGGGAAAAAGTCAGGCATGGGTATTAATTTTTCTTGGATGGCTGGTGTACACCACCTCGTATCTGGGCAAGGTGAATTATTCAGCCAACATTACCCAGATTATAGATTTTTATGGTGTTACCAAGGCTCAGGCGGGAGCGGTACCCACATTTTTCTTTTTTGCGTATGGGGTGGGACAGTTTTTTAACGGGGCATTTTGTAAGAAATATAATATAAAATGGGTGATTTTCGGGAGCATGCTGGTATCCGGAATCATTAATCTCGTGATAGGAGTCAGTTCCGATTTTGCCATTGTGAAATGGCTGTGGATGGTAAACGGATTTGTGATGTCGGTGCTTTGGCCTACCTTGGTGCGGTTGCTTTCGGAGTCTTTGCCAAAGAAAAGCCTGAGTACATCCAGTGTAACCATGGGTACAACCGTAGCGACGGGAACATTGGTGATTTACGGGTTAAGTTCAGTTTATGCCACGTTTCACAAGTTTAAGCTTTCCTTTTACACGGCAGGATTTGCAATTATTCTGGTTGCGTTTGTCTGGCTGTTGGTTTACGGCAAGGCGGTATATACTGCGAAAAAAGAAAAGGATGCCGAAGCGATGGAAGAAACCGTCGAAACGAAGGAAACAGAAACCCGCCAGGAGCAGAGTGGGGAGCAAAAACTCTTTTTTGCGACCATTTGCATTCTGTGTTTTTGTGCCGTTGGCATTAAGCTCATCAAAGACGGGTTGACAACATGGGTTCCCTCCATCTTGAAAGAAGAATTCAAAATGAGCGATTCCATTTCTATTTTACTGACCTTGTTTTTGCCTATCATTGCGATTTTTGGCAATTTGTTTGCCTTGACTTTACATAAGCGAATCCCTGATTATGTCCATCATTGTGCTTTGATATTTGCAATTATGGGCGTGTTGATTGGCATGATTATCGGAAGTCTTTCCCTGGGCATCATGATTCTGATGTTAGCAGGGTTGGTGACCGTGAACTTTCTGGCGTCCAGCCTGAACAGCCTTACAACCAGTATATTTCCCCTATTTATGCGGGAAAAAGTGAGTTCCGGTGGGTTTGCGGGGCTGGTTAACGGATTTGCTTATCTGGGAAGCACGCTCAGCGCATACGGACTTGGCGTCATTGCAGACCATTTTGGGTGGACGGCGGTATTCTGGACATTAATTGGATGCTGTGTTCTGGTTTGTATTGTCTGGTGCGGTTATGTGTGGATGAAACACACGGCAAAATAATAAAGCAAACCCTTTTCTCTACGGATGGTAGAGGAGAGGGTTTGCTTTTTGTGTATTTCTATGCGGTGGGTAGGTTTACTTTTCTGAGAGAGATTGTTATAATAAAAACAGAAAAGGATGTGTTGGGTATGAATACGCTGAATTTCGGAAGAAAAATTGTAAAATTAAGAAAGCGGGCAGGACTAACCCAAAAAGAACTTGCCGAAAAACTGATTGTCAGCGATAAAGCTGTCAGCAAATGGGAAACCGGAGGCGGTTATCCGGAGATTACATTGATTCCGGCACTTGCAGAAGTTCTGGGAGTTTCCATCGATTATTTATTTAAAGGAGACACACAAGGAATTGCCATTGCGGGGAATATTCTGGTAGATGTGGTACATATGATTGACAAATATCCTGCCAAAAATATGCTTGCAACGTTGATTAGTTCTGAACTTGCGGTGGGAGGATGTGTCCCCAACACCATTCTGGATATTGCCGCTATAGATTCTGAGATGTTTTTGTCTGCCATCGGCAAGGTAGGAGACGATGAACATGGAAGATTTGTGCTTTCGAAAATGAAGCAGCACGGTATTGATGTGTCGGCTGTTAAGGTGGACAAAACTCTGGTTACCGGCGTCAGTAATGTGATGACGGAACAAGATACTGGTGACCGGACATTTTTCTGTACTAACGGTGCCAACAGTTACTTTGATGTAGATGATGTGGACGTGGATGCTCTGCAATGTAAAATTTTTCATATTGGATATGTACGGCTTCTGGATGCGTTGGACCAAAAGGATGAAGAGTTTGGAACCAGAATGGCACGGCTTTTGAAAAAAGTGCAGGAAAAAGGTATTAAGACATCCATTGATGTCATCAGCCGTAAGGGGGAGAACATTGCCGATGTGATTATTCCGGCGCTTAAATACTGTGATTATGTTATCCTCAATGAAATTGAATCCTGTGCGGTGACCGGTTTGTCACCCAGAAGAGAAGACGACAGTATTCATTTGGAAAACATCAGAAAAACCATGAAGATGTTCATGGAATACGGTGTCGGGGAAAAGGTTATTGTTCACTGTCAGGAAGCAGGCTTTTTGCTGAACAAAGAGGGAGATTTTTATATTGTGCCCTCTCTGGTATTGCCTGAAGGATATATCAAGGGCAGTGTAGGAGCGGGAGATGCTTATGCGGCGGCATGTCTGTACGGCATTTATAAAGGATACGAAGAAGACTATTTGTTGGAATTTGCGGCAGCTGCGGCAGCTTGTAATCTGTCGGAAATGGATTCGGTCAGTGGAATGAAAACCAAAGACGAAATTCAGGAAGTAAATAAAAAGTTTTCAAGGAGGGTGCTTTGATGAAACTGGAAAAATATAATGAAATGGAGAAAAAGGCAAGAGAGTTTTTTCAGAAAGCCAATATTATTGTCCGTGAGGATGAACCGGTGGAGGTCAGCGATTTTGGCTTGAATCGGGTAGATGAAATCGGGCTCCAGCTTTGTGTGTATATCAATACGGAGCGGGTATGTGCAAAAGAGATGGTGTTGTTCCCGTACCAGACTTGTCCGGAACATAAGCATGTCGGTTCCGGTGACCAAGCCGGCAAAGAAGAGACCTTCCGTTGCCGGTATGGGGAAGTGTATCTGTATGTTGAAGGAGAGGGCGAGGCTGAAAAGATCAATGGCAAGTTGCCTCCAACAGATACCACAGTATATCATGAAGTGATTCTTCGTCCCGGTGAACAGTATACCATTATGCCGGGAACTTTGCATTGGTTTCAGGCGGGGGCAGAGGGTGCTGTGGTATCAGAATTCTCTACCAAAAGCACCGATGAAACCGATGTGTTTACCGATGGGGAAATTGTCCGCCAGACCAAAATTGAAGATTAAAAAGAGCCATTTCCCGAGTTTCGGGAAATGGCTCTTTTACAGTAGTGCAATCAGGATGCCTGCAATGACAATCAGCCCGCAGAGCAGTTTGTAAAGAATATGTTTTTCGTGAAAGAAAATCCAACCTACAAAAATATTGATAAGTACGGAGGATTGTTTCAAAATAGTCATCAGCGTTACCTGACTTTCGGGATGTGCGTTTGCTTCAAACAATGCTTTGTCCCCAAGGACTAAGGTGAGACTTAAGAGAGGAATCCAGTAATTGGTGCGCACTGAACGGAAAGAGAGTTTTTCTTTATGTAAAAGCAGTACCACACCATAAATGACGGTCATAAAAAACATAAACCAGAACTGCAACTGAGAGGATTCCATATACTGCATCAGTGTTTTGTCCATGGTTCCGGAAACGGCGTTTAAGGAGCAGTTGAGCAAAACGGCGATTAAGAGAGGAAGGGTCATGCCTTTGGAGGCGGTATCTTTTTTCAGGTTGACCAGCAAAAGTCCCAGAATAACCAAAAGCATCCCGATTGCTTTGGGCAGCGTAAAAGATTCTCCTAATACCAGCACCCCAAGCAACATGGAAAACACCATGCGGGACAAATCCATAATGCCGTAAAGACTGACCGACATATTTTTCAGTGCTGCAAAAGCACAATACCATGCCGCGCAAACCACCGCTGATTTGATAAAAGCAAAAAAGATAAATTTGGGAGCAAGGGAGAAAGCAGATGCTGAAAACGGGAGGATACAAATCCAGCCAATCAGGGTGTAATAAAATAAAATTTCACTTGCACTGCTTTTTTTCAGCGCTGCCTTTTTCATTCCCTCCCGGGATCCTTTCAGGAGTGCATAAATTAAAATATAAAAAATCCACATCATGTTTATCGTACCTCACAAGGAAGTATTATACTACGGCTTTTGGGAAAAGGCAAATGATTTTTTGGACTTGTATTGCAGTTCTTGGGTTTATATGCTACAATACAACATGAAAAATGGTAAAAGAGGGATACAACATGAAAAAACAGTACCTATATGCGGGAGTGGCAATTTTTTTCTGGTCCACGCTGGCAACTACGGCAAAATTGTTGCTGACCGGATTCAGCAATTTTCAGGTTTTGTGGATGAGTTCTTTTTTTGCAGCAGTTAGTTTGTTGGTCATCAATGGCGTAACGGGGAAGTTGAGGCTGTTAAAAAATTATGGGATTTGGGATTTTCTGACCCTTTTTTTGCATGGCATGCTAGGGATTTTTCTCTATCATGTATTTTATTACGCAGGGGCACAGCGGCTGCTTGCATCGCAGGCATTTGTTATCAACTATTTGTGGCCGATTTTAAGCATTGTGTTTGCAGGAATTGTTTTACGAGAGCCAATGTCCGGACGAAAACTGCTTGCAGTTTTTATCTCCTTTGGCGGTGTGGCAGTTGTAACAGGAGGCACCCTTGCAACATTGAACGGGGAGATGGTACTGGGAGTTTTCTTTTGCCTGATGGGTGCAGTCTCCTATGGTTTGTTTACGACGCTCAGTCGCACGAAAGACTACGACCAATGGGTTGCCATGATGCTGCATTTTGCCATGACCTTTGTGCTGACCACCTTGATTCTCGCAGGGCAAAAGGAATTGTTTATGCCTGATGCCCGGCAACTGGCAGGATTTGGGTGGAATGGTGTCTTTACGATGGCAATTCCCAATGTAATGTGGGTGCTTGCACTGGAAAATGGGAATACTGCAAAAATATCCAACCTTGCCTACATAACGCCGGTGCTGTCTCTGGTGTGGGCGAGAATCATATTAAAAGAATCCTTGAGCATCAGTTGTGTATTGGGGCTTGGGTTGATTTTATTGGGCATTCTGGTACAACTTAAGGAAAAGAAGGGACGGGTGAAAGCATGAAATTTGTGTTACAACGGGTATCTGAGGCGAAGGTTACGGTCGATGGTGCGGTGACCGGAGAAATCGGGAAAGGGTATCTTTTGCTGGTGGGCGTTTCCGATACGGATACCAGAGAAATTGCAGATAAAATGATAGAAAAAGTTGCCCGACTACGAATTTTTGAGGATAGTACAGGGAAAACCAATCTGAGCATCGATCAGGTGGAGGGTGAAATTCTTGTGGTTTCCCAATTTACCTTGTATGCGGATTGCAAAAAGGGAAACCGCCCCAGTTTTGTCCATGCAGGGGCGCCTGCTATGGCAGAGGAATTGTATGAATATATTCTTTTAAGATGCGGAGAATTGTTTCGCCGTACCCAGTGCGGATGCTTCGGCGCAGATATGAAAGTTTCTCTGGTTAATGACGGACCCTTTACCATAGTCCTTGACAGTTGTGAAATTTGTGAAAAACAGTAGAGGGGAAAAGGCAAATTTTTCTTATAATATGAATACTTGTCATGAAATGCTGTTTGTGGTATAATAATTTCGGAAAAAATTGAAAATAATACAAAAAGATAGCAAAAATACATTGAGGAGATATGGAGGAAGAAAATGGATATTTTTACTATTTTGAGTTTGATTGGCGGACTTGCCCTGTTCCTTTATGGTATGGATATGATGGGCGACGGTTTGAAGAAAATGGCAGGCGGTAAACTGGAATCTATTCTTGCGAAACTGACTTCTGCACGATGGAAAGGGTTTCTGCTTGGATTGGGCGTGACTGCGGTGATTCAGTCCTCTTCTGCCACAACGGTTATGTTGGTAGGTTTTGTGAACTCCGGTATCATGAAATTGTCACAGACCATCAGCATCATCATGGGTGCCAATGTAGGTACTACGGTGACGGCATGGCTGTTGAGTACGGCGGACATTCAGGGAACAGCAATCCTGATTAAGTTATTTAAACCGGAATCCTTTACACCGATTCTTGCCATGATTGGTTTTTTGATGACGGCCATGGGAAAAACAGATTTGAGAAAGAATACGGGAACCATTCTGGTGGGATTTGCGATTTTAATGTTTGGTATGGACGCTATGAGCGGTGCGGTAGAAGGACTGCGGGATAATGAGACCTTTACCAGTATGCTTACCATGTTCTCCAACCCCATTATGGGTATTCTGGTGGGAACCATCTTTACGGCAATTATCCAGTCATCTTCCGCGTCGGTGGGTGTGTTGCAGGCATTGGCAATTTCCTGCGTCATTCCATATTCTACGGCAATTCCGGTTATTCTGGGACAGAATATCGGAACTACCATTACGCCGATTATATCGGCAATCAGCGGTAACACCGAGTCAAAACGGGTGGCGTTTACCTGTTTATATATTAAAATGATCGGCGTTATTGTTGTGACGGGAGTATTTTATTTGATTCACCATTTTGTACCCTTTGCATTTATGGACCAAAGAGCAGGAGCACTACAGATTGCGGTGGTACATACTGCGTTTAACGTGTTGTCAACCGTGATTTTGATTCCATTCTGTTCTGCCATTGAAAAATTGGCGGTAAAAACCATTCCAGGGAAAGAGGAAGAAGAGACAGACGTATTTGCTGCGCTGGATGACCGTTTTCTGGATATGCCATCTTTTGCGGTGGAGATGTGTAAAGGTCTGGTTTGTGACATGGCGGAACTTTCCAAAGAAGCGTACGGAAAAGCGAAACTGTTACTGACTAACTTTGATGCGTCCTTGTTTGATGAAGTGAAAAAACTGGAGGCTACCGTAGACAAGTACGAGGATAAAACCAGTACCTATCTGCTGAAAATCAGTGAGAACCAGATTTCTATGAAAGACAGCCGTACTGTAACCGAATTGCTCCATTGCGTGGGCGATATTGAAAGAATCTCTGACCATGCCTTGAATCTTGCGGAGGCGGCAAAAGAGGTTCATGACAAGAAAATTACTTTTTCTGAGCAAGCGAAAACTGATATTGCAATTATTGCCAATGCGGTAGAAGAAATTTTGTCTCATACCAATACGGCTCTGGAACATGGCGATATGGATGCAGCAAGCCGTGTAGAACCTTTGGAACAAGTTATTGACCGGTTGAAAAGAAAGATTAAAAATGGCCACATTGTTCGTTTGAAACAAGGGGATTGTACCATGGAACTCGGCTTTATTTTATCTGATTTGCTGACCAACATGGGAAGAATTTCCGACCATTGCTCCAATATCGCAGTTTGCGTTTTGGAAATCAATAATGATTCTCTGGATAGCCATGAATATCTGAATCAGGTTAAGTATGGCGGAGAAGCGGCGTTCAGTGAAATGTATGAAACGTTTAAGAAAAAGTATTATATCCAGTAACGAATGTAAACCTTAGTTTGCGAAAAAAGGCGCAAAACGTCGCGAAAAAAGATTTTTCCGGGACAACACAATTAAAAAATGCAACCTGCGGTTGCGAAAACTTCAAGGAGGAGTTGGTGGCAACGGGGTTGCATTTTTGGTATGATGAGACATAGGATAAAAAAGAAAGGTGGTTTTATCATGACAATAGGTGAAAAAATTTCCAAGTTGCGTGTAGCGGCAGATCTTTCTCAGGAACAGTTGGCGGAAAAAATTGATGTTTCCAGACAATCTGTTTCCAAGTGGGAGATGGATCAGGCGCTTCCGCAGATTGACAAGGTTCTGCAGTTGTGCGAACTGTTTGACATCTCGACGGATGAGTTGCTTTATGACAAGATTGCGATTCAATGTTCTGCTCCCGGGGAAGAAATCGTCAACAAATACTTTGGTACTGACGGATTCCGCGGAGAGGCAAACATGGATTTGACATCTATGCACGCGTATAAAATCGGACGGTTTTTGGGCTGGTACTTTTCTTCGGAACTTTCCGGTTGCCAAAAAGCCGGATATCGTCCCCGTATCGTAATCGGTAAAGATACCCGCCGTTCCAGTTATATGTTGGAATATTCTCTGGTTGCAGGTATTACTGCATCCGGCGCGGATGCATACATGCTTCATGTTACCACAACTCCCAGCGTTTCTTATGTAACACGACAGGATGAGTTTGACTGTGGTATCATGATTACAGCGTCTCACAACCCGTTTTACGACAATGGTATTAAGGTTATCAACCGTTTTGGCGAAAAACTTGACGATAAAACCACTTCCTATATTGAAGCCTATATTGACGGAAACCTGAAAGCCCTTGGTGTAACCGGATGGGATTTGCCTTTGGCACATCGGGATAAAATCGGATGCATCGTAGATTATTCCTCCGGCAGAAACCGGTATGTGGGATATCTCATTTCTCTGGCATCCAACTCCTACAAGAATATGAAAATCGGTTTGGACTGCGCCAACGGCGCATCCTGGAATATTGCAAAAGCAGTGTTTGGTGCACTTGGTGCACAGTTGACCGTGATTGGAGCAGATCCGGACGGATTAAATGTTAATCAAGGGTGCGGCTCTACTCACATGGAAAATCTGTGCCGTCTGGTAAGAGAACAACATCTGGATGTTGGTTTTGCTTTTGACGGTGATGCCGACCGCTGTATTGCAGTAGATGAAAACGGTAACGTGGTAGACGGCGATGCGATGATGTATATTCTGGGTAAGCGTCTCAAGGCGAGAGGTATGCTCAATGATGATACTGTAGTTGCAACCATTATGTCCAACAGCGGATTTGTTGCAAGTCTGAAAAATGCAGGCATGAACTGCGTGCAGACCACCGTTGGGGATCGGTTTGTTTATGAATGCATGCAACAGAACGATTACGGCCTGGGTGGTGAACAGTCCGGGCATATTATCCTGAAGAAATACGCAACCACCGGTGACGGACTTTTGACGGCGATTATGCTGGCAGAGGAAATGTGCGATACCAAGAGCAGTTTGAGTGCTCTGGCAGAACCGGTTATGCTGTATCCGCAGCTCACCAAGAATGTTCGTGTTAAGGATAAGGCGGCAGTTCTGAACGATGAAGAAGTAAAGAAAGAACTGGAGGCGGTTGAAGCGCTGATTAATGGCAAGGGAAGAACTCTCCTGCGTCAGAGCGGTACCGAACCGGTAATCCGTGTTATGATTGAAAGTGAAACGGAAGAAAAATGTACGGAATATGTAGACCGTATCATTGCAAAGATTCTGGAAAGGGGTCATGGCGTTGAGTAAATTGGTAAAAACCAAGGATTTGTATGAATGTCAGACACCTTACCTGACAGAACTATTTGACGGTGCAGAATATCCGTGGGAAATGCTTCCCAAAATCAAAGAACATATTGCCAAACTTTTGGAAAGCGGCATTCCCGGATTCACCTTGCTGAAAGAGGGCGTTCTGGTAGGGGAGAATGTAACCATTGCACCTACCGCTACCATTGAAGCACCGGCAATTATCGGATCCGGCACGGAAATTCGTCCGGGCGCATATCTTCGCGGTAATGTAATCTGCGGAGAGAACTGTGTGCTGGGAAATTCCAGTGAGTTTAAGAACTGTGTGCTTTTGAATAAGGTACAGGCACCCCATTATAATTATGTGGGTGACTCCGTGTTGGGCAACTTTGCACACATGGGAGCAGGCTCTATCTGCTCCAACCTGAAATCGGATAACAAAGCGGTTGTGATTCACGGCGATGAGGAATATGAGACCGGTCTTCGCAAAATCGGTGGAATTCTGGCAGACCATGCAGATGTAGGCTGCGGCTGTGTTGTGAATCCGGGTACTGTCATTGGAAAGAACACTTCCATCTATCCCCTGACCGCATTGCGGGGAGTATATCCGGCAGACTCTATTGTAAAAGATGCAAAAACCGTAGTAAAACGGATTGTCAAAGAATAAAGGAGGAGCGCATTATGCAATTTATTACCGTAAAAACTTATGAGGAATTGAGCCGTAAAGCGGCAAACATCATTGCAGCGCAGATTATCCAGAAACCGGAATGTGTACTGGGCCTTGCTACCGGTTCCACCCCTTTGGGTGCTTATGACGGTCTGGTAAAGAAGTATCAGGACGGGGAACTGGATTTCTCCACGGTGACATCTGTGAATCTGGACGAATATGCAGGTCTTGACGGAACCAATGACCAGAGTTATCGTTACTTTATGGATACCAACCTGTTTAACAAAGTAAACATTGATAAGGCAAAAACCCATGTCCCCAACGGCTGTGCTGAGGATTTGGCGGCAGAGGGTGCCCGGTATGACGCTTTGATTGCAGAACTGGGCGGTATTGATTTGCAGCTTCTGGGCATTGGTCTTGACGGTCATATCGGTTTTAATGAGCCGGATGACTGCTTCACCAAGGAAACCCATGAAGTAGAACTGGATCCCTCCACCATTGAGGCGAATGCACGGTTCTTTGCATCCATCGATGATGTTCCCACCAGTGCCATTACCATGGGTATGCAGGCAATTATGCAGGCGAAGAAAGTATTGCTGATTGCCAACGGTGCAGGCAAGAAAGAAATTGTTGAAAAATCTTTCTTTGGACCCATTACGCCGCAGGTTCCGGCATCCATTTTGCAGTTGCATCCGGATGTAACGGTAATCTTCAGCGAAAACTAAGCAATTCATGAAACGGACTCCTACGGGAGTCCGTTTTTTTTCTTGCATTTTTATCCAATGCGTGGTACAATAACAAGATAGGATTTTTAGCAAAGGGATGATGGAATGAATCTGGAACAAGTTCAGGAACTGGACAGCAAATATTACATGAATACTTTTGGCAAAAGAACACCCATTTGCTTTACCGAGGGAAAGGGAATTTGCCTGAAAGATACCGAGGGCAGGGAATATAAGGATTTCTTTGCCGGCATTGCGGTTAATTGTCTGGGTTACGGCCATCCCCGACTGGTACGGGAACTGCAGGAACAGGTGGCAATGCTGACCCATATTTCCAATGTGTTCTACAACGAAAATCAGGCACGATTGGCAGAACTTCTGGTTACCAACAGTTGTCTTGACCGGGTATTTTTTGCAAATACCGGTGCGGAGGCAAACGAGGGTGCTATCAAACTGGTGAAAAAATATTTTGTGGAACAGGGCAGACCTGAAAAGAGGGAAATCATTACCCTCAAGAATTCTTTCCATGGAAGAACGCTTGCAACGGTTGCGGCAACCGGTCAGGAAAAATACCAAAAACCCTACCAGCCTTTGCTTGAAAAGTTTGTGCATGTAGAAGTGAACAACTGTGAGGAATTAAAGGCGGCGGTCAATAACAATACCGCAGCCATTATGGTGGAGTTTATCCAAGGAGAAAGCGGTGTCTTACCCTTGCAGGAAGAGTTCGTCAAGACCATCCAAAACATCTGCAAAGAGAAAGAGGTTCTTCTGGTTGCCGATGAGGTGCAGACCGGTATCGGCAGAACCGGAAAATTGTTTGCCTATGAATGGTATGGTGTAGAGCCGGATATTGTAACCCTTGCAAAAGGCTTGGGCGGCGGTGTTCCCATTGGTGCTTTTCTGGCAAAGGAAAAAGTGGCGGCGGCTTTTGTGCCCGGTGATCACGGAACTACCTTTGGGGGAAATCCTCTGGCAACCCGTGCAGGACTTGTGGTGCTGGATGAACTTTTGAACAACGGAGTGCTTACCCACGCAGATGAGATGGGCGTGTATTTTAAGAAAGAGTTGGAAAAACTGAAAGATACGAATTCCGGCATAGAACTGGTGCGAGGCAAAGGTCTGATGCTGGGCGTGGTATTCCAAGAGGAAATTGCGCCCGAAATTGGTGCAAAATTGAGAGAAAAGGGATATATTGCAGGGGTTGTAGGCAAAAAGGTATTACGATTGGTTCCGCCCCTGATTATAACCACAGAAGAAATTGACGGATTTGTTCAAGCATTGACCACGGTGCTTGGGAAATAGAGAAAGGATGAATTGTATGAATTTGAAACATTTTATCAGCATTCATGATATCAGTGTAGCGGAATTCCATGAACTGATGGACTTGGCGTTGAAACTGAAGAAGGAACATAAGGCAGGGGTAAAACACACCATGCTGGAAGGAAAAACTCTGGGTATGATTTTTACCAAATCTTCTACCCGTACCCGTATTTCTTTTGAGGTTGGTATGTATCAGTTGGGCGGACATCCCATGTATCTCAATGCCAATGATATGCAACTTGGCAGAGGGGAAAGTATCTATGATACTGCAAACGTCATGAGCCGTTTCGTGGACGGAATTATGATTCGTACCTATGACCATCAGGATGTTTTGGACCTTGCAAAATTTGGTTCGGTTCCGGTCATCAATGCCCTGACCGACCATCTGCATCCTTGTCAGGCGATGGCAGATTTGATGACCGTATATGAGCATAAAGGCAAACTGGAGGGATTGAAGCTTGCCTATGTAGGTGATGGCAACAATGTGGCACACTCTCTGCTGTATGCCTGTGCAAAGGCTGGTATGCATATGTCAGTTGCAACCCCCAAGGGTTACGAATGTGATGCAGAGGTTGTTAAAAATGCCATGGAAGATGCCAAAGAGACAGGCGCGGTGATTACTGTTACCAATGACCCCAAGGAGGCCATGAAAGATGCGGATGTTGTCTGCACCGATACATGGACCAGTATGGGACAAGAGGCAGAAAAAGCAGAACGTGTTAAGATTTTCCAAGACTATCAGGTGAACAAGGAATTGTTTGCTCTTGCAAAAGAGGATGCCATCTTCATTCACTGTCTGCCTGCCTACCGCGGATACGAGGTAACCGAGGATATTATTGACGGACCCATGTCAGTTGTGTTTGATGAAGCAGAGAATCGGCTTCATGCACAAAAAGCTATTCTGGTTGCATTGATGGGGAAATAAGGGAGGTTTGACCGTGGAAAACTTATATGCATTTGAAGTGAAACGGGCGACGGAAGAGGATATTCCTGCAATTCACAAGATTACCAAAGATGCGTTTTTGAAATACTGTGAGATGGCAGGTATCAGCTATGATATCGAAGCGTTGAACGAAACCTATGACGATATCCGCAAGGATATTGAGAATAAGGAAGTTTTTGTGGTTCGGATTGATGACGAGCCGGTAGGGGCTGTCCGTGTGGAAATTCTGGAAAACGGGGAGGCATATCTCAGCCGTTTTGCAGTGGGTTCCACACATCGGAATAACGGCGTGGGTAAAATTTTGATGAGTGTTGTGGATAAAGTCATGAAACAACATAAAATCAAACGGTTGCGCCTTCACACTGCATCCAAGGGTGCGCCCACCATTCGCTTCTATTACGGCAGAGGATTTTATATTGCAAGCGTAGAGGGGTCCAGAGGATATCCTCGTGCAGAGTTGATTAAAGAATACGAATAAAGAGAGGAACAGACCTATGAAAATCAAGGAACTTTATACCACGCAAATTACAGACAATATGCAGGTTTCGGTTTGCGGTTGGGTGCGTACCCTGCGTGTGTCCAAAAATTTTGGATTTATTGAAATCAATGACGGTTCTTATTTCAAGAACCTGCAGGTAGTCATTGAAGATGACCGTCTTACCAATTTTGCAGAGGTTTCCAAACAGAATGTAGGTGCTGCGTTAAGAGTGACCGGTGTTTTGGTTTTAACTCCCGATGCAAAACAGCCTTTTGAAATCAAGGCGGATTCCGTAGAAATTGAGGGAGTAAGTTCTCCGGACTACCCGCTGCAGAAAAAACGGCATTCCTTTGAATATTTGCGTACCATTCCCCACCTGAGAGGAAGAACCAATACCTTTTCTGCGGTGTTCCGTGTTCGTTCTCTGGTTGCTTATGCCATTCATAAGTTCTTCAATGAGCGGGGATTTGTTTATGTGCATACCCCGTTGATTACCGGGAGCGATTGTGAGGGTGCTGGCGAGATGTTCCAGGTAACCACCATGGATATGGAGAATCTGCCCCGCACAGAAGAGGGAACTGTGGATTTCAGCAAGGACTTCTTTAACAAGCGGACATCTCTCACGGTAAGCGGTCAGTTGGAGGGTGAAGATTTTGCTCATGCTTTTGGCGATATTTACACCTTTGGGCCCACGTTCCGTGCTGAAAATTCCAATACCACCCGCCATGCGGCAGAATTCTGGATGATTGAACCGGAGATTGCCTTTGCGGACTTGCATGATGTGATGGCGCTTGCGGAAGATATGCTGAAATTCATCATCCGGTATGTTTTGGAACAGGCACCGGAGGAAATGCAGTTCTTCAATAATTTTGTAGATAAAGGTTTGCTGGAGCGGTTGGATAACGTGGTGAACAATGAGTTCGGACATGTTACCTACACAGAAGCGATTGAACTTCTGACCAAGAGTGGTAAAGATTTTGAATATCCGGTTTCCTGGGGGATGGATCTCCAGACCGAACATGAGCGGTATCTTACGGAAGAAGTATTCAAGAAACCTATTTTTGTTACCGATTATCCAAAGGAAATCAAAGCGTTCTATATGCGGCTGAATGAAGACGGAAAAACCGTTGCGGCTATGGACTGTCTGGTTCCCGGTATTGGTGAAATTATCGGCGGAAGCCAGAGAGAAGAGCGTCTGGATATTCTGACTTCCAGAATGGCAGAAATGGGTCTTAATGAGGAAGATTACGGCCATTATCTGGATTTGCGCCGGTTTGGTGGAACCAAACATGCCGGTTATGGCCTGGGCTTTGAACGTGCCATTATGTACCTGACGGGCATGAGTAATATCCGCGATGTACTGCCCTACCCCAGAACGGTAAACAGTCTGTATTAAGGGAGCAGTTAAACATGATTTTTGGAATTGAACTTTGGCGGATTACGCTGATTGTAGTTTTGATTTTTCTGGTAGTACAGCGAGCCAATCTGGTTGCCGTTGCAGCCAAAGCACAGTATCGGAAAGAAGATTATGAGGGTGCGAGAAAACTACTCCGTATTGCGGATAAAGTAGGGAACCTGAACACCAACAACAAACTTCTCTTGGGATATACATGTCTGCGTTGCGGACGACTGGAGGAGGCGAGAGTACAGTTTAATCTTGCCATGAATCTCTTTCCGCGAGATTCAGCGGAACGGAATCGGGTGCGGAACTTACTTTCCCTTGTCAGTTGGAAAGAGGGGAACCTGACGGATGCCATTGAAATTCTGGAAGATGTGATGGCGTCTGGATATTGTACTACCCAGATCTATCAGAATCTCGGCATTTTTTATAACCTGACTGAAGATAAAGAAAAGGCGCTGACCTTTAATCAGGAGGCGTACGCATATAATGAAGATGATGCCATTATCTGTGACAATCTGGCAGATGCCTATGCTTCCTGTGGAGAATACCAAAAGGCGGCGGAAGTTTATGAGCAGTTGATGGCGCGTCCTATCAAACCGGATTTCCCGGAAGCCTATTATGGATATGGAAAAGTGCTGATTGCCCTTGGTAAAAAAGAAGAGGGCGTGTCCATGATAGGACAGTCCCTCACCAAGCCGTTTTCCTATCTCAGCATTTGCTCCAGAGAAGAAGTTCAAGCATTGTATCAACAATATACAGATTAAAAAAGAAACCTCCTGCCGCGGCAGGAGGTTATTTCTTTATATGATAGTCGACTTAAAATGTATAGGGTTAAACTTATTTGCCGTTAACCAGAGCCTTCAGACCGCTACCTGCTTTGAAAGTAGGAACTTTAGCAGCTGCAATTTTCATCTCAGCGCCAGTCTGGGGATTTCTGCCGGTTCTAGCAGCTCTTGCTCTAACCTCAAAGCTACCGAAACCAACCAGCTGAACTTTGTCACCCTTCTTCAGTGCATCTTCAACGCAACCTACGAAAGCAGCCAGAGCAGCCTCAGCGTCTTTTTTAGACAGGTTTGTTTTTGCAGCGATTGCTGCTACCAATTCTTGTTTGTTCATTTCAACAATCTCCTTTTGAAAAAAATAACATAAACATTCGTTTACTATACTATTCTACTATAAATGCAAGGAAATTTCCAGCAATTTTTCACAAATCCTTGATTTTTGTAGGTTTGCACAATTTTCAAACATAGGTTTTGTTTAACCTGTCGAAAAAATGAGCGTTTTCTGCGTTTTTTCGGGGGTTTAACCCTGTTCGTTCATCTTCATTTCCAGGAATTCCTGACGGGAAATCAATACCTGCCTCGGTTTTGTTCCCTCGTAAGGACCAATGACACGGCGTTCTTCCATTTGGTCAATCAGCCGTGCGGCACGCTGATAACCGATTTTGAACCGTCTCTGGAACATCGCCACTGATGCTTGTCCGTTATCCAAAACCATTTCCACTGCCTGAATGAACAGGTCGTCTTTGATATCACCACCGCCTCGCATCATGCTGTCATCTTCGTTTGCAGCAGTCTCTTCGCCCCGTTCAATCCGCTCTTGTTCTTTCTGGATTGTTTCAATGACGGATTCGTCGTAACTTGCTTCGTATTGACTTTTGATAAAATCAATCACTCGTGCAATCTCTCCGTCAGAAACAAAGTTACCTTGAATACGCTGTGCTTTCATAGAACCGCTGGGATTGTAGAGCATATCGCCCTTGCCCAGAAGCTTGTCTGCCCCGGGTGCATCCAGAATGGTACGGCTGTCAACTTGGGAGGTAACGTTAAATGCAATTCTTGATGGAATATTTGCCTTAATGACACCGGTAATGACATTGACCGTAGGTCTTTGGGTTGCGATAACCAAATACATGCCTGCTGCACGGGCGAGGGCTGCCAGACGGTTGATGGCGTCTTCTACCTCGCTTTTGGCGGCAATCATCAAATCGGCAAACTCGTCGATGATAATCACAATCTCGGGGAGTTTGGATTCCGGTTCTCCCCGTTCTTCCATCAGGGCGTTGTAACCCTTTAAGTTTCGCACATTGTTATCCTTTAACAGACCGTAGCGGTTTTGCATTTCTACAACTGCCCAGTTCAGGGCGCCGGCGGCGTGCTTGGGGTCGGTGACCACGGGAATCAGCAAATGGGGAATTCCGTTGTAGATACCAAGTTCCACCATTTTTGGATCAACCATAATCAACTTGACTTCATCAGGTTTTGCTTTATACAAAATGCTTAGAATCAAAGAGTTGATACAAACACTTTTACCGGAACCGGTTTGTCCGGCAATGAGGACATGGGGGAATTTCGCAATGTCGGCAACCACACAGGAGCCGGCGATATCTTTACCCAATGCAAAGGCTGTTTTGGAGGTGAAATTCTGGAACTTTTCACTCTCCAGTACTTCCCGGATAGGAACCGGGCTGGGATCCCGATTGGGAATCTCAATACCGATGGCGGATTTGCCGGGAATTGGTGCTTCAATACGCACACCGGGAGCGGCAAGGCTCAAGGCAATATCATCGCTAAGACCGGTAATTTTGGATACTTTGACACCAAATCCCGGCTGTAACTCAAATCGAGTCACCGAGGGACCTTGTGTGATATTAATGATCTTTGCTTCTACCTTGAAACTCCGTAGTGTATCCAATAACCGATTTGCCTTTTCTTCCAGTTCGGCTTTGACTTCCTGCACCGATTGGGTTTTGGGTTTTGCTTTGTCCAGAAGGTCCAGAGACGGCATGCTGTATTGCATCATTCGCTGAGGCTTGTTTTCTGCAATTTCTTCCTGAATTTCTTCTATGGGAGAAAGTGGCTCATCCTCGGTTGCCATTCGCCTGCCTGCGACTACTGCGCGGTCTAACGGAATGCCGGCGTCTACAGCCTTTTGAGTCAGCGGGTCTAACGCATCTTCCAGTTTTGCCTCGCTGGGAGGAACAAATTCTTCGTTGTCCTGGTCTTCCGGATTCTTTTGGGGAACTACATTGCCATTCTTTTCTACATTGGGAAGTTCACTTAAGGTTCCGGTTTTCATATTGTCAAGGAGAAAGGGTAGGTTTTCTTTTTCTGCTTCTTTGATGGTATCCTCGGATAGAAAAGCACGGAACAGAGCATCGTCTTCTTTCAACTCAAACCGTTCCGGTTGAGAAGCGGGGTCGGATACCGTTTCTTCTCCGCGGAAATACTTGTCAAAGAAACCGCTCCGGGGCTTGCCGGAATTTGTTTTCGGTGCAGGCTTTTCTGCAGGTATGTAATGTTCTTTGACTTTTACAGTAACCTTTTTGCAGGTAGCTTGCAGAGATATGCCGGTGAGCAACAGTAGTATGGTTACTTCTGCGGTCACGGCGGTTACCCATGCACCCACTGTGCCCAAAAGGGAAACCAGAAGTTTGCAGATACCTCCTCCCAGAATGCCACCGCCGTGACTTTCAATTCCGTCGCGGTATAAGGTAGCAAGCTGGTCAATCAGACTTCCACTCATAAATTCCAAATCATTGGAGAACAGAGAAACCAGAAGCGAGGTAGAGAGCATCAGACAAAGAAGTAAAATCAATTTAGAACGGTTCCGTTTTTCGCCTTTGTCCAGAAACACGCTGATGCCGGTGAGAATCATAAAGACACAGGTAATAGAGCCTGCAATTCCCAACAGTCCGTAGCAGATACTTTTCAGGAAAGTTCCTACGGCTCCTGTGGAATCGGTCAAAAAGGCAAACAGCAGAAACAGTCCGCTTGCAATCAGCAGAATGCCCTTGATTTCGTTATTCAGAATTGGTTTTTTTGCAGGAGGAGAAGACTTTTTTGCGGATTTTGGCTTGGGTGCCGAAACCTTTCGTCTTGCAGTCTTTCCAGCCGTTTTTTTGGCAGAGGTCTTTCCGCCGGAATTTTGAGCCATAGAACAGGCCTCCTTACTTTGATTATAACAATCCAAATATAGTATATCATAAAAATAAGGAGAAAACTGTTACAATTTGCTTTCATTTTTGTTATAGTAAACACCAATGAGACACAAAAATTGACAAAAGAATGCCGGTCAGGTCTGCGAGAAGAGCACAGGGGATGGTATGCCGGGTGTTTTTGATGCCTAAGGCACCAAAGTAGACCGCTACGGTGTAAAAGGTTGTCTCGGTAGATCCCATCATAACCGAGGCAATGGTACCGGCGGGAGAATCCGGTCCGGCGGTGCTGAAAATATCGGTGACAATGGCAGTGGAGGCACTTCCGGAGATAGGACGAAGCAAGGCGAGAGGAAGAACATCAGGGGGAAGATGCAATGTACTTAGCAAAGGGGAGAGTAGGTGTGCCAGCAGTTCCAGGGCACAGCTGGCTCGAAACATGCTGATTGCCACCATCAAACCGATTAAGGCAGGAATAATGCCCACCAGACTTTGCAAGCCGTCTTTGGCACCCTCCACAAAGCAATCATAGACTCCTACCCTCCGCACCATACCGAAAATCAGAAAGAAACCGATCACCGCGGGTACAGCAAAAGAAGAAAGTGTGTTCAAAGCCGGGTTCTCCTTTCTATGAATTTGGAGGCAAGAATGCCAACTGCCAGGGAACAAATGCTGACCATCCAAACCGGAATAATGATGGAAGATGGCGCTGCAGAGCCATAGGCTTGTCGCAGAGAAATCAAAGTGGTGGGAAGCAGTTGCAGAGATGCGGTATTCATAACAACAAAGGTGCACATTTCATTGGTGGCAACGCCCCGTTTTTTGTTACGGGCATGTAAATCCTGCATGGCCTTGATGCCAAGGGGTGTTGCCGCATTTCCCATTCCCAGAAGATTTGCAACAAAATTCATGACAATGCTGTCTCGGGCAGGGTCGTTCCGATCCAGCTTTGGAAACAGAAAAGATAAAACCGGATGGAGAAGACGGGATAGAATACGGATGAATCCGGCGCGTTCTCCTATGCGGGCAAGACCGGTCCACAGACAGAGGATGCCAAGGAGGGTCAGGCAGAGTTCTACGGCATTTCCTGCCCCTTGTGCAGCGGCAGCAACGGTAGTCTCTACATTGCCTGTCAACGCCGAAACGATCAGGGAAACCAGAATCATACCGCCCCAGATATAATTTAACATAACATCAACTCCTTTTTGATATTATGTCTATGCAGAACGGACGAAAACTTTTCTCGAAATATGCTTGAATTTCTGTGAAATATGTGATAAAATAACATGATAACGATATGAAAAGGCAAGTGTATCAGATAGAAAGGTTGATGTGAGATGAAGAACACAGAAAAAACAATGGAAAAAATCGTTGCTCTTTGTAAAGGCAGAGGCTTTGTATATGCAGGCTCTGAAATTTACGGCGGACTTGCAAACACCTGGGATTACGGCCCCTTAGGTGTTGAATTCAAGAACAATGTAAAAAAGGCTTGGTGGAAGAAGTTCGTGCAAGAAAGCCCTTACAATGTAGGTCTTGATGCAGCAATCCTGATGAATCCTCAGACATGGGTTGCATCCGGACACGTAGGCGGTTTTTCCGACCCGTTGATGGATTGTAAAGAGTGTAAAGCAAGATTCCGTGCGGATAAACTGATTGAAGATGCAGCCGGACAGAGTGCGGATGGTTGGTCTGACGAGAAGATGATGCAGTTCATTGAGGAAAATCAGATTCCCTGCCCCTCTTGCGGAAAGCACAACTTCACCGATATTCGTAAGTTTAACCTGATGTTCAAAACATTCCAGGGCGTTACCGAGGATAGCAAGAATGAAATTTATCTCCGTCCCGAAACCGCACAGGGTATTTTTGTAAACTTTAAGAACGTACAGAGAACATCCAGAAAGAAGATTCCGTTTGGCATTGGTCAGGTAGGTAAATCTTTCCGTAACGAAATTACTCCCGGTAATTTTACTTTCCGTACCCGTGAGTTTGAGCAGATGGAACTGGAGTTCTTCTGTAAACCCGGCACCGACCTTGAGTGGTTCTCTTACTGGAAAGATTACTGTAAAAACTTTTTGCTCTCTTTGGGCATTAAGGAAGAAAATCTGAAACTTCGTGACCATGAGCAGGAAGAATTATCTCACTACAGCAATGCAACCACCGATATTGAATTTATGTTCCCCTTTGGTTGGGGTGAACTCTGGGGCATTGCGGACAGAACTGATTATGACTTGAAACAGCATAGTCAGCACAGTGGCGAGAAGATGGAATATACCGATCCGGAAACCAATGAAAAGTATGTTCCTTACTGTGTAGAGCCGTCTCTGGGTGCAGACCGTGTTGCACTTGCTTTCCTGGTTGAAGCATACGACGAAGAAGTGATTGATGCAGAAAAGAATGATGTACGTACGGTTATGCACTTCCATCCGGCATTGGCACCGGTGAAAGCGGCTGTTTTGCCCCTTTCTAAAAAGTTGTCCGAAAAGGCAACTGAGGTATACCAGATGTTAGCAGAAGAATTTGTCTGCGAATTTGATGAGTCCGGAAGTATTGGTAAGCGGTATCGCCGTCAGGATGAGATCGGAACTCCGTTCTGTATCACCTATGACTTTGATTCTGAAACCGATAACAGTGTTACCATCCGTCATCGCGACAGCATGGAGCAAGAAAGAATCAAGATTGACGAACTGAATGAATATATCCGCAAAGCATTGAAATTCTAAAATATCCAAGAGGGGTGTGAGGGTATGGATTTTTCAAAGATACTGGGCAACGAGTCCGCAAAAAGTCTCCTTACCCACACCCTGAATGAAAACCGTGTGGGACATGCTTATATTATTGAGGGCGGCAAAGGAATGGGCAAGATGACACTGGCAAAAGCATTTGCCGCCGCGATTTTAGACACCGAAAATCCGGATACACACCCTGATTTTGCAGTGATTACCAACCAGCGGTACGATGCTTCAAAAAAACAGGATACGATTTCGGTAGAGACGGTACGGAGTATGCGTAAGGATGTATACGTCCGTCCCTATATGGGAGAAAAAAAGGTGTATGTGATTCCGGGCGCTGATTCTATGCAGGCGCCGGCACAAAATAGCCTGCTTAAAGTATTTGAGGAACCTCCGGGCTATTGTACCATTCTGCTTCTAGCGGAGAACGCCAACAGTTTTTTGCCCACCATTCTATCTCGTGCAATGATTTTGCGGATGCAACCTGTCAGTCAGGATGAAATTGCTGGCTATCTGGAACGGGAGCGGGGGCTTAACCGTAAGGACGCGGACAGAATCTCTGTCATGAGCTCAGGTTCTATCGGCAAGGCACTGGAACTGTTGGAGGATACGGATGCTACAGCATTGCGAGAAGAAACTTTCCAAAAGATGTTTGGATTGACAGATAGTAATCACCGGAACTTGTATGATTTTGTGAACTTTTTAAAGCAAGCGCGGGGGCAGTGTGATTTTGTTTTGGAGGTATTGCTTTCGTTGAGCCGAGATATGATGGTAGTAAAACTGGGAGCCGGCACGGTGGTAAATACCGATCAGGAAGAGACAATCCGTAAGTTTTGTGAGAAGATTCCAAAACAGTCAGCCACTCGGTTTGGTGAAATAACCATGAAATATCAGCGCATGATTGCGCAAAATGTGAACTATCCGATTGCGGTGCTCTGCATGGCAACGGAATATTGGGAGGAAATCCATGATAGAAATCATAGGAGTTAAATTCAGTAGCGGAGGGAAAGCGTACTACTTTGATCCCAAAGGGATGCAAATAGAAAACGGAACCCATGTGCTAGTGGAAACTGCCCGGGGTGTTGAGATGGGAAAAGTTGTGATTCCCAATAAAATGGTGGATGAAAGTGAGGTTGTTCCTCCGCTAAAACCCATTCTCAGACCCGCAACGGAGCAGGATTTCCGTCAGGCGGAAGAGAATAAGGAACTGGAAAAAGAGGCTTTCAACATTGCGGTAGAACAGATCGCCCAGCATAAACTGGAGATGAAATTGGTTAGCGCAGAATACACCTTTGACCGCAGTAAGATTCTGTTTTATTTTACGGCGGACGGCAGAGTGGATTTTCGGGAATTGGTAAAATCTCTGGCGAGTATGTTCCGTACCAGAATTGAACTTCGGCAAATTGGTGTCCGTGATGAGGCGCGTCAGTTGGGGAGTCTGGGTATCTGTGGTCGCTTTCTTTGTTGCAGCACCTTTTTGAATGATTTTCAACCTGTCTCCATTAAAATGGCAAAAGAGCAGGGACTGTCTTTAAACCCCACCAAGATTTCCGGTGCTTGCGGTCGATTGATGTGCTGTCTGCAATATGAGCAGGATGCATACGAAGACATGCTTGCAAAAATGCCAAAGCGAGGCGATAAGGTAGAAACCCCTGATGGCGTTGGAATTGTGGCAGAAACTGCTACTTTAAAAGGACAGATTAAAGTTAGGTTCCCTGACGAGTCAGGAGAAAATGGCAGATTGGAAACCTATGTTCTGGGTGATTTTCAAGCTCTGGATAAGAATGGAAAAGTCCGGTTGGAACGCCCCAAGGATAAAGAGGAAGAAGAACCTGCTTATGAAATGATGACGTCAGAAGAGGCTTCGGGAGAATCGGAACAAAAGCCGGCAGTCAATCCGGAACAGGAATCCAAACAGGACAAAGGGAATCGGCATCGCCGGCACCATCGCAGAAGACCGAAGAAATCCGGAAACGGAGAAAAAAAGAATAACGACGAAAAACCGGCACCGCAACAAGGCGGTTATAGCAACGGATATTAAGAAAGAGCAAAGGAACAAATAGTTCCTTTGCTCTTTTTTATCGTTTTCCGTGCAGAAGAGGGGATAAATGCTTGTAGAGCAGAAATGTTACGAAAGATACCAGAATGCCTTTGAAAAGATTGAAGGGAGTTACACTAAGTAAAATAACTTTGGATTGGCTGTCAACAAAGGGAAGGATTTTTCTGCACATACCAATAATTGCCTCTATGGGAATTCCCATGACTTTGGTATAGAACGGAAACATTAAAAATAAGTTGGAGAAAATGCCAAAAGCAGAAAAGCAAAGAGTACCAATCAGCATAGCAACCAAGGCGCCTTGCCGTGTTTTATGATATTTATAATACCAGCCGGCAGAGCCGGTAAAGACTGCGCCCAATAAAAAGTTGGAAAGTTCTCCAACCCCGAAGGTGCTGGTGATAAACAAATGTAAAAGGTTTTTGATCAGTTCGGTAAGAATTCCCGCAAAAGGACCAAATGCAAAAGCGAGAATCAAAGACGGGAAATCAGAAAAATCCAGTTTGATAAAGGCGGGGGCAATGGGCAGACTCAATTCTAGAAGCATCAGAATAAAAGAAATTGCACCTCCAATGGCTACCGATGCTATCAAACGGGTGGTTAAATATTTGTTTTTCATACTATGTATTCTCCTTATCAATAAAAATGAAAACGCCCCTGAGACATTGGTTCAGGGGCGTTTTATATGCATCATAGCGTGCTTCTTTCATCCAGACTATACTGTCGGCTTCGGAATCTCACCGAATCTGCTTTCGCTCGCGGGCTAGTTTCACAAACATTACCGCCGGTACGGAATTTCACCGATCCCTGAAGAATATGAACTTGTATTAGTCTGCAACAGTCAGTCCGCTGGATGTGGGTGCCGTAGTTGGTACGACAGAGGGTGCAGAGGGGGCCTGAGGCATCGTGGTGCCGACAGGTGTGTTTTCGGTTTCACTTGTGGGTGATGGTGTTTCTGTGGAACCATTTTCGGGTTCCGGCGTTGCCTCCGGTTCAGGACTTGCTGAAGGTTCCGGCGTGGGTGCGGGCGGAACATATCGGCTGGAAGAAAGGGATTCCCGACTAATTTCTACCCCGTCTTTCATGACAATACGGGTAGCATAGTATTGATATTCGCTGCCGCTTCGAACAATGTTGACAGAAATGTTCTCAGGGTTATATCCCCAAATACTGAATGTGAGAACACCGCCGGATGCCTGTGATGCAATCTTGACCGGATAGGGGGTATTGTTGCGAAGTCTCAAATCCAGAGCGCCTTGAGAGATGGTTGCGTCCAGTCCTGCCGGCATGTAACTAACCAACATGCTGTGGTTATGCCGTTCCAGAATTTCCAGATTGGCGTACAATGCCGCTCCGTAAAGAGTGGAGGAGGGTTGGCAAATACCGCCGCCCATACCGCTTTCTACTTTATTTCCAACATAAACGGGAGCCGCCATATATCCGTTTTCTGCTGTACGAGGAAGAATGGTTTTGTCATAGGAAAATTCTTCGCCCGGCATCAGTTCGTATCCGTTGATACGGCTGGCTGCCAGTTGTACATTGTTGTTTCTGGCGTATGTGCCGTTGTAATAGGTGGTATAACTACCCAGCTTATCCTTGTATAAAGTATCTTTTAAAGTCAGGGACAGTACCTCCGGTTCCGTTGTGGTAACCTGAAATGTGGCACGGTCATTTTCGGACTGTTCAATGGTGGCAATTGCCGCTTTTACGATATCCTTATCCACGGTGCATTGCAGTTTCTCCCGCTGAACCTGTATGGTGCCGTTCTCGTCTTTATAGTATGTTGCATTTTCTGCCGGAGAGGTCAACCATTCATAAAAACTTTCAAAATCCAGTTCTTCCGCAGGGGTGGTTTTCAGTTCCATGGTGACTGGATTGAGAGAAAGCCGACGAATATTGTCCTCGATCTCGGAACAAATGGCATCTCGATCTATTTTGACTCCTGCCACCGGAGCATGAATGGTAACTTCGTCTTTGGCAATTTCAAAGGTGAAATTCACAGGCTCCACCTCGTAAGGAAGAGAAAGTTCATTCATGACATCATGGAGCAGCGCCGCATCGTAAGTGATGGCGGGTGCAATATGAACGGGGGCAAACAGTTGCTTCACAAAGCGAATGGAAGAAAGGACAGGATTTCCAGTGTTTCCCATTGCCAATGCCTCATCTACCGTTTCTTTGTTCTGGTATTGAATGGCAAGGTCTGTGGCTGGAATTTCACGGGTATTCTCTTCACAATTCAGCACCAAGGTCTGCCCTACAAGGACATCGGCTCTGTATGTTTCAGTCAGTAAGGCGTATGCCTCGTCGGGGGATTTACCCGAAAGAGAAATATCGCCGACATAAATATTGGGGAAAATATCACTGTAGTTGCTGACATAGACCGCCAAAGCGGTTATGGGAAGAAAAATCAGCAACAGAACGGAAATAAGAAGTACCCATCCTTTTTTGCTGAACCTCTTTTTCTCCGGCACATCGCCGGAAGAATTATTTTGTCTGGACATAAACTCACGCTCCAAAATGATGAACCTAGTGTATCTATCATACAACAGATTCTATAAAAATGCAAGACAGTTTCTTCATTATATGTTGCTTTCGGGGTTGCCATACCCAAAACTTTCAATGTGAGCAAGGATTGCACCGCCCAAAGCCTCGTTGGAGGAGCAGTCAATCATTGCAGACAGAGAAAATGCGTAGCCGGGAACCGGTTCCGGAACAGGGGGGACTGTGATATCAGAAAGAGGAAGAAGTCCTTTCTGATGGAGTTGCGCATCCCAATCCGTTTCCCAGAAGAAATGATAGATGGTTTTAACATCATGCCGCAAAAAATCCCGTAGGTGCAAAATGTCCGGTAGAGATTTCTGTTCCAGCATACAGCGGAGCAAGTATTCTTTTAAAAGATTCCCCTTTGTAATCCGTTTGGATGCATAGGCAAGCAGGCCTTGCATGGCGGTAAAATAACTGGTTTCATCTGAATTTTCTGCGTAATCAAGAAATGCACCAATGATAGGGTCTTTGGTAATGTGATGAAAAAGATATAAATTCATGCTTCCATACCTTTGCTTTCTGTGCTGTCCAAAAGTTCCAAAGCCAGTTTGGTGTTGGTCAGCGCTTTTTCTCTGGCACCCTGTGCCACGGTTTCCAGTTCCTGCTCAATGGTTTCTTTGGTGGACATCACGGTGTCGACTTTTCTGCAAAGAGTCAGGGGGTTGATATGTGCTACCGGTTCTATCAATGTTTGTCCGATATATTGCATGATGGATTCCACTTTGGGATCGTAGGTAAGACCGATGACCGGTGTTCCCATCTTTGCTGCATAAATCAAAATGTGCAATCGCATACCAAGAATCAGTTCGGCACCGCCTACAATACCCATCAATTGTGAGGGGGAGGCGGCATCACGGAGCAGATATCCCGGTTCTTTCATTGAGGCAAGGACGGCTTCAGCGGTTGCCATATCTTTGTTTTGTTGCATGGGAACCAAAAGAATTTCCATATCATAGGATTGTTTGATATAGTCTGCCACCATGGCGACGACTTTTTCCATATCCTTGTCGGCGTTCTTCCATGGACGAAGTGCAATACAGCAATACGGTTTTCCCTCAGGAAGACCGGTACGGCTGACCAAAAGGGCAGATTCTTCAGGGCTTGCCGCCGTCAGGTGAAATGCCGGATCGGCGGTCACCAGAACACGGGGACTGTTCACATCAAATCGCTTTAACTCTTCCAGAGAAGACGGGTCTCGAAGGGTAATTAGGTCTACCTGATTTAAGACGTCACGAATCCGCTTATGATTTTTCTCGTGTTCAATGGGTCCGATGCCGTTGGCATAAAGCATGACTTTTGCTCCCATGGCTTTTGCCATCCGGATAATGCCCAGATAGTAAGCAAGAGATTTATCGGAAGTTACATCCTGAATCAGGCTTCCGCCACCGCTGATTAACAGCCGGGTTTTTCGCATGTTCCAAAGAATCAGCGGGAGATTAAACCGATGAATGGAATCAATGCCATAAACTGTTTTGGTTTCGCTGGGGTCATTGGAAAGGGCAAGGATACGCAAATCCGGACGGGAGGAACTGATGCTGTCTACCATGGCTTTCAGAATAGAATCATCTCCGCTATTGTGAAAACCATAATAGCCGGAAATCATAATGTCAATTTTTCCCTTGGACTCCCGAACGGGATTGGTCAGCAAATAAGCGTCAATGTCAGGGAATTCCTGAACAGAAACTTCATTAATAGGACTGTTTTTGATAATGGAAACATATAGTTTCATAGCGTCGTCTGCCATAGTGTCCATAGAATAGTGCTTAAGAACGGTTTCTCGGGAGAATGCCCCCAGTCGGCGTCGTTCCTCTTCATGGGCAGACAGGACGGTGATGATATCTTGTTTCAAAACATCTTCGGTGGTTTCTCCGCATCCCCGGCAACAGAAATTGGTTGCAATGGAAACATCCAATTTATCCTGGTCAAAAATGCCGATATAGCCTTCGTTGCCGGCAATAATGGCAGGTTTTTCGCAAGCCATTGCTTCCAAAGCGGCACGGCTGACGCCGATAAACAAATCGCCGGCTGCAGCAAATTGATTGATGTCGGTACGGCTTCCGGTGGTAATCAGCAACCGCCGTCCCACGCGGGCATTGACTGCATCGGCTTCTTCCTGAATGGCAACATAATCATTGCCACCGCCTACCAGAAGTATTTCCAGATTAGGGAACTGAGACGCCAATTCTTCGGAAACGGCAATCAGTTTATGCGCCGCAAGGGAACGGTCGGTATCCATCCGGCTGCAATAGGTAATCCGCAGTTTGTCCGGTTGTAAGTCAAATTCTTCTGCCACAGAAGAAAAATCGGTATCTTTGGAAAATTTTTCGGTATCAATGCCGTTGATGGTGACACGGATCGCATCTTCCTGAATGCCAAAGTTGTCCATCAGATAGGTTTTAATATCCTCGCTGACAGCAAGGGAACGGTCGCCCCAACGGGTGAGAATATTATAGGGAAATCGTGTGCTGAATACCCAGTGGGCGGTTGTCACAAACCGAAAATGATACCGGTTGTGGAGAAGTCCGCATAAAAATGCGGGAATTCTTGCGTGGGCATGAACCACATCAATCTTGTATTGAAAGATAATCTGTTTCAGCGCAAAGTAGGCACGGCGCATGGAAATGGGGTTTTTGCTGTGAAAAGGGACTTTGATGTGACGGATGCCGGCATCTTTTAGTTCTTGTTCGTACGCACCGCCGTTGGAGGCAACAATAACCTCCACCCCACGCCGTTTCAAAGCTTTGGAAAGTTCTACGATATGGGTTTCCGCACCGCCGATATCCAGTTTCATAGTAGCCATTAGAACACGCATACAGATTCTCCTTTTGCCAATATTATGCTACTCTATATTCTATAACAGTTCCGGTCGTCTGTCAACGAATTTTATTTGATAAAAATTTGTCAAAAACAGTTGACGATTTGAGGTTTTAGGTATATAATAAGAAAATACCTTTTTATATGAATCAGATTAAGTTTTATAATATAGGAGGAAAGTTTAATGAGTAGAGTTTACAATTTTTCTGCCGGTCCGTCCATGCTTCCTGTTGAGGTTCTGGAAAGAGCACAGAAAGAGATGCTGGATTGTGCGGGAAGCGGTCAATCAGTTATGGAGATGAGCCACCGTTCCAAAGAGTATCAGGCAATTATTGATGAAGCAGAGGCAACCCTGCGTGAGATCATGAATATTCCTGACAATTACAAGGTATTGTTTCTGCAGGGCGGTGCATCTACCCAATTTGCTATGATTCCTTTGAATCTGGGCAACAAGAATAAGGTTGCTGACTACGTGATTACCGGTCAGTGGGCGAAGAAAGCATATCAGGAAGGTCAGCGTTATCTGGAGGCGCATGCCATTGCATCCAGTGCAGACAAAACATTCTCTTACCTGCCAGAGGTAGATAAGTCCATGTTGACTCCGGGTGCGGATTTTGTACACATTACTTACAATAACACCATTTATGGAACCCACTTTAACACCATGCCTGATTTTGGCGATGCTGTTGTTGTTGCAGATATGTCTTCCAGCATTTTGTCGGAGGAAGTAGATGTCAGCAAGTTTGGCATGATTTATGCCGGTGCACAGAAGAATATGGGACCTGCAGGGGTGACCGTTGTGATTATCCGTGAGGATTTGCTTGGTAACGCTATGGATATTACACCTACTATGCTCAAGTATGATACCCATTCCGAAAATGGTTCTATGTACAATACTCCCCCTACCTACGCAATTTATATTGTAAAGATGGTTTGTGAGTGGATTAAGAACATGGGTGGCATCAAAGTGATGCATGAGAAGAATGTGAAGAAGGCTGAACTTCTTTACAACTTCCTGGATAATTCCAAGATGTTCAAGGGTACGGTTGTTCCTGAAGACCGTTCTTTGATGAATGTTCCTTTTGTTACCGATTCTGAAGAACTGAATGCAAAATTCATTGCAGAAGCAAAAGCAAAAGGCTTTGTAAACCTGAAAGGTCACAGAAGCGTTGGCGGCATGCGTGCAAGTATTTACAATGCAATGCCCATTGAGGGTGTAGAAGCGTTGGTTGCGTTCATGAAAGAATTTGAGGCAAACAACTAATCAAACGATTTTACGCAGAAAGGTGTGTAGACCATGTATCAGATTCAGACTTTGAATAAAATTTCTAAAAAAGGTTTGTCCAGACTGGGCGAAGATTATGTTTGTGCAGATGAGATTGCAAATCCGGATGGTATTATCCTTCGTAGTTTCAAGATGCATGATATGGAACTTCCCGAGAGTTTGCGTGCAGTTGCCCGTGCAGGTGCCGGGGTCAACAATATTCCCATTGAAAAATGTACCGAACAGGGTGTTGTAGTATTTAATACGCCCGGTGCCAATGCCAATGCAGTAAAGGAACTGGTTCTGGCAGGATTGTTCCTGGCGTCCAGAAAGATTGTTCAGGGTATCAACTGGACAAAAACCCTGATTGGACAAGGCGATGCAATTTCCGGTTTGGTAGAAAAAGGAAAAGGTGATTTTGTAGGACCCGAACTTGAGGGAAAAACCCTTGGTATTGTAGGTCTGGGTGCGATCGGTGTAAAGGTTGCCAATGCGGCACATCACCTGGGTATGGATGTTATTGGTTATGACCCATATCTGTCGGTAGACGCAGCATGGCACTTGACCAGATTTGCACACAAGGCAAATGATTTGCAGACACTTCTGGAAAAGGCTGATTATATCACCATTCATGTACCTGCAACTCCTCAGACAAAGGGTATGTTCAACTCTGAGGCATTTGCAATTATGAAACAAGGTGCACGTCTTCTCAATTTCTCTCGTGACAGTCTGGTTGACGAGGCAGATGTTCTGGCGGCTTTGGACAGCGGCAAATTGGCTGCATACGTTACTGACTTTGGCAGTGAGGCATTGCTTCAGAGAGATGATGTTATTTGCATGCCCCACTTAGGTGCATCCACACCGGAAAGTGAAGAAAACTGTGCAGTCATGGCAGCAGATGAGATCAGAGAATTTCTGGAAAACGGAAACATTAAAAACAGTGTGAACTTCCCCAATTGCGATATGGGCAAAGTACATGGTACCCGTATTACAATTCTGCATAAGAATGTTCCCAACATGCTCAAACAGTTTACCGATGCTCTTTCTGATGCCGGTGTAAACATTGAAAATATGTTGAACAAGAGTAAGGGCGACAATGCATACACCATGATTGATATTGCCGGCACTTGCGATTCTACTGTCAAGAATGCAATTGCTGCAGTTGACGGCGTTATCAAGGTGGTTGTACTGTAAAAACACTTGTGACTTGGGCAGAATGCGAACAAAGGTTTGGCAACTTGCTCGGCATAGGAACAAACATCGCGTTTGTGCAGTAAATCAGATGGTCGCGCATAGTAATATGTGAGGAAAGTCCGGGCTCCATAGGACAAGGATGCAAGCTAACGGCTTGTGGAGGCGACTCTAAGGAAAGTGCAACAGAAAGATACCGCCTGTTTTGACAGGTAAGGGTGGAAAGGCGAGGTAAGAGCTCACCTGCGGCTATGGTGACATAGCGGCACTGTAAACCCCATCCGGAGCAACGCTGACAGGGAGGCTAAGTCGGTCCGACATCTCCCGAAAAGACGGCTTGAGGCGTGTGGTGACATGCGTCCCAGATAGATGACCATCCACGACAAAACCCGGCTTACGGTTTGCTGTTATATAATGAAGAAAAACTCCGCATAATTCGTGCGGAGTTTTTTATTATTCAGCAGATGGATGGTTGCTTCCGGGGAACATTATGGGTTTGTTGGTAAATTGTCTCATGAGTTCTATAGCATGATACAGGGAATCTTTTTCCAGAAAATGCGGATTTGTATAAAGAGGTGTTTGTGCCAAAGCCGAATATTTAGCAAGTCCTATCGGATGGTAAGGCAGCAATTCAATGGCTTTGACAGAAGAAAATTGTTGTGCAAGTTTGGCAATAGCAATGAAATGATCGGTGCGCATATTGAGATCTGGAATCATAGGGCAGCGAAGAATAATGTGATTGTGGATGTCTTGTAAGTATTTCAGATTTTCAAGAATACGCTGATTTGAAACACCGGTAAAGTCCAGATGCAAATCAGGGTCACTTTCCTTGATGTCAAAAAGAAACAAATCCGTCATCGATGCAATTTTTGCCAATATTTTCTTGTCACAAAACCCGGATGTTTCTACACAGGTATGGATGCCACGATCTTTCGCATGGGAAAGAAGTGAAAAAGCAAACTCGGGTTGCATAAGAGGTTCCCCGCCGGAAAGGGTAAGCCCACCTCCGGTGTTTTGGAAGAACGGCATATCGATAGATACCTCATCAAGAATGGTTTGTACAGTTACTGTTTTTCCCGTTTGTTCTATGGCGTGGGGAAAACAGCAGGAAACACAGGCCCCGCAACAGCGACAATGATCGCGAGCAAATTGATGTTGATGTTCGTGGATTTTGTGACAGTGCTCGGTACAAACATCAACGCAATGTCCGCAGGCAATGCATCGTTCGGGGTTGTAAAAAATTTGTGTTTGCAACAAGAGCCCTTCCGGGTTATGACACCATAGGCAATGTAAAGGGCATCCTTTCAAATAAACCACAGTGCGAATGCCGGGCCCATCAAAACTTGCTAAATGTTGAATTTCAAAAATAGTTCCTGTAGTATTCATTCAGCACCCCATTTGCGAACGGACAATCAATGCGTCTTGCATTTTTTTGTCCAGACGAATAAAAGGCTCCGTGTGTCCGCTGATTCGAATCAATAAATCGGTGTACTGCTGTGGATTTTTTTGGGCATCTCGCAAAACATCCGGATTTGCGACATTAACATGAATATGACTACCGCCTTCCTGAAAATATGTTTGTACCATGGTGCGGATTACCTGTTTCCCTTTGTCTGTTTGTGCTAATTCAGGCATAAGATTAACGGTTTGTGGTGCGCCGTTAGGAAATAAAACTAAAGGTAAGGATGCGCTGGAAAGGAGCACCTTGGTAATATCTCGATGGGGGAGAAGTTCGGATGCAGACGCGCCATAGGAGTATCGGTCGCCTTTTCTCCTTCCGTCCGGAGTTGCTTCTAAAGTTTCGGTACCCATAATATCGTTGGAAAAAATAAAAAGACCGGGTGTGGAGAGTATCGTATTGCTTAAAGGATTGCTTTTTATCAGCGTATGTAAAAAAGTTGCTTCCTGAGATGCAAGTGATACGCTGAATTCTTCGCAAGAACCAAAGCGGTACGGAAATGCGCGAATGGCAGAAAGGACAGAACTGTCAGGGTAATTTTCTAACACCTGTGTTTTCAAAAATTCCAGGGACCATGTTTTTGTGTCATATACAAAATGTTTGATACACAGCAAAGAGTCCACAATAGTTCCCAAACCACCAAGGTTGATACCTAAAATATTATTTTTTGCCCCTTCTTGCTCGGGCAGCCGTAGGTTCTCTACACAACCATCAATAAAACATCCGCTGAAAGTGCTGGCAGAAAGATGGTAAAGCTCTTCGTACCTTTGTTTTTTTTGAAAGGGCAATTTTTCATGGATATATTGATTGGTTAGGTGGCTATGCCAACCATCCAGCAAAGATTCAAAGCTGGGGTAATCTGCACAGGAACGGAAGAATGCAACGAATTCCTCGGCCAGGCGCCATATAAATGTAACCGTGGAACCGAAAGTGTTTCCGTAGGGTGTTCCTTCATAGCAACCAACGTTGGCAAAGGTGTTTGCCTCTGTTGCAGAAAAACCTGCCTGTTTTAAGCCTTCAATATAAAGAGGATCGTTCAAAAAGGAGGGCATGCCACCACCTCCGGATAGAAGGTTGATAGCGTCATCCCAGACATTATCTGAGGTATCAGGCCTGATTTTTAAGGACAAGACCGGCTCTTCCAGACGGGTAATTGCCTGTGCTTGCAGAAACAATCTTGTAAGGTCTGTTTCAAAATATTGCCCTGTGGAATCAGAACCACCAAGAACAATGTTTTGTGTATCCCTCGCCATAGTTTCAAAAGCAAGAAAGAAATGGCAAATTTGTTTTTTTGCAGATTCAGGTGTTAAGTTATTGTTTTGTTTATCCCGTTGATAAAGCGGGTGCAGAGTGCGATCCAGATTGCCAAAGGTGATAGTATCGGTTCTTGGCTTTAGATGAATGTAGCAGTTTGCAAACCACAATAGTTGCAGCCCTTGTAAAAATGTGGAGGGTTTTTGATTGCAAATAACATCAATATCTGCTGCCATGCGTAACAAGTTTTCTTTTTGCGACCCAACGGCAATAACGCTTTTTTCCTCAGCCAGTTTTTTGTGCTTTTGCATATATTTGATGAACAATTGTAAAGTTTCCAAATATGTTGTACGAGTTTTCTCTTCTGAGGGAGAGGATGGTATTCGGGATTCTATGTCCTGATATAAACCACACACGCCCAAAGAAAGAAGTTTTTCAAAATTAGGACAATAATGACCACCATCTCCGGTCAAACCTTCAATTTCTTCCAGACGAAAATTTCCGCCTCCACCCGCAAGCATCAGGTCATCGCTGATGTAGGGGGCAAAAGACATGTCATAGAGGCGTAAATATTCCATAGTTTTTTCCAGAGCAGTATTTTCCGCAAAGGTTTGGCAGGCTTGTGCTCTGCAATTGATACGCAGTTGGTTATCCGCATCAGCCCAGGCTAAGGAATCCTTTTTGATGCAGGATTTTAATTCTTGTATAGTTTTCATTGGGTGAACGCTCCTTTCTCAAAGGTATATCCCAGTTCTTCTGATAAGGATTTGGTTTCTTGAAGAAGAAGAGGGGCGTATCGGTTTATCATTTCTTCCATGCTGATATTCACAGTCAGGGAGGCAAGATTGATTGTTGCGATTACGGAACCGGTATAGTCAAAAACCGGAGCGGCAATACAGAGGACACCGCGGCTGTATTCTTCATTATCGGTGGCGTATCCATTTTGGATTACCGATTCCAAGGAGACATCCCGAAAGGAGAAGGCACGAAAGACTTTGCCTGGTGCAGTGATATCTATAGGATAGGATGCACCAATTTGTCCCTTGATGGATGCTTCCTTTTTAGATTCAATTTGGTTAATATAGATTAGTTCTTGATTATGCATTACGGCAAGTTGAATCGTTTCGCCGGTAGTTTTGTTCAGTCGCTCCATGTAAGGGGGTGCACAGGCGGTTAAAGTTTTCTTATGTAGAGCGGTACTGCCGACTCGGAACAATTGTAGGGTTAAAGAAAACTTATTGGTGTCCGGATGCAGAACAATCCAACCTCCGGCGGTCAATTCGCAAAGTGCGCGGGAAACCATATTGGAATTAAGCCCTGTGAGTGTGCAAATCTCTGAGAGACCCAGTGGTGTGTTGGATGCTGCAATGCTGTTTATAATTTTAATGGCTGCGGCAATTGCCGGTGCCGGGTGCTTTTGTTCTTTCATAAGACTCCCCTGTTTTATATATTTGTAAAACTATGATAAGAATATCATGGAAAAAGAAAAAAGTCAAGAAAAAACCGCAAGCAGAAATGCTTGCGGTTTTCATATTACTGTTGTGATTAGTTTTCCTTGATTGCTGCCTGAGCCGCTGCCAATCTTGCGATGGGAACGCGGAAGGGAGAACAGGATACATAGTCAAGACCAATGGTGTGACAGAACTCAACAGATACAGGGTCGCCGCCGTGCTCACCGCAGATACCGCAGTGCATTTCAGGACGAACTTTCTTACCCAGTTCAACTGCCAACTTCATCAACTGACCAACACCGGTCTGGTCGAGTTTTGCGAACGGATCGTTCTCAAAGATTTTTGCATCATAGTATGCATCCAAGAACTTACCTGCATCATCACGAGAGAAGCCGTATGTCATCTGAGTTAAGTCGTTTGTACCGAAGCAGAAGAATTCAGCTTCACTTGCAATTACGTCAGCTGTAAGAGCAGCTCTCGGAATTTCAATCATAGTACCAACCTCGTACTTAAGCTCGATGCCTGCAGTAGCTATTTCTTCATCAGCTGTAGCAACAACGTCATTCTTAACATACTTAAGCTCTTTGATGTCGCCAACAAGCGGAATCATAATTTCAGGAACGATGTTCCAGTCAG
>JAFYXJ010000010.1 GCA_017546205.1 Clostridia bacterium | reverse complement strand
AAATTTTTTTAAAAAAAGGCTTGCGAATGGTGGTTTGTGCTACAACTGTCACCGGTGTTTCGACAGAAACCGAAGAAATCTGTTCCAGTTCCTCCTCCCGTTGAATCACGATGGCAGTATTTTCACACCACCCGTTAATCCCCTGCACCTCAGGATGAGCACCGTCACCGCAAATGATAACCGTTCTGCCTTCTTCGTATGCTTTTTTCACAATCTGGTGAATTTTTTTGACATAAGGACATGTGGCATCTACCACACAAGCACCAGCTGCAATCAGTGCATCCTGCTCCTTTTGACCGATGCCATGAGCCCGGATAATAACCTGCATTCCTGGCAAAACTTCCTCCGGAGCATGGATAACTGCCACCCCACAACGGCTTAAATCATCAATCACATCCTGATTGTGAATCAGCATGCCGTAAGTCGCAATCGCTCCTTTTTCCTCCGCCAGTTGATAGGCAATTTTCACCGCCCGATCAACGCCAAAGCAAAATCCGGCTTTTTCAGCAATTTGCACTTTCATAGGTTTCTACCTCTGCCAATTCTGCAATTGCAGGCATAATTCTGCATTGGGTCATTTCCTGCAATTCCTCCGTCTCAACTTTCCGGTCAAAATATGCATCCATAGGAATCGGTTTTCCCACCCTGACAGTCATGGTGGAAAAGAGCCGGTAATCCCCACAAATCCCAACGGGAAGAATGTCCACTCCCGACTTGGACGCAATCATAGCAGCTCCGGATTTTCCTTTCCGCATCTTTCCTTTGGTTTTGGACCGTCCGCCCTCCGGAAAAATCGCAACGCATTCCCCGTCTTTCAACATTTTCACCGCTGAACGAAGTGCACCAACATCGTGTTTACCACGACGGATAGGAAAGGCTCCTACAGCCCGCAACAAACTTCCAAAAAGGCGATTTTTAAATAATTCTTCTTTCGCCATATACCTAAGTTGTACAGGAAGACAAGTCCCTAAAAGGGGAGGGTCAAACAGGCTTAGATGATTGGCACACACCAAAACATTCCGGTCCGTGGGAATGTTTTCAATCCCCTCCACCCGAATCCGAAACAACAGATGCAACACGCCGGACACTACCGCCCGTGCCACTTTATATAACTGCATGATTGTACCTCAATTCTTTTCTAACGCTTGCCGTGCAAGTGTTGTGATATGATCAATGGTCTCAGAAAGCGTCATGGATGTGCTGTCAACCATCACACTGTCTTCTGCAGGTTTTAACGGTGCAAACTCCCTGCCGGAATCATTTTTATCCCGATAAAGCATGTCTTCATACACTTCATCAAAGGTAGTATTCACACCTTTTTCCAACAACTCAAGAAGACGGCGTTCCGCCCGTGCTTTGGGGTCCGCTGTCAGAAAAATTTTCAGTTGTGCATTGGGCAGTACATAAGTTCCGATATCCCGTCCGTCCATGATGACATGGTCTTTTTGGGCAAGTTCCCTTTGCAGTTCCACCAATTTCAGGCGTACTGCCGGAATCACCGCAACATTGGATGCCGCAACGGAAATTTCCGGCATACGGATTTCGGCAGAAACATCCTCTCCATTCAAAAAAATCAGTTGCCCTGCCTCGGTATGTTTCAAGGTAATTGTCAGGTCATCCAGAATGGAAATAACCCCCTCTGCATCGCTGCTGTCAATCCCTCGTCTCACCGCGCCAAGCCCTACTGCACGGTACATAGCACCGGTATCAATATAGATAAATCCCAGTTTTGCAGCTACCGCTTTGGCAATGGTACTTTTCCCCGCTCCTGCAGGACCGTCAATGGCAATATTCAATGACATAGTTTTTCTCCTGATTAAAATTCGTTATTTCTGATTTCTGCATCTACAGAAACTGCAAGATCTGCACCGCAGTAAGGACATACCTCATCCTCTTCGGAGCATTCACGCTTGCAAACAGGACAGGTAATTTGTTGTTTTAAATTCTTTTCTTTGTTTTTCAATGCCTCAATAGACGCAAGTTTTGCTTCTATGATCTCACATTTCATTGCAACTTCATCGGGCAAATCATGGCTATCCTTCATTTTGGCATAAACCAACTTGCCGATTTCGGTATAAAGTTTCTTGATATCACTGTTCAGGTCATAAATCTCATATTTGATTTTAGAAACCTCTACCAACTCACCTGATTTTTGTGCTACTTTTTGTGCCACATCAGTTGCTGTCTTTTTTACTTGATTCAAGAAATCCATTTTTCATTCCTCCTGAAAATTTATACATTAAAACGGAATAAAATAATATCCCCATCTTTTACTATATACTCTTTTCCTTCCGAGCGAACCAATCCTTTTTCCTTTGCAGCTGTCATGGTTCCGCACGCCATCAAATCGTCAAACGCTACAACCTCTGCCCGAATGAAACCACGCTCAAAATCGGTGTGAATTTTCCCCGCCGCCTGAGGTGCCTTGGTACCTTTGGTAATAGTCCACGCACGGACTTCCGGTTTGCCGGCAGTCAGATAACTGATAAGACCCAGCAATTCATAACTTGCCTTAATCAACTTATCCAAACCGGATTCGGTAACCCCCAGTTCCTCAAGAAACATCTGTTTTTCTTCTTTGTCAAGGGCAGAGATTTCTTCTTCAATTCTTGCAGAAATAACCATAACGCCCGACTTTTCTTCCTTTGCAAATGCGCGAATTTTCTCCACAAAGGGATTGTCGGTTTCGGCGGTACTGTAATCATCCTCTGCCACATTGGCTGCGTAAATCACAGGTTTTAAAGTAAGCAGGGATACATCCTGAAGCATTTCCAGCTCATCTTCCGTCATTTCCATACTGCGTGCGGTCTTTCCGCTTTCCAGTAAATCATGCAGGCGTTCAAAGAAGTCCAGTTGACTCTGGAATTTTTTATCCCCGCCTTTGAGTGCTTTTCTGGTTTTGTCAATTCTGCGGTCCAGAATCTCAAGATCAGAAAGAATCAGTTCCAGATTGATGGTTTCAATATCACGGATAGGGTCTACTGATCCCTCAACGTGTACAATGTTGGGGTCCTCAAACGCACGAACTACATGGACAATGGCATCCACTTCACGAATATTGGAGAGAAATTTATTTCCCAATCCTTCGCCCTTGCTTGCCCCCTTTACCAATCCGGCAATATCTACAAACTCAATGGTTGCATAGGTCACTTTGTCCGGCTGATGCATCTCAACCAGTGCATCGATTCTCTCATCCGGAACCAAAACTGTACCCACATTGGGTTCAATGGTACAAAAAGGATAGTTGGCAGACTCCGCGCCCGCCTGTGTAATTGCATTAAATAATGTGCTTTTCCCTACATTGGGAAGTCCTACGATTCCTAATTTCATTGGTATATTTCTGCCTTTCTGCGTCTTTCGTCAAAAGACACCCTTCTTAGAATTATATGTGAAAAAACTTCTTTTGTCAAATTTTTTTACGCTCATTTTCCAGAACCGCCAGAGCACACCGGATTCCATCCACAGCAGCGCTGACAATTCCGCCCGCATATCCGGCGCCTTCTCCTGCCGGATAAAGCCCTTTGACGCCAATACTTTGAAAATCTTCTCCCCGCAAAATCCGCAGAGGCGCGGAAGTCCGCATTTCAACTCCGGTCAAAACTCCGCCTTGCGTGGAAAATCCTTTCATCTTCCTTTCAAACGAGGCAAGCCCCTCCTTCAATGTTTCCGTTACAAAATCAGGTAAACACTGTTTCAGTTCTGCAAACCTCCATCTTCCGGTAAAACTGGGATGAACATCCAGAAGTTCTATTGAAGGACGGTCAATCATAAAATCCCGTATCAACTGTACCGGAGCACTGCCGTCAGCACCGCCCGTTGCATACGCCAACGCTTCATATTTTCTTTGAAATCCAACACCTGCAAGTGGTCCTTTTCCTTGAAAATCAGAGGGCTTTATGGTTACTACCAACGCACTGTTGGCATTCTCTCCATCTCTGCTGTGATGGCTCATCCCATTGACTACAAGACGCCCTTCTTCTGATGATGCATTAACTACCTGACCGCCCGGGCACATACAGAATGAATAACAACTACGGTCTTTTCCGTTATATACCAGCCGATAATCTGCTGCGGGTAATGCATCTGCAACATCTCCATACTGTGCATGGTTAATAAAGGCTTGTCTGTGTTCTGCGCGAACACCCACCGCAAAAGGTTTTGCCTCCATGGGAATCTGCATATTAGAAAGCATTTCATAGGTATCTCTGCTACTGTGTCCAATGGCAAGGATCAAGGTATGACAAGAAATACTTTCGCTGTGGTTCAACTCAATTTCTGTCACCGCACCATCTCGATATTTCACGCCGGTTAAACAGGTATCAAACCGAATTTCGCCACCCATACGCAGAATTTCATTTCGCATGGAAACAATCACATCCCGCAGCTTATCCGTCCCGATATGGGGCTTGGCCTTATATAAAATATCTTCCGGACCCCCATGTTGATAAAAAGTGTGGAGCACATACCGTTGACGGGGATCACTGATTCTTGTGTTCAGTTTCCCATCCGAAAATGTTCCTGCCCCTCCCTCACCAAACTGTATGTTGGATTCAGGATTAAGTTCTCCCCCATTCCAGAACATCTGCACGGTTTCAGTTCTCTTTTCAACGGGTTCTCCCCGTTCAATCAAGAGAGGGGGATTTCCTGACTTGCAGAGCACATACGCCGCAAACAAACCGCAAGGACCCATTCCCACAACCACCGGCCGTGAAACCAATGCTTTTTGGGGAATTTCCAATTCATGTTCCTCCGCCAGAGAAGTCAACACCGTTCCGTCACAAACAGTACCATCAGGGACCTTCGCCACAACCGAGTAAACATAATGAATGTTATCTTTCTTTCTGGCATCAATGGACTGCTTGTACACCCGAAAATCCTCCGCAATAATGCAACGGAGCCGCACAATTTCTTGTGCGGCCACAATGACTTCGCGAAGGGTGTGCCGAATCGGCATTTTGATTCCATGAATCACTATCTGCATCCAATCACCCGTTTCTATTTCCCGTTGTTCTTTTCAGTCAGGGTTACCTCTACCTCAGCAATATCCTGCAGTATTTTCACCCCTTCCGGAACCACCAGTTTGACCTTTGTCTTCTGGTTGCTGGTCAACTTTTCCGTAGAAATTGGTTCCGTTTTAATCTTATCTACTTTGGACGTGATCTGCTCATTTCCATAAATCTGTACGGTTTTGATGTTCAACCTATAGGGGAGCACCTCACCTGTATCAAAGACCGGTTCTACCTCTATTTTCTTTAATTTCACTACCGTACAATGAATCATGGTTTCCGAAATATTGGTAGAAACCCGATTCCAGATAGGGTCTGCGACAAGAATTTCTTTATCTTCGTTTCCGTATAACCGGATGGGAACCTTAACATCAATATCCACATCCGCATTCCCGTAATTCAAAACCACGCCCGCACCGGCAATTTTGCCTATGACCGACCGAGGTCCCCTAACTGTAACCGTCTTATCCTTGGTATGCATAGGCCCCGCCATATAGTCGGTAGCAAGGGAACTTTCTGTTTCTATCTTCAAATCCAATGTTTTTTCAACGGTTCTCTCCACCGTGACATCGACTGAATAAGGATCCTGCTGCGTAATACCGAAGTTTTCAAAGGGAACAACCACTTGCACCGGCAGCGTAACCGTACCCTCTGAATAAATAGAGGATACATCCACCTTGGCAATAATGGAACGCATATTATTTTGCCCCATCCGTTTTCGGCTTCCGTTTACTTTCAGGGAAAGTTCTGTATCCGATTCGCTGACAATACTGAGCCCGTTACTGCTTAACTGTTCTACTCCGACAAACTCAATGGGGAGACTCCGAACCGTAACCTCCTGAGCAGGGTCCAGAATAATAAAGATGTACAGCCAGACGACAATCGCAATTGCCAGGGAAAGAACTTTCAGCATTTTATCTTCAAACAATTTTTTCATGCATCTTTCCCCCTTTTCACGATGGTTCTCCAGTCAAATTTTGCATCGGTGTCTTTTTTCATCACCGAAGAACTGAGCAACTGCATCACCCGTATGCGAAGGGTTTCCTCATCCAAACCGGTTTCCAGAAGACCTTTGTAGGCAACAGAAATCCGTCCCGTCTCTTCCGACACAATAATGGCAATGGCATCGGATTCTTCCGAAATACCAATACCTGCACGGTGACGGGTTCCCAATTCCTGACGGATGTTGGGATTCTGTGACAGAGGAAGGACACAGGTGGCAAGTTCAATCTTTTCATCTCGAATTAATACCGCCCCATCATGGAGAGGTGTGTTAGGTACAAAGATATTTTCCAACAGTTCTCCGCTGACCTGTGCCTGCACCGAGATACCGGAACTGATAAGATTCGAAACATTGTCCTCGTTTTCAATGACAATTAACGCACCTACACGGTTGTTTGCCATGGCTTGTGCACCATGGGCAATCTCCCGTATCATCCGTGTTGCAGATTCGCCCAGTTCCCCTTTGGAATTGAACCATTTGCTCACACTGCTCCGTCCTACATGTTCCAGAAGACGCCGAAGTTCCGGCTGGAACATAATCAGCCATGCGATCAACCCAAGTTGAAGCACATTACTCAAAATATAATGCAATGTGTTCAGTTTGGCAAGGGCACTGATTTGGGTCACCATGACAAGCAGCACAATACCTTTAATCAATTGCATGGTTTTGGTGGCACGGACAAATTTCAACGCCTTATATACCACATAGGAAACCGCAAGAATATCAATCAAATCGGTAATTCTCAGCACCGCCATCTGATTCATAAAGGAATGGATAAAACTATCAAACCACATTCTTTCGGTCACCTCCGGAAAATTTAATACAAATTTTAGTACGCTTTGCCCCAGTAAACCATCTTGCTTGCCGGCTTACCGCAACAAACACAGGTATCTGCTACCTGTTCCTGTTCAAAGGGAATACATCTGGATGTTGCAGTGGTATCCTCCTTGATTTTCATTTCACAGGCTTCGTCTCCGCACCACATTGCTTTAACAAAACCGCCTTTTTCTTCCACAATCTGCTTGAACTCGTCATAAGTTACAGCCGCAGAGGTTTTTTCCTCACGGTTCTGCTTTGCAGCCTCAAGCATCTGCTCCTGAATCTTCTCTAACAATTTTTCCAGTTCTTCCTCAATGTTGTCGAGAGAAACAAAAGTTTTGCTTCTGTCAATACGGCTGACCAGAACCGCCTGATTGTTTTCAATATCTTTAGGTCCAAGTTCAATTCTCACCGGAACGCCCCGCATCTCATATTCACTGAATTTCCAGCCGGGAGACTTTTCGCTGTCATCCAACTTCATGCGGAACTTTTCGGAAAGCTGCTGATACAGAGCATTGGCACGATCCAGAACACCCTCTTTATGTTGTGCAATGGGAACAATCACAGCCTGCACCGGTGCAATACGCGGCGGAAGTTTCAATCCTGCATCGTCACCGTGCACCATAATGATTGCACCAATAATTCTGGTAGACATACCCCAAGATGTTTGGTGTACATACGCCAGTTCGTTGTTATCGTTCAAATACTGAATACCAAATGCCTTAGCAAATCCGTCGCCAAAATTATGGCTGGTACCGGACTGGAGGGCTTTGCCGTCATGCATCAAACTTTCAATGGTGTAAGTTTCATGGGCACCGGCAAACTTTTCTTTCTCGGTTTTCTGTCCCTTAATAACTGGAATTGCCAGTTCCTGTTCGCAAAAATCAGCATAAACATTCAGCATCTGGATGGTTCTCTCCTGAGCATCCTCTGCCGTTGCGTGAGCCGTATGTCCTTCCTGCCACAAAAACTCCGCACTTCTTAAAAATGGACGGGTAGTTTTTTCCCACCGAACCACGCTGCACCATTGATTGTACAGTTTGGGAAGATCCCGATAAGAACGGATTGCTCCTGCGTAATGTTCACAAAACAGAGTCTCTGAGGTAGGACGCACACAAAGACGCTCCTGCAATTTTTCGCTGCCTCCGTGAGTGACCCATGCAACTTCAGGAGCAAACCCCTCAACATGATCTTTCTCTCTCTGCAACAGACTTTCAGGAATAAACATGGGCATATACACATTTTCTACTCCTGTTTTCTTAAAACGGGAATCCAAACCCTTCTGGATATTTTCCCATATTGCATAACCGTAAGGCTGAATCACCATACAACCGCGCACACCGGAATATTCACAAAGCTGAGCCTTTTTGATAATATCCGTATACCATTGTGCAAAATCTTCACCCATAGGGGTAATTTCTTCTACCATTTTTTTCTCTTGTGCCAATATTCTCATCCTTCCGGGACACACTATCCCACAATGTACTTATTCTTTCTTTAGTATAAAGGAATTTTGTCTCTGTGTCAAGGCTTGTAGGGTTACTTTTCCCAGAAAAATATTCTTCACCATGTATATCATTCCATTTTATGCGAACCTGTGCATTTTAGAGCATAAAAATTCCCGCAATACAAAAGTATTACGGGAATTTTTTTCACATTCTTACTTGTTGCAGCCACAGCCATCGTTTTTCTTTTTCTGAGGCGGGAAAAATTCATCAATGGGGAAGCGGATATTGTTAAAGAGTGAGCACGGGCTCTCCTCTGTTGCAGAGGAGCACTCCTGCTTGGGAATACAAAAATCTTCTGCCTCAACCAGCAATTGAGAATCCCGTTCCAGACGAACCAAGAAGAAAAGTCCATAGGTAACCAGAACTTTTCTTTCACAATCGTCAACAACCAGATCATCATCAAAGCATCCGGAAATCGCATCCGGGAACAATCCGTTTGCAAAGGTTGTGCCGCATCCGCAATCACAGTCGCAGTCACAGTCACAGTTGCATCCATTGTTGCAACCGTAGCCGGAGCAAGGTCCTTCTGCAATTTTTGCTGTCAATGCCACCGGATCAACCACTTCAACTGTCACGGTAGGCATATTGGTCTTATGCCAGCTTTCTGCAATGGTTCCGCAGACATTATTAAATTTGGAACTGAATGATTTGGTAGTTCCCTCGGAACCATAGAGAATTACACGTTTGTCATAGGTTGTAAGTCCCCGTACTATTGTCGGGTTGGATACGCCGGTAAAGATTTCCAAAGTGGTGCAGATAAAGAATTTCAGGTCAACCGAAAAATAACCACGGTTGAAAGACAAGGGTTCTACGTCGGTAAATACCCAGATAATTTCTGCGCTCTTGATCTTAACATTAATGGCACGGTCCAGTAATTCCTGCCCCTCACGGGTGAGATATACCCGCCCATCTGTCACGCAGTCACGATCCCGACAGGAATCATAAATCTGACTGGTATTGATGCATACTGCATCGCTAAAATCTGTGCTGCGTCGCACTCTTGCCTCGCAGCATTCTTCACGGGCATCCTGCAACACTGCCTGCGCCTCTGTTGTTTCTGTATTTTGTCCGCAAGCGGCAGCAGCCTGAGGACAGTTATAATTCTTTTGGTTCATAGTATTCCTCCTTTTACAGCGGATTTCCCGCCTACTACATAATATGGACAATGACTGTTTTTGGTTACCAAATTAAAACATTGTGCATTTCGCCTAATTTTTTGCAATAATATTGTGTAGTTTTCGGTTGATTTATCAAACAAAATCAAGTACAATATAAGAGAATTGAATCTGTTTGCAGAAAAACTGTAAACAAATAACTTTTAGGAGGGCTGTCGTTTGAAACTTTATGACACTTCAAAAATCAAAAACTTCTGTCTGTTAGGACACGGAAATTCAGGTAAAACATCGCTGGCTGAGGCTATGCTTTACACTTCCGGCAACATTGACCGGATGGGTAGAACTACCGAAGGCAATACAGTTATGGACTTTGATCCCGAGGAAATTAAGCGCAAATTTTCGATCGGCACCTCTCTTGCCGCTTGCGAATGGAATGGCGTAAAATTCAATATTCTGGACACTCCCGGATATTTTGATTTTGTAGGTGAGGTTCAGGAAGCCGTTCGTGTGTCGGACGCTGCCATCATCGTACTGAGCGGTAAGTCCGGTTTAACCGTAGGTGCAGAAAAAGCATGGCAATACTGTGAGGAACAAGGTATTCCCCGCATCTTCTTCATCAACAAGGTAGATGACGAGCGTGTGAATTATCAGAATGTTCTGCAACAATTAAAAGATAAATACGGAAAGAAAATTGCTCCTTTCCAACTTCCCATGCGTGAGGGAGAAAAGATTACCGGTTTTATTAATATCGTAGAACAGGAAGCAAGAAAATTTGACGGTGATCGTACTGTCACCGCCCCCATGCCCGATGGTATCGAAGAAGAACTTGCATCGTTGAGAGAGATGATTAACGAGGCGGTTGCTGAAACATCCGAGGAACTGATGGATAAATACTTTGCCGGCGAACCCTTTACTCTGCCTGAGATGTATGAGGCTTTGCGCAGCGGTGTTGCAGCAGGCGATGTTGTTCCCGTTCTTTGCGGAAGTGCATACTACAAACTGGGTATTTCTTCCTTAATGAATGCCATTCATGCATATTTCCCGGCTCCGGACAGCAAGGACGAGTTTGTAATGGGAACCAAAAAAGACGGCGCGCAATCCCGTCTTAAGATTGATGTCAGCGACCCGCTGTCTGCTTTGGTGTTCAAGACCATTGCTGACCCATATGTTGGAAAATTGTCTTACTTTAAGGTGTATTCCGGCGTTATGACACCAGACACCACCGTTTACAACATGAATAAAGACATCAATGAAAAAATCGGTAAGATTTACGTTGTTCAAGGTAAAAAACAAATTGAGGTGGAACGGCTGAATGCCGGCGATATCGGTGCCGTTGCCAAACTCACCAAAACCAGTACCGGAGAAACCTTAAGCGGATTGAATCATCCTCTTCAGTTAGATGGTATTGATTTTGTAGAGCCGAATATGTCTCTGGCTGTTGTTCCCAAAGCAAAGGGCGACGAAGAAAAAATTGCGCAAGGTCTGGTCAAATTAATGGAAGAAGACAAAACCTTTATTCTGGAAAACAACAAAGAAACCAGACAGCAGGTTCTAAAAGGGCTTGGCGATCAGCACATCGATGTTATTGTCAGCAAGTTAAAGAATAAGTTTGGAGTAGAAATCTCCTTTGAGACCCCCAGAGTTCCTTACCGCGAAGCAATCCGCAAAAAGGTAAAAGTGGAAGGCAAACACAAAAAACAATCCGGTGGACATGGTCAGTACGGACATGTATGGATAGAATTTGAACCTACCGACAGCGAAGGTCTTGTCTTTGAAGAAAAGGTCTTTGGCGGAAGCGTACCCAAAGGTTACTTCCCTGCAGTTGAAAAAGGTTTGCAGGAATCCATGCAGCATGGTATTCTGGCAGGCTATCCCATGGTGGGATTGAAAGCAACTCTGCTTGACGGGTCTTACCATGATGTGGACTCTTCGGAAATGGCGTTTAAGATTGCTGCAAACCTTGCCTACAAAGCAGGTATGGAACAGGCAGGTCCGGTTCTTCTGGAACCCATCGGTCACTTGAATGTTTATGTTCCTGATGCTTACACCGGCGATATCATCGGAGATATCAACAAACGTCGGGGGCAAATGCTCGGCATGACACCTATGGAAGATAACATCACCCTGATTGAGGGCGAAATTCCTATGGCAGAGATGCACACTTACGCATCCGATCTCAGAAGTATGACCCAGGCACGGGGAAGTTTCTCCTTTACCTTTGAACGGTATCAGGATGCACCCCAGCAAATCACCGAAAAAATTATTGCAGAAAGCAAAAAAGACTAAAAACAAGAGCCTCCAATTGGAGGCTCTTGTTTTTTTCTGATAATTGTGTTATACTGGAAAAAACTCACAGGAGGACGACTTATGATTCCATTTATTGCAGGTGTCAGTTTCACCTTTTCTACGATTATCAATCTGGCAATCTACATTGCCATCGGTTTCTCCCTTTACCGAATTGCAAGAAATCATCATCTTTCTTATGCATGGATTGCTTTTATCCCCATTGTTCAGTTTGCGCTTATCGGCGTAATGTGTGAAGAATATCTTCTCTGGGATATACGTCTCCGTCCGCTTTGGCTCCTTATGATTGTCTTGATTCTTCTAGACAATATCTATATCAATGGTATTTTAGGTATTGCTCTTTCTCTGGCAGTCAGCCTGCTTACTGCGTTAATTTATCACAAGTTCTTCTATCTCTTTGAACCGCAACGGGCAATGATTTATGCCGCACTTTCCTTATTGGGAAGTCTTCCTATTGCAATCATTCTGTTTCTTATCAAGGACAAATTGATGTGCATGTCGGCGGCAGCATATCCTTATCCGTTCCCCCATCGAAAGTAAAAATAAAGCCTTCCAAGCATTGCATGCTTGGAAGGCTTTTTCTTTTACATTAAAGACAGATACAATTCCTTAATCTCTTCTACAGAAGTTGCTCTGGGATTGCCGGGACGGCAAGCATCATCAAAAGCAGACTGTGCAAGGAAGTCAATATCTTCCATCTTCACGATTTCTTTCAAATCAGCCGGAATACCTACATCCAAAGACAGTTGCTTTACTGCATCAATAGCAGCCTTGCGAGCGTCCTCGATACTCATTGCATCGGTTCCGGAAACGCCCATGGCTTTTGCAATGTCGCGATACTTATCACCGGTTGCCGGTGCATTGTATTCCATAACCGTCGGCAAAATAATTGCATTGGCAACACCGTGCGGCGTGTCATAAAGAGCACCCAAAGGATGTGCCATGGAATGCACAATGCCCAAGCCTACATTAGAAAATCCCATACCTGCAATATACTGACCGAGCGCCATGCCCTCTCTTCCCTCATCGGTATTGTCAACGGCACCTCTCAGGCTCTTTGCAATAATTTCAATTGCTTTGATATGGAACATATCACTCATTTCCCACGCACCTGCAGTGATGTAGCCCTCAATAGCATGGGTCAGAGCGTCCATGCCGGTTGCTGCAGTCAATCCCTTGGGCATAGAAGCCATCATATCCGGATCAACAATAGCAACCACCGGAATATCATGCACGTCTACACAAACCATTTTACGATTCTTAGCAGCATCGGTAATCACATAGTTGATGGTAACCTCTGCAGCGGTTCCTGCTGTAGTGGGAACTGCCAGAATGGGTACACACTTATTCTTGGTGGGTGCAACACCTTCCAAAGAAACCACATCAGCAAATTCAGGATTGGTAATGATGATACCGATCGCTTTTGCAGTATCCATGGAAGATCCACCGCCGATTGCAATAATACAATCCGCACCAGATGCCTTGAATGCATCTACGCCTGCCTGTACATTTTCAACAGTGGGATTTGCCTTGATATCGGAGAAAATCTCATAAGCAATTCCTGCGCCCTCCAGAACATCAATCACTTTTTGAGTGATGCCAAACCGAATCAGATCCGGATCAGAACACACAAAACATTTTTGAAATCCTCTTCCTTTCACTTCGGTCGCAATCTCCTGTATTGCTCCCTTTCCATGATAACTTGTTTCGTTGAGTACAAATCTACTAGCCATTTTTCTGCTCCTCTCTTATCTTTTTTAATATTGGATATATCATATAGTTTACAAAATAGGATGAAAACGCCAGAAGAAAAACGCTTTCTAATAGCATCATAATCGGCAGAATAAATCCATTGTTATAAACCAGCGTCAGACTAAAGCCCCCTGCATGTATCAGCAAAAGCACTGCCAGAACAAACAGATTTTTGGGGAATCGGGCAATTGCCAACATAAACGCATTGAGATAAATATCTTTTAACTTCATGGAAAAAGTAACCATCATGGGATAAAGATAGAAATGCATCATAGTATACAGCAATAAAAATCCCAACACCACATATTGCATCCCCCCTGCGATACCTTCCATACTTCCGTAAATACTTAACGAAAGATACAAAAGCACAAACACAAAAAGGTCAATCAGGTAAACTGTCAATGCCTGTTTCCAGTTTTCTTTGGCAGTATCTTTAAAGTCTCCCCAAATCCAGGAATGGCTTTCATCTGCCCAGTTTCTGGTAACATAGCAAATTCCTGCTGTCGCAGGTCCAAGCCCCCACAAAACCGTAAACAGGTATGCAATCATCACCCGATAAAAGATGTCCATCACCGATGCAAACCCTTGCTCCAGTTCCAGTACCATCGGTGCAGAGACAATACCCGCAACCAGAATCACCGGAATCAAGGTGGGTAGCATGGCTACGGCATAGATCACACTGACATTAATAAAGGACAAAAATTTCCGAAAAAGAATGGCAAAAAACCTTAAAAACGGATTTTGGGGAGTATCCTTGGATACGCCACGCCCCTTGGAATCAAACAATCCCATCTCGTCTCTCTCCTATCGAATCTCTCTTCCGCCATCGCCAACTTCAGTAATATAAAAGTCAGCAGTATGTCCAAACTTTTCTTCGTATGCCTTGCCTACAGTGTTCACAAAGGTATCAATTGCATCATCTTTTACAATAGCCACGGTACATCCGCCAAAACCTGCTCCAGTCATACGGATTCCGTATACACCCTCGATTTTTCTTCCCTCTGCAACCACGAAATCAAGTTCAGGACAAGTTACTTCATAGTCGTACTGCAGCGAGTCGTGAGAACCATTCATCAACTGTCCAAATACTTTCAGGTCATCTGCTTTCATCGCATTGGCGCTCTTGACCATACGGTCGCACTCATAAACCACATGTTTCACACGGCGTCTGGTAACCGGATTTTCAATAACATTCTGATGCTGTTCAAATTGTTCTACCGTCACATCTGCAAGTTGCTGAATCCCGGGAATTACCGTTTTCAGTGCCGTTAATCCTTCTTCGCATTCGCCTCTTCTTTCGTTGTACTTGGAACTTCCTAACGAATGTTTTACATTGGTATTGGTAAGTACAATTTTACTATCTCCAAGATTCAGCGGAATATGCTCATACTTCAAAGTGGTACAGTCCAGATACACAGCGTGGTCAGCCTTACCCATAGCGGAAGCAAACTGATCCATAATGCCACACTTGACGCCGATAAAATTATGCTCTGCTTTCTGAGAAAGCAACGCCATTTCAATCATATCGATTTCCTTTTCAATACCTGCCTTTTCATTGGCAAAGGTTGCAAGACAGAGTGCCGTGGAAACCTCAATTGCCGCAGAAGACGACAAACCGCCGCCGTGGGGAACGGTATCATCATACAAAAGGTCACAGCCGCCAACATCATATCCTGCTTCCATCAGTTCCAGTGCAACACCAATCTGGTAATCGCCCCACTTTAATTTTCCTTTCAGTTCATGCATCGTAGAAAGGGTTGTCTCTACCAGAATATCCAAATCAGTAGCCTTAAGACGAATCACATCATCGTCTCTTTTTCTTGCAATCAGGGTGGTTTTCATGGTCAATGCTGCAGGCATTACGCAACCGCCGCAATAATCCACATGCTCACCAATCAGGTTGACACGTCCGGGGGATGCAAATACTCTGAGTTCTCCGCCGTTATCTCCAAAAGTCTCCAAAAACATTGATTTCATTTCTGCAATTTCCATACAAATCTTCTCCTTATATTTCTTCTACAAAGCGATCAAACGCCGCCATTCCTTCTTCATCCCGCGTGTAAACCCCTGCATCTTCCAGGACCTTAACAAACACCTTACCAATTTCCTGTCTCAGGATTTCATCCACATTTTCCCGGTCCAATTCCGGATGTGCTTGTTTGACAGCTTCTGCCCATGCCTTGTGTGCTGCTGTCTTTTCATCTTGACTCATATCTTTCCCTGTCAGCAAGGCATCTGCCACCGCATCCATCTCCTCAACCAATCGTGATGGAAGAACTGCAAGTCCCATAACCTCAATCAAACCGATATTCTCTTTTTTGATGTGATGCAGTTCGCTATGAGGATGATACACACCCAAGGGATGTTCCTCGGTCGTAATATTATTTCTCAATACCAAATCCATCACATAACAGCCGTCAGCCTTGGAAGCAATGGGTGTAACTGTATTGTGGGGAGCATCCGTCTCGGCATAGATAAATGCCGATTCATCGGTGTATCCTCTCCACTTGGTCAGGATTCTGTCAGACAATGCAACCAATCGATCAATATCCTTGGACTTCAGCCGAAGTACCGACATGGGCCACCGAAGTCTGCTGACCTCTACATCTTCAAATCCGGGAATCTGATAAAATTTTTCACTTTCTGCCCGATGCATTGCGAAGATATGGTTTCCCCCCTGAAAATGTTCATGGGTAAGAATAGAACCACCTACAATGGGCAAATCCGCATTGGATCCGATAATGTAGTGAGGAAATTGTTCAATAAAGCTAAGCAGTTTATCAAAGACACTGCGGTCAATCACCATCGGAACATGTGCCTGATTAAACACGATACAATGTTCATTATAGTACACATAGGGAGAGTACTGGAATCCCCAAGGTTCTTCCTTTATGGTAATAGGAATAATCCTATGATTCTGCCGTGCAGGATGGTTGGCTCTTCCGCCATATCCTTCATTTTCAACACAAAGTTGACATTTGGGATAAGAAACCTGCTTTTGCAATTTTGCAGCTGCAATTGCTTTGGGGTCTTTTTCCGGTTTGGAACGATTGATGGTAATCTCAATCTCTCCATACTGAGAGGAAACCGTCCACTTTTTATCTTTTTTGATTCTTCCCCTACGAATATAGTTACTGTCACAGGATAACTTATAAAAATAATCGGTTGCAGCTTTGGCATCAACCTCATACTTTCTTGTAAACTCTCCAATAACCGAAGATGGGTATGGCGTCAGGGTATCCATGATTTCTGTATCAAAAATATCCCGGTATACAATGCTGTCATGTTCCAGAATCCCTTGCTCTACCGCATAATCTGTAATAGAATCAAGAATCCCATCTAAGTTTTCCGCGCTATCACAAACGGCATTGGTCTCTTCATAAGCATCCAGTTGCAGTTTGGTCAGCAGTCGGTTCCGTATGTACATTTTGTCTGTTTCCTGGATCAATCCTGTCAGAATACCATAGGAAATCAGTTTGTCAATCTGTTCGTAAATCATCTGTTTTCATCCTTGTTGTTCAATTTCTTTAATTTCTGCACCGTCCTGCCGTGCGATAATCTGATATAACTTACCCTGATACATCATCTTGAACCGAAGTTCTTTCCAGCCTTTCGGAAGTTTGGGTTCAGCCGTCAGTTTTCCGTCTTTTGCAGAAATACCCGCAAAGCCTTTTACCATAACAATCCATGCACCACCTTGGGCTGCCGGATGGGTTCCGCCGATATAAATCAAGCCAATCCATTCCTTGCCCGCCGGCAATAAATCTGCATTTGCAGATTTCATAAACAACGGATACGCATCATCGGGGTTGCCGATGTAGCAGGAAAGCAAAGAATACATACAAGCAGAAAGGGACGAACCATGCTCGGTTCTGGGTTCATAGTACTCCCAGTTTTTCCGCATCACATCAACGCTGTATTCCTCCCGGAACATGCTGAGAAGTGCAACCACATCCGCTTGTTTCAATACTTGGGTATCTGCGGCAACACCATAGGCACCACCCCAATATTCTTTGGGGTCCAACAAACGGGAACGCACCTCTTCTACCGATGCATCTTCCAATCCAAAATAACCGTCAAACTGTTCAATCAAACCGTTTTCGTTCATTTGGGGCACATACATATGCTCTGCAGATTCCTTGCACATTGCCGCAATGGAATCCAAATCATAGTCTGTCTTAAGCCCTTTTTCTTTGGCGTATGCAATCATAGAAAGCGCGGTTTCAAACACGAATTTTGCCATACGATTGGTGTATGCATTGTTGTTGACACGCTCATGATATTCATCCGGTCCAACCACATCGTGAATTTCATACCAATCAGAATCTGCCTTTTTCAAAAGCAGCGAACGGTACATCTGTGCACATTCCAGAATAACAGAAAGTCCGCCCTCGTCAATAATGGAATAATCTCCGGTCCCTTTCAGGTATTTCATAAACCCGTAAACAATCGCCGCCGAAACATGGTATTGTTTATCTCTGAAATAGGTACGCATGGGGCGCTTGGTAAACACATCCACTACGTTATAATCAGAGCACCCTTCATAACCACCATCCTGACTTTCCCACGCATAATAGGCACCATTTAGCCCATATTCTTTTGCCTTTTCTCTGGCACCACCGATGGTATCAATCCGATATTTCAACAAATCTTTCGCCGCTTTGGGGTCGGTGTCAATATAGTAGTCCAGCATAAACATTTCTGTATCCCAGAAAACGGCACCTTTATAAACCTGACCGGAAAGTCCTCTCGCGCCAATGGATACTCCGTCTAGGTTTCTGGGCGCTACACAATTGAGATGATACAGAGAATAATTCAGTGAAAATTCTGCCTCCTCGTCTCCATCAATAGATACCTCGGAAATATCCCAGATGTTCTTCCATTTCGCAACATGTTCCGCCTTAACAGCGTCATAGGTCAAGGTGCTGAGTTCTGCTTTCGGAGGAAATACATCTACCGATGTGGTAAGTTCCGCTACAGTATCGAGAATGAAAGGTGTATTGGCAGTCACCTGTCTTGTCACCGTCTCTAATGCAGTATACTGATCGGTGGTAACCGTTCCGGGAGTATCACAAAGGAGTCTGGATTTTACCGTCACAGTAACGCCCCTTTCTCCTGTGATTCCGGTTACATACCGAATACCATCCTCATATCCGGTTTTCAGTGATGCAAAGTGGGGACCGTTGATATCCCACACATCGCCGTCGATACCGGTGGTAACCGCAATCTCACAGTCGTAGTCTGCCGTTACCACATACCGCATTGCCAGCAAATGCTGGTCTGCCATACTGGAAAACCGCTGACAAGAAAGTGTCACCGTACCTTTTTCGGTTTCCCAGACAGTTTCTCTCATTTGCAGGGCAGAGTAAAAATCCAGTTCCTGCCGATGGGATTTCGGTGCTGTCTCCGGCAACGCAAGAAGCACACCATCTACATAAAGTACGCTATAAAAAGGATTGGGAGCATTGACAGGCTCTCTCCACTTATCCCCTACACGGTCGTAAATACCTGCCATGTTAATGGCACACATCTGCTCTTTTCTGTATTCCTCCATGGTTCCACGAACGCCAAAATAGCCGTTCCCGGTTAAAAATTTATTACCAAACCATGGAATATTCTTTTCATCAAATCCATTTGCCGTAACAATATGCCTATTCACAAAACCACCCATTCTTTTCAAAGCTAAATACATCCAAAGATTCTGCCGCACAATCCGCCAACGGGTTTTCTTTGGCTGCGCCCACTGCCAATGCATACATACCGCCGCTTTTTGCAGCCTGAATGCCCGCATCGGAATCTTCTACAACCACACAGTTTTCAGGAGCAACTCCTAATTTGCTTGCAGCAATCAAAAATACTTCCGGATCCGGTTTGGACTTTGTGGTATCCAGTCCGCAACTGATAGCATCGAAGGAAGACGCAAGTCCTGTCTTTTCCAGAATCAACGGGGTGTTTTTACTGGCAGAACCAATGGCGGTTTTGATGCCTTTTTCTTTCAAAAATGCAAGGAATCTTGTCACGCCCGGAAGAATATCCTCCGGAGAAAGGTCTTTGAGAGATGCCACGTAGATATTATTCTTCTTATCTGCAAGTTCCAGTTTTTCCTCTTCCGTATAAATTTTATCACCTTTTTCCAGTACAACCTCCAAAGATGCCATGCGGCTGACACCACGCTGTCTCACATTATCTTCCTTGGTAAAATTGTGAATTCCCAGTTCTTCTGCCAGATGTTTCCATGCAAGATAGTGAAATTCATCTGTAGTAACCAACACACCGTCCAGATCAAAAATAACTGCTTCAACCATATCATCAGTTCTCCTTTGTAATTGTTAATCCTTCTCCGGCATGATAAACATCACCGGTTTTATCATAGCGAATGGTATAGCATTCTCCACGGAACCAGAGATTGGAAAGTTCAAAATACTCCCAATCGTCCGGAATAAGCGGAGAAACGCTCAATTCCTCTCCGTCATAGTTTACGCCCAAAAGTCCACTGATAACCAAATCACAGAACGTAGAATGATTGTAATCCTTTCCGCGTTCCAATGGCCCTTTTTCAGGTGGATTGCCATGAGCATCCAACCATTCCCGAGTTGTCCACTCATTGCGATAAGGATCTTTCATTTCATCAATCCACGGAACAATCTTACCATCCAGTTCCATGGTATGGCTCATGGCATACTGTTTCAGTAAGGTATAATACATATCCTTAAACCGATCTCCACCCTCATAATAACGAATCACATTGCGAAGAGCAACCAATGTCTGAGAAGTTGCGTAAGGCCAAACATATCCATTCCACAAGCATTCCCATTCCACCGGATACAAAAATCTGGGGTGGGACTGGTCAGCACTTGTGATTCCCTGGGGTGCATAAAATACCTTATCATCTAACAGAAGGTCAAATACCGATTCCCGTCCGCTGGGGGGAATACAGAACATCCAGGGAATGTAGCCAATTTCTTCTCTGGCAATTTTCCCGCCATCCTGATTAAACGCCTGATGGCTATCTTCCCCATCATAATGGAATGCACGATAGAATCCATCTGCCCAAAGTTTTTCATTAATTGCATCCCTAAGGTCGTCTGCTTTCTTGCGATATTCTTCTGCAAGTTGGGTATCTCCCACCAACTCTGCAAATTCAGCAATGGCATACCGGTCTGCACACATATAAGAGTTTAATGTAGGACGGATTCCTTTTCTGGGCACCAGATCCTCTCCTGTGCCGCTGATGGAAAATTCCATAGCATCCGGTAAATCCAAAGACCAGAACATGCCATTATCAAGACCATGTTCCTTTTCCCATCCTTCGTGATAATGACACAGTTTCTCAAGCAACTGTTCCGGATTTTCCGGCATCCCTACGACCTTACAATAATCTAAGATGGCATAAATCATCCACGCACCATACTGGTGGGATTTGACATCCTCGTCATCACTGAGCATCAAATCAATATAGTCTTTTAAGTAAGTTTTTGCATGTTTCAGCCAGCGCCCTTCTGCAAGATGATGTCCAAAGGCAGCATTGATGACATTATGTCTCCCAGCCCATGGAACATCAGGCAAAAATTCAGATACCATATATCCGTCGACGGTTTCTTTCAAGTGTTTCCGGAAAGTCCACCAACGAAAATAATATGTTTTTTCCAAATCTTTGTCAGGGCAGGAAAAAACGGGAACTTCCTCCGTCATCCATGCCTCCGCATCAGTATTGCGAATACCATTGAAATATATTTCATTGTCATTTTGATTAAATAAATCTACATATTGTTTGATAATATTCACGCTTACACACCTCCATGTTAAATTATAAACCAAACCTATGTTATTGTCAACCAAAAACCCCTTAAAAATGGATTATTTACCATAAAAAACAAAACTGATACCGTCTCAATCGGTATCAGTTTTGTTCTGTTTTACAAAAAATTAACGAGCACTCTGGCTAACCTCAATGGTAGGAATGGTACCCAGAATAGGAATACCAAAATCCTTTTCCACTTGTTCTGCCGTCTTAAAGGTGCTATCTAGCAAGTCTCTCAGCAAAAGCGCTGCAACAGCCAGAAACCCACCCAAAAACAAACCTAACAAGGTGTTTTTCGGAATACTGGGAGATGCCGGTTTTTCTGGAAGTTCCGCAGGATCAATCACCGTTGCTGTACCACGAACCACAATACGTTCCAACTCTGCCGGTGCATTTTCCAGAATGCAGTTGGTTAATTTATAAGCGACAACCGGATCCGTATTGATGACAGATACATAAAGAATACCTGTTTCCTCAACGTTGGTAATTGTGGTCATTTTCTGAATCTGGTCATAATCGTAACCGGTTCCGCTTTTTTGTGCTACATCCTTAAAAAAGGTGTTACTGCTCAGAATCTGCCCATATGTTTTGGCAAGTTCCTGAGAAAGCATCAAATCACTTAAGTTAACATCCCGAATAATCTGGTCTGTATCACCAGAAATGTACAGGGTTCCCCCTGCCTGATAGACCGGTGTAATCAGAAACATGCTGTACAAAAACGATGCAATGCCCGTCAACAAAGTTACAATCAAAATCAATGGCCATTTCGGAAGTAAAATTGCTAAAATTCTGCTAAAACTAAATTCTTCGTTCATGCAATACTCATTCCTTTCCTTCAACAACGCGAATTGCCTTGTAATCATCTGCTTCAATGAGGACATCCCCTAAATTTTCTCCGGTAGAAATATCCACATAGAATAAGCTTCCTGTATAAGTTTTATCAAATGTATTCACTTTCAAAATTTCATTCAGAGACAAATTGTCCGGATTTTCCAACACCCGTAACCGGGCACGGATAATTGCTTCCCGATCATTTTTAACCATCAAAGACGGATAGAACGTCCATTCTACTTTTACAGATTTGGGGAACGTTGCCGATACATTTTGCAGGAAATTTTCCAACGTCTCTGCAAAATTCCGCGCATATTGGTATCCGTCAACCGCTTTTCCCTGATCGCTGATAGAGACCTCATACACATCAGCAGGAACTTCTTCACAAATCAATGCGTACTCATCAGCATTATCCGGCCAGATAAATTCAGATTTCAGCAATTTGCTATGTCCACGGGTTCCATATTTCCGATTCAATCCTACAACTTCATCCAACTGGAGAAGAACCGCTGAAATATCTTTTATAGTAGCAACGCGTTTACTGTCCAGTTTCTTTTCGGCTGTCAGATAAATACCATTACTGCTTGCAAAAGAAAGTGCAAGTTTTCCCATACCTGTTTTCAAAGTTGCATCTTCATAAACGGCATTGGGATCAATATTCAATCCCACCAAGCCTTGTTTCATGGTATAAAGGCTTAACGCTGCAACCATGTTTTCCATGATAGCAGGCTGATTCATGAACGTAGCATTTGCGTTTTCTTTGCCCCAACATTCTTCACAAACCAGTTGTAGTTCTCTGGCAAACTCACCTTCAAAGGTGGGTTCTTCCTTCAACGCTGAAAAGTCAGGGTATTCGCTGCCTGAAAAAATAGTCAGAGCAATATAAGCCAGTTTGCCATTATCGACCGTCCCATCAGGATTCCACTGAATACCGGTCTGCATACTGTTCCAAATACGTTCCAGAATAACTGGTCGCACCGTATCCTTAAATGCAATATTTGCATGAAGTTCAACCTCAGCACGAACAATCAGACATGCTGCCTCCGCACGGGTCAGGGTGGAATCCAGCCGCAAATGGAGACCGTCATCCCCTTGCATAATTCCGGTGCTGTAAGCCCATGCAACTGCATCGGGATTCTTGCTTTCTTTGGTAATCACACCGGGCGCAATCCCGGCAGGTTTTCCCGCACGTTCCCACAGATACAATGCAGCCTCATCACGGGTTGCGTCTCTGTCAGGTTCGGTCATAGCATCCGGATCTCCACCTGCCATTTTGGCAAACTGCCAACGTGTAACCAGGTTGTCGGGTTTAAACTCTCCGTCAGGAAAACCATTGACACGACCGTCATTGACCATCTTTTCAACAGCCGAATACGCCCAATGCCCTTCCGGTAAATCGGGAAATATAGACGCCGCCATAACCGGAACCGTAATCAACATTGCGACAAGGCACATGATTGCTATCCATCTTTTCATTGGAAATTCTCCTTTCAGTTTCCGTGATAACATCAAACCCCAATGGCTTCTCTTACCACGCGCACTGCATCTTCTGAAATATTGCAGGTTAATTCATATACAGGAACACGAGACAAAAGTTGTTCACACAATTCTGTCACCTGTTCCATGCTTGTTTTAAATGGCAACTTCCTCGCTTGTCCAAAAACACGGACAAACGCTTCTGTACCACATAATTTTCGTATGGAATTGTTTGCTCCTTGACGTAACATAACAATTGCAGCCAAGGGTGCCTCACGGTTGGTATTCAGATCGGTTTTACCGCTCCAAGGACTTCCGCAGGCGTAGACCGCATCTTCACGGTCAAATCGAAAAACAGGTGTATCATCGTTGATAATCACCGTATCCGGGACATGTTTTTTCCATAATCCCACATGGGTACTCTTTCCCGTTCCTGAAGGAGCAGAAAACGCAATTGCCTTTCCTCCTACCTCAATACAGGAACTGTGATACACCATTCGCTGATAGTTAAGAGCAAGATGCCCAAATGCCAATCCGGCATAAATATAATCTCTGTGATCCTTCGGGTTTTCTTCCAACTTAAGTATGGATATTTCCGCGCAGGATTCCTGAAACTCCATCATAGCACATGGCTCTTCCGTCATACCGGGAAGTGGTTTATAAATGGCACAGGGTTTATCCGGCGCCATAATCCATGTGTTATCCTGGATCTCGTCTCGGGAAACTCCCCGATACGGGATTTCTTCCATAGTATTGATGGCAATTTCTATAGGAAAAAAATGCTCCCCCTCTAAATCGAGAGGGAGCATATACTCCTCTGCACGCTTTGTGAAATATTCACTTCCGCCTCTGACCGTAACAGCCATACCGGCAATCTGAATATTCATCATTCGCGAATCCATTGAATTACTTTACAACTTTGACGCTTCCGTCGCTGAACTGCTCTACTTCGTTATCAGCAGCCATTTTCAAAGCCATTGCTCTGGAATAAGAGAAGGTGGAACCTTTGTAAACTGTTTTCGGAACCTTAGCAAAAGCAATGTTGCTGTTTTCCTTTTCCAGGTTGACCATACGCAGGCTAGGCATTTCAAAACCTACACCGGCATGTTCAAATGCTAATTTTCTCATTTTCATACCTCCTGTTAATGTTAATGCCTATCTGCTTATTGAAGAATTGGGATTGCGTCACCCAGTTGGGCAACACCATCTGCAGTTGTTTTGTAGTAAGCCTGAACAGTTACACCAGTCTTTCCTTTGAAGTCATCAGTGTAAACACGAACAGCGTAATTGCCTGCTTCGTTCTTACCCAACGCTTTCAGGGATACAGACTTCTTTTCATCATTTTCATCAACATAGTTGATAACAATACCAAACTCAGCAACATCACCAGTTACTTTACCTACTGCCAGAACAGAAGCGGTAGTCTGTTCATCAGCAGCCTGATCTGCACTCAGGTATGCTGCATCCAAAGTTGCAACAGACGCAGATACAGTTTCACCGGTAGAATAGGTGATCACATCAGTACCATCCAGTTTGAGACCGGTAATGTACAGACCATTCGCACCTGCAAACCAGTCACCTTCTTTTGCATCCAATACATTACTGTTGAGAGTAACTGCAGTAACAACATCGCCAACAGCGGTATAGGGAACCAGCACATAACCTGCTGAACCCTCAACATCTGCAATATACTTGTCAGCACCATTTACGATTACCTTCGCACCAACAGTATCCTGTTTGGTTCCGGTAACATCACCACCCAACAATACAGTTGCGGTAATGTCATCAGAGTCTGTCAGGTAGTTGAAAGTATAAGTTGTAGTTTCTACAAACTCATACTGATCAACATAAACAACTTGATTGTCCTGCAAAGTAGCGACCGTAGCATCTGCGTCATGTACCAGATACGTAACCACTTCATCCTGAACGCCGGATACGCTAGACTTTACGCGAATTTTTCCGCTTACATCGTACTCTGTTGTAGTACCTGTGTAGTTTGCTGCAAATGCGCCAGTCATAGATACCAGACATGCAACGCCTACAAGAGAACTAACAAATCTTTTTAACACCTACATCTCCTCCTTAAAGAAATGTTTTTATAATAGAGTTTAATTTTTTTACAATGTTATGTACTGACTTTACCGGAAAGTCCCTTGCTCCAGATACAATACTGTATCACAGAGTTCCACCGCCGTTTTACGGTGGGTAACAAATATCACGGTTTTACCCGTTTTTCGCAAATTCTCAAGAATCTGCTTTTCCATATCAGCAGAAAGTGCCGATGTGGATTCATCCATCAAAAGAATGTCTGCATCAGCATACAACGCTCTTGCAATTGCCATTCTTTGCCGCTGACCACCGGAAAGTCTGCCTCCGTTTTCGCCGAGATCGGTGTGCCAACTATCCGGAAACTGCTCAACTTCTTCTGTCAGACATGCCAGAGAGAGCGCTTTCTCAAAACGGCTTAAATCCGGATTTTCTTCAAATAGCGTAATGTTTTCCAAAACTGTACCGGAAAGAAGCATAAACTCCTGTGGTACATAGGCAAACATTCTGCGACAAGCGCTGAGAGGAATTTGCTCACCGCTCTCAAGAAGGGCTGTGATTCTCCCACTCTCTGCCTGATAAATACCAAGCAACAAATTCAGCAATGTACTTTTGCCGATTCCGGACTTACCACAAACGGCGGTAAACTTTCCTTTGAGTAACTCACCGCTGAGTCCATCAAGAATCTTAGCATCTTCATACGCAAATGTGACATGTTCCATTTGAATTGCTGTCATGGATTGGTAAACAGACTTAGGTTCTTCCTGCAAATCAAAATCATTTGCCGGAAGATTCTCTATCTCCTCTAACCGCTCTGCAGATGCACAGAACGACAAATATTGGGGAAACAACGATGCAATCTGTTCAAAGGGTGTAGATATGTCACCAATCAACCCCAGAACAGCCGTCAATGTACCAAAGGTGATGGCTCCGCTGAAAATCCTCCATGCACCCCATCCCAGAGCCGCATAATATCCAATGGTCATCGCCATAGACATTGCAACAGTTGCCCCGATGCTGATGTGATTGGTGCGAAGAATCAGTTTGTAGGAATCTCGTTGGGCTTTTCCCAAAAGACGCCTCATCACACTTTGTACGGAAAACGCCTGAATCACAGCAAAATTTTGTGCTGTTTCTTGTATAAAGGTTCGAATCTTGCCCTCATTCTCCCGATTTTTACGGAAAATATCTCCGGTTTTTTTGCGGTAAATATAAGCCGCAATCAGCATCAGAAATCCGGCAACAATGCAAAGAACCGCAAGTACCCAATCCAAGATAAATAATGCAGTAAAACTGAAAATAATCCGTGCCGAGATGGAAAGCAAGGAAGGAAATATTTCCGCAATACCTCCGGCAACAATGCCCGCATCCCCTGCAAGGCGATGGACAATCTCACCAGAATGAAATCTGTCAGTTGCAAGTTTTTGCTTACGCAAGAAACGCTCATACAACTCCGACTGTATACGAAAACGAAGAGAAACCGACGTATGTACATGAAGCAAGGTAATCCCTGTCTGAAACGCCAATTGGATCAGGATCACTGCGCCCAATTGCATTGCCGTACGGAGTAAATCTCCTTCCATCTGTCCGGTAGCCATATCCACCACAGACTTGGAAACAAACGCCAGATAAACACCGCAAGCAGAAGACAGAATTCCCATAACGCCAAGTAAAATCACCCGAGTATAGGAGCCACGCAAAAACTTAAGATAAAGATTTTGCTTCATCACGACTCCTCCAAAAGGTTATGTTCCCTCAGCATTTCGAGAAAAACGGAGACCGCCTCTTTTGCTAAAGAAGTGTCAATTCCGTATTCTTCCGTCAACGCAGAAACAAGTTCCTGCTCAGAAGAATCTTCCTCCAGATAACGCCACAAATACGCCCCAGTGTCATTAAGAGACACCACAGCGCTGATATTCTCATAATTTCCATCGTAGGGAATTGCCGTGTACTCATCCGCAATCTTCTTAAGAAGAAATCCAGATTTTATGTACACTTCTGCCCCCTCCCCACATTAAAATTATCCTTATACCTTACTGATTATATCCTTAAAAGGAAAATATGTCAAGGTTTTTTTTAAAGAAATTTTATTTTTTTTACAAAAATATTTCTCAAAAAGACTGATTTTGAAAAAATCGTATATTTCAACAAAAATTTACAAATATTTCCTCAATTTTTATAGCAATTTGATATCTGTTAATGGATGAATCCATAAAATATCCGGATTACGGCGGAACCATGTCATCTGTCTTTTTGCATAGCGGCGGCTTTCCCGTTTCACGGTTTCTACCGCATCTTCCAAGGTGCATTCCCCTTGTAAATATGCTGAAAATTCCTTATATCCGATTGCCTGCATTGCTGTTGCTTGCATGGAGATTCCCTGATTTAACAGCTCTTTTACTTCATCCAAAAGTCCCTGTTGCATCATCATATCCACGCGTAAATCAATTCTCCGGTACAGCTTTTCTCTTTCTAAATACATTCCGTAAACCGTGGCGTCATATGGTGATTCTTTCCTCGCATCACGGTCAAATTCCGCTTTGGTCTTCCCTGATGTTTTTATAATTTCCAATGCGCGTATCACACGTTTCACATTATTTGGATGGATTTCTGCAGCTGCATCAGGGTCAGCTTGCATCAGAATTCGGTGTACTGCCTCCACCCCCTCAGCATCCGCAAGCGCTTTTAATTCCTGCCGATATGCGTCATCTCTGGCTTCCTCCGAAAAAGAAATGCCATTGAGAATGCTGTCTACATAAAGACCTGTTCCCCCGCATAGAATTGGCATCTTGCCACGGGATAAGATTTCTTCAATCACTTGTGTGGCTCCGGCAACAAAATCAGCAACGCTGAAATTTTCTTCCGGCGAAACGATATCCAGCATATGATGGGGTATCCCTCTCATTTCTTCTTTGGTTGGTTTGGCGGTTCCGATATCCATACCCCGATAAATCTGCATAGAATCACAGGATACTACTTCTCCCTGCATTTTCTCTGCAAGTGCAATGGCAAAAGCGGTTTTTCCCGATGCCGTAGGTCCTACAACGCAAAAAATTTTAGGTTTGGACATAAGATGCACCTCTCATAATTTACGCTTAAACAATTTCTCAATTTCGTCCTTAGTAAAGGTAATGCGAATGGGTCTTCCATGAGGGCAAGAATTTACACCCTGCGTTTCTAGTTCTGCTACCCTTTGCACCAAATCCTGCATTTCTACATAGGAAAGATGCTTGTTTGCCTTGATCGCTCCTTTACACGCAATCATATCCAATGCCGCTTCCTCAAAATCTGCAATGGGATGTTGCCGCTGTTGTTCCATGGCATCAGAAAGTTCCAGCATCAAATCCCTGATTCTGCTTTCATCCATGGCAACGGGCGTTCCGTTAATAATCACCGCATTGCCTCCAAAATCGTCCATATCAAAGCCAAACATAAGAAATCCGGATAGATGTTCCATCACTGTCTGCTTTTCCCTGAAATCCAGATTCAAAACGATAGGACTCAACAACATCTGGGTAAACTTTTCTTTCTTTTGATAAGATTCTTTTAAAGTTTCAAACCGCATCCGTTCATGAGCGGCATGCTGATCAATAAAGAAAACTTCGTCCCCTTGCTGACAAATAATATAAGTATCAAAGATTTGCCCGATGATTTTTGCCGGTTCATCCATTTCCAGAACCGATTGCAGTTCTTCCATAACCTCTTGTTTGAAAGGAGTTTCTTCTATTATATTGACCTTCACCGGTGTTGGTTCCTTAACAGAAGAAACGGAAGGCATCTCTTTGGGGATGGTCGCATCCATATATTCCCGCACCAAAATAGGATTAACCCGTTGCGGTTGAGGCGAATAATTAGATATAGGTGCCGACACCGTCATCTTTGGCATCGGTTGTTCTATCGATTTTTCCTGTACGGATACTGTTTCTTCTTTTACATATAATGCATTTTTGATGGCATGATACGCCACGTCATAAATTTGTTTTTCATTGGCAAACTTTACTTCCGTCTTCGCCGGATGCACATTCACGTCTACCAATTCTGCCGGCAAATCCACATGAAGCACAAAAAACGGAAACTTTCCCACCATCATCCGGTTACGAAACGCCTCCTCTGCAACCTTGGAGAGTACATGATTTTTCACATATCTGCCATTGACAAACAAGGTTTGCCTACTCCTGTTTCCTCTGGAAATTTCCGGTTTGCCTACCACACCGTGGATTCTTATTTTTTCTTCCGTATAATCTACCGGAAGAATTGCTTTTGCATGCTCCAAACCATACAGATTGAGAATCACATTTTCCAACTTTCCGTCGCCTGCTGTTGCAAAAATTTCATTACCGTCACAAATGTAGGTGAATGAAATCTCCGGTCTGGACAAGGCAATCCGGCTCAATACATCTGCCACATATCCTGCCTCTGTGGAATCTTTTTTCAAAAACTTCATTCTGGCAGGCACATTGGCAAACAGATTCTCCACCACCATAGTAGTTCCGTCTCCGCATGCAATCAATGACTCCTCTTCCGCTTTCCCATTGGCTACGGAAAGGAATGTCCCTTCTTCTGCATCAGCAGTTTTGGTGACAATCTCAACCTGAGAGACCGCACAAATACTTGCCAGAGCCTCTCCTCGAAATCCCATGGTAGAAATGCGGTACAAATCATCAATTTCGGTTAGTTTGCTGGTGGCATGCCGCAAAAAAGCAGTTTTCACCTGCCCTCGCGGAATTCCGCATCCGTTGTCGGTGACGCGGATATATCCAACACCGCCCTGTTTGATTTCCACCTCAATTTTATCAGCGCCGGCATCTATGGCATTTTCCACCAATTCTTTTACCACCGCTGACGGCCGTTCTGCAACCTCACCTGCCGCAATTTTATCGGCAACCGAGGAAGACAACACCCTAATTTCCGCCATAGTTTTCACCTCATTTCACTAAGACTCCTGATTTTTTGCCTTTGCCTGAAGATCAAAAAGCTTGGTCAATGCCTCTACCGGAGTCATCACATTCAAGTCTATTTCTTTTAATTCTGTAATCACCGGATTCTCCGCCAAAGCAAAAAAGTCCATTTGATTATTTTCCAAAGGTGCAGGGACGTGTGTTTTGATTTGAGCATGGGAAACCTGTTTATTGTCATCGTTTTCCAACGCTTCAACAATCTCCGCAGCACGGCGGGTAACAGATTTTTTTACTCCCGCCAATACTGCCACATCTACACCATAACTGCGGTCCGCACCGCCACGGATAATTTTTCTGAGAAAACTGATACTGTCTCCCCTTTTTTTCACGGCAATAGAGAAGTTTTTCACATTGGGGATGGTATCCTCCAACTGGGTCAGTTCATGGTAGTGGGTCGCAAACATGGTTTTTGCACCGCATTTTTTCACATCGGCAATATATTCTACCACTGCCCATGCAATGCCCAATCCGTCAAAGGTACTAGTGCCTCTTCCCACCTCGTCCAAAATGATCAGGCTCTTATTGGTTGCATGTTCCAGAATGTAGGCAACTTCATTCATTTCCACCATAAAGGTACTTTGTCCCGATGCAAGGTCATCAGATGCTCCCACCCGGGTAAAAATCTGGTCTACAATTCCGATTTCCGCTTCTTGTGCAGGAACAAAACTGCCAATCTGTGCCATCAGCACAATCAAAGCAGTCTGCCTCATATAAGTAGATTTACCTGCCATATTAGGTCCGGTAATCAAAGCAATCTGATTCCCCTGATTATCAAGATTCGCATCATTGGGAATAAAAGGCACATTTTTATGCAGTTGTTCCACAACAGGGTGACGTCCATTTTTGATATAAATACGGTCACCCATAGTGACAGTAGGCATGCAGTATCCGTTTTTCTCTGCAATTTGTGCAAACGAGCAAAGCACATCCACTCTCGCTACTGCATCCGCAGTACGTTTGACGCGGTCCAACGCCTGTCCTACACGATCTCTTACCTGACAGAACAATTCATACTCCATATCCACGCAGCGAGTACTTGCATCCAGAACCGCTTCTTCAACCTCTTTCAGTTCAGGCGTTATGTAGCGTTCTCCATTGGTCAGGGTTTGTTTCCGGATAAAGTATTCCGGTACCTGCTCCACGTAGAGTTTGCTAATTTCAACATAATATCCAAAGACCTTATTGTAACCCAGTTTCATGGTTTTGATTCCGGTCTTTTCTTTTTCCTTTTCTACCATCTCAGTCAATATTTTCTGTCCGTTTTCCGCAAGGTCGCGAACATGGTCCAATTCCTCATTGGCACCCTTTAAAATCAAACCGCCGTTTCGCAGAGTTGCCGGTGCATCCGGATCGATGGTCGTGTCAATCAAATAACAGATATCTTCCAATAAATCAATATCTCTCACACATTGGCTGAGCAGTTTTGCATGGGTTTCTCCCAGACAATGCACCAACATAGGCAACTGTTGGAGAGATTTCTTCAACGCCGTCAAATCGCCGCAACTTGCGGTACGATATACAACTCTGTTAATCAAACGCTCCATATCGGAAATCTGTTTTAAACATTCTGCAATTTCTGCACGAAGCAGAGGGTCTTTCAACAATTCCTCTACCGCAATGTGCCGATTGGAAATCATAGCACAGTTAAGAAGGGGTGCTGTCACCCATTTTCTCAAAAGCCGTGCCCCCATAGAGGTTTTGGTGCGATTAAGAACATGAAGCAAACTACCTCTTGCATTTCTGTCCCGCAATGTTTCCAGAATTTCCAGATTCCTGAGGGTATACATATCCATCTGCATTTTCCCCTCGTCACCATTCACCTCAACACTTTTCAAATTGGTCAGTTCTGTTTTCTGGGTCTCCTCCAGATAAAGCAGTAACGCCCCCAACGCAGACATGCAATGAGGCTTGCCCAAAAGTCGGTCTGCTTCCTCGCCAAACTGGCGCTGACATTTCTGCATAGCATGGTCACTTCCATATGCCCAATCATAGTAGTTGCGAACCGTCCCATGGGTTTTATCCTGAACCGTGCGAAGAAGATTGGCATTTTCATACGCCCGAAGATTCATCAGAATCTCAATGGGCGCAAATTTGGTAACCTCATTTAAAATAGACGTGAACACATCCTCGCCGGTCAGTTCCACTGTAGAGCATTCCCCTGTGGTAATATCTACAAAGGCAAGCCCCGCTCCCTGCTCTCCCATAGAAAGAGAGCAAAGATAATTGTTTTTATTGGCATCCAACGCAGAGGCGTCCATAATGGTTCCGGGCGTTACAACACGAATAACCTCTCTGCGTACCAAACCTTTTGCCGTTGCCGGATCTTCTGCTTGTTCACAGATAGCAACCGAATATCCAGCCGTAACCAAACGGGAGATATACCCATCTGCAGCATGAAACGGAATACCGCACATAGGTGCACGCTCTTCCAATCCGCAGTTTCGTCCTGTCAGGGCAATATCCAGAACCTTAGAGGCAATCAGGGCATCATCAAAAAACATTTCGTAAAAATCGCCCAGGCGATACATCAAAATGCAATCCTTATATTCATCTTTTACAACAAAATACTGTTGCATCATTGGTGTCAATTGGTCTCTGTTCAATTCCTGTGCCACCGGTTACCCCTCCTTTATCGAAGAAACCGCAGACCAAAACAGTCAGCGGTTCTTAACCGAGACAAAACATTGTTCTCGGTTTGTAATATTTATTTTAGTGACAGCCACCACATTCGCTGCAAGAGCCTCCGCAACTGTGTCCTCCGGAAATTGCGTTTTTGATAATCTGATCCATCTGGTTCAGCACACTCTCAAAAGCACGATTTGCCTCAATGTATTCCCGAATGGTTGCATTTTCCGCAATCTTGTTAAACTCGTTCTGCAAGAACTCATTGATTTCCTGCGCCTCCTCCGCTGTAGGCTGTTTATCAGCAAAGGCTTCCAATTTTTCCTGGCGTTTGTCGTTGTAACCGCTGATTAAGTCTACTGCATCAGTATCTGCAGTCAGAGCACGGTTTGCTTCATCCGCACGGGCTTTTACATCACTGTGGGCAATCAGTTCTCCCAGTTCCTTTGCTTTTTCAAAAATTTTTTCCTGATCCATAATTAAACATCCTTTCTATTCGCTCAGTTCTCCAAAGAGAGACCAAGTCTGTGTTTTGGTAATTGTAACTGTGACAAATTCACCGATTTGTGATTGGTCACCAATAAAGTTCACTACCTTGCCGCCTTCTGTACGTCCGGTAAGTGTATCGCTGTTATTTTTGCTGATGCCCTCCACCAGCACCTTTTGGGTACTGCCAAGATAAGCGTCGTTTTTCCGTTTAGAAATCTCATTCTGCAACGCCAGCATCCGGTCAAAATTCCGGTGCTTTTGTTCTTCATCCATCACATCCGGCATAGATGCAGCAGGCGTTCCCACCCGTTTGGAGTAAATGAATGAAAATATTGTATCATACTCCACTTCCTGTAAAATAGAGAGGGTTTCCTCAAATTCCTCGTCGGTTTCTCCGGGAAATCCCACAATAATGTCGGTAGTCAATACAATATTCGGCATGGCAGATTTGACTTTCCTGACAAGTTCCAGATATGCCTCCCGTGTATACTTTCGGTTCATGGCAGAAAGCACACGATTGGACCCCGATTGCACCGGAAGATGCAATTGCTTGCATATCTTCGGTTCTTCTTTCATAACGGTAATCAAGGCATCGGATAAATCCTTGGGATGGGAGGTCATGAACCGAACCCGTTCAATGCCGTCAATTTTGCAAACTTCCCGCAAAAGCGTGGCAAAGTCCATCTCCTCTTCCAGATCATTGCCATAAGAGTTTACATTCTGTCCAAGGAGCATAACCTCACGATATCCTTCCTTGGCAACCTGCTGAATTTCATCAAGAATATGCTGAGGGTTCCGGCTCCTCTCACGCCCCCTTACATAAGGCACGATACAATAGGTACAGAAGTTGTTACATCCATACATAATAGGAATGTTTGCCAATGGTTTGGCACCGCGATAATAGGGAATCCCCTCAAAAATGGAGCCCTCTTCATTCTCTGCATCAAAGAAGCGCCCCTGATGCAAAACCTCATAAAGCCGTTGTGGAAACCGATACAAAGCATGGGTTCCCAGTAATAAATCCACATGGGGATACTTCCTTTTGATGGTTTCTGCAATATGTTCCTGTTGCATCATGCAGCCGCAGACCACAATCTTCATATCCGGATTCCGGCGTTTTTGATGTTTCAAAGCACCAATGTTACCAAACACACGAAGTTCTGCATTTTCACGCACGGCACAAGTGTTATAGAGTACCAAATCTGCATCCTCAGTTTTATCACAGAAATCATATCCCATCTCAGAGAGCATCCCTTTGATTTTTTCTGAGTCACTGACATTTTGCTGACAGCCATAAGTTTCCACAAAGGCGAGAGGCTGTCTACCGTGTTGCCGATGAATTGCAAAAATTTTTTTTATAAACTCTGCCTGTTCTTGCATTTGGTCAAGGCTGATTGTTTTTGTTTTCATTATGCCATATTCCTGTATTTTTCCAGAATTTTCTCAATTCTTGAAATGGGGGTCAGCAGTTCGCTGATTGAATTTTCTTCATTCAATGTCTGAATCAAGAGAGCGATGTATTTGGACATATCCACCTCATGATACCAAGGTGCTGTCAACAAATCCGGCTGACGGTATACCACATTGGTAGTGAATACTGCATCAATGATGCCATCTTCATAGGCTTTGTTAAATTTTTCAACACCCTCTGTAAAAAGACCGAATGTGGAGAATACCAAAACTCTGCGTGCTTCTCTTTTTTTCAGTTCTTTTGCTACATCAAGCATGGAATCACCGGATGCAATCATGTCATCCACAACGATAACATCCTTGCCTTTCAGATCATTACCCAAATATTCATGTGCTACGATAGGATTCTTTCCGTCAATAACGGTAGAGTAATCTCTCCGCTTATAGAACATGCCAAGATTGGTACCCAAAACGGAAGAGTAGTACATACAACGGCCAACTGCACCCTCGTCCGGAGAAATAATCATCGTATTTTCCGGATGCAGCATAATCTGTGGGTCGTATTTCATGCAAGCTTTAATCATTTGATAAGTAGGATGTACATTCTCAAATCCGCTGAGCGGAATTGCGTTTTGTACTCTGGGATCATGGGCATCAAAAGTAATAATATTGTCAACACCCATATTGTTCAATTCCTGAAGCATCATTGCACAGTCCAGCGACTCACGGGTCACTCTCTTGTGCTGACGGCCCTCATACAGCATGGGCATAATGACCGTAATCCGCTTTGCTTTACCTCCCATTGCGGAGATAATTCTCTTCAAATCCTGAAAATGGTCATCCGGACTCATAGGATGATCCTTTCCGTACATATTGTAGGTCACGTTATAATTAAACGCATCCATAACAATGTAAATGTCATAAGTACGAATGGAGTGCATGATTATAGCCTTCGCTTCGCCGGTTCCAAAACGGGGGCAATTGGTGGGAATGATAAAGGATTCAATTTCCTCGTTTTTCCCCTCATTGAATTTGCGAAGATGCGCATTGATTTTCTGTGTAATTTCCTCGCACCCTTTCATGCCGATAACACCAAGTCTGCCAAGGTTATACGACTCAATTGTCTGTTCCATTGTTTCCACCATATCCTTTCTGTATTAATTGTGTGCTGATAATAATTGATAACGGATATCCCAAAGTTTTTGAGATAAATCCACATAATATTCATGGGGGTTTTCAAACCGCTTTACTTCATCCCAGATGGTTTTCAGGCTTTCTTTGCAATACTCCTGAATTTCCTTTAAGGACGGAGACTGATACACACATTCCCCTGTTTTAAAAATAGGAACCTGCAACTCCCGAACCGTGAAATCCGTAATAATTTTTCGTTTCCATGTGTGATGGGGATCAAAAATTTCGTAAGGCTTGTCCGTATCAATGGTCTCATCGTAACTGGTAAGCACATCTGCAATTGCCATACCGGTTTCTTTTGAATACAGCCGATGCACCTTTTTAAAATACGGCGTAGTAATCTTAACAACATTTTCGCTGATTTTGATTTTGGGTTCAATCACGCCGTCTTCTTCCACCGCAACCAGTTTATAAACACCGCCGAATACCGGTTCTGATTTGGAGGTAATCAACCGCTCTCCTACACCGAAGGAATCAATCTTTGCCCCTTGCTGTAAAATATCACGGATAATATATTCATCCAAAGAATTGGAAACCACAATCTTAGCAGATTCCCATCCGGCCTCGTCTAGCATCTTCCGGCATTTTCTGGTGAGATAGGTAATATCCCCGCTGTCAATCCGGACACCGCAATTGGTAATGCCCAGAGGTTTCAGCACCTCATTAAACACCCGGATTGCATTAGGAAGTCCACTTTTGAGCACATTGTAGGTATCAATCAGCAAAGTACAATTGTTGGGGTATGTTTTGGCATAGGCCAGAAACGCATCGTATTCGCTGTCAAACGCCTGCACCCAACTGTGCGCCATGGTTCCCAGTGCAGGAACGGAGAACTTAATATCCGATATGGTACACGCTGTTCCGCAAACACCGCCGATATACGCCGCCCTTGCGCCATAAATGGCACCATCATATCCTTGCGCTCTTCTGGAACCAAACTCCATCACCGGAAGATTGCCTGCCGCACGGACAATGCGGTTACTTTTAGTGGCAATCAGGCTCTGGTGGTTCACAGTGAGAAGAATCATGGTCTCCACAAACTGCGCCTGAATCAACGGTCCCCGCACCGTAACAATAGGCTCATTGGGAAAAATGGGAGTTCCCTCAGGAATTGCCCAGACATCGCAGGAAAACTTAAAATTGCGGAGATAGTTCAAAAAGTCCTCATCAAACAACTGTTTTTCACGCAAAAATGCAATGTCTTCTTCCGAAAAATGCAGATTGTTAAGATACTCAATCAACTGTTCCACGCCTGCCATAATGGCAAGTCCCGCTCCGTCAGGTGCCTGACGGAAATACATATCAAAATAGGCAATTTTATCACGCATGCCCTCATTGAAGTATCCGTTTGCCATGGTCAGTTCGTAAAAGTCGGTCAGCATGGTATAATTCATACAGTCAAAGCCTTCTTTCCGTTTTCACAGAATCTCTTTTTCTATACTTTGATATTATACACAACCAAAAAGAAAAAAACAAGTCTTTCTGACGAAAACTTGACAAAAAAACAAAAAATCAGTATGATGCAATAAAGTATTTGATTTTTATCCTTATTTTTTGGTGGTGGTTACGTGAAAACAAGATATTGGATTCTTCTGTTATCGGGAATTTTTCTTCTTTCCTGTCTTTGCTTGTATCTGTTTTCTTCCCTTGCCCCCAATACTCTTACAGCGGAAATTTACCGTGACGGAATTCTGATTGAGACGGTTTCCCTTTCCACCCTGACAGAGCCGGTCACACGGGAGGTTCTGCATCAGGGAATGCAAAACCGGATTTTACTGGAACAGGACGGCGTTTCTATGATATTCGCCACCTGTCCCGACAACCTTTGCGTCAAACAAGGAAAAATAAAAAACTCTTTATTTCCCATTGTTTGCCTGCCCCACGGGATTGTGATTCGTCTCCGCGGTGACACTTCCCCCAAACCCGATGCAATAGCGAGGTGATTCTATGCGATACCGCCGTCTTACCAGTTGTGCCCTCCTGACCGCAGTGGCACTGTCTATTTTTGTAATTGAAGCACAGTTTCCGGTGCTCATCCCCATTCCGGGAATCAAACCCGGTCTTTCCAATATTATCACATTGTTCGCGCTTCTTTATCTTACCCCCGGAGAAACCGCTTTGATTCTGCTTTCCAGAATTTTACTTGGGAGTTTGTTTGTAGGAAATCCTGTCATTTTGCTTTACAGTCTTACAGGCGGTCTTTGTTGCCTGTTTGTTGAACTCTGCATTTGCAAAATTGCCCCCATTCCTGCACTCAGTGCTGTGGGCGCTATGGTGCATAATACCGTTCAGCTTCTGGTTGCGGCATTGGTAACGGGAACTTTTGCCGTTTTCTGTTATCTCCCTATTCTTTTAATCGCAGGGATTATAACCGGTCTTTTTACCGGATTTTGTTTGTATTTCCTAAATCGTTCTTGCGAAAAAACATTGAAAAGAATTTTTTCGTGAATTCATACTTGCATGGTTGAAAATCATGAAAACTTGTGGTATACTCAAGAAAGGTAGGTGTTTTTTATGTCTAAAAAAGAATGTACTCCATGCCACCGCACATCCATTGGCGGTCAGGCTGTTATAGAGGGCGTTATGATGCGCGGCCCTCACGAAATTGCAACCGCTGTCCGTAAACCTGACGGCGAAATTATTGTTGATAAACAGGAATTGGGAAAAATCCGGAAGGGAAAATTTGTCAAGCTTCCCATTGTCCGCGGTTGCGTCAACTTTTTTGATTCCATGATTGTTGGCGTCAAGGCTTTGATGTTTTCGGCACAATTTTTTGAAGTGGACGAAGACGGCGAGCCCACACCGCAGGAGCCATCCAAATTTGAAGCATGGCTCGAGAAAAAACTGGATTCTGAAACAGCAATGAATGTAGTACTTTACTGTTCTGTCATTCTTTCTCTGTTGTTCAGTGTAGGCTTGTTTATTCTTCTTCCCACCTTGATTGCAGGATTCCTGAAACCCTTGATTTCCAGTCATCTGTTACTGACCCTTGCTGAAGGTGTAGTACGGATTCTCATCTTCATTTGCTATCTTGGGCTGATTTCCCGGATGAAAGATATCAAACGGGTGTTTATGTACCACGGTGCAGAGCACAAATCTATTTTTTGCTATGAACAAGGACTTCCGCTGACGGTAGAGAATGTGCGGTTGCAATCCCGCTACCACCCCAGATGCGGAACCAGTTTTCTTTTGATTGTTATGGTTATCAGCATCTTGATTTTTTCTATCATCCCTTGGGATGCAGAAACCTTTGGCGCCATCCCCGTTCTGGGTTCATTTCTGGTTGCCATTCCCTGGGCGATTACCCGTATGATACTGCGGTTGTTACTTCTTCCGGTTGTTGCCGGTTTGTCTTATGAAATCATCAAATACGCCGGTCGTCACGACAACTTTTTTACCCGCGCTATCAGCACTCCCGGTATGTGGTTTCAGAGAATTACCACCAATGAACCGGATGACAGTATGATTGAGGTTGCCATTACGGCGCTGAGTGCCGTAATTCCTGATAATCAAGAAGACGATAAGTGGTGATTGTATGACTTTGGCGGAGATTCGTAAATACTTAATCCGTTTATTTCAAGAACATCATATCGAAAGTCCCGAAACTGATTCGGGACTTCTTCTTATGCATCGGTTGAATCTTAGCAAAACTCAATTGCTTCTTGGAACCTATATTCTTACTGAGGAAGAAGAGAGCGATATGCTTGCCTTGGCAAACCGTCGCATACAAGGCGAGCCGGTACGATACCTGACCGGCGTCTGCCCTTTTATGGATTTGGATTTTTACGTAAATCCATCCACTCTGATTCCAAGACCGGACACCGAGCTTCTGGTTGAGGCGGTCTCTCATCGACTGGGTGACCGAACCATTCTCTGGGATATTGGATGTGGAAGCGGTTGTGTTGGTATCACTCTTGCTCACTTACATCCATCCCTTTCAGTCGCTGAACTTGATATATCTTTCGAGGCACTCGATACCGCCAGACAAACAGCCCAGCGATACGGCCTTTCAAACAGAGTCTCTTTTTTGCAGCATGACATTTTAAAAGGTATGCCGGCCCTTACTCCCCCTCAGGTGATTGTCTCCAATCCCCCGTATATTCCCACGAAAGATATTGAAACATTACAAACGGAGGTTCGGTTTTTTGAACCACGCAGGGCGTTGGACGGCGGAGCAGACGGACTTTTATTCTATCGGCAAATCATCAAGCACGCTCCCCTTTCCTCTCATGGACTTCTTGCCTTTGAAATTGGATTTGATCAGGGGGAATCCGTTCCTGCTCTTATGAGAGAGCATGGGTATCTTGATATCGAACTCCTCCACGATCTTTCCGGAAACCCCCGTGTTGTTCTGGGATATCACAAATAATTCCGTTCTACCTCTTCTGCGTTTTGCATATACTAAAGTATACCAAGACAAGCCGGAGGATTCATGAAACACTACAAAGCCATCATCATTGACGGAAAAAAGATACGCAAACGGCTTGCAGGCATTGTTCTGCTTGCCGTTTTTTTATGTTTAACAGTAGAACGGACAGACCTCACACCCCGCTCAGCACTGGGGTATACTCTGCCCGCAGTTTCTGCTGTCAACGGCATTTGGGAAGAACGGCTTTCCGCATTCAAACAAAATGGAATCCGTTTACTTTCCTCCTTTCTTTCTTTTGAACCGGGATCTCCAAAAACCATTCTCTCTACCGAAATCCCTTTGGCCGCACAGATAAACAGCAACACTTCGTCACCGCTTTCCAAGCAGACGCCTGCAGAAACCCCCGTCCCCTCCTCTACTCCTGTTATTTTGGCAGAGAACCAAGGAGTCATCAAAGCGGTCGACCTTTCTGTTTTTCAAAACGGCACACAAAAGCCCATACTAGGAAATCAAACCTCCTACAGCGTAGATATGGACGCTATGAGAGGTGCACCGCCAACGTTTGACTTTTCCAAGAAAGGCCCGAAAGTTCTGATTATTCATACTCACGCAACCGAAAGTTATTCCCCGGAAGGAGGGCAGTTTTATGACAAGGAAAGCGGAGACCGAAGTCAGAACACGGAAGAAAATGTGGTACGGGTCGGAAAAACCATGGCAGACATCCTGAATAAAAAGGGAATTCCCACGCTTCATGATACCGATCTGCACGATTATCCGTCCTTTAACGGTTCCTACGCCCATTCCCTTGCAGCAATCGAGGCCTATCTCAAGTCCTATCCCTCTATCCAGATGGTTCTGGATCTTCATCGGGATGCCATTGTTTATGCCGATGGCACCAAAGCAAGGCCCGTCACACAAATCAACGGAAAACCTGCGGCACAACTGATGTTTGTAGTTGGAACCGACGAAAAGGGACTGTATCATCCACATTGGCGGGAAAATCTGCGATGTGCTATTCATCTGCAGGATGCAATCACAAAAAAGTATCCTTCTCTGATGCGACATATCAATCTGCGTCAGGAACGGTTCAACGGCCACACCACCAAAGCATCGCTGATTATAGAGGTTGGTTCCGGCGGAAATTCACTTTCGGAAGCAGAGCACGCCATCTCTCTGGCGGCAGAATGCATTGCCGATTTTTTGAAGTTGTAACAGTCTTTTAAGATAAGTTTCTTGTTTTTTTTGGAAAAAGTAAGTATAATACAAGTACAAAGAAAACAAAGGAGACTTAGCCTATGCGAAAATTGCTTGCTGTATGGGCGGCAAAACTTGCAAGCGTTGCCGGCTTGCTGGTAGGGAAAAAATCCTCTTCCACCCCCGGCGCCATCGCTTTAAAGATTTGTCCCGACCTGATTCGGATTCTTTCCAAAGAACTGACCAAAGGTGTCATTTGCACCTGCGGTACCAACGGGAAAACCACCACCAACAATCTTTTAAATTCCGCCCTGAAACAATGCGGATATACCACCGTTTGCAACGATTTGGGCGCTAACATGCTCAGCGGTGTTGCTGCCGCCTTTGCAAAATCCTGCAACCTCTTCGGAAAACTGCGTGGAGACTGGGCTGTTCTGGAAATCGACGAAGCCTTTGCCAGAAAGGTTTTTGCCCACCTGACACCCAATTATATGGTGGTCACCAACCTGTTCCGAGATCAACTTGACCGCTACGGAGAAATTGATACCACCATGGCACTCCTTCGCGAGGCAATTGCCATGCATCCGAATCTTACCTTGATTCTCAACGGAGATGACCCTCTCTCCTCTCAATTCGGCGAGGGAAGACGGGCATACTACTATGGCATTTCAGAACAAGTACTCCCTCAATCTGACAATATGGAAGAGGGGCGCTTCTGTGCCAAATGCGGAAAGGAACAGCATTACCATTTTACCCATTACAATCAACTTGGCGACTACTACTGCCCCCATTGCGGTAACAAACGTCCGCAGATTGATTTTTCTGCAACGGATGTTGACTTGTCCGGTTCTATGAAGTTTACGGTCAATCATCAGGTGCCTATTCATGTAAATTACCGCGGTTTTTACAACATCTATAATATTCTGGCTGTATACAGTGCCCTGCAAGTCATGGGTATCACCAATCAGGATTTTAATGCCATCCTCTCCGATTATAAACCCCAAATCGGTCGTATGGAACTGATTGATCTCGGCAAACCCTTTATCCTGAATCTGGCAAAAAACCCCGCCGGTTTCAATCAGGCAATCCAGACTGTGATGCTGGACAAGCGCAGAAAAGATGTGATTGTTGCAATAAACGCCACCGCCAATGACGGAAAGGACCTTTCCTGGCTCTGGGATGCGAACTTTGACCAACTGGCAGATGAAAACCTGAACCGCCTTTATGTAAGTGGTGTACGGCGTCACGATCTGGCTCTTCGGTTCCGGTATGCTGATATTCCGGTAGAGCGTATCTGCGATTCTGTGGAAGAAGCACTAAAGCTTTGTCTTACCACCGATGCTGAGGTTTGTTACGTACTGGTCAACTACAGCGTGTTATTCTCTACCCAGTCCACCATGCTGGAACTGCAAAAAAATCTGCCTGCAGGAGGTGAAGCATAATGGCACAATACAGTCTTACCATTCTTCATCTTTTCCCAGACCTTTTGAATTTGTACGGAGACAAAGGAAACATCGCTTCTCTTAAAAAGCGTCTTATCTGGCGAGGTCTGGATGCCAAAGTCAATCTGCACACCAATCGCGAAACGCCCCCTGACTTTGAGAACACCGATATTCTTTTTCTGGGTGGCGGTTCTGATAAAGAACAGGCATTGGTGCTTGATATCTTAAGCAACTATCGAGATTCTTTGCTTGACTATGTAGAAAAAGGCGGTGTGCTCCTTGCATTCTGTGGAGGTTTCCCTATGCTTGGAACTACCATAGAAACACCGGATGGAACCATAAACGGTTTAGGCATTCTGGATATTCACACAACCCTGACCAAAAAACGGATGATTGGGGATGTGATTTTATCCTCTTCTCTTTGCCAATCTCCCATCTGCGGTTTTGAAAATCATCCCGGGGCTACATGGATTGGAGACTACAAGCCTTTGGGCACTGTGCTTACAGGCAACGGCAATGACGGAACCCAAACCCATGAGGGTTTGCTTTACAAAAATGTATTTGCGAGTTATCTGCATGGTCCTCTTTTTCCCAAAAACCCTGAGTTGTGCGATGTAATTCTTGCCCGCGCACTCAAACATAAATATCCAGATTTCTCCGAACTTTCCCCACTGGATAACTCTTTGGAGGAATCTGCTAACCACTATATCGTGCAGAATTTTATGCCAAAATAAAAAATTTAGATTTTTTTGAAAAAAGGCTTGCAATCTGGAAAAAGTTCTGGTATAATAGTTCGAGTTGAGTTAAGTTCCATTGCTATTAAGGAGGTGTAACTATATGGCAAAGTGCGAAATTTGCGGAAAGGGCGTTACCTTTGGTATTAAGGTATCTCACTCTCACAGAAGAGCAAATAAGGCTTGGAAGCCCAATGTAAGACGGGTTAAGGCAATCGTTGACGGTACTCCCAAAAAGGTGTACGCATGTACCAGATGCTTGAGATCGGGTAAGGTTAACCGTGCTGTATAGTCTTACACAGTCATTATTAAATGCAAAATTAAAAATCCGTAATACTGATGTATTACGGATTTTTTCTTTTTATTTTTCTAAATGCAGTAGGAAGTGCAAATTCTTCTTCCATCTGTTTTTCTGTCACCCAGACAAACTTGTTTTCTCCTGATGATTGGCAAACCCCTCGATAGACTTGCATCTTCCATTCTATATGGGTAAAAATATGTTCGGCTTTTCCCCATGGTTCAAGGTCAGTTACAACGATTCCCATATCGGCAAGTGCCTGAATTGACTCTTGTTGACTTAGATGCAGATCCAGATTGGGGTATTCCCACATTCCAGCAAGAAGTCCGTCTTCTGCCCGTTTTTGCAAGGCAATTTTATCTCCATCATAGAGAAGAAAGACCGTCTTTCTCTGTACTTTTCTCGGTTTCTTGGGTGTTTTGACCGGAAGTTCATCCGTGGAGTTGTGCTGATAAGCAAGGCAAAGGTCCGAAAGCGGACATTGGTCACAATGAGGAGTTCCGTTGGGGATACACACCGTCGCACCCAGTTCCATTAAACTCTGGGTAAAATCTCCGCATCTCCCCCGTGGATACATAGCAGCAAGTTGGGTCCCTATATCTTTTTTTACCGATTGTTTTAAAATATCTCGATAATCCTCACAGACACGGGAGAGCACTCGCAACACATTACCGTCAACTGCAGGGGTAGGGAGTCCAAACGCAATGGACGCAATGGCTCCGGCTGTATATTCGCCAATCCCCGGGAGTTCTCGTAACATCGCGTAACTTGCCGGCATTTCACCATCATATTCAGCTACAATCCGTTTTGCCGCCGCCTGCAGATTTCTCACTCTCCGATAATATCCAAGACCTTCCCAGAGTTTCATTAATACCGATTCCTCTGCGCCGGCGAGGGCAAACACATCCGGAAGTTCTGTCACAAACCGTTTAAAATAAGGGATAACAGCCTCCACTCTGGTTTGTTGCAACATGATTTCGGACACCCATACATAATAAGGGATCGGGGTTGTCCTCCACGGAAGAATCCTATGACCTTGGTCATACCACTTGAGTAACCGTGGAACAATCCCCGTCGGGATTCTGGTTTCTTCTTCTAGCATTGTTTTTCACCTTCAAGCAATTCGAAAAAATCACGGATATACAAGTCCGCTTCCTTTTGCAATAATGTTTTGTTCTCCTGCCATTCATCCTCTACCGCAACAGTCCTAAGCCCTAATTTTGAGGCTGTCCGAATTCCTACAAGAATATCTTCATGCAGCGTTGCATTTTGAGGTTTTACACCCAATCGTTTCATCGCTTCTATGTATAAATCAGGAAAATCTTTTCCCTTTCCCACATCATCCACATACACAATGGTATCAAACAGTTCAAAGACGCCGTTTTGGGTCAGGCATGTCCGTACCAACTGCGGATCACAAGCGGTCACAACCGCCATCCGCACCCCACTCTTTTTCAAATGAAAAAGGTACTCCTTTGCTCCCGGTTTCATGAGCACCTGCTCTTTGTATGCTAAGCTCGCCTGTTCCATCCATCTTTGGTAAATTTCCTGAGAACTTTGCGGAAGTTGATATCGTTCCCTCGCATAAACAGAACTTATTTGAGGACTCATGTGTGCAACATCATCAGCAAATCCATCATCAAGGGGAAGTCCGTTTTCCACCAGAAAATCAGAGAGAATCTTATCCCATACCCACATAGAATCCACCAGTGTACCATCCATATCAAACAACGCACCCTTAGGCTCCACCTCATTCACCTCCAATTGAGAATATCCTGTGTCCAAAAGACACAGGATATGGGTTTATTGCATTCTGTAACCGCCCTTTATCATAACAATAACATCGTCGGTTGCTTCAAATCCTCTGCCATCCGCCAAAGGAACAACCAAAAGATGATTGGAGGGCATCGCCGTGCCGTTGGAAAGATCTACACCTGCGGTAGTATCTGCAACACCGCCTTTTTCGCTGGAAATAATGGTAGCTTTTCCCATACGCAGAATCAGTTCTGCACCGGCTTCGCAGAGAACTTTTTTGCCTTTTTCCACATTGACAACCACAAAGGAATCCGTAGTAACTGTCCCCTCAGACGCCGCAATGCCAAATCGTTCATCAATGTAAGCTTTGATTTCCGGAATTACCTTATCCACAATATAACTCTTGGTAATAATGGGGTCATCGGTTCCACCGGGTTCAGAAAATACCGCAATCCCGCCAAAAAGTACCAGACATACCCCCATAGCAATTCCTGTTTTTAACCATTTGTTTCTCATAATTCTTTTCCTTTCTGCTTTTCCCCAGACGGAAGTCAGCATCAGGACAAACCAAATGAAATCTCCAAAGCCTCATTCACCTTATCCATCAGTTGCCCGTCCAGGTGTCCGATTTTTTCTCTCAATCGCTGTTTATCCAATGTCCGTATTTGTTCTGCCAGTACCACCGAGTCCTTGGAAAGTCCAAACCCTCCGGCATGAATGGCAATATGGGTCGGCATTTTGGCTTTGTTCAGTTGTGAGGTAATTGCTGTTGCAATCACTGTGGGACTGTAACGGTTGCCAATGTCGTTCTGAATAATCAAAACAGGACGAATGCCCCCTTGCTCCGATCCTACGACCGGACTTAAGTCTGCATAATAAATGTCGCCTCGTTTTACATTCACTTGATTCACACTCCGCAGTTCAATTTCAGATTGAGATTTCTTCCCCACTGACATTGTATGCGGCTTGACCGTTTTTGGATACTATGCCCGCAACCTCCTGCGGCGAACCAACGCGCGTATGTATCCCGATCTTAAAGAATGGGAGGATCAAACAAGAAATTGTGAGTCTCCTCCACTTTTCCTCCCCGCAAAAAAACACGGGGAATCCGCTTGCCGATGACGCAAAGAATCTCATAGTTAATGGTTCCCATTTTGTCGGCAAGGCTCTCTACCGGTAATTCTATATCATCGCACTTGCCAAACAAAATGACTTCGTCGCCGATAGATATAGTATTGACCGCTGTTGCGTCAATCATACATTGATCCATACAAATATTCCCCACAAGATTGCAAAGAGTTCCTTTGACAATGGCTTGTGCCTTTTGGGAAAGAATACGGGAATATCCATCTGCATAACCAATTGGAATGGTAATCAGTTTGGTTTTCTCAGTAGTACAGAACTTTCTTCCGTAACTGACGCTGACACCTGCTTCCACTTCCTTGACATTGCTGACTCTTGCTTTTAAAGACATGGCAGGTTTTAGGTGTAATCGCCCGCAATCTACCAATGGTGATGGTTTCAAACCATACAAAATAATGCCCGGACGCACCATATCCAAATGCATATTGGGAAACCGCACCAGCGCTGCACTGTTACAACAATGTTTGACCGGAATATCCAGTCCATTTTCTTTCAAACGATTACAAATCGCCATAAACCGTTTGAACTGCAACTCAGTGTAATCATCATCCCGTTCATCCGCAACGGAAAAATGCGTGAAAATTCCCTCAATTTCCAGATTGGGAAGAACTGCCATTTTCAAAACAGTATCAACCGTCTCCTGATTCAGGGTGCTGTCTTCCGTATACCGAAGTCCGATTCTACCCATGCCGGTATCAATTTTAATATGCACTTTGACGGTCTTTCCCTGCTTAACTGCATGACGGGAAAGAGTCCGTGCAAGTTCATAACTGTAACATGCGGTGGTGATATCTTCTTTCACCAACATATCCGAAAGGGCAGGGTCCGTATACCCTAAAATCAGAATCGGACAAGTAAATCCGCTTCTGCGAAGTTGCAATGCTTCATCCAGACAAGCAACGCCAAGCGCATCTGCCCCGTTTTTCAGGAGGGTTTTCGCCACCTGCGGATAACCGTGCCCGTATGCATCTGCTTTTACGACACCAAGAATTTTTGTTCCGGGCTTAATAAAATCCCGAATCCGCCGGACATTATTTTCAATGGCGTCCAGACTAATTTCTGCCCAGGCTCTTTTTCTCTCGTCCATCTTCCGATTACTCCTTCTTAAACTCCAGATATACAATTCTGAAAACCTCACTGCCATCTTGATGATATCCCAGTAAAGTTTCAGGCAACAAACTTTTTTGATTCAGTCGTAACACCTGTTTGTCAATGTAGCGATGATCGCCCTTACTCTTGCATTCCAACAAAATGCCGTTATCTTCTGTCACTTTCATTAGCCTTGTTCCATCTTCATAATACGCGAGGAAAAAATCCCTTAATTGAAGATGTGCCAAGGATTCTTTTGCAGTTCTAGGCAGTTTGACAGAGGAAAAGTTTCCACCCGTCAAACGGAACTCTTCCGGTGTAACCTCACTGACCGTCCCTTTCAAATGCTTGGGAGAAAGCACCTCACTGCGAAAAGTATCCGGTCTTTGGTAACTCTGCAACAATTCGTACTCTGCGCCGTTTACCGCAAAGCAAACTTTCGCAGTATAATTTTCCATGTCTCTGTAGCGTTTTTCTATCTCCTCACCGTAATTTCTCTCACATCCGGTCAGGGTTATCATCAGTATCACGGAACACAACACCGTCATACCACGCCTCACAAAAACTCCTCCATTATGCTTGAATTGTCAAGAATGCACGGGGCAATCTTTCTGCCACATCTCCGGCAATCATGCCGAATTCACCCAATTCCTTTGCTGCAAGATCTCCGGCAAGGCCATGCAAAAATGCACCCAGCACAGCACTTTGATAGCCGTCTAGCCCTTGCCCCATCAAAGCGCCAATCACACCGGACAGTACATCCCCCATTCCTCCGGAAGCCATGCCGGAATTCCCGGTGGGATTGATATGCAGCTGTCCATCCGGTGATGCAATCACGGTGTTTCTGCCTTTCAACAAAACCGTGACGCCCCATGCTTTTGCATAGGTTTTTGCAACCAACTCCCGATTCTGCTGAATTTCCTCCACAGTCAAACCGGTCAGCCGTGCCATTTCCCCCGGATGCGGCGTCATCACAACATTCTCCGTTGCATCTTTGATACTATCTATATGCCCACTTAAGGCGTTTAGACCATCGGCATCCAATACCAATGGTTTTTTCTGTTCAAACAACATCTCCACAGACTTCCATAACTCCGGTGCTTTTCCAAGACCAGGGCCAAATACGCAGACATCCGAAGATTGTACTGCTTTTTCTATTGCTTTGCCAGCCTCGGGGGCCAACTTCCCATGAACCGACGGCAACGCCATGGTCATTGCCTCGGTCAGTTTCATTGCCAGAATCGGTTGCTCGCTATCCGGCGTTGCCACCGTCAATAACCCGCAACCGGAACGCAACGCACCTAATGCAGAAAGAGTTGCCGCACCGGTCATTCCTTTCGACCCTGCAACAATCAATACACGACCGCAATCTCCTTTATTCATATCCGGATTGCGTTTGGGAAGTAAAGCGCGGTACGGTTCTAAATCCCCCTCATAGGCACGGTATGTGTTCAGTTCTTCTCCTGCAACAACCGCAACTGCAACGGCATCAGAATGCGTAATGCTCAAATCCACCGCCACCGGATTTCCATGAAACAGGAGATACGGTTTGCCATTTTCCTGATGCAAAACCGTAATATCATTTAGGTTGAATCCCCGTACACCGGTTCCCAAGTATTTGGAAAACGCCTCTTTTGCCGCATAGTGTCCGGCAATACTTTCGTAAGGGCTTTTCTTAGATGCAAAATAGGCTTGCTCTTCTTTGGAAAACACCCGCTTCGCAAAAGAGTCCAGATGTGCCATCTTTGCAAACCGCTGAATCTCAACTACATCAATACCCGTTTTTATCATCCAGAAACACCTTCCGCGGATTCAATCGGTAAAAACCGTCTTTGATTTCATCATTGGGTTGAAAGACCAGCATGCACATTCCTTTCTCACCCTCATACAAAACATAATACTGTCCCTCATCGTCCCGATGGCTTATAGCATAGACCTTGGCAATGTTACTGTCACCATTCAGTCGCTGAAATTCCCCGTCTCTGACACTTGCCATCTTTTCAATTTTGCGTGCATTCAAAGATGCAATCGCCACCCGGCGTCTGCGATTCACAATTTTATCTACGTCCAAGGCGCCATTAACAAAAGAATATTCAAATTCCAGATTGGCACTGCTTGCCATCAGATAAATCAGGTAAACCATTCCGGCAAACAGAAAGAGAGAAATCGTACTGAACCCCGGAATCTCACTTAAAACCATGACAAATAACCAGAAAAGAACCAATCCCGATGCAATGGCAAAAAACATTCCGGTATAACTTTGCCGTGTCTTTTTTCTTTTTACCAACTGTTCAACCACAATATCCATAACGCACCGCCTTATCTTATTTTATCCTAAAATCCGTGTATAAATCAGATTCCATGTGATCGAGATAAAATATTTTACTCACACTCAAATGCATAGTCTTTGTTTCTTAATTCATTCATCATTATTATATCACGGGCTTACTGAAAATTCAATACAAATTTCTTCCGCAATACGCAAAAATCACAGCCAGAATGAGCTGTGATTTTGAAACGCCTTACCGGTTATCCTCTGTTTCAACCAGCAACATTCGTGATGTCAGTGCCCCATCTAAAGCAACCGGAAATCCATCCGTATGCAAACTGTATCCGCTTACTTTGAATTTTCTTCCGTTCTCTACATCGGTTAAGATATAATCTTTTGCACAATCCACACCTTTGAATTTTACACACCACGCCTTTTCCATGCATCCCGGAAGGCGGTTAACATTGACATATCCCTTTGTGCCATCCGGCAACATTGCCTCGGTCACAACCCATCCTTTTCCGGAAAAACCACCGATAACAGGAGTATGATGATACAACTTGACCTTGTTTTGTATCGGTCGGATATAGTCTTTATAGAGGGTAACGTACTTTTTAATCAAGTTTTTCAACGCCGGATTGATTGATTCATCATAATAGGCAACCGCCGACATTTGCGGAATTCCCTGTACCATCATCTGCAGTTGTGTTTCCGCATTACCATAACAGGATGCACCCTGAATTGAGCTGTAGCATACCATCAGGCTTTCCGGTGGCAAGCACATAGACATTCCATTAAAAGTGCGTGTCACTCTCGGGAACTTATACCAATCAGAAAACTGTGTTTTGCTGAATCTGGACATCATTCCCAAATCCGTTCTACCTCCGCCCGAAGCACAGTTTTCCAACCATAAATCGGGGTAGCGCTTATGGATACGGTCAAAAATTCTGTATACGGCTTCCATGTGACGCCAATGGGTGTTTTCCATGTACTCCCCATTTTTGTTAAATCCGCCCTCGCATAGGTATTGATTGTTGTAATCCAGTCGGAGCATATCCAGTCCATACCGTTCAATAACATTTATAATCTGATTTTCTACATATTCTTCAACCTCAGGGCGAGAAATATCCAACGCACGTTCCACGCCTTTTCCATAGCGTTGCATCAGCCATTCCGGATGTGTTTGTCTCAGTTCACTTGCCGGACCTACCGCTTCCGGTTCAATCCACAGCCCGAATTTCATATTCTTCTCCCGTACCCTGCGAATAATGGGATAAAGGTCATTTTCAAGACGAGAATATTGCCAGTCGCCAACGCTCTCAAACCAATGATTGAAGGATTTACCATACCATCCCGCATCTACCACAAAAATTTCAGCACCAAGTTCTGCAGCGCGTTCCACCTCAATCAACAGTTTTTCTTCATCTATTTCATGCTCCATATAGCCCCAATGGTCATATCCAATCAAATCATAGCCACCCGCCGGCTTTGCCAACAAATACTTTCGTTGATAATCATGCAGAGCACAAATTGTTTCATCAAAATCGGTATATACATACCCAAAATGGACGCGCGGCGCTTCAACTTCCTCTCCCGAATCCAGAACCCGCATCGGTGCCATTGCCTCCGGTGCAATGGAGAACTTGAGCCTTAAATATGCCTTAAGCTCCGGATTGGAATTCGTCGGTGCATAACGAAAATCATTCCGGAAATAGAATTTCCAATTTGCACCCCATTCCATATGGCACACAAAATATCCGCCCAGTGCATCATTACGAACAATAGCAAAAGGCGTGGTATGCCCGCTGCAGCCGTTCTCACTTCCAAACTCCAGTCCTGTATTATACGAAACCTCACACCAGTCAAAATTTCCCTCTGCGCCCCAATGGTTATCCTTAAAACGTCCTATCTTGAAGGGGCTGACATCCCCATCTCCCAACGGGTCTTTCACATCATGAGTCATTTCCCACAAAGTACCCGTCAAAGGGGCAATACGGGTAATAGAAATTTTTTCTTCACTCAAATTTTTCACATAGAAATGTCTGGAAAAATATCCGTTCTCACCGCTATAAGTACAGATACGCAACTGCAGATTTCTCTCTTTATTTATAAGAACAAGCTGTGCCATTGGTCGTTCTGCCGTTTCCTCTTCTGCACTCCAGCCTGCAAACTCCCACCCATAGGTTGCATCCTTACCATCAACAACCAAATCAAAGGCGCACACCGGGATATCCCGAACGCAATTCCTCTTATGCGCCGGCATACCTGTTGCATTGTAATTCACACTCAAAAGTCTTCCGTCCACCAACGCTTCTGTATAGATTGTGGTACCGGAACAATATTTGAATTCCATGCTCTCCTGATTGCATATAAAACATCTCATGGTTAATCCGCCTTTCAAAAATTAAGCTATGTTTGGTCGCATCATAACATATTTCTCAAAAAAAATCAACAAAAATTTAAGCGTTTCCCCAAAAGGGAAACGCTTAAATTTTAACCTTTTACAACAATATTAATCAATTTCTTGGGAACTGCAATACATTTCACAATTTCTTTACCGGCAATCAATTCTTTTACCTTTTCACTGGCAAGTGCCGCCTCTTGCATTTCCTGAGGATTCAACTCTGCAGAAATCATAATCTTATCCCGAATCTTGCCGTTAATCTGCAGAACAACTTCAATCTGGTCATCCACAGTTTTACTTTCGTCAAATTCCGGCCAAGCATGCAGAGAAAGAAGTCCGCCATCTCCGTACATTTCCCAAAGTTCCTCGGTCATGTGGGGTGCAACAGGGTTGAGCAATGTGATCAAGGTCATATACTCACCCTTGGTGATGGAGCCTTTCTTGGTAACCTCATTGATAAAACTCATCATGGTAGCAATAGCAGTATTGAACTTCATCCGTTCAAAGTCCTCGCCTACCTTTTGGATGGTCTTATGCATCAGTTTTTCCATATCTGCGCTGTAACCATCTTCTTCTGTCATGATGGATTGGAGATTCCAAACCTTCTCGATAAACCGGTAACAGCCACGCAGACCTTGTTGAGACCAAGGCGTACTCTGGTCAAAAGCGCCTAAGAACATTTCATAAGTTCTGAAAGCATCGGCACCTACCTCATTGACAACATCATCAGGATTGACTACATTACCCCGGGATTTGGACATCTTTTCACCGTTCTCACCCAGAATCATACCGTGCGAGGTTCGCTTCTGATAAGGTTCTTTTGTGGGAACAAGACCAATATCATAGAGGAACTTATGCCAGAATCTGGAGTAAAGCAAATGGAGGGTGGTATGTTCCATACCGCCGTTGTACCAATCTACGGGGATCCAGTAATTCAACGCTTCCTTGGAAGAAAGTTCATCAGAATTGTGGGCATCGGTATAACGAAGGAAATACCAACTGGAACCTGCCCATTGGGGCATGGTATCGGTTTCCCGTTTTGCCGGTCCTCCGCAACAGGGACAAGTGGTCTGAATCCACTCGGTTGCATTGGCAAGCGGAGACTCTCCGTTTTCACCCGGCTTAAATTCTTCCATATCGGGAAGCACCAACGGAAGTTGGTCTTCCGGCAGCGGAACATAACCGCATTTTTCACAATAAACAATGGGAATCGGCTCGCCCCAGTATCTCTGGCGGGAGAATACCCAGTCACGCAACTTGTAATTGACTTTCTTGGTACCCAGCCCTTTTTCTTCCAGATATGCAATCATAGCAGGAATTGCTTCCTGAACCGATTTTCCGGTGAGGAATCCGGAGTTTACCATAGTACCCTTATACACATCGGTATAAGCCTCTTTTTGAACATCTTCTCCGCCGGAAACAACTTCCACAATGGGGAGGTTGAATTTCTTTGCGAATTCCCAGTCACGGGTGTCATGCGCAGGCACCGCCATAATGGCACCGGTACCGTAAGTAACCAGAACATAATCCGAAACAAAAACAGGAATTTCCTCTCCGGTCACCGGATTGATGGCATTGACGCCCTCCAGTTTTACACCGGTTTTCTCTTTGACCATTTCGGTTCTTTCAAACTCGGATTTCTTGGACGCCTCCAGTTGATACGCCTTGATTTCATCATAATTGGTCAAAGAATCCTGCAATTTTGCGATCAGCGGATGCTCCGGAGAAATAACAGTATAGGTTGCACCAAACAGAGTATCACACCGTGTGGTATAAACAACCATCTCATCTCCGGTTGTCAGCTTAAAAGTAACTTCTGCACCCTCAGAACGGCCAATCCAGTTCTTCTGTTGGGTTTTGATCTTTTCCAGAAATTCAACTTCATCCAGATCGTCAATCAATCTTTGTGCATACTCGGTAATCTTCAGCATCCATTGGCTTTGGTTCTTCTGAATAACTTCACCGCCGCAACGCTCACAAACACCGTTGACAACCTCTTCATTGGCAAGACCTACATTACAGGAAGTACACCAGTTAATCGGCATTTCTTTCTTGTATGCAAGACCTTTTTTAAACAACTGCAGGAAGATCCACTGGGTCCATTTATAATATTCCGGATCGGTGGTATTGACCTCTCTTGACCAGTCAAACGAGAATCCCAGCATCTTTAACTGACGCTTGAAGTTTGCAATATTTTTTGCGGTAATAACCGCAGGATGTACATTATTTTTGATGGCAAAGTTCTCTGCCGGCAGACCAAATGCATCCCAACCAATGGGGTACAGAACATTGTATCCCTGCATACGGCGTTTTCTTGCAATGATATCCATTGCCGTATAACTTCTGGGATGGCCTACATGCAGACCCTGTCCGGACGGATAGGGGAACTCAATCAAGCCGAAAAACTTTTCTTTATCAGAGCCGTTTTCCGCACAGAACGCTCCCTCTTCTTCCCAACGCTTTTGCCATTTCTGTTCAATTTCCTTAAACTCATATTTCATTGGACTGTCCTCCTTTTTGTTCTCCCTTATTGGTTCCCGTCGGTAATGATATCTTCCATATCCACTATGGGTGCATCTTTCCAGATGCGTTCCAGACCGTAAAATGCACGGGTCTCACTCTGGAATATATGAACGATAGCATCGTCATAGCCCAAAAGTGCCCATTCTCCGCTCCGGTAACCTTCTTTATTTACTGCAAAGATTCCCTCTTTGGCAAGTTCTTCTTCCACATGGTCGCAAAGTGCCTGCACCTGACGGTCAGACCCTCCGGTTGCCAGCACGAAATAATCCGCCATAGTGGTCAGTTCTCCTACCGCAAGAACTTCGATATCTTTTGCCAGTTTGCTGTCCAGCACTCTGACAATGGTATTTACTGTTTCATTTTTACAAGCCATAATAAGCCCCTTTTCTTAATTGGTCACAAAATATTCTTGCATCAACGCTTTTGTTTGATTCTGATAGGGGACAAAATAGGAACGCCCGCCTATGTATTTCCCCTCTCCGGGAAGAGAAAGAATCTCAATCTTATCTTTTCCGATTGCCAGAATATCCCGCATCAGGGAAATCATTTTTCCTCCCGACAAATCGGTTGTGGTATGTTTTTTGACCGCCGCAAGCACCCCTGGTACCCGCAAGACGCCAAAGGGAGTAAACAATTTCTTTGAAAGCGCCTGATACAACTCCTGCTGAGCAGAAAGCCTGTCCACATCGCCTTTGGTATACCCGCTCCGAAAACGCATATACATTTCCGCACGCTCACCGTTTAGCCGTTGTTTTCCTTTTTTCAAATGAATTTTCAAATCCTGAACCGGATCTTCATAATCCATATCCATCGGCACATCAATTGCCACACCGCCGGCAGCATTCACAATATCCCGAAACGCCTCAAAACTTACCATCACATAATGTTCCGGCTTGACACCGGTTACCTGCTGGATTTCTTTAGCAAGAACCTCAAATCCGGAATAATATGCAGAATTGATTTTGCGGTCGCTGCGTCGGTTTTCTACCCGCGTATCTCTGGGAATCTGTAAAACACTGACTTTGTTATCCTTACGATTGGTCTGGCAAAGCAGAATCAGGTCTGTTCGGTAGCCATCAGCATCAACACCTGCCACTACAACAGTTTCCACACCATCGCCTAAGGTGTTACCCCAGAACGAAAATTGCTGCCCACTGATCAAGGCAATCACAAAGTTAAAACACATCCAGAGAATAACCAAAACAGTAATGATTGCAATACACAATCGCAATGGTGATTTAATTCTCATGCATAATCCCCTGCTTTCCTTTTGCAGTAAGTTCTATCATCAAATCGTTTCTGCAATGAATGGTGTCAGGATGAATAATCATCTTCTTTTTCACCAAAAGCTCTATGGTATAATCAATGCCGAACAGCATAGCCTCCTCCAGATTCTGATAAGTCATTTCTCTCAACATCGCCACATCCGGATAGGTGCGTCCCGGTTCTATAAAATCTGCAATAAAAATGATTCTGGCAAGCAGACTCATATCAGCTTTCCCGGTAGTATGATATCGGATAGCATCCAGAATTTCTTCATCCTCGATGCCGAATTCCTGTTTTGCAACGCATGCGCCCAAGGTCCCGTGAAGGAGCCACGGTGCCGCCGCTGCTGCAACATCAGGTACAATGTCAAAAGCAGATAACTGCACCATAGTTTCATCCTTAGACACCTCTTTGGCACAATCATGCACCAAGCCGGCGAGATACGCCTTTTGCGGGTCAGCGCCATAATGTTTCGCCAACCGTTCTGCTTCCTGGGCAACACCCAAAGAATGGGAAAACCGTTTTTCACTCAGCCGTGTCTGCAACCAATCCTTGATTTCTACTTGCGAAAGCATACCTTACCTCCTGTAGAGTTGATGCTGTCTGATATACGCTTCAACCTTTTCCGGAATCTGGTCCCGTACCGATTTCCCCTGAGAAATCCGATGACGGATTTCGGTGGACGAAATTTCCATCTCCGGCATAGGAACTATAATAATGTCAGCCGAGAACCGTTCTTCCAGTTCCTTTTTCTTTTTCTCAACGGCAGTTAAGGAAAATCCCGGTCGGAGGACAACTGCAATCCTTGCCATTTGAAAAACTATCTCCGGTTTCACCCATCGTTCCATATAATCCAGAGAATCGGCACCTACCATAAAGGTAAATGCCGTATCCGGTTCTTTTTGTCTGAGTTCCGTCAGGGTTTGCCATGTGTAACTATAGCCTTCCCGCTCAACTTCCATTCCATCCACGGAAAAATAGGGATTATCCTGAATGGCGAGAGAAACCATTTCCAGCCGATGTTGGGCCTCTGCTGTTTCCCTGCTGTCTTTATAAGATATCTGACCTGTCGGAATAAAACGGACCTCTTCCAGAGAAAGTGTTTCTCTCACCGTTTCTGCAATCATCAGATGTCCTATATGGGGAGGGTCAAAAGTCCCTCCCATAATGCCAACTTGTTTCATATCAGTAAAGGAGCGCTTTGGTTACGCCTTCATCCATCTGCTTAATTTTTTTGCCTTTCTGGTCAGAATACAACAAGTTTCCTCCCTCGGCACCAATCTCATATTTCAGGAGCAAAATTCTTCCATCCTGCTTCATGCCATAAGAACGAACGCCTGTATCGATTTCCCGCACCTTACCTTTGGAGGTTACGCTGTGAATATCACCGGAAACCTGCGGTTGAGTATGCACATCGGTTGCGTAAACCATAACCGCACCGGTTTTATCATAGGTGAATGCACCTACGCTGACATTTTCAGAAAGTTTTACTGTATTGGAATTGTTGTATGCCATCAGATTCACGGTTCCTGCCGTTTTACTGTAACCGGATGCAAATCTTACCACTGCACCGTCCTGAGAAACATCACAGGAATATACCTCATCGGAAATCCGTTTTTCAATACCAACATATCCATTGATAATGGTCAGCGTGAACAATGCACCCTTGCCGTTTTCTTCATCATAACCGCCGATATATGCCACTCTTGAAAAATCATCGCTGGCATCAAACTGTACCCTTCTCTTTTCTGCAACGGTTGCAACACCGTTTGCAATTTTCTGAGATGCGTTTTCATTGGCACCGATCACATAATAATCGTTTTTACCATTTTCATACTCTTTGGTATAAATAACAGCTGCCTCATCCACACGCACGCGCTCAATCCTTGTAATATCTTTTACCATGGGATTGGTTTGTCCGGTTTCAAAATCCACATAACTGATGGACTGGAATCCGTCATGATAGTCGCTGTATGCATACACCGCTTCTGCCTTTTTCAGGATATGCGGTGCAAGATATGCTTTTTGCGCACAAAGTTGCGGTGTTTCGCTGGTTTTTTTCGCATAAAGATTGTAGATACCTGTTTTCATATCGTACTCTTTCGCGTAAAGGTAAATGCCCTTGGGTGTTGTACCAAACACAAAGGCAACCTGCTCGTCCAGATGAATGTTCTGCTCCGACGCATCCTTACCTAAGCCACGGACACACAAATCACCGGTATTCACTGTGGGATTGAAATTCTTAATAAACAATGCAGAAAGGCTATCCTGAGAGAATACAAAATTCCCTGCACAAACATCCCACTGAATGGGTGTAATCTCTTTTTTTCCTACCGTCCAGTAGCAAAGTTCTCCATGATAGCCGGTATCATCGGTATCCTTCAGGAACAATGCCGCCTTTCCGTCGGCAGAAAGTTGAATGTCATAATATACATTTTTCGCGACAACAGTCTTAGACTTAACAGAATCGTTCTGAAGATAAACCAGATCACCTCTTCCGGTGTTCATATCCACATTTTCAAGGAAAAATGTATAAAGGCCATCTTCCGAAACATGAATCAACTGTTTTTCGGTGGGTTTTGCCACCTGATATCGCTTTGCATCTTTCAAAGGTTCTGCCGGAGAATTTTCTGCTGCACCTACAGAAATAAAGGACTCACTTAACAATACCGGCTTCTTTTCATACACCATGTAAAGTTGATTGCCCTTGGTGTAAACAGTGGGATAATGCATATCTCCGCTTGCCATATTGGCAAACAGATTGATGGCACCGATAATCAAAGCAACAACTACTATCGCAACACCCAAGCCAAACAGAAGTCTCCCTCTTTGACGCTTGTCAACAGTTATCCGTCTGGGTTTTGCAGAACGTAACGCTGCAGCCTTGCTCTTTTCGGTTCTGGTCATTCTGCTCCCCGCCGGTTTTTGCCCGCCGTTCTTCCGTTGCTGACGGCGAAGTTCCGCACGTTGCGCAGCCTCCTCCATCTCCGCACGGGTACGCTGACGGCGTTCCGGTCTGGGTTCTGTCTGTCTCTGTCTTTCCGGATGCAACAATTCCTCGGATCTGTCTCTGCGTGCACCCAAATCCATATCGTCTATTGCCTGACGGATTTCGCCAGCGTCCTTGAATGTCAGGGTATATTGCAGGTCAAAATCATAGGAGTCCTTAGACGGGTCTATCGCAGAAAATCGTCTGGTTTCCTGATTGTTGGTCTGGCTCTTGCTGAATCCCGGCTTGACGGGTGCATGGCAAAGAGGGCAAACCTCTGTATTTTCAGGTAATGTGATGTCACATTTTGGACATTTCATGAAAAATCACTGCCTTTCTCAAGGAGTCCAGTCATCTCTTTATGTAAGCAGGACATAAACTCCGATTTTTTCACCTTATAGTATAACATGTTTTCCGTAGAATTACAACCATGTTTTCACAAGTTTTCACTTTTTTTGAGTTCTTTTACGAAATTCTTTTCTTTCTCGCTGAGATTCGCCTTTGCCAGCATTCCACGTCGTTTCAAAAAGGTTGTCCGGATGGACATTTCCCGCTTCCATGCCTGAATATTTTTATGGTGTCCGCTCAATAGAATCTCCGGCACTTTTCTGTCATGCCAGATTTCAGGGCGGGTATACTGAGGATATTCCAGAAGCCCGCTGAAATGGGATTCCTCGGAAAACGCCACTTCGCTTTTCAGCACACCCGGAATCAATCTTGCGGTTGCATCCACCATTGCCATTGCGGCAATTTCTCCGCCAGTAAGCACAAAATCTCCCAGCGAAAGCTCTTCATCCACAATTTCATCCAGCAACCGCTGGTCTACACCTTCATAATGCCCGCACAACAATACCAAATGCTGATGCTTATCCTTAGCAAGACGTTTTGCAGTACTTTGGCGGAAGGTTCTCCCCTGAGGAGATAAATAAATTGTTCTGGGCTTATAGGAAAGTCCCTCTGTCACACTTTGGTAAGCCTGATACAGCGGTTCCGCCTGCATCACCATACCCGCACCGCCGCCGTAAGGATAATCATCCACCTGACGGTGTTTGTTGTGTGCAAACTCCCGAATCTGGACAAAATTCAGGGTCAAAAGTCCCTTCTCTCTGGCTCTTCCGATAATACTGTCCCCCAAAACAGCCTCAAACATTTCAGGAAACAACGTCAAAATATCGAAACGCATCAGTCAATCAGCCCCTTTAACAATTCTACCAGAACGTAGCCTTCCTCCACATTAACCTCTTTTACTACATCCTCTATCACCGGAATCAAAACAGGCTTGCCTCCGGTCTCTTTCAACACATAAACATCATTGCTTCCCGTTTTGATAATTTCATCTATTCTTCCCAGCACTTTTCCCTCAAGAGTATGGACTTCCAACCCCTCAAGGTCTGCAATATAGTAAGTGCCGTCAGGCAGTTCTCCCAATGCATCCCGTTCAATGGTGATGACGCAATTCTTCAGAAGTTCTGCCTCATTGATAGAGGAAATCCCCTCTACTTGTGCAATAATGCAATTTTTATGGATACGGGTTCTCAGAATCTCATACTTCTTCCCGTTGATATAAAAATACTCCAGTTCATGAAACAGTTCCGGTTCATCACACCAGGGCTGAATCTTCAATTCTCCACGAATCCCGTGGGTGTTTACTACTTTTCCAAGCTCCAGTATTTCATGTCTCATAAGACTCCCTCATTTTCTTACAGAAACCGAAAGAGGGCGTGCAGCAGTTGCACCCCCTCGGTTCAGTTCGTTTTTTACATAATGTCAACAACGACTCGTTTGCTCTCGTTGCTGGCTGCGGCTTTCATCACGGTACGGATCGCCTTGGCAATTCTGCCTTGCTTACCGATGACTTTACCCATGTCTTCTTCTGCGACACGGAGTTCCAGTACGGTTGCTGATTCCTTTTCGGTCACGGTTACCGTCACCGCTTCCGGATGATTCACCATGGATTTTGCAATAAACTCCAAAAGTTCCTGCATTCTCGTTCCTCCCGGGATTAGATAATACCCTTTTCTTTCAGCAGACGTTTTACAGTATCAGTCGGCTGTGCACCGTTCTTAATCCATTTCTGAACTTTTTCAGTATCGAATTCGGTCACAGACGGGTCAACCATAGGATTGTAAGTACCTACCTGCTCAATGAAACGACCGTCACGGGGATATCTGGAATCCGCAACTACCACACGATAAAACGGTGCTCTCTTTGCACCCATTCTCTTCAAACGAATTTTTACTGCCATTTTGTTTACCTCCAAAAATTGTATAAATATAAAATTGGTAAGGCTTTCGCCTCATTCTTTTTCTAAAGTAAGTGTTTACATGGGGAATCCGCCGGGCATACCGCCGAAGAATCCACCGCGGCGTTTCATCTTTTTCCCAAAGCCACCGCTTAACTGTTTCATCATTTTCTGCATCTGTTCAAATTGTTTGACCAGCGTATTCACTTCCTGCATGGAAGTTCCGCTTCCCTTTGCAATTCTTTCTTTTCTGGAAACAGTCAACTTATCAAGCAAATCCCTCTCTCTCGGGGTCATTGCCTGAATAATTGCCTCAATGTGTGCCATTCTCTTCTCGTCCACATCCAGATTTTTCAACGCACCGGCATTAACGCCCGGCAGCATCTTCAGGATATCTCCAAGGGAACCCATATTCTTCATCTGATCCATCTGGTCAAGAAAATCGCCGAATGTAAAAGTCTGAGAACGGAGTTTCTTTTCCAGTTCCTCGGCCTTTTTCATATCCAGCGCCTGTTCTGCTTTTTCAATCAGGCTGAGCATATCTCCCATACCCAGGATTCTTGACGCCATTCTGTCGGGATGGAACACTTCCAAATCTGTCAGTTTTTCACCCATACCGCAGAACTTAATGGGTTTCTGGGTTACTGCACGGACAGAAAGTGCCGCACCGCCACGGGTATCACCGTCCAGTTTGGTCAATACCACACCGCCGATTTCCAATTCCCGGTTAAAGGATTCTGCCACATTGACAGCGTCCTGACCGGTCATGGCATCCACCACAAGAAGAATCTCTGTGGGATTCACTGCACGGCTGATTTCTTTTAATTCTTCCATCAGAACTTCATCGATATGAAGTCGTCCCGCCGTATCGATAATCAATACATCGTTGGCATGCTTTACGGCATGTTCCAATGCAGATTTTGCAATTCCTACCGCATCACAAGAACCCTCTACGGAGAAGACCGGAAGTTCCAGTTTGCCGCCTACCACCTGCAATTGTTTCACCGCTGCAGGACGATAAACATCACAGGCACAAAGCAACGGACGCTTGCCCTGTTTTTTCAAAAGTCCGCCCAATTTTGCCGCAGTGGTGGTTTTACCGGCACCCTGCAGACCTGCCATCATAATAACCGTTGGCGGTTTGGGCGATATATTCAATTTCGCCTCGGTTCCGCCCATCAGCGCAACCAATTCTTCATTGACAATTTTAATGACCTGCTGCGCGGGGGTTAAGGATTCCATCACCTCTGCACCGCTTGCACGCTGAGACACTTGACTGACAAAGTCTTTTACCACTTTGAAGTTGACATCTGCTTCCAAAAGTGCCAACTTGACTTCACGCATTGCATCTTTCAGGTCTTTTTCACTGACCTTGCCTTTGCCTCTTAATTTCTTAAAAGTGTTTTGCAGTTTGTCTGCCAAACTTTCAAATGCCATGCTGTGCTCCTTTCCCTACTCCTCGTTGATATCAGCAATAATGGTCAAAATCTGGTTAATCTTTCTCTTAATATCATCGGACAGATACATAATGTTGGGAGACTGTTCAATATCGCGAATAATATCATCAATGCGGTTCAATTCCTCTTTGATGGTAAGAAATCGCTTGGCAAGTCCCAATTTTTCTTCCACATCATACATGGTATGTTCTGCTCGCTTGATATTATCTCTTACGCCCTGACGGGTAATCCCCATATGTTCACTGATTTCCGCCAAAGACAAATCCTCGTTGTAGTACAAGTCAACGCTTTCGGCCTGACGTTGGGTCAGCATGTTCTTGTAGATGGAAAACAGCAATCCGATTTCTACATTGCGTTCCATATTTTTCCTCCCTCTGCTCCGGTGATTTTCACCATGTAAAGCAAAGCAACTTTACAACACCTTACGATTGTACCGCAAAGGTGCTTCTTTGTCAAGCACTTTTTTCAAAAAAATCAAAGTTTTTATTCTACAAAATCAAACTCTACGCCATACATCCGAACCGTATCCCCCTCCTGAATACCTGCATCCGTCAACATCTTGATGACACCGGTCTTAATCAGGGCACGTTGGAAGTACTGCAGCGATTCATAATCGTCAAAGTTGGTAGAACCAACAATTTTGCGCACCCGCATGCCCTCCACCTCGTAAGCATCCTCGGTTTTTGTTACGGTAATGGCATCGTTCTGCACCGCCAATGCAGAATCGTACATTTCATAATCCTCTTCTTCTGCATCCTTGGGCATCTTGGAAAGGGTTTCCCATGTGTAATTCAAAACATCAGAAATGCCCTGCTTGGTTGCTGCAGAAATAGGAAACACCCGATACCCCATCTCTTCCAGTTCAGACCGGAATTTCTCATAATTATCATGAAACATGGGGATATCTGCTTTGTTGGCAAGAACAATCTGTGGTTTTTCTGCCAGTTTTTCGCTATACAATTTCAGTTCCCGATTGATAGCCTCAAAATCCTCCATGGGATTTCTACCTTCAATTCCCGAAACATCTACAATATGAAGCAGCAGTCTGGTACGCTCTACATGGCGCAAAAATTCATGGCCCAAGCCTACGCCCTCATGAGCACCTTCAATAATACCGGGAATGTCCGCAACCACAAAACCGCTGCCTGCACCCATATCCACCACGCCCAGATTGGGTGTGAGGGTGGTAAAATGATAGTTGGCGATTTTCGGTCTTGCATCGCTGACAATGGAGAGAAATGTAGATTTTCCTACATTGGGAAATCCCAGAAGACCAACATCTGCAATCAGTTTCAGTTCCAAAGTCACCATGAATTCCTCTCCGGGCATTCCGGACTTGGCAAACTTGGGCGTTTGCCTGGTTGCGGTTGCAAAATGAGAATTTCCCCATCCGCCGCTACCGCCTTTTGCTGCCACCATCTGCATGCCGTCTTCTTTCAAGTCAGCAATCACCAGGTTGGATTCTGCCTCACGGATCAAAGTTCCTACCGGCACATGAATCAAAAGATTTTCACCGTTTTTTCCATTTCTTTTGGCATCTCGACCATTTCCGCCGTTTTCAGCCAGATATTTTCGTTTGTACCGAAAATCCATCAGCGTACTGATGTTTTTATCTGCCACAAAAACAACATTGCCGCCTCTTCCACCGTCACCACCGTCAGGGCCACCTGCCGCAACATATTTTTCACGATGAAAGGTTACGGCACCGTTACCGCCGTCTCCCGCCTTAATAAAAATCTTCGCAAAATCCGAAAACATAGCATTTCCTCCTAATCGTTGTTGACCGAATGAAAAAGGGTGGACAACTGTCCACCCCGTCTCTTCATTTCTTACTGAGCGATTTCGTAAACAGATACCTGTTTCTTATCCTTACCTTTACGCTCAAATTTTACTCTTCCGTCAATCAAAGCAAAGAGGGTATCATCGGTTCCTTTACCAACATTGATACCGGGATGAATCTTTGTGCCTCTCTGACGAACCAGGATATTACCAGCCAAAACATGCTGACCGTCGCCCTTTTTCACGCCAAGACGTTTGGACTCGGAATCTCTGCCGTTTTTGGTACTACCCATACCTTTCTTATGAGCCATGTTTTTTCACTCCTTATCAATTTGAACTTTAAGTCAATTAGCCATTGATGGCTGTAATTTCAACTTTTGTATAAGGCTGTCTGTGACCTTGTTTCTTGTGATAACCCTTTTTCGGCTTATACTTGTAAACAATAATCTTCTTTGCCTTACCCTGTTTTGCAACAGTTGCAGTAACAGTTGCACCGTCAACATAGGGAGCGCCAACCTTCAGCTCATCGCCGCCCAGTACCAGAACTTTATCAAAAGTAATGGTCTGACCTGCTTCTACGTCCAGTTTCTCAACGAAAACTACATCGCCCTGCTGAACTTTGTACTGCTTGCCGCCTGTTTCGATAACTGCGTACATAATCGTAATCCCTCCTATTACCCAAGACTCGCCATATGAGGTGTTCCCTAAGGAATCTTAAACCTTTTCTGCGCGGTTACCGCAATAGTATAGCACAGCAAACATCCTTTGTCAACACAATTTTTAAAATTTTTTCAAGAAAATTCAGGATTGACAAAATTCTCAGAATAAGATATACTGATTGTAGCAGAGATGAGATGAGTTTGTGTTAAGATGAGATGAGGATATACTATAACTATGCTATTTTTCTCTGCTGAACTATGCAGGGTTTTTTTATGCCCTTTTTCAGGAGGTACTTACCATGATACAGCAGGAAATTCCGTACAAAATCTTTTTGACCGAGGAAGAATTGCCCAAACAATGGCACAATCTTCGTGCTTTTATGAAGGAAAAGCCGGCACCCTTTCTCAATCCGGTGACCAAACAGCCCGCTACCCGACAAGAACTGGAGCAGGTTTTCTGCAAGGAACTGGTGGATCAGGAATTGAATGTCACCGACAAGTATATTGATATCCCGCAAGAAATTCGTGATTTTTATAAAATGTTCCGTCCCACTCCGGTGGTTCGGGCATACAATCTGGAACGGGCACTGGGAACCCCTGCCAAAATTTATTATAAATTTGAAGGGCAAAACACATCCGGCTCCCATAAGCTGAATTCTGCCGCCGCTCAGGTATACTACGCAAAAAAACAGGGTTTAACCTCCCTCACTACCGAAACCGGTGCCGGGCAATGGGGTACTGCGCTCTCTATGGCATGTGCCTTTTACGGTCTTGACCTGACCGTTTACATGGTCAAAGTTTCTGCCCAGCAAAAACCCCACCGCAAAGCATTGATAGAAACTTACGGTGGAACAGTAATCCCCTCTCCTTCTGACACAACACATGTAGGAAGAAAAATTCTTGCTGAAAATCCGGGAACCGGCGGTTCTCTTGGCTGCGCCATTTCTGAAGCTGTGGAGACTGCAACCCAAACCGAAAACTGTCGTTACGTACTGGGAAGTGTGCTGAACCATGTTGCCCTTCACCAGACCATTATTGGAATGGAAACCAAAGCGGCTCTGGATAAATACAACATTCAACCGGACATTGTCATTGCATGTGCAGGGGGCGGAAGCAATCTTGCCGGCATGATTTCTCCCTTTATGGGTGACCGGTTGGAGGGCAAAAACAACATTCAGTTTATCGCTGTGGAACCCGCATCCTGCCCCACTTTGACTCGGGGTAAATTTGCATACGACTTTGGTGATACCGGAAAAATGACACCCTTGATGCAGATGTACACATTGGGTTCCGGCTTCATGCCCTCTGCCAGTCATTCGGGCGGACTTCGTTACCACGGGATGTCTCCCATTATTTCAAAGTTGTACCATGACGGCTATATGGAGGCAAGAAGTGTAGAACAAACTAAAGTATTTGAAGCCGCCGTCACTTTTGCACGCAGTGAGGGCACCCTTCCTGCTCCGGAATCTTCCCACGCAATCCGTGTTGCCATTGATGAGGCATTAAAATGCAAGGAAACCGGAGAAGAAAAAACCATCCTTTTTGCCCTTTCCGGCACCGGTTATTTTGATATGACTGCTTACAGTGCATATCTGGACGGCACCATGGGAGACTTTATTCCCACCGAAGAAGATTTACAAAAAGGATTCGCATCATTACCTGATGTATAATACAAAAAACGGCAAGGAAATTCCTTGCCGTTTTTTATTTGATTAAATCCAGAATAAACGAAACCAGTTGTTTGGTAGAATCCGGTTTGCGTAACAACTGAATACTGCCCTCCAAAAGTTTTCGCCGCTCTGCGCTTAAAAACAGTTGATACAGCGCTTCATCCAAAGGAAATGTTTTGCTGATTTTCAGTGCCGCACCGGCATTGAGCAAGAACTCCACATTTCTGTCCTCCTGACCGGGAACCGGATTGATCATCAGCATGGGCAACCCCTTTGCCAATGCTTCGCTGGTGGTTAAGCCACCCGGCTTGGTAACAATACAATCGGCGGCATCCATCAACACATCCACATTGTTCACATACCCATAATTAAAAATTTTCTTTCGGGTATTGAGTTGGTCAATCTGTGCCTTTAATTTTTTATTGTTTCCACACACCGTCACAATCTGAAAATCCAGATCCAATTTGTCCAGTTCTTCTATTTCTTCCAACACATTGCCAAAACCCATACTGCCGCTCATCACCAACAAGGTTTTCTTTTCCGGAATCCCCAGCAGACGACATGCCTCCTGACGGGTTCTGGTTTCGGCAAATTTGGGGTCAATGGGAATTCCAAAGGGTTTAAAACGCTCTTTTGGAATTCCTTTTTTGGTGCCTGCATGCGTCAGGTATTCACTGGCTGTTACATAGTAATCCAGATTGGTATCCTCCCAATAGGGATGAATGGTAAAATCCGTCACAATGCCGATGGTTCTTACCGGCATTTCAAACCGCTCCGCAAGATAAGTTACCAATAGTGCCGCAAACACATGGGTACAGATTATCACCTGAGGTTCTTCTTTACGAATCAACTTTAACAACTTTCTCGCCAGAAGATTGGTTGTCAGTTTAGGGAGCACCCGCTCTTTATTGACGTCTCGTTTTTCACAGAGGCGATATCCCCCTCCGTAAAGTTCGGGCACCGCTTTGGTGGACATCAGGTAAATATCTGATACCGATTTGGAAAGCAAAGGATTGATATACTCAAATACATCCATATATTTGCACTCGACTCCCGCATCATTCAACGCATCCGACAGCACTTTCGCCGTCTGATTATGCCCTTGCCCTGCAGTAATAGAAAATATCAAACCTTTCATACACATTCTCCTTTCTTCTACAACGCAACCGCTGTATCGCAATGAAGAAAATACAGATACTTCTCCTTAATGGGAACCGGCAAAATCCGATTGAGTCCCCGTTCATAGCATTCCATCTGAACGCGATACTGTTCTGCCCGCTTCTCTGCCATCTCCGGCTGAATCCGGTCCGTTTTATAGTCAATCAACACCACGCCATCTTTCTCATAAAAGAAACAGTCCGCAATTCCTTGTAGCAAAACCGACTCTTCCTCATCTTCTTTCGGAAGATTCCGCATCACTTCTTTTGCCGGAATCTCCATGTAAAAATCAAATTCCCTGCACACTTTTTTCGCATTCTTCATCCTCTCTCCCAAAGGATGACAGAAAAACTTATAGAGGTGGTCATCCGAAACAACCTCTCGTTGTTTCTTGGAAATCACCCCATGTTCCACCATTTTCTCCAACTGTGCACGGATTTCTTCAAGACTTTCACTCCGCTTTTCATCCAGATGCTGCAGCACATAGTGGGTTACTGTTCCGATTTCCGCCGCACCCAACTCCGTGTTTTCAGACAAAATCACTCGGTTCAGGCGTAGAATCCCCGGCGTATAATCTTCTTCCGGCATCTGCCGCCGTTTCAGTTCGCTGATGGACATCTTAATAGGAGTATAGCCCAACTGTATATGAGGATATACATAGGAAAGCGTTTTAGTAAGTTCCTGATCGAGAAGAACTGTTTCCTTCCGCTCTTCTTGTTTGAATTTTTCTCCGACAGGTATCAACAGGGGGTCAGTTTCATGATGAATATACTTGGCATACAGAGGAAAATCAGCATGAACATCCGGAATGATATCCAACCGCTCCGCCATCTGACGAAATTGTTTTGTCTCCGGATGCCGCATCAGTGCACCGACAACCCAATCCCTTGTACAAGAGGTTCTAGCCACATAGTACGGAAGCACTTTCCCGTCTTCATACACGGCATTTTTCCATCCGTTCATCCGTTCACCGACAGAACAGGAGAGAATTAGTTTTTCTTTGGCACGAGTCAACGCCACATACAAAAGCCGCATTTCTTCCGAATGTTGTTCCTGTATAATTTGTGCACGGGTCAGTTTTTTCGGGAGTGTAAGATACCGGACACGTTTCACGGTGTCCACCCAGTCCATGGCAATTCCGGATTTTTCTTCCCAGATTACCGCCTTGGCAGCGTCCATATCCTGAAAATACTGTTGCATACCATAAAGAATCACCACCGGATATTCTAAACCTTTGGACCGATGGATGGTGGAAATGGTCACCATATCCTTTTCATCGGCAAAAGAATTGGTGAGCACAGCACCTCTGCCCTCCCGCAGTGTTTCTATGTATCCAATAAAATGAAACAGTCCATGTAAAACCCCTTGTTCAAAGGCAACACCATGCTCATAAAGGCGGGTCAGATTTTCCTGACGAAGGCTTCCCCCCGGCATTGCCCCTGCCAGTGCCATATAATGCAGGTCATAACAAATGTTCCATATCAGTTCATCCACGCCCATGTGTACCGCATCATCACGGAATTTATCCAGAACTTTCAAGAATTCATCCGCACGACGGTTTCCTTGTTCCTGGGCGGCTTTTAACGCATAGTAAAAATTCCCCTCTTTGCAAAGCCGGATTTCTGCCAACTCATCAGCGGTAAAATGAAACATGGATGAACGCAGTACCGCAAGCAGCGGAATGTCCTGCAGAGGATTATCAATAATCTGCAGAAAACTCAACACGGTCATAACTTCCAATGATTCCAGATAGTTTCTTCCGGCGGTATCTGTCACCGGAATATCGTATCCCTCCAGAATCCTTGAAACTTCTTCCATATGTGTCGAGTTCCGCATTAGAATGGTAACATCGCCATATCGAACAGGACGGAGTTCCTTGGTGTCTTTATCGCAAACCAGAAGTTCACGATTTTCCACCATCTGCTTAATTCTGCGGGCAACCGTCTCTGCTTCTAGTTGATGAGCAGAAAACTCCGCAAAGATTCCATCCTCCTGATAATTACTGGTATGGGCATCAGTCACCAGTAGTTCCGGCGTCACATTTCCGGTCTTTTCCGGATACTCTGCCCCCTGAATCAAGTACTCCTCCTCCGTATAGGAAATACCACCCATCCGCTCCGTCATCAAGGACGCAAACAGATAGTTGACACAGTCCACAACCTCTTGCCGACTGCGGAAGTTTTTGAACAATCGAATACAAACACCGCCATCCCCTTTGAGGTAACGGTGATACTTCTCTGCGAAGATTCCGGGATTGGCGTTCCGGAACTGATAAATACACTGTTTCAGGTCTCCTACCATAAACACATTGCGTTCCTCTCTGGAAAGCATCCGGAAGATGGTATCCTGAATATCATTGGTATCCTGGTACTCATCCACCAGAATTTCAGTGAATCTCTCTCTCAGTTTTTTTGCAACGGGAGTTGGATTCCCTTTTTTATCTGCAAGAAGACGAAGCAGTTCATGCTCCAGATCATTAAAATCCAGTGCAGAGCGTTCCTGTTTCATTGCCTGATGCAACCGCTCCGTCTGACGAACCAGTTGTTTCAGCACCCGCACTCTGGGTTCCAGTCCCGTTAGATATGCAATTTTCTCCGGCTCGGCAGCATCTAAAAGACCATTGATTTCATCCATAGGAGGTTGAATCAGTTTCTTCCGGATAAAATCAATTCTTTCTACCGTTTCCTTATCCAGTTTATTCATGCCGGTTGCTCTGCCCTTGTCAAAATTCTGTACTGCATGACGCACATCATCCAAAGTTGCAGTACCGGAAAGCACAGTAGCATAAGCATCTTGGAACTTTTGAGGGAGTTCGCAAAAATATCCGGCAATAGGCAAATCTGCAGGAATTTCATCCTCTGCAAGTCTGGCAAGACACTGATAATCTGCCAGAATCTCTTTTGCAAGTTCAGTAATAACTGCAAGTGTCTGCTCTTCAAAACGGGTTCCGGAAAGGGTTCTTTGCCGGCTTACTTTTTTGTACTCTTCCGCCGTTTCTCGAAGCCACCGTTCCGGGTATGCCATACTCCGCACAAAATTATGTAAGGAAAGTACTGTACTACGCAAGGTGTCATCACTTTTGATTCCGCCATAGCCTACAGCAAGGTCACGGAATGCGTGTTTCTTCCCGATTCTGCGGTAGTACCGCTCTAACACACGATCAAGAGCCTCTGCCCGCAACACTTCATTTTCCACCGGGTCAATCAATGTAAAATCGGTAGGAATGTCGGTCAGGTGGATATTGTTCTGAATCATCGTTTTGCAGAAAGAATGAATGGTGGAAATATGGGCAGAATGTACCAGCATATTCTGTCTGCGAAGGTGGGGGTTTTCGGGGTCATCCTGCAGTTTTTCGGAAATGGCACGGGCAATCTTCCGTTTCATTTCTGCAGCTGCCGCTTCGGTAAAGGTCAAAACCAGAAGACTGTCCACTGAAACTTGCTCATCACAGATACGGCGAATAATCCGTTCCACCAGAACGGCTGTTTTTCCGCTTCCCGCCGCTGCCGCAACAAGAATATTGCTGCCTCTCGCTTCAATTGCCTGCAATTGTTCCGCTGTCCAGTTTACCGCCATTTCATTTCACCATCCTTTCCCAACAGTTTACCATATTCTTTGTCTTTATGCAACAGTTTTTCCTTTTGCACTTGCTCTTAAAGACAAGTTGTGCTATACTCATATCAAAGGAGTGAAATCCATGAGAACTGTTTTGATTACCGGGGCATCCCGGGGAATCGGCGCCGCTTGTGCAAAGGCTTTTGCCGCCAAAGGCGACCGTGTGATTCTCAACTATAAAACCAGCCGCCAAAAGGCGGAAACCCTTGCCGAAGAACTGAATGGTATCGCCCTTTGTGCCGATATTTCCGACAGCAAGCAAGTGAAAACCATGTTTCAGGAAATCAACACCCGTTATGGCGGTGTGGATATTCTGGTGAATAACGCAGGCATTGCCCATTTTTCTATGTTTGACGCCATGACCGATGAAGATTGGAATAACGTTCTTTCCACCAACCTTACCGGTGCGTTTTACTGTATTCGTGAAGCACTCCCCTTTATGATACATCAAAAAAAGGGGGCAATTATCAACATCTCCTCCATCTGGGGCATCTGTGGTGCCTCCTGCGAGGTTGCGTATTCTGCCGCAAAAGCCGGACTGATCGGGATGACCAAGGCTCTGGCAAAAGAGGTGGGACCGTCCGGCATTTCTGTCAACTGTGTTGCGCCCGGCGTCATTGACACCGATATGAACCGCACATTGAGCGAAGAAACCATGCAGGCACTTGAGGAAGAAACTCCTCTTGGTCGCATGGGAACTGCTGAGGAAATTGCCAATACTGTGGTTTATCTTGCAGAGGACTGTCATTTTATGACCGGTCAGATTCTCAGTCCTAACGGCGGTTTGGTTATATAACTCACACACAAGAATACAATACTCTTAAGGGAGGTTATGCTATGAAAGTATTACTGATTAACGGAAGTCCTAAGGAATCCGGATGTACCTACACAGCACTTATGGAAGTCAGCAAGGCATTGACAGAATCCGGCATAGAAACAGAACTGATATCTGTTGGGAAAAACCCCATTCAGGGATGTATCGGTTGTGGCGGATGTGCCAAAGCCGGAAACAGCCGTTGTATCTTCCAAGATGATATTGTCAATACTGTCATCGAAAAAGCAGAACAGGCTGACGGATTTATTTTGGGAACGCCGGTACACTACGCTGCAGCGTCCGGTGCCATCACATCCTTGATGGATCGCGTCTGCTATGCAGGCGGTAAACATCTGGCGTTTAAACCCGGTGCCGCCATCGCCAGTTGCCGCAGGGGCGGTGCCAGTGCGGCATTTGATCAACTGAATAAGTATTTTACCATTTTGAATATGCCGGTTGTATCTTCCAACTACTGGAATCAGGTTCACGGAAATACACCGGAAGAGGTTTTGGAAGATCTTGAAGGATTGCAAACCATGCGTCAATTGGGGCGTAATATGGCGTGGTTGCTTAAGTCCATTGAGGCAGGGAAACAAGCCGGCGTCTCCATGCCGGAAGTAGAACCCAAAATCAAAACCAATTACATCCGCTGATGTTGGAATTCATTCAAACTTTGGATTGGCAGATTTTATCTGCCATACAATCTCTGCAGAATCCTTTTTTAGACGCCCTGATGCCTCGCCTTACCGTTTTGGGAAACGCCGGCATTTTTTGGATTCTGGTGGCTCTGGTTCTTTTGATGATACCAAAAACCAGACGGTGCGGAATTGCCATGGCAATTGCATTGTTACTTACATTATTGATGGGGAACTGTCTCCTCAAACCCCTGATTGCACGGCCAAGACCCTTTTCTATGGACTCTGCCATCTCCATATTGATTCCCCCGCCGGAGGATTTTTCCTTTCCGTCGGGTCACACCTATTCCGGCATTGCTTCTGCCATCATTTTATGGCGGTTTAACCGAAAGTTGGGAATTCCTGCCATGATTCTGGCAATCATGATTGCCTTTACCCGCCTTTACCTGATGTTGCATTTTCCAAGCGACATTTTCGGTGGTGTACTCCTCGGCATCTTGTGTGCATATTTGGGAATACATTTTACAAAGTTCATTTACAGAAAAAACCGGTCATAGATGTCTATGACCGGTTTTTTATCTATTTATACTTCCTGCAATTCTTTTATCACTTCTTCGCCGCGTTCTTTCTTCTTAAAGAATGTATGTTTCTTTAATTTTGGCATTTTCACATTTACCCCAAAAATCACCTTGATTATCCAAAGGAAGAACACCATAACTGCAATAGGAATCGCACATGCTGTCACCAGAAACGCAGCAATGACATCCACAAAATTACTGAGAGCCATTTCCGCTTTATTTATTGCATTTGTTATTCCGTTGGTTAATCCTTCTTTAACCTTATGAAAGAAACTTTGCAAACCAGAAATTTCCTCTTCTGAAATATTTTGCGTAGCAGTATCAATTTCCTCAGAACTACCCATGGCAACTGCAATCTTTTGCTTTGTATCAAAGACATCATCAATTATATTACTTACAAATACACTGGTAGGAATAATGAGGACAATTGCAATCCCAAACGCAATTAGTTTCAATGCAATGATTTTCAATATTACATTCTGTTTATGTATATACCCAATCCACAACAAACATGCTATAGGCACAATGATAGAAAAGGTGATAAAACCCGTGGTTGTAAGCAAAAATTTTTCTAAGAATATCGCACACACAACAAGCAACAAATATGAACTTAAATTCGCAACTTCATTTGCAATCGGAGTAGTTGCGTCTCCGGGGATTGCCGATATCGCAACAGATGTCGCCGCTGTTGCCCCTGTAAGCCCGATAACTTCCATTTTCTTTTCATCTAAGGTTGCAATGGTTGATGCATGAAGTGATGGAGATGCAGCAATTTTAGACACTACAAAAAATGATAACAATCCAACAAGAATTAATACTACTGTTTGAAACGCTTTCTTTGATACATGAAATTTCCCTATTTGCATAAGAATCCTCCTTAAAATGTTTTTCATAATAGCATCTGTGAATTTCGCGAAATTTACAAACGCTATTGTGGGCTAAAAAAAGTGCGCCCCACAAAAGAGAACGCACTGAAAAAGTGTAGTCCCCAATTGTTGCGACACAATCTCTTCTCGTCATGGTATGAGAAATAGGGAAACACCTTTTACCAAGGTATTTTCCCATGACAAGAATAATATATTCAGATTGCGTCGCAACAATAGTATATCATAGTAGCGTTGAATTTTCAATAACATTCGACATTTATTTCTTAAAAATCACAAAAACAGTTGAAGAAAATTCAATTTCTCCAACTGTTTTATCTTTAAAATAAAATATTTTTAGAATAATCCGGGAATGTTCAGGCCACCGGTAAGTTGTCCCATCTGTGCGGTGCTGTCCGCTTCCATTTTCCGCATTGCCTCATTAATTGCCGCAATCATCAAATCCTGCAGCATTTCAATATCATCCGGGTCTACGACCTCCGGTTTCAGTTCAATGGAGGTCACTTCCCGCTTACCGGAAACCACCACTTTGACTGCACCGCCACCGGCAGTTGCCTCAAACTGTTTTTCTTCCATTTCCTGCTGCATTTTCAGCATTTGTTCCTGCATTTTCTGGGCTTGCTTCATCATTTGATTCATATTTGCTCCGCCCATGCCCATCCCCTTGGGGAATCCGCCTTTTGCCATCTCATTTCTCTCCTTCTAATCCTGATTTTGTATAATATTAAGGGTATCGCCCAATAAATCTTTCTTTTTTGCAATATCAAAGATGCTTGCACTGTTTTGCTTCTTTTCCCGTTCTCCGGCAAGAACCGCCTCAGCACGTAGCGGTGTCCCTGCAATCCTGCCAAACAGATTGCTCAGGTATTCCAGTCCGTTGGGGGTCGCAATTTTATCGTAAGCTACCTTATTGGAAAGTTCTATTTCCACAATATCACCATTCAAAAATCCTTTGGCGTTACTCAAAAATGCGTACAAAAGTTTGCTTTCACCCTTGACTTCCTGCAAGGCATCTGCCCAGTATTCCCAAAGTGCGGCATCTTCCGGTGTCTTTGGTTTTTCTACCGGCTTGGGTATCTCTTCTTTCTTGACCTCTTCCGGTTCCGGTTTCGGTTCCGTTTGCCACGGGGGACTGTCAGGCTCCGGTTTAACTGCAGATTTTGGTGCAGCAGTTACCCCTTGCGCCAGCATCCGTTCCAGTTTTTCCAACCGTGCCAGAAGTGCGTCCGGTTCGTTGCTGTAATTCAGGTTACAAAGTTTTACCATTGCAACCTCTGCCGCAACCTGCGGAGTCGCCATCCATTTTGACTGGGCAAGCGCCTCACTCAAAACACCAATGGCATAAATAATCTGCTCGGTTGACATGGTTTCTGCCTGAGCCTGAAATTTCGCCGCCGCTTCCGGCGTTCTTTCCAGAAGTTCCGCCACATCCTGTGCCGCCTTACAAATCAGCAAACTACGAAAATGAGAGGTCAAATCCTCCAGAAATGTCTGAACTTCTTTTCCCCGATGCAAAAACCCATCTGTCTGTATCAGCGCTTCTTTGGTATCGCCTTTGGCAATGGCATCGGTGATGGAAAACAACGTTTTGCTGTCCACGATACCCACAATTTCACCAATCAGGGCAGAGGTCAAAGTCTCATAACCATACGCCGCACACTGGTCCAGAAGACTCAGGGCATCACGCATAGAACCGTCACCCAGTTCTGCAACCAGTTCCAATGCATCCGGTGTTGCATCAATGCCCTCCGCCTTGACAATTTGGGACAGGCGGTCAGCAATATCGTCCACCCCAATCCGGCGGAAATCAAACCGCTGACAACGGGAAAGAACCGTTGCCGGAATCTTGTGGGGTTCGGTGGTTGCCAAAATAAAGAGTGCATGTTTGGGAGGTTCTTCCAAGGTCTTTAACAAAGCATTGAATGCCTCGGTGGTGAGCATGTGCACCTCGTCTATGATATAAACTTTGTAAGTACAGCCTGCCGGCGTATAAATAATCTCATCCCGAATCACACGGATATCTTCAATACTGCGGTTGCTGGCAGCGTCCATCTCATAGACATCCAAAATACTGCCGTCCAGAATCCCCCGACAGGTGGCACACGCATTACAAGGCTCTCCATTTTGAGGATTTTCGCAGTTGACCGCACGGGAAAAGATTTTGGCGGTGGAAGTTTTTCCCGTTCCGCGTGTACCGCAGAACAGATACGCATGGGCGATTCTGCCTGTTGCAATTCCCGTTTTTAAGGTGTCGGACACATGCTTTTGTCCAACTACATCGTCAAAGGTCATCGGCCGCCATTTCCGATACAGCGCCTGATAAGAATCAGCCATGTACTCCACTTCCTTTCTATTTCCATTGTATCATGAAATTGTTATGATTGCAATAAAAAAGTCATGCCTTGCCGTCGAAATAACAATACCCGCGTTACCTGAACAGTAAGCTCAGACCTGGCACCCTCGCGGCACATCAGAGTAACTGCTTATCGCTGCTGCGTTCCCGCCCTGACGAGGTTCACAGGTTCTGATTGCGCAAGACCAGGTCGTCAACACCACTTGAACAGGGCAGACCGGACACGGCTGTCCCTCATGGCAAGTTTTCATCCCCTCTGTAGCGGATTGAGGGTTACAAGGCACCGCTAACGCCCCGATTTAGCATGACCGAATCAGTATATCACAAATTCATCTGCTTTGCAAGTGTTTTTCCTTGAATTTTATCCCGAAGTTTTCGTCATATTTTCTTGTTATTTTCCCTATTCTGTTGTATAATAAAGAAAAAATTTCTTCCGAAAGGAGAATGTTTATGAAAAAGATTGGAATACTTGTTCTTGCACTGCTGTCCCTTCTCCCTGTAACAGCACAGGCAAAAATCATCGGATATTTTGCCCATACCGATATTGTTGCATATATTAACGGTTTGCCGATACCGTCCTACAACATAGACGGTTGGACGGGCATTGTAGCCGAGGATTTAAGAACCTACGGTTTTGATGTGTTCTGGGATGCAGATGAGCGTTCTCTGTGGGTTGGCGATGCTTTCTTTCCTTACCCCGAATACACTGCCACAAATCTGCAGGGTATGGAACCTGTAACCGCCACCTATATACCCGAAACGAATACCAAACCCATCGGTTCCCGTGCAGGTTCTATCTATGCAACAGACATCAGAACCTATGTGGCAAACGAGCCGGTCTCCGCCTACAACATCGGCGGAAGAACCATCATTTTCATTGACGAACTTTCTCGGTTTGGAGATGTAGTATGGCATGAAGATAGACGGGAAATCCGTTATGACTATGTACCCTCCTGGTCTATGGACTTATACCATCCTGACTACGAGGCAGAAACCGAACAACCTGTGGCTTCTTTTTCGCTAAACATGCATCGTGATTCTGAGGGTTCCATCATTACTACGGGGGAAAATCTGGATTATCTTGATTATATGAGGCTTTATTACAATAAAAAAGACGGTATGTGTCTGGGATTTTCTCTCTATCAGCGGGTTTTATTCCAAACGGTGGATCTTAATACTCTGCTTTGGGATATCAGCACCCAGAGTTACGATGGGACAACCCTCTCACCGAATGCGGATAAAGCCAATCAGCGTATGAAAATTCTTATCAACGATACTCCCGTCTCTATTACCAAGGTTACACAAGGAAAAGGTAGCGGACATTCTGATTTTTACTTTTGGTTCCCTATGGATTTGAAGGAAAGGGATATTGTCAGCGTCTCTGTTTCCCTTCAATAAAATACAGATTTATGCATTTTTACGGAAAAAATCATTGACTTTTTACCCGAATGGTGATAAAATAATTTGTAATTATTTTCTGTCCGATATGCTTGGAAACAACGGCAACTTTGCTTGGGCAGGGTTGCCTTTTCTACTGATACGAAAGGAGGGCTTCCTGATGAAAATTATTGACTTTCACGCCCACATCTACCCTGAGAAGATTTCCAGAAAAGCGGTAGAAAGCGTGGGGGAATTTTATCAGATTCCCATGACCGGTGACGGAACGCCCGAAACTTTACTGAAAGAAGGAAGCGCCTATTCCGTTTCCGGATATGTGGTACATTCCGTTGCAGTTGACGGTGCGCATGTAGAGACAGTCAACAACTATATTTCTTCCCAGTGTCAACTCCATCCGGAATTTTACGGATTCGGCACCATGCATATTGACTATCCCAATAAAATTGACGAACTGGAGCGGGTACGGAATCTTGGCTTGCGTGGCATAAAAATTCATCCTGACACCCAGCATTACAATCTGGATGACCCTGGCATGTATGAGGTGTACGATTATTTATCCGCCTATGAACTGCCCCTTTTGATTCATTGCGGAGATTACCGTTATGATTTTTCCCATCCACGCCGCCTGGCCGACTTGCTTGACAAATTCCCCCGTCTTACCGTGGTGGGTGCTCATTTTGGCGGTTGGTCACTTTGGGATTTGGCACTGGAATACTTGAAAGACAAAAACTGTTATCTGGACACCTCCAGTTCCATTGCCATGTTGGGCACGGTGAGATCCAAAGAACTGATTCGTATTTACGGAGCAGAACGATTGGTATTTGGCACCGATTTCCCCATGTGGGGACTGAAAGACGAGCTTGGCTATTTTGAAAAAATGCAGTTGACTGAACGCGAGTGCGAACTCATCTTCCACCAGAACGCCGAACGGCTGTTAAAACTTTGAAAAAATGCGTGAAGACGCTTAGAATACTTTATCCCAAAGGTTAGGAGAGAATAACAATGAATATTTCTATTACAAAAACCACTTCCCCCAAAACCATTCCTACCGAGAACTTAGGTTTCGGTCAGCATTTTACCGATCATATGTTCCTGATGGACTATGACAGAGCCACCGGTTGGAGCAATGCAAGAATCGTTCCCTTTGACCGCATTTCCATGCATCCTGCTGCAACAGTTTTCCACTACGGCTCTGAAGTATTTGAGGGACTGAAAGCATACAGACGGGAGGACGGCAAGGTACAGTTGTTCCGCCCCTATGAAAACGCAAAGAGAATCAATAGTTCTGCTGAAAGAATCCGTCTCCCTCTCATTGATGAGGAAGATTTTGTTGCCGCAATCAAAGCATTGGTTGAGGTTGACGAAAAATGGGTGCCCAGCAAGTTTGGTGAATCCTTGTACATCAGACCGTTCCTGTTTGGTAACGACGAGACTCTGGGTGTTCACTCCATCAAAAAGGCAACCTTTATGATTATCCTTTCTCCCAGCGGCAGTTACTATCCGGAGGGCATCAATCCCGTTAAAATCATGATTGAGAAAGACGATGTCCGCGCAGTAAAGGGCGGTACCGGTTACACCAAGTGCGGCGGTAACTATGCAGCTGCAAACCGTGCCGGCGAAAATGCAGAGAAAAAGGGTTATACTCAGGTACTCTGGCTGGATGGTATCTACAGAAAGTACATCGAAGAAGTTGGCGCTATGAACGTTATGTTCAAAATCAACGGCGAGATTGTTACACCGGAACTCTCCGGTTCCATTCTGCCCGGTATTACCAGAAAATCCTGCATTGAGGTTCTGCGCAGCGAGGGTTACAAAGTCAGCGAACGTCTGATCAGCATTGATGAACTGGTGGAGGCTATGAAGAACGGTACTCTGGAAGAAGCATGGGGCTGTGGTACTGCGGCAGTTGTTTCTCCCATCGGCAAACTTTACTATGACGGTACCGAATACGAGGTCAACAATAATCAGATTGGTGAAGTTACGCAAAAACTTTATGATTTGCTGACCGGTATCCAATGGGGTAAACTGGAAGATAAATTTGACTGGACCATCGAAATCTAAAACATACAAGATTATCAGAGGGGCTTATGGCATAGACTGTTGTAAGACCCTCTTTTTTTATTTGTCGCATAGTATTTAAAAAAATTCAAAAAAAGGGTTGACATTTTACGGGAAATAGTATAATATGGTTACTGTTCGGCAAGAATAGTAATATATTCCTCTATAGCTCAGTCGGTAGAGCATGCGGCTGTTAACCGCAGGGTCGTTGGTTCGAGTCCAACTGGAGGAGCCAAAACAAAAGGACATCTTTGGATGTCCTTTTTGTTTTGCTTTTTAAATTAGAATCGAACCAACGAGCCTGCGAGCCGCTTGCGGACGCAGGGCACCGAGCAGCGACCGCGTCCGGTGGACGAAGCAGGGAGCGCGGAGGTGGTGCCGCAACACAATGAAATAAGCCGGCGAGAGACGGCGCAATTGAATTGATGTTGCAAACGGACGTGGTTCGAGTTGGGCTGGAGGAGCCATGAAAAAAGCACTTGCATTTTTGCAAGTGCTTTTTTCAATGATGTTTGCCTGCGGCAAATGATGTCGTTTCACTAATGATGACGCCGAAGCTAATGATGTGTGCCTTGCGACACATTTGGCAAACATCTCATCATTGCGAGTGAAACGAGCAACATCATTATGCGAAGCATCACATCATATCGCCTGTGGCGATGCATCATTATAACTTTCTTTTATTAACAGTAAAATTATATCGTACTTCCATGAAAAGGACATCTTCGGATGTCTTTTTTCAGCTATATTTCTTCCTTGCGGAACAAGTGATATTGCCCTTTAGTCAGTGATATTCGTTTGCATCGAGTGAAAGAAATGAATATAACATGGCACGTCGTGACCTTCCTTTTGTGTCAAAATAAAATAAAACCAAACAAAGGAGAAATGAGATTTTCGATTTTAACTAAAGACGAAGTGGACGAGGTCAAGGATAGAAGTGGAGAGATTTATGAGTCCATAACTATATACGGAGACAGGCGCTGGGAAACAGGAAAAGACGCATATGACAGATTTATATGGTATGATGTGCCTGACAGTGATGCGGGAAAGCGTATGTTTCAGTATGCTGCTGATGTATTTTCTAACCCGGGTCATTATAATGTGTTGTTTAAGGCGTGGGGAAAGCAATGTGATTATGTTGTTTCACTAATTTTATCAGCTGGCGGAATTCAGTACGAAAAGAAACTTCTTCCTAATAATTCGTACGAATTATTTAAAAACAGCAAAACATATTGGGAAAATCAATCATGGAGCGATTAGAAATGTTGATTACTTTGCAAAGTCAAAGTGTCGATTGAAAAAAACGAAGGTTTATGATATACTCCTCTTGAGGTGAAAGTTATGAAAAGGGCGAATATTATTATAAATGCATTTATACCTGTTTTATGGATTATAATGTTTTTTATGATTAAATATGATATAGGCAGATTAGATTATGGAACCATATATATTTTTCTGTGGTTTGCAATACCGATTATTATGTTTATCATTAATACATTTTCGGAAATACATTTAAAAAGACTTGTGTTACTATATCTCATATCTGCAGGGTTGCAAGTATTAGGCGTGTTAATAGAGGGTGTTCTTTATTATAATTTTATAGGAAGTGACCCTGAAACTTCTGCGGTAGTGTGGTTGTCTATTATAATTGTTACTATTTTAAATCTTATTCTTTCTCTCATCGGAATAGCGATAAAAGGTCTTATGTTAAGAGTTAAAAAACATTAATCATTGTTTGATTTTATCCAACGGAGTTTGGATAAAATTGTGGGCAAAGCGGACCATCTTGTTAAACAAACTGGCATCCAAATCATTTGGCTCTTCCAAAACAAAAGGACATCTTTGGATGTCCTTTTTGTTTGCGTTTTTCAGGGTCGAACCAACGAGCCTGCGAGCCGCTTGCGGACGCAGAGCACTGAGACACAAAAAGCGTACTGAAAATCAGTACGCTTTTTAATGATTAAGTGTCTTTTACTTTCTATTAAGATGCTCTCTCAAAACTAAATTAATATACTGCGATAAAGAACGATCATCCTTTTCTGCTTTCTCTCTAATTTCGAGAAGAATATCTGCATCTATGGTAATACTTACCTTTTCTTTTAACGGTTTCATACAATCACCTCTGTCCCACTATAGCACAAAATGCGAAAAAGTATTGACAAATAGTATAAAGTCGTATAAAATACTACCATATTGTATTTGAGGTGAAATCATGAGAGTTGGAATTATTCGCAAAATTGATAAACTTGGAAGAGTAACCCTCCCTAAAGAATATCGGGATTTTTATCACATGAACGAAAATGAATTGGTTGCAGTGGTTGACACCCCTGACGGGTTGCTGATCACCAATCCAAAATATAAAGTTATTGAGATAACACCGCAGGACACCGAAACAATTTGAATATTTACAAATACAAAGAGGATGCAAAACCTGAAACGTTTTACATCCTCTTACTTATTGGCCATCAAAATCTTATTCAAATGATCCTGCCACTGGGTGGTTTGCTTTTTATCCATAGGCGGAACCCCCTCCAATGAATAAGGGATTCCCATAGCTTCATACTTTTTGGTTCCCATGGTATGGTAGGGCAAAAGTTCAATCTTACTGACCTTTGGAATTCGTTTTACTTCCTCCCACAAGTTTTGAATATATTCAAAATTGTCATGGATTCCAGGCACAATGACTGCCCGAACCCAAACCTCCACCGGATGTTCCTTTAACTGCCGGAGAAAATGTTCATAACGTCCAAGGGAGATACCGGTTAAGTCACGGTATGCTTCTGCCTCCACATGTTTGACATCCAGAAGAACCATATCCGCAAGTTCCAAAATCTCACTAAAATCACCCATACCGCCTCCGGCAGTATCAATCGCAGTATGAATTCCTGCCTTTTTACAAAGCCGAAGTAGTTGCAAGAGAAATTCTTTCTGCAAAAGGGGTTCACCGCCGGAAAAGGTAACCCCTCCTCCGGAGCTTTCAAAGTAGGGTCTGAACCGAAGAATCTTTGCGAATAAATCCTCTGCCTCAATTTCCTGACCGCTGTGCAGGTGCCAGGTATCCGGATTGTGACAGTAACGGCAACGCATAGCACACCCTTGCATGAAAACAACGCAACGAACCCCCGGTCCGTCTACCAGTCCCATACTCTCAATAGAGTGGATATACCCTTTTGCCATTCTTTCACATCCTTTTTCTTGAAAAGGACATCTCAGGATTGAGATGTCCTTTCCTGTTTACATAGATTCATGCATGGTTCGGCTGATAACCTCAAGTTGCTGTTCCTTGGTCAACCGGTTAAACCGCACTGCGTAGCCGGAAATCCGGATGGTCAGCGTGGGATACTTTTCAGGATGCTCCATAGCATCAATCAAGGTCTCACGTCGGAGAACATTCACATTCAAATGGAACGCTTTTTGCATAAAGTACCCATCCAAAACTGCAACCAGATTGGAAATTCGGGTTGCCTCCTCTTTTCCCAATGTGTCGGGCGTTACCGAGAAGGTATTGGAAATTCCATCCTGGCAACAGCCGGCATAGGGAAGTTTGGCAACCGAGTTCAAAGACGCCAACGCACCGCTGGTATCTCTTCCGTGCATAGGATTGGCTCCCGGCGCAAGGGGTTCTCCACCTTTTCTTCCGTCCGGCGTAGTTCCGGTCTTTTTCCCGTAAACCACATTGGAAGTAATAGTCAATACCGACAACGAGTGTTCTGCGTCACGATAGGTGGGATGCTTGATGAGTTCGCTGTAAAACTTTTTCAAAACATCGACTGCAAGTTGGTCCACTCTGTCATCGTCGTTTCCGTATTTGGGGAAGTCGCCCTCCACTTCAAAATCAATTGTAATACCAGCCTCATTGCGGATGGGTTTTACCTTGGCGTATTTAATGGCAGACAAAGAGTCCGCAACAACAGAAAGTCCTGCCACGCCAAACGCCATAAAGCGTTTCACTTCTGTATCATGAAGCGCCATCTGTCCTGCCTCATAGGCATACTTATCATGCATATAATGGATGGTATTCATGGTATTAACATAAAGTTCTGCCACTTCTTCCATACATTTATCATAAGCGGCTTTTACCTTATCAAAATTCAGGATTTCATCCGTCATAGGTTCTGTATTGGAAAGAACCTTAATACCCTTTTTCTCATCATATCCATCATTGAGCGCCATGAGAAGGGTCTTGGCAAGATTCACTCTTGCACCAAAGAACTGCATCCGCTTGCCCAACTCCATAGAAGAAACGCAACATGCAATTGCGTAGTCGTCGCCATAGAGAGGTCGCATCTCATCATCGCTCTCATATTGAAGAGAATCGGTCTGGATACTCATTTTAGCACAGTAACGCTTGAACGCCTCCGGAAGTTTTACACTCCACAGCACCGTCATATTGGGTTCCGGTGCAGATTCCAAGTTGGTAAGCGTATGGAGGAACCGGAATGATGTCTTGGTAACCAACGTCCGTCCATCCTCACCCATACCGCCAATGGATTCCGTTACCCATGTAGGATCACCGGAGAACAGTTCGTTATATTCCGGCGTGCGCAGATGGCGAACCATACGAAGTTTCAGCACCAGATGGTCAATCAGTTCCTGCGCCTTATCCTCGGTAAGTATACCATTTTTCATATCACGGTTGATATAGATATCAAAGAATGTGGAGTTTCTCCCAAAGGACATTGCGGCGCCATTGTTTTCCTTGATTGCTGCCAGATAACCAAAATAGGTAAACTGAATAGCCTCTTTGGCTGTTTGTGCCGGCTTTGAAATATCATAACCATACCGCTGTGCCATTTTTTTGATTTCTCCCAATGCACGAATCTGCATCCGGATTTCCTCTCGCATACGGATGGTTACTTCATCTGCTGGGAGGTTGGCGTAACGTTCAAAATCTGCTTCTTTTTGTTCCACCAGAAAATCAATACCGTAAAGGGCAATTCTGCGGTAGTCTCCAATGATTCTTCCTCTGCCGTAAGCGTCGGGAAGCCCGGTCATCAAGCCCACACTGCGTGCGGTTCGCATTCTGGGGGTATAAGCATCAAAAACACCATCGTTATGCGTTTTTCTGAATTCCTTAAAATTCTGCATCCGCACCGGATCCATCTCGTATCCATAAGCCGCGAGAGACTGTTCCACCATCCGCACACCGCCGTAAGGGTTAATCATCCGTTTCAGGGGTGCGTCAGTCTGCAAACCTACAATTTCTTCCTTTTCTTTATCAATATAACCGGGTTCAAAATTATCAATACCGGAAACACGGAATGTTTCCACATCCAGAACACCGTTTTTTAACTCTTCCTGCACCAGTTGATGTACTTTTGCATAGAGGTTTTTGGTTTTCTCGGTTGCAGGCGCAAGAAACCCCTCATCGCCTTCATAAGGCGTATAATTTTTATGAATAAAGTCTTTGACGTCAACCCCATCTGTCCAGGGACCATCGTGAAATCCTTTCCATGCTTCAAATTTCATGATATCATACACTCCTTACTGCTTGTCCAAGATTGATACCACAATATCTTGTTTTATTTCTCTTTATATCATAACAGAGCATGCCATAAATTGCAACATTAATTTCAGTATTTTTTGGGGATATTTCAACTTATTTTTTGGTTGTTTTGCCGATTTCTTCTGCCGATATGATTGACAACATACGCTTTGTATTGTAAAATGAAACCATCTCATTCAGAAAAGGAATGTTATCATGAAACGAAAAATTACAGAAATGTCTGTATTTGAATTTTTTCTTTGTATGTTTGTTATCCTCATTCATCTGCTTTCAGAGGGTGTGGATACCCTACCCAAATGGAGCTTTTGGTCAGTTCTTTTTTTCAGCCTTACCAAGCTGACCACCTTTGCGGTGCCGGGATTTGTGTTTACCAGCGCTGTCAAACTGTTTTATCAGTACGGTGACCGCAACCGGTTCTCCTACCTCCGTTTTTTGTGGGGAAGAACAAAAAAAGTGGTATTCCCCTATCTATTGGCATCGGTTGTGTATTATGCAGTTTTTGTCTGGATTCTGCATATTTATCAATTTGACCTTGACCAGTTTCTGGGGTTGCTCATCAACGGTAATCTTTCTGCCCAATTTTATTTCGTTATTCTGATTGTTCAGTTTTATCTGATGATGCCTATCTGGATGTCCTTTTCCCGCGTGAAAAACAAACTGTTTGTGATATTCCTGATGATTGGTGCGCTGGCTTTGACCATATTATCCAGAATGTATTTCCCCTATGAGGCAGCAACCAACAAGATTTTCCCATCCTACCTGATTTTCTGGTTCTTGGGAAGTTATGTGGGTCTTCACTACGAAGCATTTGAAACCATTATTGCCAAGAGCAAACCCCTGATATACGTTGGGTGGCTACTTCTTGCCGTTGCCCATTGTATTCTTTCTTACATGCAATTTGGGGGACTGATTGCCTACAAGTTTTCTCCTGTCATTGTTGTTTTATTCTGCTTCTTCTCTATTTGCGGATTTTATTCCTATGCACGGGAACTGACGTTTTCCTTGGAAAGACGTGGAAAAGGCCTGCTTACCAGTATTTCGCAGGCCTCTTATGATATTTACTTGATTCATTGTTTGATCATTATGGTTCTATACCGCATCCTGACTCAGTGGGGTATTGACAACATCCTCCCGCGTTTCGGGATTGCTTTTCTGGTCACCTACGGCATTTCTATTATCTTCTGCGTGCTTAAAGCAACCTTATTTGCCAACCTCAAGGCAAAACGGCTTCGCGCTTCAGCAACACGAGCCCGCAAGATGGCCCGTCGAAAACGCTATCTGTAAATTAAACCCTCCGGTATATGCGTCTACGTCAATAATCTCTCCGGCAAAAAACAGACCGGAAACCAGTTTGGATTCCATGGTAGAGGGATTGATTTCCTTCACGCTGACACCGCCGGATGTGATGATTGCCTGCTCAATAGGGCAGAATCCCACGACCTGAAATTCCATATTTTTTATCACATGCATCAGTTGACTCCGTTCCTCTTTGGTAACGGAGTTTACTTTTTTATAGGGGTCAATGCCGGAAAGCGCAATCACTTGCGGAATCAACCGGATGGGCAAAAGTTTGCCGAGACTGTTGCGAAAATCCCGGTTCAGCCCCTCCTGAAAATCCCGACAGATACGGGCATCCAGTTGCTTTTCATCTAAGGCAGGTTTCAAATCCAGGGAAAGCCGATAGGTTTCCCTGCCCATATTTCGCATGTGTGCACTCGCACTCAGCACAATGGGTCCGGTTAATCCGAAATGTGCAAACATCAGTTCACCAAAATCCGTATACACCTTTTTGCCCTTACTGTTATGTACGGTGAGGGCTACATTTTTTAAGGAAAGTCCCGCAAGTTCCGGCACCCAGTCTTCTTCCACCTGCACAGGAACCAAGGACGGACGGATATCGGTAATGGTATGCCCCAAATCCTCTGCAAAGGTGTAGCCATCTCCGGTTGAGCCTGTCCCCTGATAGGATAAACCGCCGGTTGCCAGAATCACGCTGTCGCTGTAAATCTCTCCCCGTTTCTGGCATCTGACGCCACGAACATGCCCATCCTCAGCAAGAATTTCATCCACACGGTCGCAAATCAATTCTACGTTGTTTTCAATTAAGAAGCGACGCATGGCAGAAACAATGTCCTGACTTTTATCTGAGACAGGAAACACCCGCTCCCCCCGTTCCACTTTCAAAGGAACACCCATAGATTCAAAAAATTCCATGGTTTGTGCATTGGTAAATCCGTAAAATGCACTATACAAAAAGGAGCCATTGGTGGGAACGTTGGCAATCAAATCCTGCACATCTTCGCAGGCATTGGTTACATTGCATCTCCCTTTTCCGGTAATCATCAGTTTTTTGCCAAGCATTTTATTCTGCTCAATCAATTTGACATGTAGTCCACGCTGTGCCGCAACTCCTGCCGCCATCATTCCGGCAGGACCGCCGCCAATTACGATTACTCTTTTACTCATAGTTTCACCTCTGCTGTTTACGGGAAAACGATTGCCTCGCCTCCCAGTTCCAATACATAATCCCCTTGCTTCAGCAAGTTTGCAAGGGCAAAGGAATCCTCCGGCATCACTTTGGTTCTCAATGCCGCAACGCCCTCGTGTCCCCGATTGATATGATGAAAATCCGAACCTGCCACAGTAATCGGGAACTTGTTTTCCTTTGCATACGCAATTGCCAGCCCAACCGCACTGTTGTGTCCCGGATGCATGTTCAATGTTTCTATCCCGTCCAGTAAAGAGGGGTCTGCCAACTCCATTCTGCTGCGAAACGGATGTGCCTGAAGAAGAACACCTCGCTTTGGCATTCCCTTTTCCCGATAAACGCTTAATCCTTGCTCCAGATAATCAAAAGCATCACTTAAGATTTCGTAATCCACACCGTAAAGGAGATAATCGTTAAAATTCTCATTGAACCGAAGTTCCGCCCCCAACATCACATGAAGACCGCAGGCATCCCCTGCTTTTTTTGCTTCTTCATATCCCGCAAGATACCAACGGAGTTTCTCTTCTTTGGAACGGGATGGATCAGAAAAAACATCGCCCATAAAAAAATGATTGGTAATCACAATCCCGTGATAACCCAAGTTTTTATAAATCTCAATCAGCTGTTCCGGAGGTACTTCACTGCATCCGCTCACCGGCTTGGTATGGGCATGCATCTCTGTCCGGTAAGGGTACTGCTCGCTTACAAATTCTTTGATTTTTCTCGCCGTTGTCATCCTTATCCTCCTGTTATCATTCCCGACAAATCAACGCCACGCACTCGTCGTGAGCCTCGTTATCCCAACTCAATCCTTTTATGATTTTATCATCAAAGAATATTGGGAAATTAAACTTTATCGACTTTAATATTCTACCATCAGCCTGTTCTTCTGGGTATATGTCAACCCGTTCTATAAAGGTTTTTAAGAAAACCTTTTTTTCAACATCAGTGAATTTAGAGTATAAATTATCAAAGTATAGAAGAAACTTATATATATTTTCCGTCTTTATTTTTTCTTCCCTAATATTCAGTATGCGTTGTTCTATTTCGGAACGTTTAGATTGATACAAAGCCAAATCGTCATAAAGTGCATTTAATCTAATGTCCAAATCTTGACACCGTTTTTCATACAAACTGTCAGATGCATCCAATTTTGTAATATCTCTATTTGTTTTCGCTATCAAGGTTTCTTTGCTCTTAATTGTTTTCTTGATGCTTTCAAGTTCTGTTTCTAAATTGTTAGTGTCGACGTGCGCCTCAATCTGTGCAGATATGGTTTCTTTGAAACGCGGAGTGTTCACAAGTTCAGAAATTACTTCTTCAACAGCAAAGTCTATTTTATATTCAGCCCATTGTTTTTTATAATCACAATCGTGACCGTCGAATTTAATCTTGTGTTTACACCTATAAAAGAAGTAGTCCTTATAGTATGAACCATCTTTCTTTTTCTTTCGGTGAACATTACCATACATACCTCCGCCACAAACAGGACATTTTACGATGCCAGAAAGCAGATGTTCGTGGTCTAAAGAGTGGGTTTTTATCCACATGCCACCCGTTTGTTGTCTTTTAGCATGTGCTGCTTCCCAAAGGTCAGTTGAAACTATCGGCTGATGAATGCCTTGATATGTAGGATATTCTTTTTGCTTTACAATGTGATATTCATTTCTCTTACCATCTATTTTCTCCGTTTTTCTTCTGCCATAAGCAATTCGACCACAATACACAGGGTTGTCAAGAACTTTTTTTACAAAATCTGGCGAGAAGTGTGGCAGTTTACCGTTTTTTCTTACAGTTTTCTTGTACCCGTTATTTTCTAACCATTCGGCAATAACGCCAGGCCCCATTGTGGTGTTTGCATATTTATCAAAAATAACGCGAACATGTTCCGCTTCAGTTTCGGCAATTACAAGTTTGCCTTCTTTAAGGTCATAACCATAGGGAGCATATCCGCCATTCCATTTTCCTTCTCTGGCTTTTTCTTCTCTGCCCGCCATTGTTTGTATTCTAATGGTTTCTCTATCTATTTCAGCCACGCCAGATAAAATCGTAATCATAAGTTTGCCTGTTTCTTGTGAACTGTCAAGAGCATCTTTAACACATATTAAATTCACACCATAATCTTGCATAGTTTGTAGGGTGGTTAAAACATCTGCTGCATTTCGTCCAAATCTGGATAGTTTAAATACCAAAACAAACTTGACGTCATCTTTTTTATCTTCAATATCCTGTAGCATCTGTCTGAATTGAGGTCTACCTTCCACGTTCTTTCCAGAATAACCTTCATCGGTATATTCTCTGACAACTTCGTAACCAAATGCGTTAGTATACTTGTATATAGCCTCTCTCTGTGCATCTAAACTATATCCTTCTACCTGCATAGCAGTAGAAACACGTGTGTAGATATAACATTTTATATTTTCCATCCAACTCAACTCCATTTACCACACAAACGTGTGCATTCATTCCCAACCATTATTATAACTCAATATGCGTAAAAAATCAATAAAATACAGACAATTTGTCCTTATAAACAAAAAAAGAACCCCGAAAGGTTCTTTCCCTGTAATTTATATTATTTTTTGCTTTCTTCCAAACTCTCAATCTCTGCCAAAACTTCATGCCCATACTTTTCTATCATCTGAACAAGAAAATCCACACAACGATTGAAAGCGGCTTCTTGTGCTGCTTTTTCCTTATCAGCCACATCAATCACACCCTAAAAAGATACTCGGATTTTTGCATCCTGTATCTCTCTTTAAGGTAACTGTCCCTGTTTAAGGGCTGTTTTGGTAGTGTTTCAAGCATCAAAAAACAGCATTTATGTCATATATAGTGTTATATGTCCTTATTTTTTATATTTATGTCAATATATAGTAGTGATTAGATTTTTTGATTTTTTGAGAAAATATTTATTATTTTTTTCTTTTTCTTCACCGCATACTGATAGGCTATGCCTGTACCGCTTGCAGGTTGATAATCAAACAAATCACGTCTGCTTTGTTTTCTTCTGGCTGGTAAATAGTTTTCATCATAAAAACACACACATACGGAACTCTCATCAATCATATGTTGATTACGCTTGACATAAACTGCCTTACCAGCACCCGAAACACTTTCGGGGTAGTAGGTGTGTTCATAAAATTCCATCAACCCTTCTCTGTATGCTCGACTGCCTTCGCCGTCTATATATTCATTTTCTGCCCTAACATATACACGCTGTATATTAGGGTATTTGCTTTTTAAATCAGTTATAACCTTGTAGCAAAGGTCATCAAATTGGCTTTTGCTGCCAAAAAGAAAGGTGTTAATTCCGTCAGTAGTTATCAAATTTTCAATTTCATTATATAATCTACTTTTCAAATCATCGGTTACAGAAATCTTCCTATGCCCGAAGAAACAGGCTGTATTTTCTATGCTCATCGGTTTACTCATCTCACATTTATCACTTTGTTTCAAACATTTATACATATTATATCACATTCATTCCTTAATGGCAATGTATTTTCAGGAATGGTTCCACCATAATTTTAAATCCGTAGGATATAATATTATGTAGCGAGGTGATTTTATGTACGAAGAAGATTTTCCATTACGATTGGCACAGTTAAGAACAAAGAAAGGTGTCAGTGCACGCGAAATGAGCCTTTCGATTTCACAAAACACAGGTTATATCAGCAATATTGAAAGTGGCAAAGCCCTTCCTTCAATGGCAGCGTTTTTCTTCATCTGCGAGTACCTTGACATAAGTCCAAGCGACTTCTTTGATACGGATGCTGCAAACCCTGAAAAGTTGAATACGTTGATTAAATCATTGAAAAAGATGAGCGATAAGCAACTTGACACTATAACTTCTATTGTTAATGATATGATAAAATAAGCACTTTCTGGAACCCCAGAGAGTGCTTATTTAATAGTTTGTAACTAAAACTTCTACGGTTTTCCCCTTGTTTTTACGCCTGAAGTTTGCATGTATATATTCGCTTT